>CANCYR010000054.1 GCA_947382355.1 uncultured Lachnospiraceae bacterium
GCGGGTTTCCATGCAGCACACACATCCACCGGCTTTCCCGGGGCGGGCTGAACGGCTACCGCTACACTATTTTTTTACTGTAAAGGTCTTAAAATGCTCCGGCAGGTCATACTCTTTTGTAAGCCCGTCATCCGTATAAAGCTCATAAGAAGCCTCTGTTTCTACAAAGCTTAAAAGCTCTAACTGTTCAAAATCGACTTCCTCCACGCATTGTCCACCCTTTGATAAAGGAAATATCTTATCCGGACGAATAAAAAATACTACTTCATCCAAAGCCACCTCAATATAATGGTGTCCCTTTTCCATAATCCGGCTTTCCATTTCTGTCAGCCTCTTCATTTTCACCAGCTTCATTTTCTCGGGAAGATATACATATCTGCCCTTTGCATTTTGCTCATATACAGGCGCTATCATAATGCTGTCACCTACTAAAAGCTGGTCTTCCACTCTTTTTGCAAAATCATCTTCTCTATAATCAAATGCTAAAGGCCTGAACATCATTTCCCCTCTTAAGGAGGCCTTCATATATTCACTGTAAATATATGGAAGAATACCGTAACGGATTCCTATCAAATCCGCAAATGCCTGATTGCTCTCAAACTGATAGGCTTCCTGCCTTCTTGTTCCCAATGCGGAATGATTGCGCATCAGCGGAGTAAAAATCCCAAAGGCTAACCAGCGTAACAGTAAGTCCTCGGTAACATGAGCGCCAAAGCCTCCCAAATCCGCTCCCGTAAACAGGAAACCGCACATATTCAGCGCCGGCATCATGCGGATATTCAGCAGAAGATGGGACCACCAGGACATGTTATCTCCCGTCCATATTCCGCCATACCGGTGCATTCCTATATAGGATGCCCTCGAAAACATCAATATCCGCTTATCCGGCTCCAGCTCCTCAAAGGCCTCTCCTGCCGCCCTTGTCATATAATATCCGTACAGGTTATGAACCTTATCATGGCGGATTGTCTGCCCTTTATACTGGTGATAAAAAGACTGATAGTCCTTTGGATTGTTAGCAATACCTGACACCAGATCCTTCATATGGAAAAACTTATCAATATCCAGATTCTCTCCCTGTAGTTTAGAAAGCTCTTTGAATACTTCTGCCAGATTATCCTCTGAATAGAAAATCGCCGGCTCATTCATATCGTTCCAAAAACCTTCTATCCCCTGATCTAAAAGTATCTTATATTTTCTACCAAACCAGCTTCTGGCTTCCTCATTTAACATATCCGGGAAATGTACTTTTCCAGGCCATACGCCTGCTACAAATTCCTTTCCGTCTTCTTTTTTGCAGAAATATCCTTTTTCAAGGCCTTCCTCATATATGTCATAGCCTTCCTCAATTTTAACTCCTGCATCAATAATAGGAACCAGATGAATGCCCTGTTCCTTCATCTCCTGACTAAATGCATGCAAATCCGGAAACGCTTCCTTATTTACGGTAAAATCCTTATAGCGTTCCATATAGTCTATATCCATATAAACACTGTCTAAAGGAATCCGGTTTTCCCTGTGTTTTTTTACCACCTCTCTGATTTCCTCTTCATTCATATAACTCCATCGGCTCTGTCCATAGCCCAATGCCCATTTGGGGGCAATATAGCTTTGTCCGATCATTTGCCGGAAGGTCTTTATGATTTCCTTTTCCGTTTCCCCTGTAATAATATAAAATACCAGATTCTCTTCCTCTGCCGTAATAAGCATTTCATTTCTTTTCGTATAGCCTATATCAAAGGTTACCTTTCCCGGAAAATCCACAAAGACACCAAATAATTCCTTTCCGGAAAGGAGCAGAAAGTTATGCGCTCCATACAGGGAATTGGTATCTTCCCTGTGACACGGGTCATCGCTGCAGCTGCTTATATAAAGAAAACCTCTTTTATTGATTCCCCTTACGTTTTCTCCAAGTCCGTATACAATATCCTCCTCTTCCATTCCATAAGAAAAGCTTATGGATTGCTCTTTTCTTTTTACAGCAAAAAAGGGGATGGATTCCTTTGCCTCTGTTATCTGCTCTACAACAGCTTCCGTTTCAATGGGTGTGCCATAAACATACTTTAAAATCATAAGGTTACTCCTTCTTAGCCAAAATTGCAGACCAACTCTGCCTGTCCCATAGGCAGGCCGGCATTTTACTGTCTGCTGTCTGACAATATCATAGCATGGCACTCTGCTGATTTCCAGTACTATTTTTTTCGAGCTTAGCGCTGCTGAGTTTTTATCATAGCGAGAGTGTTGCGACACAGAAACCTTTTCACGAAAATGCCCGTCCCGGTGTCAGTGAAGAAAACTGCGGACCAAACGGCTGTATAAAGCTTCCTATAGGATTCATCCTACCTTGTAGCCAGCTCCCCACACAACCTGAAGATACTGGGGTTTTTTTGGATTTCTTTCAATTTTCTCCCGGATATGGCGGATATGGACTGCCACCGTATTGTCCACTCCAACTGCTCTCATATGCCAAATATTCTCATATATTTGATTAATTGACAGCACTTTTCCATGTTTTTCTACTAAAAGCTTTAAAATCTTATATTCAATCGGAGTAAGTCTTACTTCATTCCCTTCTACCGTAACCCTTTTTGTAGAGTCATCAATGCATAATTCCCCTACCTGAAAGGTTGCCGTTTCTTTTTTATCTGCGCAGGCAAGCTGTATGTAACGCCGAAGCTGCGCCTTGATTCTCGCCACCAGTTCCAAAATGCTGCAGGGCTTTACCACATAATCATCCGCTCCCGCACCAAGCCCTGATACCTTATGCTGTTCATCTCCCTGTTCTGATAATATGATAATGGGCAGGTCATACCTTGACCTGATTCTGCTGATAAATGCAAGACTTGCCTGCTCTTCTTTTTCTACATCAGTTATAAGCAGCTGGATTCTCTCCCTGCCCATTATAAGAAACGCTTCTGCTTCACTATATGCTTTCCAGATATCATATCCTTCCCCTGCCAGATAAAATCCAATAAATTCTACCAGTTCCTTATCCTTGTCAAAAATTAAAATACGATTCATCGTCTGTCTCCTTTCCACCTGACCTTAAACATCCTCCTGTTATTTAGATGCATGAACCTGCCAAAAAGTCACATTCAACTTTTATTCGTACAATGATAAATCCATACTTTCAAGCATCTCGTAAACCTGTTCTTCAGTATAACCTATATAGTCACCGTATATTTCATATGCTCCAACAGCAATAACAGTATGTATTCTTATTCCGGCTGCCTCTTGTGCTTTGGAATCCACTACCAGATAGTTCCTGCCATCCTTTGTTGTATAACTTCTCTCATTAGTCACCCCATCCGAATAGTTTCTGCTTCCCGCATGAGCCTCACTCTTTCCAAAATTCCATATATCCAGAATAACTTCTTTATTATCCGTTTTTTTCCAAAAGGTAAGAGCTTCGTTTTCCCCCGTTACCCATATGTGGATATCCTCCGCCTGTCCCTTAGGTATTTCCGGTATCGCCAACGGGAATGTTTCCTGTCTTTTAAATGCTTCATAGGACGTATAAGTGCGCTCCTGTATTTCCTCAATTACTACCCTGTCTGCTTTAATGCCTTTTTCTGTAACTTCTGTCCACTCCTCTAAAAAATCTGCCTCTTCACCTGCAGCAAGCTGCTCCTGCAGGCTTTCAGCAGTGACAGCACTGCTCTTAAAGCCAAAGTCAGTAATAGAAATCCTGTTACAAATATAATTTGCCGCCTTTACCGTAGTAAATCCACATATCAGTAAAACAAAAAAGCCTGCTGCTGCCGAAACTGCCTTTTTTCTCCTCCGCCTTCCCACTCTATCTCTATGCTCAGCCTCATCCTGTATCTTCTGACAACATGCAGTATATCTTATGGAGTTGTCCAAGGCTTCCCTGTAAGCTTCTCTAAATTTCCTCATAATCATATGCTTCCCCTAATGCCTTTTTTAATAAAGCCCTTCCCCTGCTTAACTGGGAAGTAACGGTATTTTCCTTTCTTCCTGTCAGCATGGCAATTTCCTTTACGGAATAATTTTCGTAATAAAATAAATGAATGACTTCTCTGTATTTTCCCGGAAGCTTTAGTATCTCCCTTAACAGCTTCCTTTCTCTTTCCTTTACAAGATAGGCCTGTTCCATTCCAGGCGATGTACAGGCTTCCTGCTCTGGCAGAATATCCACCTTCTTATTCCATCCTGCTCTCCACAGAGAACGGCACTGATTTAATGTTACCTGTATGAGCCATGCCTTTTCATGCTCTGTACTCTCAAACTGCATATTGGCTTTTATGTATTTATAAAACACCTCCTGTACCACATCTTCGGCATCCTCCCTGTTTTTCAACCGTAAAAATGCAAGCTTGTACAAAGTATCCGCATACTGCTCTATTGCCTCTTCCTTCTTGTTATCCATTGGTGATTTATCCCTGCATGTCCCTTAGCTTTTTTGTCTTCTATATATAATACGTTTCAAAACACAAAAATACTGCAAAATTTTAAAAAAAATTTGCAGTATTTGACCTTCCATATTTAATACAGTTCTTTTTTCTTTTTAGAAAAGTACAGGGAGGCTGTGACTCCTTTGGAGTCAAGCCTCCCCATGTCAGCCCTGTCCACTTTTTGACAGCTCTACTTTCAAATTTTATCCTTTAAAACCCCTGCCGTTTATAAACAATTTTATCCGCCAGCTCATTTGCCGTCTTTTCATCCTTCATCCTTGCCACGATTGCCAGCCCGAATTCAATTGCCGTTCCCATTCCCCTGCCGGTAATAATATGCTCCGATATCTCCACCGGATTCTTTGTAACCTCTGCTCCCTCCAAATGACTTTCAAAATCCGGATAAGAACATGCCTTTCTTCCTTTCAGCATTCCCCGATGCCCCAAAATACTGGGCGCCGCACAGATGGCCGAAAGATATTTCCCCTCTGCATCAAACCTTTCCACCTGTTCCATAAGTATCCCACATGCTTCCAGATTTTTGGTTCCGGGCATCCCTCCCGGAAGCACAATCATTTCCACCTTTGAAAAATCCACCTCTTCAAGAAGCATATCCGTCTCCACACATACTTTATGAGAGCTTTCCACCCTTTTTTCTCCTGTAATAGATACCATAGACACCTCAACAGAAGCCCTTCTTAATAAATCCACTACCGTCAGCGCTTCAATTTCCTCAAAGCCTGTTCCAAAAAATACGCATACCCTGTTCATTTTTTACTTCCTTTCCATTGTATTTTTTAATCTGTTTATTTTTCTCCATTATACAGGAGTGCAAAATACTTTTCAATTGTTAAGGTGAAAAATTGATGGGGGGGGGGTGGATTTGAGGACGTTGGAGCAGGCAGCTTATATAAAGGTCTATTGGGCACGCTCTCGCTCTATGAAAACGCAGCAGTACTAACAAACCAAAATACGGTGTGTAAGGACTGGCGTTTTCATAAGGCCCAAAAGACCTTTATATAAGCTGCCTGCTCCAACTGTGCATCGAAATGCCAAGGGGTGCCATGAATTTTTGTGTGGAGGTGGCTTGTTTGTGGAATGCCGAAAGGTTTAAGATATTTCACCAAACAAATTACAGACACAAACATAAGTCCCACGTAATCCCCATCCCCCCTATAAACAACCACATACACGACTTAATACACCCTCTTCTAAGAGTAAAGCCCGAAACAAAACAGCAAAAGAGGGAGGAGGGCGGAGTGGCGGCATTGTTTTTTATGGCGCTTTTACTTAACAGCCTGCCCAAAACCCAGGGCAAAATTGCCACGGATGGCAATTTTAGTCCTATCGCGCCACGGACGGCGCTATAGGACGACCCGGACGGTACCAATCCCCTCCCCAGGCTGTTTAGTAAAAGCGCCATAAAAAACACCGCCGCCACTCCGCCCTCCTCCCTCTTTTGCGTCCCCCCTCTTTTCCCCCCCTCATCCCACCACCTAGTATTTTCCCCCCTCAATATGGTATACTAATATCACAATGTTAGAATATAACCAAAACCCAAACAGGAGGACCTCCCCATGGAAATAGAACGCAAATTTCTAATCAAATCCCTTCCCGCCAACTTGGAAACCTACCCCAAAAAACATTTGGAACAGGCTTACCTATGCACCGCCCCGGTTATCCGCATCCGGCAGGAAGGAGAAAAATACCTTCTCACCTACAAAGGCGACGGCCTTATGGTCCGTGAAGAATATAACCTTCCCCTGTCCCAATCCGCCTATCTGCATTTAAAAGAAAAAGCCGACGGAAAAATTATTGTGAAAACCAGATACTATATTCCTGAAAAAAACGGCCTTACAATTGAACTGGATATCTTTGAAGGCGAACATGCTCCCCTTATTATGGCAGAAGTGGAATTTCCCAACGAGGAAGCTGCATGCTCCTACCTGCCTCCGGACTGGTTTGAAAAAGAGGTCACGGAAAATCCCGCCTACCATAATTCAAATATGATTTAGCAGCACAATGCTGCCTTATGAGCCCGGCAGATTATTAATAGAAATATTATTCTGCATATAAAAGCATAGAGCATTAAACATATACAATCAGGCATATATAATTGCCAAAAACCACAAAAAAAGGAGAGGCGCATATGCGCCTCTCACTTTATATGCTTTTCGTGGATTCACGAATTACAATCTCACCGGAAAAAACTTTATGCTGATGCTTCTTTTTTCCTGCTATGATGTCAAATAACAAGCCAATTGTTTCTTTTGCCATTTCCTCTATGGGCTGATTTACTGTTGTAATAGTAGGAATACAGTATTTTCCAATATCAATTCCATCAAAGCCCACCACTGAATAATCCTCAGGCACTCTTTTCCCAGCTTCATGGATTGCCCTCAAAGCTCCAACCGCCATCATATCTGAAATAGCATATAAAGCTGTAAACTCTTCTTTGGAATCCAAAAGCTGTCTTGTTGCCTGATAACCGTTTTCCATGCTATAAGGCTCCACTGTTTCATCCATAGACTTAATCAATTCCTGCCTGAAAGAAATTCCATGCTCTTCCAACGCTTTTTTGTAGCCTTCCAGCCGAAGCTTTCCAATACTTTCATCCTGTCTGGAAGCTGAAAGCATAGCTATTTTCCTGTGCCCGGATTGTATCAGATACTCAACAATCTGATAGCTTTCCTTCCTGTCGTCTACCGTTATGGTGGAATACATGGCTTGATTCATCGTTTCCCCGATGCCGCCTGCCGTACTTAAAATAAAAGGTACATTCAGATATCCAAGCTTTTCCGAGGAATGCTTAAAATATCCACCCAGAAATATAATCCCCTTCAAGCGCTTTTCCTTTATAAGCTCTAAAGCCACATCGATTTCATCTTCATCATATTCTACATGATGCAATACCATTGCATACTTTTTCTGCTTGATTTCCTTTTCAATGGATTTCACCATGCTTGTAAAAAAAGGATTATTCATTCCCTTTACCAATACGGCTATTGACTTAGCTTCTGTGCGCTTTAAATTTCTCGCACTATTATTAGGTACGTATCCCTGCTCCCTAATGACTCTGTTAATCATATTCTTCGTTTCCGGATTTATGTCAGGATGATTATTTATAGCACGGGATACTGTACTAACGCCTACACCACATATTCTTGCAATATCTTTAATCGTTACCTGCTCCATGAGTGTCTTCCCTGCCGTCCATCAAATTTTTACAGCGATAATAAAGCTTTGTCATATCATACATTTCTTCTGCCAGTTCTTCTGTAAACTGTCCGTCTAACAGACGCCACTTCCAATTGTCGCCTAAAGTAGATGGTATATTGATTCTTGCCTCAGACCCTAATCCCAAATAATCCTGCATCGGAATAATCGCAGTATCAGCCACACTTGACATACATGCTCTTATAAATTCCTTATATATTTCTTTATTAGAACGAATATTTAAATATTTTTTTGCAAAAGCCTTGTCATTCTTTGCAAAAGTTGACCACCAGCCCATAATCGTATCATTATCATGAGTTCCGGTATATACGATACAGTTCTTATCGTAATTGTGAGGCAGATAATCACTTTCCTCCTTGGAATCAAAAGCAAACTGCATAATTTTCATTCCAGGATATCCTGTTTTCTTAACCAGCTTGATAACCGATTCCGTTAAAAATCCAAGATCCTCTGCAATCACATCCTTCTGTCCCAGTTTTTCTTTAATTACCTTAAATAAATCATAGCCTGGTCCTTTTTCCCATTCGCCAAACTCCGCTGTTTCATCTCCATAAGGAATGGCATAATACTCATCAAATCCTCTAAAATGATCAATGCGGACCACATCATATAACTGATAGCAGTACGCTATCCTCTTTATCCACCATTCATAACCGGTTTCCTTATGATAAGACCATTTATAAAGAGGATTGCCCCATAACTGTCCTGTTTTGGAAAAAGCATCCGGCGGACAGCCTGCCACTGCTATAGGTGTAAGTGTCTCATCAAACTGGAACAGCTCAGGATTAGCCCAGGTATCGGAACTGTCAAATGCCACATAGATAGGAATATCTCCAATAATTTGAATTTCTTTTTCATTGGCATACTCTTTTAGTGCAGTCCATTGCTTCATAAAATAATACTGCTGGAATTTATAAAAATCTACTTCATCCTCATACTGTTCCCTATAGGCCTTTAACGCATGATTCTGACGCGTCTTTATATCTTCATCCCACTCATTGTAACCGGCGCCGCCAAAAGAATTCTTAACTGCCATAAACAAAGCATAATCTTCCAGCCAGTAACTGTTTTCCTTTACGAAATTATTGTAAAGAGTATTGCTTAAATCAAATCTGGAAAATGCCTTTCTTAAAACCTTAAATCTGGCATTATATATTTTCTCATAATCTACATAAGCCTCGTTGTCACCAAAATCATATTTATCACATTCTTTTTTAGTCAACAGGCCTTCCTTAATCAATTCTTCCAAATCAATATAATACGGATTGCCGGCAAAGGTGGAAAAAGACTGGTATGGAGAATCCCCATACCCAGTCGGTCCCAAGGGCAGAATCTGCCAATAACTCTGTCCGCCTTTTTCTAATAAATCCACAAACTCATATGCCTTTGCACCGAAAGTGCCGATTCCGTACTTTGACGGAATACTGGAAATTGGTAATAAAACACCGCTCTTTCTCATGTTTTCCTCCATTAACCCTTAACAGCTCCGGCAACAACGCCTTCGATGATATATTTTTGACAGGTAAGATAGAAAATAACAATAGGAACAATAGCCAAAACCAGCATAGCCATCATTGCGCCCATATCCTTGTTACCATTGGATCCTACCAGCATCTGAACTACTACAGGTATTGTTTTATAATTTGTAGACAGACCAATTACCAGATAAGGTAATAAATAGTCATTCCATACCCACATTGCCTGCAGAATTGCTACAGTAATAGTGGTTGGCTTTAAAATCGGAAATACGACTCCAAAATAATTTTGAAGAGGATTACATCCATCAATCATAGATGCTTCTTCAATTTCCAGCGGAATGGACTTAACAAAACCACTGAACATAAACACAGCCAGTCCGGCGCCAAATCCTAAATACAGGAAACACATACCAACAGGATTATTCAGTTTCAATTTGTCTGCCAGACTTGACATTGTAAACATTACCATCTGGAAAGGAACCAACATGGAGAATGCAAACATAAAGTACAAAAAGTTGGAAGCCTTTGACTGCACTCTTGTAATATAATAAGCAGCCATGGAAGTAAATAATACAATCAGCCCTACCGAAAGAATCGTAATAAAGAAAGACCATCCGATAGCGCTTAAAAATCCTGTTTTTGTTAAGCCGGTCACATAGTTGGTTATGCCTACAAAGGTGTCACCTGAAGGTAAAGAAAATGGATCCTTGCTAATAAAGAACTTACCTTTAAAAGAGTTAATCAGGATAAACAAAATCGGATATAAAAATACTACCACTAAAATGCATAAAAATATAAATGCAATCCATTGACCAATAGACATTTTCTCTTTTACTTTTTTGTTTCCCATTATTGATCCACCTCCCGCTTTCTAGTGAAGAGCAGCTGCAATAAACCTACACCAGCCACAAGAATAAAGAATACAACAGCCTTTGCCTGACCTACCCCTGAATAGCCGGTTCTTCCATAGAAGGTGTTAACAATATTCAATGCTACCATTTCCGTCTGATGGCTTGGAGCTCCTGCTGTCAATGCAAGGTTCTGGTCATAAAGCTTAAAGCTGTTTGACAATGTAAGGAAGGTACAAATGGTAATTGAAGGCATTACCATAGGAATTGTTACCTTAAACAGTGTCTGGGTGCCTGTAGCGCCGTCAATACGTGCTGCCTCCAGCAAATCTGTTGGTACATTCTGAAGACCTGCTATATAAATAATCATCATATAACCTATCATCTGCCAGTTCATCAAAAGAATCAAACCCCAATATCCAAAGGTTGACTTTGCAAGCAGGTTCGTTCCATGTTGAAGCAGTACGGCATTTAACATTTGCTGCCATGTATATCCAAGTACGATACCGCCAATTAAGTTCGGCATAAAAAATACTGTTCTGAATACGTTCGTACCTTTAATTTTCTTCGTTAAAAGAAGTGCCAGACCAAAAGCTAAAATATTAATTGAAACAATTGCCACAATTACAAATTTTACAGTAAAGCCCAATGAAGATAAAAACCCACTTCCAGAAGAAAATGCGTTTATATAATTCGAAATACCATTGAACTTGCCGTTGTCCACCGTAGTAAACTCACAGAAAGACAAATAAACACCTAAAATGAAAGGAATGATAAATGCCATGGCAAATGCAAGCAATGTTGGCAAAATAAAAACTAAAAAATACTTTTTTAATGTTTTTTGCATATACTCTCTCCTTTAAAAAATTTCCCTCATTTTTATAAAAATGGCAAGGGCGGTTAACACCCTTGCCACCTATTTACACTCTTTTTTTAACACTTATTCACTTTAGAATTCGTATTAAACAACTCATAAATACTAGCGAATTATTCAGCTGTTGCTGTTGCAGCTTTTTCTTCAGCCCATCTTGTCTTTACAGTTTCTACAACTTCTTCCCATGTCTTGCTGCCGTTGCAGTAATCGCCAAGTGCAAAACCAAAGTCATCCTTGAAAGCCTGGCTTGGGAAAATTGTAAAGTTCCATGATACACTTGTCTTGGAAGAATCTTCCATGTAACGAAGTACTTCCTGTGCTAATGGGTCGGTAGGTTTATCGCTGTCTTCAAATGTATTGAAAGGTGCGATGAATCCTAAATCATTTGTTACATGAGCCTTACCTTCTGGTGAGCTGTATAACCACTCAAGGAATGCAACTGTTGCAGCCTGATCAGCTTCGCTTGCTTTGCTGTTTACACAGAAGAAGTTTTCTGCACCAACACATAAGCCCTGATTCTCTTCACCTGTAACACCTGTGTAGATTGGTAAGAACTTAACATCGCCTTCTGCTACAGTGTTTCCGTCAACACCGTTAATCTGGCTCCATCCCCAGTTACCGTTCTGAACCATAGCAACCTGACCTAAAGCAAATTCAGCCATAGAAGAAGTAACATCCATAGTTGTCAGTGTTCCAGGCTCGGAACAGGAGTTGTTGATGTATAAATCAAAGACGTTCTTGTAGTTTTCAGCATATTTGAACTCTAATTCAGCAAGATCTGTTGCATTGCTGTCTTTTAATTCATAGTAAACCGGAAGGTTTGCCAAGTGTGTCTGCCATCTCCAGTCTTCACCCGGAAGTAAGGAAGTGGAAGCAAATACACCATCAATTTCTAATTCAGCTTTTTTAGCTGTCATATCTTCAACAACTTCTTTTAACTTTGCAAAGTTGTTGATTTCTTCCATAGAAGCTGCCTTAGCGCCTTCTGTTGCGAAATATTTGTCCATGATAGCCTGATTGTAAATGATACCATAACCTTCTACTACGTAAGGAATACCATAAACACCGCCGTCTTCACCTTCGATTGCAAGAGACTTGTCAAGTAACCAGCTGTAGAAGTCTGTGTCCTTTAAATCCATGCAATAATCTTTCCAGTTCTGATATCCGATAGGTCCGTTAACCTGGAATAACGTAGGAGCATCCTCTTTAACGATTTCGGATGTTAATGTAGCTTCATACTGTCCGGAAGCTGCGGTTACAACCTTTACTTCTGTACCGGTTGCTTCTGTGTACTCTGCTGCAATCTGCTGCCAAATATCATCTGATTCAGGCTTGAAGTTTAAGTAGTAAACCTTTCCGCCTTCTGCACTTGCAGAACCGCCGTCATCAGCTGCTTCGGTATCATCACCTTCTTCAGCTTCTGTGTCATCTCCTTCTTCTGCTTCTGTCTCTGTACCTGCGTTGCCATCGTCTGCCGCTTCATCATTACCGCCGCAGCCAACTAACATAGTAGCAACCATGGATACACAAAGTAAAGTGCTAATAAGTTTCTTTTTCATAACTTTTTTACCTCTCCTTTTCTTTGTTGATCTACATTTTCTATAAATGGAAACCATACTCCCATTATGGCTTCCGGCATATAGCAGCGGAAATGTAGATTGTCATCCCGATACCGTTTCCGGTAACGTTTCCGCTCATATGGATAATATAGCACAGGGTTATCCTATTTGCAACCCATTTTTTGCAAATTTGCTCTTCTTGCCAAAATTTTACTCAAAAATTTGTGCATTTTTACATCAGGTATTTTTGTACTGTTAAATATTATATATATTATGTACATTTATGGGAGTTTTTATACATAAAAGTCAAACATGGTAATTGCAGCAAAAAACCGGCACTGAAAGTTCATACCTCCAATGCCGGTTTCCAAAATCCTTATTTCAATTTCCAGATATCTCTGTTGTATTCCGCTATTGTTCTGTCTGATGAGAAAAATCCTGCTTTTGCAATATTAGTAAGCATCATCTTTTTCCACTTCTGCTTATCTTCATAATCTGCAAACATTCTATCTTTTGTTGCAATATAATCCTTTAAATCAAGAAGCGTCATGAACCAGTCTTTGTTTAACAGTTCATTATACAATCTCTCTAAATTCTCTTTGCTTCCCACCTTCATCACTTCATCGCTTACGATAAAGTCAACAGCTTCTTTTATAACAGGGTCGCTTTCATAGAATTTTTTGGAAACATAATCTGCTTTTGCATAGTGCTCGATAACCTGCTCAGATTTCTCGCCGAAGATATAAATATTATCATCTCCTACCAGCTCATGAATCTCAACATTGGCGCCGTCGGAAGTACCGATTGTAACCGCACCGTTTAACATGAACTTCATGTTGCCGGTTCCGGATGCTTCTTTTGAAGCCAGAGAAATCTGCTCGGATACGTTACATGCAGGAATCAGCTTTTCTGCATAGCTTACATTATAATTTTCTACCATAAGAACTGTCATGTACGGGCTTACGTCCGGGTCGTTCTTTACGATTTCCTGTAAGCACAATAACAGGTGGATGATATCCTGTGCGATAATATATGCCGGCGCTGCTTTTGCTCCGAAAATGAATGTAAGCGGTGTGGCAGGCTTCTTTCCGCCTTTAATCTCCAGATATTTGTGGATAATATAAAGGGCATTCATCTGCTGGCGCTTGTACTCATGGAGCCTCTTAACCTGAATATCAAAAATGGAGTCCGGATTTAAGGTGATGCCTTCTGCTTCCTTCACATAATCCACTAATTCCTGCTTTTTAATATTCTTAATGTTCATCAGTTCATCCAAAACGCCCTGATCATTAATTTTTTCTAATAATTTTTCCAGCTCATCTGCATTTTTCTTATAGCCGTCGCCAATAGTCTCTGTTAAGAAATTTGCAAGAGGCTTGTTACAGGATAATAACCAGCGGCGGAATGTAATACCATTTGTCTTGTTGTTGAATTTTTCCGGATAAATCTTATAAAAGCTGTTCAGCTCAGATTCCTTTAAGATTTCTGTGTGGATGGCAGCAACGCCGTTTACAGAAAAACCATAGTGGATATCAATATGAGCCATATGCACTCTTCCGTCTTTATCAATAATCTGTACAGCCGGGTCGTCGTATTTTTCTGAAACTCTCTTATCCAGTTCCTTGATAATCGGAACTAACTGGGGAACTACCTTTTCTAAATAGGTTAACGGCCATTTTTCCAAAGCTTCTGCAAGAATTGTGTGGTTTGTATACGCACAGGTCTTGCTTACGACTTCAATTGCTTCATCCATGGTAAATGCTTTTTCATCTACTAAAATACGGATCAATTCCGGGATTACCATTGTAGGATGCGTGTCATTAATCTGAATTACTGCATGGTCATACATCTTGCGAAGGTCGTATTGCTTTTCCTTCATTTCTTTTAAAATCAATTGGGCACCGCTGCTTACCATAAAATACTGCTGGTATATACGAAGCAGATTTCCTGCTTCATCAGAATCATCCGGATATAAGAACAATGTAAGATTTTTCTCAATTGCTTCTTTATCAAAGCTGATTCCATCTCCCACAATACTTTCATCAAGAGATTCTATATCGAACAATCTTAACTTGTTCACACCGTTTTCATAACCTACCACATCAATATCATACAGTCTGGACTTAACTGTCCTGTCACCGAATTTTACATCAAAGGTAACATCTGTTTTATTTAACCATGACTTATCTTCAATCCAGTCATTTTTTACTGCCTTCTGCTTTCTATCTTCAAAAACCTGTTTAAACAGTCCAAAATGATAATTCAGTCCGATACCATCACCCGGCAGACCAAGGGTCGCAATGGAATCAATGAAACATGCTGCAAGTCTTCCAAGACCACCGTTTCCTAAAGATGGTTCCGGCTCGATTTCTTCAATCTTTGACAATTCTTTTCCATTTGCCTTTAAGATTTCATCCAGCTTTTCATATACTCCTAAATTAATCAAATTGTTGGACAACAACTTACCAATTAAAAACTCTGCTGAAATGTAATAAATCTTCTTATCGCCGCTAATCGGTGCAGTTGCTTCCATAAGACCCTTGGATAACTGGAGTACTGCATAGTAGATTTCACTGTCGCTGCAATCTTTAATAGCCTTTCCGTACATATCCTTTGTCAGGTCCTGTAACTGTTGTTCCAAATTCATTTGTAATACCTCCCTTTGCATTTTTAGCTGTAAACTCATTCTATTACCTCCTTAGCTAAACTTAAGCTTAACTAGTTTGTACGATTTTATACCGTTTTTGTTGATTGCTCCTGTTCTAAATTTCAAATTCTTCTCATATGTTATGTAAGGTACATTCATGCGGAAACATGTTCCGCATGCATTTTGGAAAACGTTTTCTTATTTTCCACTAAATACTTTACCATAGGAAAACGTTTTCTGCAAGCTTTTTTTCAAAATAATCCATGAAATACTTTTTTACCTTTAAGTAAGTTTTCACATTTTTTTTCCAATTTATACTTAAAAGCAAAAACTTTTCCTCTAACAGATAATATCCTCGTACTTCATACGTGCCAGGCTGTAATCCAGCTTTATATTTCTTCCTTTTTCGCCATTCATCAGGTTATTTAATTCTTTTACAGCCTCTGCCGATATCCGGTAAAAATCCTGCCTTACCGTATTCATCTGTTTTCCCACATACCCCATCAGTGCGATTCCGTCAAAGCCGCATACAGGACGAAAGATATCCATTTCCGTAAGCGCCTTCATTGCTCCGATTGCCATTAAATCCGAAGCGCATGCCACCATATCCTTGTTCTTTGCATATTTAAAAGTAATCTGCCTTGCTTTCAGCTCGCTGAATTCGCCCTGCCTGATTACCAGCTTCAGCCTGAATTCCTCTGCAAGCCTTTTAATTCCTTTTAAGCGTTCCTCTGTTACATATCCGTCACTTCTGCCTGCAATATACAGGATGCTTTTGCAGTTTATATTTTCTGTAGTTTTTTTTGCCACATCATACTGGGCCTTTTCATTATCAATCCATACCGAGGAAGTATTTTCATTATATACCGGCGCATCGATTGCAACTATCTTAAATTCCCTGGAATCAATCAGCCCGTGAAGCTGTTTGCTTTCCTTATTCAGACCGCATATAATAATGCCTGAAATGCTTTGGGATTTAAAATATCTTATAATCTCTTCCACGCTCTTATCCTGCAGCATGGAAAAAAATACAGTAATAATATCCAGATTCATCAGTGTTGCCTGATTGATGGCTCCTGACAGATACTGCATATTGATCTCATCTATGGCTTGAATCTGAGGAGTAAGATTAATCAGGATTGCCACCCGCCCGGCCTTTTTACTGGAAAGAGCTGCTGCTACCGCATTAGGCACAAATCCCAGTTCTTCAATGGCTTTATTTACTTTTTCCTTTGTATCCCTGCTGACATTGGGATAATGGTTCAATACTTTTGATACTGTGGAGATGGCCACTCCCGCATGCCTTGCTACATCCTTAATCGATACCATGACAGCCCGCCTTAATTTTCTGTTTCTTTTTCCAAATTTGTCTCATTATGGAAAATTTCAGAAAAGGAAGAGCCCTCCTCAGGGCAGGGCTCTCCGGTTTTTATTTTCTCTAATCAAATAATTCTTTCATTACCAGATGGCGCGGAAGTCCATCCACAAATAATGGTGTCAGCTCGCCCATAATAAGTGGTCTTGCATATTTTACATAACCGTCATTCAGATTGCAGCCGTCCTCTGTAATCCATTCTGCCGGAACAGGTCTTTCCACATTGGCAATTGCATGAATATCATATGCAGAAGTTCCGCACTGGTATGGATCGTCACCGTTTCTGTCAAGAGTGATCATCATGCCGGTCTTTCCTTCTTCTGCTGCCTTAACCGCATCAGAGCCAACCTGGAACGCTTCATTGATATCTGTCAAAGAAGCTAAATGGGTAGCAGCTCTTTGCAATGTGGAAAATTCTACTGCACGGGTCTTTAATCCGGTTTCAGCAGCCACAATTTGTGCAAGATAAGCAGCTGTACCGGACATCTGCTTGTGTCCGAAAGCATCCACTGCCACATTTTCATTGGCAAGCTCGCATACATAACGGCCATCTGCAATGTGAACCCCTTCTGATACTGCAATTACTACGGAAGACTTTGTAGCGGCAAGCTCTTTTACCTTTTCCATGAACTTGTCCATGTCAAAGACTTTTTCAGGTAAATAAATGGCATCACAGCCTGAACAGTCAGGTCCCTTTGCAAGGGCTGCCGCTGCTGTCAGCCATCCTGCATTACGTCCCATGATCTCCACGATGCATACGGTAGGCTTCTTTGCTCCGAAGGATTCATTATCGCGGATAATTTCCTTTACGGATGTTGCTATATATTTTGCTGCAGAACCATAGCCCGGGCAGTGGTCCGTTACAGGAAGGTCATTATCAATCGTCTTTGGAACCCCCATAAATCTCTGGGGCTTGTTATGGGCTGCTGCATAATCGGACAACATCTTAACAGTATCCATGGAATCATTGCCGCCTGCATAGAACAGGCACTCAATGTCATGCTTCTCCATAATCTCAAATACTTTTTCGTATACTTCCTCATGTCCTTCGATTTTGGGCATTTTAAAACGGCAGGAGCCTAAAAATGCTGAAGGAGTTCTCTTTAACATTTCAATTCCTGTTTCATCATCAAGATATGGAGCAAGGTCAACAATCTTGTCTTCCAAAAAACCTTCAATGCCATGAACCATGCCATAGATTTTATTTACTCCTAATTTTTTTGCTGCCGCATATACGCCGGCTACAGATGAGTTGATTACGGCCGTTGGTCCGCCGGATTGTCCAACTACGATATTACCTTTCATTCTGTTCTCTCCTTTAGAATCTCTATTTTTCATTTCTCACAGGACCTTATGCTTTCCCATGGGAAAACATGGAATATCCCGCATTAATCCGATTATAACAGATAACATTTAGTAATACAAGCACTTAAATTCCTAGGAAAACACTTTTTCGCCGTTCTCGTCCATAACAGCAATGATGTCCTCCGCTTCCGACAATGTCCCCAAAAGCTTTCCAGAAAGTTCAAAAGCTTCTTCGTACAGCTTTTTGACATTATCTTCCTTTTTATCATTTACAGCCTTAAAAACCATGTCCCCCATGGAATGGAAAGCATTATGAAGGCTTCCCACCTGATTCCATTTATCCTTTAGCCTTGGATGCTCAATATGAATTGCAGAATAAAAATGCCCAAAGCTGCATTTGGAAGCATCTCCCTGCAACGGATAAATCCGCATTTCCTCTACGATGCGCTTAAGCATCTCCATCCACTCCCCATGAGCCTTTTTCGCTTTTTGGATGATTTCCATAATTTCTTCATTGGAAGGAGCCATGCTGCCCCCGCAGACCCCTTTGTATATATTAGTCACTTCTTCTGATAACAATTGGTCTATCTGGGCAATTTCCTTTGCATACTTAACACTGCTTTCTGCTTCCTCCCTTATAGTCAATGTCATTTCTGCAAGCCGCTGGGCATCCAGGCTGGTAGATTCCATTGCGGAATTTACATCATCTGTGGTAGTTTTTATGTAATCCATTGAAGTATGAATATTTCCTACTTCTTTTACAATGCTTCCCAGCTTTTGAATATTCTCTGCTATGCTTTCAGAAATGGTTTCTATCTTTTCTCCCATCTCATTATTAGATGCACTTGTTCTTAAAAGGCTTTCCTTGCTTTCCTCTGCTGCAACGGAAATATTTTGGACGAATTCCTGCATCCCCAATAAATTCCTTTTTGTATCGTCAGCCAACTGCCGGACCTGGTCGGCAACCACTGCAAATCCCCGGCCGTGTTCCCCGGCCCTTGCTGCCTCAATGGAGGCATTTAACGCAAGGAGATTTGTCTGGTTTGCAATGACCTGCACACTTTTCACAATCTTTTCCACCTCGCTTGCAAGAACCACAAGCTGTTCAATCTTATCTCCCATAACGCTTGTATCCTTCAGCACCTGGTCTTTTAAGGAACTTACTGCATCCAACAGTATTTTACTCTCATCATTTTTTTCCACCAGTCTGTTGGCATCTTCCGTCAAAATTGACAAAGTTTTTGCCGTATTATCCACCGTAGTGTTTACCTGGTTCATGCTGGCTGTTGTTTCCTCTATAATGGCAAGATTGGACTCGCTTAAAACCGCAAGGTCTTTTGCAAACCCCAGCAATTGGCTGGAAATATGCCCCATCCCCACATCAAACCTGCTGACAGAGCTTGTAATATCCATAATCGCCTTAGCGGAAGCCGCCATTTTCATTTCATTGGCAACAAGCCTTTCCAGCCTGAAAATCAGCCTTTCATTTTCAGGATTTATTTTCCCGGAATAATCTCCATTCCCTTCCCCCTTCAGCTTTTTTTCCAAAAGCTCCAGTATTTCTTCCATTTCTCCATAAGCACTTTTTTTCTTTGCCATGTTTCTTCTCCTCCAGATTACATTCTTTTATTTTCCTTTTCCGCCCTGTTTAGGGGCCCTTGGATATTCATTGCACAAAAGCCTGTAAGGCGGCTCATCTTCCTCTATAGAGGGAAAACGGCCCATTTTCTCGTAAAACCGATTATCCGTATTATCATCATTGCACATGGAAACCTCTCCGATAAGCACGTCTCCGGTTCCCTGCTTCACATCAAAATCATGATACTGATGAGGCCATAAGGTAATGCTTTCTCCCGGATTTAATTCCACACCGGTTCCTGCCGGCACAAGATAAGAACGGCCGTCACTGTTTACCAGCACATCCGTATCGTCAAAGCTTCCGTCTCCTTTATCATTATAGACATGAATAATCAAGGTGCCGCCGCCCCGGTTAATAATATCCTCGCTTTTATTCCAATGGAAATGCATGGGCGAATGCTGCCCTTCTTTCAGCATAAGAAGCTTTTCCGCATATACTTTTTTGTACTTAGGATTATTCTGATTACCGTTTCTGAGGGTAACCAGCGCAAACCCCACCTTGTCCCAGTCCCCCAGCCCGTAATCGGTAATATCCCAGCCCAGCATATTGTCCCTGATTTCATCATATTCGCTGTTTTTTTCTTTCCATTCCGCCGGTGTAAAATGACAAAAGGGAGGCAGATGGAACCCATGCCGGCTGATAAGCTCTTCCATTTCCCTGATACAGGCATTAATCTTTGAACGCTTCATAAAATCCCCTCCCTTCCAAATAAACATACATATATGTATATTATCATATCGGGCTCTGATTTACTACTGCAATGATGTAAAAATTTACGTTGCTGCCGGCTGAACTGTTGCACTTAAAAGACACAAAAAATAAGGGTTATTTGAAATACCAAAAGCATCTCAAGAACCCTTATTGCATTTCACTTATATCTGCTCTCTAAAATGGAAATGGGCGGAGAGCCGTTTTAAGGCTTTCCCGCCTTAAACGGCTTTGCCGATTATCGAATATAAATTTCCGAAACAGTATTTTCCACACCGTTGATTTGCAGTCTGACGCGAACTTTTCCATTCTCAAACTCATTCAAAGGATATTCCAACGGTTGGGAAAGATTTGTAACATCAATAGATTCTGACACATCTCCCTGTACCAGCCACAAGACAAGAGTTGCTCCATCCGGTACTGCGCCACAGGAAATATCAGCGTAGAGTAGCTGGGTGTCTGCGTCTGCAACCGCCATAATCTGTTCTTCCACAAATCCTTCACTGGCACTTCTAAAATCCAGCTTCCAAACATCATTCTGACATGTGTTATAATTCATGCTGATTGTACCTAAGTTCCATACTCGATCGTTAGAAGCAACATTTGTGTTAATACCATTTCCGGTGGCCGCACTGACGATAAACCCTGTCAGGCATACCAGCATAAGCACCATACTCACAATACCGGCAACAATAAATTTCAAGTGATGAGTTCCTTGTTTTACCATAACACTATTATCCTCCTTTTCAATATGCGTCCCGCATTCCTGACAATATTTTGCGTATACTGAAACTCGTTGTCCGCAAGCAGGACATATCGTTTTGATTTCTGTTCGGCGCAGAAAGTAAATCAGCAATCCGATAAATGGTGTGGCTGCAAAAACCACAACCACCCATAGTACCGGGTCATCGCCTCGGCTTTTACAATCATGATATACCCATGCTGCAAAAAAAGAAGAGGTACACAGTGCAAAAAGGATAAAGCAAAGAAGCAGGACAGGAAGCAGCATGGAGAGACCGTTAAAACCATCACTTTTCAGAAAATACAGGCCAAACCTCAAAAAAATCAACAGGAAGATAACCGGAACACCAATATAAAACAAAAATCTGTTCTTGTTTGCATTATTCATGCTAATACACCTCTTTTCTCAATACGAATTATGATATCCTCTTTTATATTTGCTCTTTTTATGCCAACTATGGTAAGCAATATGCCAGCCACACCAGCATAAACGCATATACCAGCGGCAAAGCAGGATAAATAAATATTTTCAATCATTATCAGAGCAAAAAGAGCCAACAAGGAAAAAGTTATCAAATTCAAAACCATCGGCAAATACCAAAGTGATAATTTATGCATGGCAGGTTGTTTTCGCAGGACGGCTTCTTGTTGATATAGAGCCGCTTTAAGTTTATTATTCAGTTCCGGGGCTGGAACATCAGCCATTTTCATAGAAATTTTTCCGGAAGGGCTTGAATGATTTGCCAAACTTCTGTAATCAATTCTTTTTGAAGATAGCCTTCTTCAATACTTTCATCAGAATGCAGTATCATCTCCGTTCCATCATCAAAATTGCTGCACGGAGCAATCATGTTTCGGCGCGCCTGTTTTCTTCTGTCGCTTTTCCAAAGATTATGAGCTAAAGAAAAAAACAACGCTTTCGGGTTTTTCTCCCAGTCAAGCGTCCATTCTGTTTCTAACGCTTTCAGGAAGGCTTGTTGATATAAATCCTCGGCATCCGCCTTGTCCCCGCAGAGTTTCAGGCAAAATCTATATATATCCGTACCGAAATCATCAATACACTTTTCTATTTCTCTTGCGTTCACTGTTTCACCTCCATTGCCTGCTCACCCTATATTCGCCATAACCTCGTATAAGGTTCATTTTTTTTATAATTAATTAATGCCGGAAGCGAAAATAAGAAGGACAAACGGAGGCGCTGGCGGTTGAAACGCCAACGGCGGCAGCCGCAGAAAAGCGGTATAGAGCAAAAGCGGCGGTATCACTCACGATACCGCCGCTTTTGCTTTTCCCAATAAAGATATACTAAAAATCCGAAGCCGTCTCCGGTTGGAACCGGGTTCAGATTATCATTATCTGGTGCGGGTGACAGGACTTGAACCTGCACGGTCGCCCACCAGAACCTAAATCTGGCGCGTCTGCCAATTCCGCCACACCCGCAAATGCATTCCATGTGCCCCAGCTGCTTTTACAGAGCCTGCTGCAGGACACAACATTGCAATTATAGCTTATCTTTGAAAGGCTGTCAATAAATTTAACTTTACTTCTTAAGGCAACAAAAATTTCAACCTTTTTTTGAACACTTTTTCATTTTCGGCATATTTACTAATTTGGTTATGGGTATTTTGTAGAATTTAACTATACAGAATAAAATACAGCAGATGTGCTACCCTTACTATACCAGAGTGCGCCTGCCTTGTAAACTCTCTCTTGCTGGAATGGGCGTAGCTTTGAGACTGCCACTGCTGCCAGCCTCTCAAAGTCACCATATCTGATATTAAGCCAGCTTTTCCAGCTCTTCTGTGAAGAGTTCCCCAGCAGAACGGTAGCCATGTATCCTGCGTGGGTAGCCATTTATCCAGCTCTCTATTTCCTCTATTTCCTCGTCGGTCTTGTCGTCAAAATTTGTCCCCTTTGGCACTTTGCGCCGTACCATTTTATTTGTCACCTCATTCGTGCCACGCTCCCAGCTGCTATACGGGTGGCAGTAATATAAATGCGTCCTCTTTCCCTCTTTCAGTATAGAACTCTCTAAGCCGTTCACGTCGGCAAACTCGCTGCCATTGTCTACCGTGATTGTCTTA
>CANCYR010000055.1 GCA_947382355.1 uncultured Lachnospiraceae bacterium
GCCAAAGCCCCTTCGGTATCTGCTGCCTGTGAAAACAGCCTCTGGCTGAAAATTGCCCCCGCAAGCCACAACCCAAACCGCAATTTGACCAAGAAAAACTGTTCATAATCTAAAAACTATGATAAAATACCCCTTGGATAATTTACCAAGAAAAAACCTGATTATCATAAAAAAACCAAAAAGAATGTGAGGAAAGAAAATGGAACAAAAAATCCCTTATAAAATTTATCTGGAAGAACAGGAAATGCCAAAACAATGGTATAACGTGCGTGCGGACATGAAAAAAAAGCCCGCCCCAATCTTAAACCCCGGCACCCTGCAGCCCGTTACGGTGGACGAGCTCTCCGGCATTTTCTGCAGGGAGCTTGCAAAGCAGGAATTGGACGACACCACACCTTATTTCGATATCCCTCAGGAAATCCGGGATTTCTATAAAATGTACCGCCCGTCACCTCTCGTAAGGGCATATTGTCTGGAGAAAAAGCTGGGAACTCCGGCGCATATTTACTACAAATTTGAAGGCAATAATACATCAGGAAGCCATAAATTAAATTCCGCCATTGCCCAGGCTTATTATGCAAAACAGCAGGGACTGAAGGGCGTCACTACGGAAACCGGCGCAGGCCAGTGGGGAACCGCCCTTTCCATGGCATGTTCCTACTTTGATTTGGATTGTCAGGTATACATGGTAAAATGCTCCTATGAGCAAAAGCCTTTCCGCAGGGAGGTTATGCGTACCTATGGGGCAAAGGTAACCCCGTCCCCTTCCATGGATACCAATGTGGGACGTAAAATCAATGAAGAATTTCCGGGAACAACAGGAAGCCTTGGCTGTGCCATTTCCGAGGCAGTGGAAGCGGCTACCGGACAGGAAGGCTATCGTTATGTACTGGGTTCCGTGCTTGCACAGGTATTACTGCACCAGTCCATTATCGGCCTGGAAACACAGGCGGCATTAAAGAAATACAACATTAAGGCAGATACTATTATCGGCTGTGCAGGAGGCGGTTCTAATCTGGGAGGACTGATTTCTCCTTTTGCAGGGGAGATTTTAAGAGGAGAGGCGAATTACAAGATGATTGCAGTAGAGCCTGCATCCTGTCCAAGCCTTACAAGAGGAGTCTATGCATATGACTTCTGCGATACAGGAAAGGTTTGTCCTCTTTCCAAAATGTATACACTTGGCAGCGGCTTTATTCCTTCAGCAAGCCATGCAGGAGGACTTCGCTACCACGGCATGAGCTCCGTTGTTTCCGAGCTGTACGATCAGGGACTGCTTGAGGCAAGAAGTGTAGAGCAGACAGAAGTGTTTAAGGCGGCAGAGACCTTTGCCAGAGTGGAAGGCATCCTTCCGGCTCCGGAAAGCAGCCATGCCATTAAGGCAGCCATTGATGAAGCAATGAAATGCAAGGAAACCGGCGAAGAAAAGAATATCGTATTCGGCCTGACCGGTACGGGATATTTTGATATGGTTGCTTACCAGAAGTACAATGACGGGGAAATGCAGGATTATATTCCTACGGATGAAGAACTGAAAAAGGCTGTCAGCCTGCTTCCTAAGGTAGAGGCATAGCCGGATAGCTTTTTTAATCCGGCTGTTAATCCGGAAAGGAGTACAAAGGAATGAAAAAGTATTTAAATATTTCCCTGATTTATGCAGTGCTTGCCATGGCAGGCGGCGTATTTTACCGGGAGTTTACGAAATGGAACGGATTTGAAGGAGTTACTGTTCTGGGAAAGGTGCATACGCACCTTTTCCTGATGGGGATGATGGTATTTTGGATAGTGGCATTATTTGCTGCCCAAAAGAATTTGAAAGAAATCAAGTCCTTTCAGGCATTTATGTGGATATACAACATAGGTCTTTTGCTGACTGCTGTCATGATGGTAGTGCGGGGGACTGCACAAGTACTTGGAATTTCCCTTTCAAAAGGTCTTTCTGCTTCCATATCCGGAATGGCAGGAATCGGACATATCCTTACTGCTGTTGGAATTATTCTGTTGATTCTTTCCTTTAAGAAAGCTACAGGGGAAAAATAATTTTTGAGTCAAAGAAAGCACCAAATGATTTGTGACATCATTTGGTGCGTGTTCTATAGATTTCGTTCTTGGTGGGATTGACTTTTACCTTGTATTTATCCAAAATGTTTTTTCTCCAATTCTGCAAAAACTATTTCTGCATCAACTGCTTCTGCTCCGTTAGCAATTTCCTGCTCGGACTCGAAGATTGCCTGTTCCTTGTGTGCGATATTGGAAATCTCGGTTGTATTGCGTAAATCCTTAATAGGCATAATAATGCCCATAATTATGTTGTCAATCCCGTCTATCACTGGCAGTTGGGATTTATTGCTGATGGAAAAATATTGCATTGTGAGAATTTGATTTTCTATAGGATGAAATTAGATTGATATCAGGAAAGTTTTCATAATAAATAGATTGCAAGTAATTTTGCACCATCAGATGATAGAAATATTGTTTGATGGTGCTTTTATTATTTTCACAAGGAGGAAAAGGATATGGAGTTTAAATTAGCTAAGAAATGTGATACGGAAAAGGTATATGCACTTGTACAGGAAACTATTCAAGTGGTCTATCCGAAGTACTACTTGAAAGAAATTGTAGATATGT
The DNA here is from genome assembly GCA_947382355.1 of uncultured Lachnospiraceae bacterium. GTDB lineage: Bacteria > Bacillota > Clostridia > Lachnospirales > Lachnospiraceae > RGIG3040. The sequence continues at coordinate 2,629 of CANCYR010000055.1, forward strand.
TTTGTGGATTTCATAGTCTTGAAAATATTATAAAGGATATTGAAGCAGAAAATACATACATTTTGATAGAAAATAAGGTGATGATTGGCACCGGAACTGTGAACGGAAATCATATTACAAGGGTTTATGTTCTGCCCGGGTATCAGAAAAAAGGCTATGGGACTTTTATTATGAATCAGCTGGAAGAAGTGATAAGGGAAAAGTATGATTGCGTTGATATAGATGCCTCGTTGCCTGCTTGCAGATTATATGCTCGTTTAGGTTATCAAACCGTAGACCATGGAATTTGGGAATGCAGAAATGGTGTAATACAGGTTTATGAAATTATGAAAAAGCAATTGATAAAAGAACCATTAGAGCAGTTAATCATAAGACCATATAAACCAAATGATGCGAAAGCGATAGTAAGCTGGATTAAAGATGAAGGGGCTCTTCGCAAATGGAGTTCAGATAGATATGGTGCGTATCCAATAACGGCAGAAGATATTAATTATAAATATCTGAAATGTAATGGTGATTGTGAGGAACCGGATAATTTTTATCCCATAACAGCTGTGGACTCAAATGGTCCCGTTGGTCATTTAATCATGCGATATACAAATAAGGCAAAGACAATAATTCGTCTGGGATTTATTATTGTTGACGACAGCAAGCGTGGTATGGGCTACGGAAAAAGAATGATACAGATGGCGATGCGATATGCTTTTGATATGCTGAAAGCAGAAAAAATAACCTTGGGCGTTTTTGATAACAACCCTTCGGCATATTATTGTTACAAAGCAGCGGGATTTAATGAAATTCCTATGAAAGAAGATATCGTCTTTGAAATACTCGGAGAAAAATGGAAATGTATAGAATTGGAGGTAAACAAAGAATGAATTGCTTAGAAAACTATTACGCAAATTATGATAAGAAGACAGATTAGCCAGCAGGCATGGTCAAGCCGGGCTAAAGCTATCTGTTTCTTTAAACATAGTTGCAATAGATAGTTGGGCCTTCCAAAACTGCACAGCCCTGAAAGAAATCCACATACCCGATATCGGCACCTATGCCTATATGATAAGGAGAATAATCTGGTAGGAACCTATACCGGATAAGAGCTTGCAGGTAAAACAATTACTGTGCCGGGTGATACAATCTGAATCCAGTTTAAAGCAGATGACGCCGGAAAAGGAAAAACCGTAACGATTACCGCCATGTCAACGGGCGGAACAGGTAAAAAAGCGAAAGTGAAAATTAAAATAAAGTAGTAACGGTAAATAATAGAAACTCGGAGCAATATGTTTAACGACTATTGCTCTAAGTTTTTATGCCTGCTATTGATGGCTCAAAGTGCTAATAAATTAGAAACAATTTCACGTAAAATTTTATCTCTGGCACTAATGCTGATAATGCCTTCCATGGTAAAAAGATCGTTTAAATGCTTTTTGCCAAAGGCAATCAGACGGTCATAGCTGTCTAAAAGGTTAGTAAGAATTACATCCCGGTCATCGTAGCGGTCTGTATAAAATACACGGAAAATGGCATCTGTTTTATGGTGAGCTAACACAGAGTAAATCAGATTATCCGGACCAAATAATAAAATGGCAGCCAGCGTAATTCCTTCTTTGCCTGTAGCGGTATCAGTAAGAATAAGATTAGCACTGCGTAACAGTTCTTCATCGGACATATTTCTCCAGGGATGATTCTCCATGCGTGCCTTTGTCATTTCACGGGCGCGTTCCATTAAATCATGGCGCAGGTCATGTACCGAAAATATGGAAAATACTTTATTCACATAGTATGTGTCCTGCTTTCTGGCATATAGCTGATACACCAGATTCTCGTTATTTGTAATATCAATATCGGACTCATGATTTCTGTCAAAAATACGGCCAGAGCAACGGCATACATTTGGACTCACAGGCATATGAATATAGAGAATGATTTTGCCGTCATGCTCGTATTCTACAGGAGTAAGATAGAGCGGCGGATATACTTTATTTTCATTATTAATGGTTGTGATAAAGTTTTTTTCATATTTTATTATAGTAAAAAATTGGCAAAAGAGAAAGTACTATTTTACGAAATTTCATAATAAACATAACAGTTCAGCCAACAGTTCCCCCGTAGCCGGCGGGACAGCTGTTGGCTGAACTGTTATTAATAACCCCAAGACATTTCTTTCCACACATCAAAATTCAATAATCAACCGCCTTCCCCCAGAATATGATGAAATAGAAACATAGAAAAACCAAAGGAGTCATATCTATGAGACGAACAGTCCAACTGGAACCGGAAGCTGTGGAAGTAAGCAATGCTGCCGCAGCTCTGCCCCGTATTTATCAGCTGCCCCCGGAAGAAGGCAGGGAAGTATTGGAAAAGGCACAGAACACCCCTGTATTTTTACATCCTGCCAAAATAAACTGCATAAATGTAAATACGGGACAATGGGGAGAAATCCCTGTTTACGTAGTAATCCCCGAGTACGTTAAAAACCCGGCGGATGTAATATTTTATATCCATGGGGCAGGCTGGGTATTTGGAAGCTTCCATACCCACGAAAAGCTTGTGAGGGAATTGGCGGCAAGAACCGGGTGCATCCTGGTTTTTCCCGAATATACCCGCTCTCCCGAAGCCCGTTATCCCGTTGCCCTGGAACAATGCTACAGCGTGCTTACCATGCTGCCAAGGCTGCTCTTTAGCATGAGCTGTGAAATGAATGAAAAAACATTGACGGTGGCGGGAGACAGTGTAGGAGGGAATATGGCAATTGCCATGACTATGATGTCAAAATACAGAAACGGCCCATATATACAAAAGCAGCTTTTGTATTACCCCGTTACCAATGCCTGCTTTGATACGGAATCCTACTGCAGGTTTGCTCAGGATTATTATCTTTACCGGGATGGAATGATTTGGTTCTGGGACCAGTACACCACCTCCGAGCGGGCAAGGGATCAGATTACCGCCTCTCCCCTTTGTGCCAGCACAGAGCAATTGTCAGGGCTGCCGGAAGCCATGATATTAAACGGGGAGGCAGATGTGCTTCGGGATGAAGGGGAAGCCTTTGCCGGAAAACTGAGAGAAGCAGGGGTCCCGGTAACAGCCTTGCGTTTTCAGGCAATCATACATGATTTTGTCATGCTCCATTCCTTAGACCAGACAGAAGCCTGCCGGGCGGCTATGGATGCTTCTACAGAATGGATAAAACGGAAAAACCGGATATAATCAAATATTCAATAAAGGAAAAAGCCTGCTGCTTCTGTATATGTTATTTTTAAAGCTGTAAATCGTATTGGATAAATAGGCGTATTGGCATGTGGATATACTAATATTTAGCATACCAGTACACTGGCAGTATAAATTCATAAATATCACAAATACTATAGAAAAAATGAAAAAAAGAGGCTTTTATGATTATCATTAACGGAAATATTCATACTATGGCGGGAGAGACCATAGAACGGGGATATATAAAAATAGAAGGAAAGAAAATTACTAAAGTAGGAAGCATGAAGGAATTAGAAGACACTGTTTGCAAAGAGGGAAAGGAAAACTCCGGGAAGAAAACCGGAAATACCAAATCAGAAAAGACACTGGACGTAAAAGGGGCGTGGGTCATGCCCGGAATCATTGAGGCACACTGCCATGTGGGCATTACAGAAGAAAAAAACGGAACTTCAGGAGATGACGGCAATGAAATAACCAATCCCATCACACCTGCCCTGAGAGGGTTAGATGCCATTAACCCTATGGACCCTGAATTTCATGCTGCCATAAAGGCCGGCATCACATCGGTAATGGCAGGACCGGGAAGCGCCAATGTGGTAGGGGGACAGTTCGTGTTCATGAAGACTCAGGGCAGGTGTATGGGCGATATGATTGTAAAGGCTCCTGCCGCCATGAAGGTGGCATTTGGAGAAAATCCAAAAAGAAATTACGGCGATATGGGGAAAATGCCCTCCACAAGAATGGCAATTGCCTCCCTGCTTAGAGAAGAGCTGTTTCGCGCAACACAATATAAGGAAAAAAAGGACAACGGAAGCCTTGAGGAAGAAGACTTTAAAATGGAACCATGGCTGCCCGTATTAAATAGAGAAATCCCCTTAAAAGCTCATGTACACAGAACTGATGATATTCTGACAGCCATCCGCATTGCAAAGGAATTCAATCTGGACATGACGTTAGACCATTGTACGGAAGGACATCTGATTGCAGAGGAGATTGCAGAATCCGGTTTTCCGGCAATTGTAGGCCCGGACCTGACAGCCCGCTCTAAAATTGAAGTACAGAATATGGATTTTAAAACAAGCGGTATCTTAAATAAGGCAGGAGTTACTGTAGCAGTCACTACAGACCATCCCGTATCCATCCTGCAGTATCTGCCCATCTGTGCAGGACTTGCAGTAAAAAAAGGCCTTCCCATGGAAGAAGGCTTAAAAGCCATTACCATAAATGCTGCAAAAATATGCAGGGTGGATGACCGTGTGGGCAGTCTGGAGCCGGGAAAGGACGGGGATATTGCCATATTTACAGGAAACCCCATGGAAACCTTTACGGAAACGCTGTATACAATTATAGACGGCAAAATAGTATATGATTACCAGCGGGATGAAAGTAAGTAAGGCGTCTGCCGGATCACCATTTTTCCTACAGCTTTCCCCACAGGCAGCGGGAGCGGTTTTGAATGAAAAATGTTTTCTGAGTCGCCACGCTCTCGCTCTGATAAAAACGCAGCAGTGCTAAGCTCGAAAATACCTCGCTAAGCGCTGGCGTTTTTATAAGGGCTTTTCAGAAAACATTTTTCATTCAAAACCGCTCCCGCTGCCTGTGGGGAAGGCTGTAGGAAAAATGGTGACCCGGCAGGACAATCCCCTGAAAACCAGGTGGAAATGCGCATCTTTTAGTGATAAAATAAAGAAATCGTAAACATAAACATCAATATAAACATACACGAATAGGGAAAAATTAAAACAGGAAAGGCAAAACGGGCTATTGTAAAAGTGAATTACATATACATTATAAAATGCCGGGATGAAAGCTACTATACCGGTATTACGAAAGACATAGAAAAGAGACTGAAGCAGCATTTTTATAAAGAAAAGCAAGGGGCAAAATATACAAAGAGCCGGCAGGCAGTGCAGCTGGAAGCTTTATGGGAGGTTAACAGCTGGCCGGAAGCCGGCAGGCTGGAATATTTCATTAAAAGCCTTCGCAGGAAAGAAAAGGAGAAACTTGTAAACACTCCTTCACGCCTTTCTGAGCTTTATACAGAAAAGAAAAAAGAAGAACCTCCGGAAATTCGTGTCTCAAAGTATTTTGAAAAGCTTCCCGTCTTTCTTCAAACAATTTTGTGAAATCTCTTTCAAATCATTTGAAAATATGATAAAATAAGCCAAGGTAATGGGGAATGCAAAAAATATTGGAGGCGAGGTTACATATGGACGAAAAAATGGAGAACATTGTAGAAACGGCAGCAGAAGTAAGGCAGGAAGTAAAAAAAAGAAAGGCATCCCTGCGGGCAAAGATAATTGGCCTTGTAATTGGAACTGCCGTGCTGGTTTTAATTGGAGCGCTTATTGATATTAAGCTTCATGGACAGGGAATTAAAGGAGCACAGTTAGTCGGGCTTATCAGAGGCATGATTATTACTGCGGTTGCTTCCTGTATTGTCGGAGTCATCATAGCCAGGCTGGTAGTGGGCAACATGATAAATTCCCTAAACCGCACCATGGATATTCTGGATGCGGCAGCAGCAGGAGATTTGACTAAGGATGTTGGAAAAGCAGACTTGGACAGAATGGATGAGATGGGAAAACTGGCCAATGGCCTTTCGGATGTGCTGAAAGCATTAAAGAAGCTGATTGGCTATGTGGGCATTACTACGGATTCCGTGCATGATTCCGTTGTTACCCTGAATAAAATGACTGCCGATACCAGCAATTCATCGGAAAGCGTTGCGCAGACCATGACGGAAATGGCCAATGGCGCAACCCAGCAGGCAATCGAGACACAGGCAGTCTCAGAGGCAATCCACAAAATCGGCGATGGAATCGAACAGACCTCTTCTGTAGTAAAAGCGCTTATGGAAAATGCAGAGAAGATGAAGAAAACCGGAGCAGCCGGTGTGGATTCTGTAGAGGAACTGGAAGCCATTTCAGAAAAAGTAAAAACCCAGATTGCCATTATTTATGAACAGACCAATACTACCAACGAATCTGCGCAGGAAATTCATAAGGCAACGGAACTTATTTCTTCTATTGCAAATGAGACGAACCTGCTGGCATTAAATGCATCCATTGAGGCTGCAAGAGCGGGAGAGAGCGGCAGAGGCTTTGCGGTTGTTGCAGAACAGATTAAAAATCTGGCAGAGCAGTCCAATCAGTCCGCAAAAACAATAGAAGACATTATCTCCCATTTGCTTACCCAGTCTGAGCAGGCTGTTAAGACAATGAATACGGTAGATGCCATTATCGGCCTGCAGGCGGATAAGGTTGAAATGACAAAGACTGTATTTGATAATGTAAATAGTGGATTGTTAGTTACCGTAAACGGTATTGAAACCATTTCAAACAGCACTAATGTGTTAGAGCAGGCAAAGGGACAGGTGGTAACCTCTATCGAGACCCTTTCTGCTATTGCAGAACAGAATGCAGCTTCTACCGAAGAAACAGCAGCTTCCACAGAAGAGCTTGCTGCTACCATTGAAGCCATTATGGAAGAAGTGAAAAAACTGGATGTTGCCTCACAGGAGCTGGTAAGAAAAATGAATGCATTCCAGATTTACTAATTGCATTATCTGACAGGCAGGAGTAAGTCATAAATATAAAAAGTCCTCCTTAAGTTATCATATGTTAACTTAAGGAGGACTTTTTTGTTTATTTATTTTTCAATGCTGCTTCCACGAAGCCTTTAAATAATGGATGAGGTCTGTTAGGTCTGCTTTTTAATTCCGGATGGCTTTGTGTGGCAATGAAAAATGGATGTTCAGGCAGTTCGCACATTTCCACGATGCGCCCGTCCGGAGAAAGTCCGGATAATTTCATGCCATGCTCTGTTAAAGCATTCCGGTAATCATTATTGACTTCGTAACGATGTCTGTGTCTTTCATATATGGTTTCTTCTCCGTACAGCTCATATGCCCTTGACTGCCTGTCCAATACACAGGGATAGGAACCAAGCCTTAAGGTTCCGCCGATATCCTCCACATCATTTTGATCCGGCATAAGGGCAATAACTGGATGGGTTGTGGCAGAATTAAGTTCGATGCTGTGGGCATCCCGATAGCCAACCACATTTCTTGCATATTCTACAATGGCAAGCTGCATGCCAAGGCAAAGACCAAGGAAAGGTATGCAGTGCTCTCTTGCATAAGTGATAGCCTGAAGCTTTCCGTCAATTCCCCTGTCCCCAAAACCGCCGGGGACTAAAATGCCGTCTACATCCTTAAAAATATCTGCTGCATTTTCAGAAGTAACCGTTTCAGAGTCCACCCATTTAATGTTTACAGTGGTATGTATAAAAATGCCTCCGTGCTTCAGTGCTTCAACTACGCTGATATAAGCATCGTGCAGTTGGATATATTTGCCCACAAGGGCAATGGTAACCTCGTGTTCCGGATTGCGAAGGTTCTGCACCATGTTCCGCCAGTCAGTCAGGTCTGGCTCTGGACAATCCAGTTTTAAGCATTCACAGGCAACCTGTGCCAGCTTTTCCTCTTCCATGGCAAGGGGAGCTTCATATAAATATTCCACATCCAGGTTTTGCAGGACCCGGCCGGCAGGAACGTTACAGAACAATGCAATCTTATCCTTTAACTGCTGGTCTAAAGGATGTTCGCTTCTGCATACAATGATATTCGGCTGGATGCCCATGCCCTGCAGCTCTTTTACGGAAGCCTGTGTGGGTTTTGTTTTCATTTCCTGGGAAGCGCTTAAATAAGGAATAAGCGTAACATGAATCAAAATGGCATTTTCCGGTCCAACCTCATGCTGGAACTGGCGGATGGATTCCAGAAAGGGCTGGCTTTCAATATCGCCTACCGTTCCGCCTACCTCAATAATGGCAATTCTTGTATCCTCATCGGTAAAATTCCGGTAGAAACGGCTTTTGATTTCATTGGTAATATGAGGAATGACCTGAACAGTTCCTCCTCCGTAGTCGCCTCTTCTTTCCTTCTGCAAAACAGACCAATATACTTTTCCTGTAGTAACATTGGAATTTTTATCCAGACTTTCATCAATAAATCTTTCATAATGTCCCAAGTCCAGGTCCGTTTCCGCACCGTCATCTGTAACGAAAACCTCCCCGTGCTGTATTGGATTCATGGTGCCCGGGTCTATATTGATATATGGATCGAACTTCTGCATAGTGACTTTATAGCCTCTTGCCTTTAGAAGACGTCCTAAAGATGCGGCAGTAATTCCCTTTCCCAAACCGGAAACAACACCGCCTGTCACAAACACATATTTTACTGGCATTTTTTTCTCCTCCGTCCGAAGTTAAAGGTATGATAAAGTATTGTAGAAAAAATAAAATACAATAACGATTATATCATATCCTGTAGAGGAAAAGAAAGCATAATTTCTTAATCTGATAAAAAAAGTGTAACAGTTCAGCATTCGGCATTCCCCGCAGGCACCGGAAGCAGGCTTTGGATTGAAAATGTTTCTACGCCGCCACGCTCCCGCTCTGATAAAAACGCAGCAGTGCTAAGCTCGAAAATACCTCGCTAAGCGCTGGCGTTTTTATAAGGCCGGCTTTAGAAATCATTTTCAATCCAAAGCCTGCTTCCGGTGCCTGCGGGGAAAGCTGAATGCTGAACTGCTGCAAAAAAATTTAGAATTCTTTCATATTTGTGTTCTAAATTTCACAATAATTATATTGATTTATGAATTGACAATCTCTATAATGTAAGAGTAATTTTAGGAGGAGAAGAATGGAAAATCAAAATTACCAGAATGATGGAAATAATATAAATGGCTCTGGCAGCCATAATAACAATGGAAACCAGTCTGGCAACAATGGCGGAAATAACGGTCAGGGGTCAAACGGCAATGGTCCCCAGAAGGGGCAGAGCCTGATGGTTCTGTTAATTGCCTCCCTGATTGTATTGCTTGGGATGAGCTACGTCATGCGCCTGATGACGGACAGCAGCAGTAAAGAAATCACCTATAATGAGTTTTTGGATATGGTGGAGTCCGGAAAGGTAGAAAGTGTTGTCATTACTTCAGACCGGATTAACATTACCCCCAAAACAGAAAAGAAGAAAGAAGAAGAAAGCATATTTGTACCTCAGCCCCAGACTATCACTTATTATACCGGAGTGGTGAAGGACGATTCCCTTGCGTCATTTTTAAGGGAACATAATGTGAGCTTCAAGGAAAAGATACCGGATAATTCCGGTTTCATATTGTCGATTATTTTGACCTATATTCTGCCTATCGTTATTTTATGGATAGCCCTTAGCTTTTTGTTCCGCAAGATGTCAAGCGGCGGCGGTCCCATGAGTGTAGGAAAAAGTACGGCAAAGGTATATGTCCAAAAGGAAACGGGCATTACCTTTAAAGATGTGGCAGGGCAGGATGAAGCAAAGGAATCACTGCAGGAAGTAGTGGACTTTCTTCACAATCCGGGCAAATATACGAAAATCGGCGCAAAGCTTCCAAAGGGCGCGCTTTTGGTAGGTCCTCCGGGAACCGGTAAAACTCTTTTGGCAAAGGCAGTAGCAGGTGAAGCGGGAGTGCCCTTCTTTTCACTGGCAGGTTCTGACTTCATCGAATTATATGTAGGCGTCGGCGCTTCCCGTGTAAGGGATTTATTTAGAGAAGCCCAGAAAAATGCTCCCTGCATTGTTTTTATTGATGAAATTGATGCAATCGGGCGGAGCCGTGATTCCAAATACGGCGGAGGAAATGAAGAACGGGAGCAGACCCTGAACCAGCTTCTTTCCGAAATGGATGGTTTTGACACTTCCAAAGGCATTTTGATTTTAGCCGCAACCAATCGCCCGGAGATTTTAGATAAGGCTTTATTAAGACCGGGCCGGTTTGACAGGCGGGTTATTGTGGATAAGCCGGATTTAAAAGGAAGAACAGACGTGCTTAGAGTTCATTCCAAAGACGTGCTTATGGATGACAGCGTGGATTTAGAAGCCATTGCCCTTGCTACCAGCGGCGCAGTTGGCTCTGACCTTGCCAATATGATTAATGAAGCGGCAATAAATGCCGTAAAAGAGGGAAGGACAGCCGTCTGCCAGAAGGATTTGTTTGATGCAGTGGAAGTGGTTCTTGTAGGTAAGGAAAAGAAGGACCGGATTATGAGCAAAGAAGAGCGGAAGATTGTTTCCTATCACGAGGTAGGTCATGCTTTGTTAAGCGCTCTCCAGAAAAATTCAGAGCCGGTTCAGAAAATTACAATCGTTCCCAGAACAATGGGCGCTCTTGGATATGTTATGCATGTTCCCGAAGAAGAAAAATACCTGAACACGGAAGCAGAGCTAAGGGATATGCTGGTAGGGCTTTTAGGAGGCCGCGCAGCAGAAGAAATCGTGTTTGACACAGTGACCACAGGCGCAGCCAATGACATTGAAAAGGCCACTAATATGGCAAAAGCAATGGTTACCCAGTATGGAATGAGCGAAAAATTTGGTTTGATTGGCCTGGCAACAGTGGAAAGCAAATATTTAGACGGCACGGCATCCATGAACTGCAGCGATGTAACCGCAGCAGAGGTAGATGCGGAAGTAATGCGCATTTTAAAAGAAAGCTATCAGAAGGCAAAAGAGCTGCTGGAAGAAAACAGAGACATCATGGATAAGATTGCAGCCCACCTGATTGAAAAAGAAACCATTACCGGAAAAGAATTTATGCAGATTTTCCGCAAGGAAAAGGGAATCCCTGAACCGGATGAAAACGAGGAAGAAAATGGAGGGGATAAAGAGAAGGAAGAAAAAAGTACAGATAAAGCCCCCTCTGACCAATTGGACTCGGGAAAAATATCAATAGCAGAAACGGATGAATCATAAAACATGACTTATATGCTGTAACAAGGCTCTGCACAAGACGCAATGCGTTTTGTGCAGTTTTTTTGTTTTTTGCAAAAGAATAAAAAAGCCAATAGCAAACTGCCACATTTCATAAGTAAAAAAAGTATCTGCCGTTTTTCTCCATAAAAACCCATATTCAACCAAAGAAAAATCATGTATACTAAAGCTAACAAAAAAAGTCAGTAGAGGTCCCCTATGTTCAATATTCAGGAAGAACTAAAAAAGCTCCCGCCAAGTCCCGGAGTCTATATAATGCATGACAAACGAGATGCCATTATTTATGTAGGAAAAGCAATCAATCTAAGGAACAGAGTGCGTTCTTATTTTCGGGAAAGCACAAATAAAACGGTAAAAATCCAGAAAATGGTTTCCCTCATTGCCTATTTTGAATATATCGTTACCGATTCCGAATTAGAAGCATTGGTTCTGGAAAACAATCTGATTAAAGAGCATCGTCCCAAATACAATACCATGCTGAAGGACGATAAGACCTATCCATACATTAAAGTAACTGTCGGAGAAGAATATCCCAGAATTTTGTTTTCACGTTATATGAAAAAAGACAAATCCAAATATTATGGACCCTATACAAGCGCAACAAGCGTAAAAGATACTATTGATTTAATGAATAAGCTTTATCACCTTCGCACATGCAGCAGGAATCTTCCAAGAGATATCGGAAAAGACAGAGCATGTCTGAATTTCCATATGCACCAGTGTGATGCACCGTGTATAGGAGGGATTTCCGGGGAAGAATACAGAAGACAGGTGGATAAGGCGCTGGAGTTTTTGAACGGTAATTATAAAGGCATATTAAAGGAATTGGAAGAGAAGATGCTTACAGCGTCGGAAGCCATGGATTTTGAGCAGGCAGCCCAGTTCCGGGATTTGCTGAACAGCGTAAAGGCAGTGGCGCAGAAGCAGAAAATTACCGAAAGCAATGGTGAGGATAAGGATGTTATTGCCATTGCAAAGGATGAAAGAGATGCAGTTGTGCAGGTGTTTTTTGTGCGTGACGGCAAGCTGATTGGCAGAGAGCATTTCTATATGACAAATGTGTCCGAAAATACTGACGGGGAAATTCTAAACAGCTTTCTAAAACAGTTTTATGCAGGAACGCCGTTTCTGCCCAAAACCATTATGCTTTCTGATGAAGTGCAGGAAGCGGAATTAATCGAGGAATGGCTTTCGGGAAGAAAGGGGGGCAAGGTGCGGCTGCTGGTGCCGAAAAAGGGAGCAAAGGAAAAGCTGGTGGAACTGGCAGGAAAAAATGCAGCATTGGTATTAGGACAGGATAAAGAACGGATTAAAAGGGAAGAAGGGCGTACTATCGGCGCAGTCAAGGAAATCGCAGCGCTGCTGAATATGCCCTCCATTAACCGGATAGAGGCTTATGATATTTCCAATATGAACGGCTTTGAAACAGTAGGCTCCATGGTAGTGTATGAAAAAGGAAAGCCGAGACGCAGCGACTACCGGAAATTCAAAATCAAATCCGTATCAGGACCGGATGATTACGGCTCCATGAAGGAAGTGCTTACAAGACGGTTTCTTCATGGCATTGCAGAAAAAGAAGAATTAAAGGAAAAACAGATGGAAAATGATTTCGGAAGCTTTTCCAGATTTCCGGATTTACTATTTATGGACGGCGGAAAAGGACAGGTAAATATAGCAAAGGAAGTTCTTGCAGAGCTGCATATCGATATTCCCGTATGCGGCATGGTAAAGGACGATAACCACCGTACCAGAGGGCTTTACTACAACAATGAGGAAATTGACATTGAAAAGTCCTCAGAGGGATTCAGGCTTATTACAAGGATTCAGGACGAGGCACACCGGTTTGCCATTGAATACCACCGTTCCCTCAGAAGGAAGGCAAACGTAAAATCAGTGCTGGAGGATATACCCGGCATAGGACCTGCCAGACGGAAAGGATTGATGCGGCATTTTAAATCCTTAGAGGATATTAAGGCAGCAACCCTTCAGGAGCTGTGCCAGGTGCCGGAAATGAATGAAAAAGCGGCAAATGAAGTATACGAATTTTTCCGTAAAGAAGAAAGAAAGTAACCTCCCGCAATTCAGCCTGCCGTTTTTCCCCCGGGCGCCGCAGCCTGCTCTGAATACAACCTGTTTCTAAAGGCGCCCTTATAAAAACGCCAGCGCTTGGCGAGGTTCTTTCGAGCTTAGCACTGCTGCGTTTTTATCAGAGCGAGAGCGTGGCAACGTAGAAACAGGTTGTATTCAGAGCAGGCTGAATTGTCACAATCCCCTTCTAATTGTTGAGTTTCCATTGTTGCGGCTGTCCTTTTTCTATGATAGAATGTATTTATTATAAATCGGATGTGAAACATGCCTGCATTTTATCCAAAATGAACAGGTATCGTTTGCACACAGACATAAAATAATATAAATGAACGGGCAAGGAGACAGATAGATGGCAAGTGTAAGCTTATTGAAGATTATTGATGAATTCAAACTGGAAAATCTCACACCGGATATCGATATTAAAAAGGTTAAGATTACCCAGCCGGACATTAACAGGCCGGCGCTGCAGCTGGCAGGGTATTTTGAGCATTACGAAGCTACAAGGCTTCAGATCATAGGCTTTGTGGAGTATACCTATATGGCATGTCTGGAGGAAGAGCGGAAAAAGGAAATTTTTGAAAAGCTTTTATCCTGTACCATTCCGGTCCTCATCTTTTGTCGGGAACTGAAGCCGGATCCGTTGTTTCTGGAAATTGCCAATGAAAAGAAGGTTCCGATTCTCATGACGAAAAAAGCCACATCCGCCTTTGCAGCGGAAATCATCCGCTGGCTGAATGTAAAGCTTGCTCCATGCATTTCCGTTCACGGCGTATTGGTGGACGTTTATGGTGAAGGAGTTCTCATTACAGGAGAAAGCGGCATTGGTAAGTCAGAAGCGGCATTGGAGCTTATAAAAAGAGGACATCGTCTTGTGACGGATGACGTGGTTGAGATTAGAAAAGTAAGCGATGAAACCCTGATTGGTTCCGCGCCGGATATTACCAAGCACTTTATTGAATTAAGGGGAATCGGAATCGTGGATGTGAAGACCCTGTTTGGTGTATCCAGCGTAAAGGATACCCAGTCCATTGACCTTGTCATTCGTTTAGAGGACTGGAATAAAGATAAAGAATATGACCGTCTGGGCCTGGAGGAAGAATACACCGAGTATTTGGGCAATAAAATTGTCTGCCATAGCATTCCCATCAGGCCGGGACGTAATCTTGCCGTTATCTGTGAATCGGCAGCAGTTAATCATCGTCAGAAAAAGATGGGCTACAATGCCGCACAGGAATTGTACACCCGTGTCCAGAACCAGCTGGCAAAAAGAAGAGAAGAAGAGGACGAAGAAGGAGAATGATTATGAGTCAATATTGTTTTGGGGTAGATGTAGGCGGAACTACAATTAAATTAGGTCTTTTTAATGAAAGCGGCACTGTTCTTGACAAATGGGAAATCAAGACCCGCACCAAAAATAACGGAAAAGGCATTCTGCCGGATGTTGCAGAAACCATTAAAGAAAAAATGGAAGAAAAATCCATAACAAAGGAAGACGTCATCGGCGTGGGAATGGGAGTTCCCGGACCTGTGGATAAAAAGGGAATCGTTTATAACTGCGTAAATTTAGGATGGGGACAGTTTAATGTAAACGAGACATTAAGCGAGCTTCTGGATATGCCCGTTAAATGCGGAAATGATGCAAACGTGGCTGCTTTAGGTGAAATGTGGAAGGGCGGCGGACAGGGCTATAAAAATCTTGTTGTTGTCACTCTCGGAACCGGTGTAGGCGGCGGAATCATTGTAGACGGTGAGATTTTAACCGGTGCAACCGGCGCAGGAGGTGAGATTGGCCATATTCATATTCAGGACGGGGAGTTAGAGCCCTGCGGCTGCGGCAATTACGGCTGTCTGGAACAGTATGCTTCCGCAACCGGCATTGTGCGGCTGGCAAAGAGAGAACTGGATAGAACGGACAAGGTAACTGTATTAAAGAAGGAGACCGTAACGGCAAAAGATGTATGGGATGCTGTAAAGTTTGGAGATGAGGTAGCAGTAGAAATCGTGGAACGCTTCGGCAAATATCTGGGAAAAGGACTTGCAGCCATTGCAGCCGTAGTAAATCCGGAGGTATTCGTAATCGGCGGAGGAGTGTCAAAGGCGGGAAAAGTTCTGATTGACTATATTCAGGAAAGCTATAGGGAATATGTTTTCCACGGAAGCCGGAATGCCAAATTCGAGCTTGCCACATTAGAGAACGACGCAGGGATTTTTGGAGCTGCCAAGTTAGTATTAGAATAGAAAAACAGATTTTCACATATCTTATGAACAAAAGAAGGAAAATGCGCAAAGATGGGAGAATCCAGATGAATGTAGTTCTCTATGAGTATTTGACAGAGGTTCTTGGCAGAGAAAACGTATTAAGGAAAGAGCCTATGAGCAGGCACACTACTTTCCGTGTAGGCGGGGAAGCTGAATATTTTGCTAAAATACAGGAAAAGTCTCAATTGACTGTTATTTTGGATTATTTAAGAAAAACGGAACAGCCCTATTTTGTATTGGGGAACGGCAGCAATATTCTTGTAAGCGATAAAGGATATGAAGGCGTCATTTTAGATTTGAGCGCAGGGCTTAAAAACATAGAAATAAAAGACAAGAGGGTTACGGCACAGGCCGGTGCCCTCCTTTCTACTGTTGCTGCAAAAGCTTATGAGGCAGGACTGACAGGCTTTGAATTTGCAGCCGGAATACCGGGCACTATAGGCGGTGCCATTGTGATGAATGCCGGTGCCTATGACGGCGAGATGAAGCAGGTTGTAGAAAGTGTATCAGTGGTAAATGAACAGGGCGAAACCATGATTTTGGACAATGAAACCATGGAGTTCGGCTATCGGAAGAGCATTATAAAAAACCGTCCCTTTATTGTAACAGAAGCAGTTCTTTTACTGGAAGAAGGAGAAAAGGAACAGATAAAGAGCCGAATGGAAGAGCTTAATCAAAAAAGGCGGGAAAAGCAGCCTTTGAATTATCCAAGTGCCGGGAGCACCTTCAAACGTCCGGAGGGGCATTTTGCAGGGAAGCTGATTATGGATGCAGGTCTTCGGGGATTTCGCATCGGAGGGGCAAGAGTATCAGAAAAGCACTGCGGTTTTGTCATCAATGAAGGAAATGCAACTGCAACAGATGTGGCAGATGTCATTGACGAGGTGACGGAAAGGGTAAGAGATAAATTCGGAGTGACACTGGAAACGGAGATTATCAAACTGGGAGAGTTTTAAAATACATTTAAGGATTTTGCAGTGACGGACAGTTTAGATGACATTAGGAGGCACAATATGAAATTCGTAGTTGTTACGGGTATGAGCGGAGGCGGAAAGAGCACTGCCATGAAAATGCTGGAGGATACGGGCTTTTACTGTGTGGATAACCTGCCGGTATCCCTTATTTCTACATTTACAGAATTAATAGCGCCCTCTGGAAGTGAAATCGAAAAGGCGGCGCTGGGGCTGGATGTGCGCTCTAAGGGTTCCTTCATTCAAATGAATCAGGCATTGGATGAGCTTAAGGATAAGGGCTATAGCTTTGAACTATTATTTATGGATGCAGAGGACCGTGTTCTTGTAAAGCGTTACAAAGAAACCAGGCGCATCCATCCGGTAGATGGAAAGGGAAGTATCGAAGAAAGCATAAAAAAAGAACGGAAAATTCTGAAAGCCATTCATGACAGAGCGGACTATGTCATAGATACTTCCAGCCTTCTTACAAGGGAATTAAAGGAAGAGCTTGACCGCATATTTTTAAAAAATGAGGAATATAATAGCCTTATGATTAATGTAATGTCCTTTGGCTTTAAGCATGGCATTCCTTTAGATGCAGACTTAGTATTTGATGTACGGTTTCTGCCCAATCCCTTCTATATTGATGAATTAAAATTAAAAACAGGCAATGAGAAAGAAGTCAGGGATTATGTGATGAGCTTCCCGGAAGCGGAAGAATTTTTATGGAAACTGACGGATATGATTGAGTTTCTTATCCCCAACTATGTAAAGGAAGGAAAACACCGTCTGGTAATTGCAATTGGCTGTACCGGCGGAAGACATAGAAGCGTTACTTTGGCCAATGCCCTTTATGAAGCACTGAAAAATAAGGGAAATTATGGCTTATCCATAAATCATAGAGATGCAGTGTAAGGGAAATATCAGGGATAAGCAGGTAGGAGGCAGTATGTCATTTTCCGGAAACGTCAAAGAAGAGCTGGTAAACGTCTATAGCTCTTCCCTCCACTGTCAGATTGCAGAAATTGCCGCACTTATGGAATTTTGCGGCAAAATAGTGGAAGAAGAAGGCAGAATAAGGATTAAAATTCAAACAGAAAATAAAGCTGTGGCAAAAAAATACTTTACTTTGTTAAAAAAAGCATTTAATATATATTCTGATGTCTTAGTCCGTCTGAACGGCAGACAGGGAAAAAATTCTATTTATGTATTAGAAGTGGCAGGCCAAAAGGATGCAGAAGGCATTTTAAAATCCATTAAGTATCAGGATGAAAAAACCAGCCCGCTTTTGTTAAAGAACAGTTGCTGTAAAAGGGCATTCTTAAGAGGAGCCTATCTGGCAGCGGGTTCCATGAGCGCACCGGAAAAGGGATATCATCTGGAGTATGTGTGCACAAAGGAAACCCAGGCAGAACAGCTTGTTGCCATATTAAAAGACTTTTCCCTGGATGGAAAGATTGTCCTTCGGAAGAAATATTTCGTAGTATATTTAAAAGAAGGAGAAGGAATAGTAGATTTGCTGAATATTATGGAGGCTCATAAGGCTTTAATGGATTTGGAAAATCTCCGGATATTGAAAGAGGTGAGAAATTCCGTAAACCGCAGGGTCAATTGTGAGGCAGCCAATATTACAAAAACAGTAAACGCGGCATCCAGACAGGTGGAGGATATTTTATTTATTAAGGAACGCTATGGACTAAAGAAATTGCCGGAGAACTTACAGGAAATAGCACAGTTACGTTTGGAAAATCCGGATGCGGCTCTAAAAGAGCTGGGAGAAATGCTGGTTCCCCCCGTAGGAAAGTCAGGGGTCAACCACAGGCTTCGAAAGCTGGGAGAAATTGCCAGACGGCTGAAGGCGCAGGAGGAGGAAAAATTATGATTCAAAGATCTATGACAATTCAATTGACAAGCGGATTGGAGGCAAGACCGGTTGCAGTGCTGGTACAAAAGGCAAGCCAGTATGACAGCAAGGTTTATATTCAGGCAGAAGGAAAAAAGGTAAATGCCAAGAGTATTATGGGTATGATGAGCCTTGGCCTTAATATGGGTGAAGAAGTTACCGTGATTGCAGATGGTGAAGACGAAACGGCTGCGGTTGAGAGCATTGAAGCATATTTGAGCGGAAATGAAAATGAATAATAAAGGATAAATGAAAGGAACACTGTATTTTGTGTTCCTTTTTTGGTAAAATAAAGAAAAAAGGAGGCCAAATGATGGACAGGAAAAAAATGCTTTTTATATATAATCCCCATGCAGGAAAAGCAAGCATCCGGAGCAACCTGCTTGATATGATTGATATTTTTACAAAAGCAGGATATGAAGTAACAGCTTATCCCACCCAACAGCAGGGGGATGCTACTAAAGCCACCAGAGAAAAAGCGGATGAATTTGAGATTTTGGCATGCAGCGGAGGTGACGGCACTTTGGATGAGGTGGTAACCGGCATGATGGAGCGTGAAAACAGAATCCCTATCGGCTATGTGCCGGCAGGAACCACCAATGATTTTGCAAAAAGTCTGGGCATTTCTTCAAGCATGATTAAAGCTACAGAGTCTATTGTTAACGGAAAGCTTTTTCCATGTGATGTGGGCTCCTTTAATGAGGATACTTTTGTATATATAGCGGCATTCGGACTTTTTACCGATGTTTCCTATGCTACCGACCAGCAGATTAAAAATGTGCTGGGCCATATGGCATATATACTGGAAGGAGCAAAACGGATTAATTCCATTCCTTCCCACCATGTAAAATACAGCCATGACGGAATAGAAACAGAAGACGATTTCATGTTCGGCATGATTACCAATTCTCTTTCTGTAGGGGGCTTTCGTAAGATTACAGGTAAAAACGTGGAGTTGAATGACGGTCTTTTTGAAGTGACTCTTATTAAAAAGCCCAAGAACATGATAGAATTAAATATGATTTTAACCTCTCTGCTAGGACGGAAAATTGTAACCGAGTATATGGACTGTTTCAAAACAAACGAAATCATCATTGAAACAGATGAAAATATCCCATGGACCCTGGACGGAGAATTTGGCGGCTACCATTCCCGGGTAAAAATCGTCAATGAAAAGCAGGCGCTTCAAATTATTGTTCCGTAGAGAAAGATATAGAAATTTATTGAAGTTCAGGCAGCAGGTTTCTCCGGCGGGGCTGGAAGGAGCTTCCGTCAGAATATGATTTCTTAAGGAGTCCTTATAAAAACGCCAGCGCTTAGCGAGGTTCTTTCGA
>CANCYR010000056.1 GCA_947382355.1 uncultured Lachnospiraceae bacterium
CACGTTCGGCTCCTTATAACTGCAATCCTTATAAGCTGCACTGCATACCCCGCAGTCTTTGTCATAATCATATGCATTGCATTTTTTCTCACAGACGCACTTCCGTGTTGGGTCGCTTTGTGATACATCTTTGTTTTCTGTCCCTCCTGCTTCCGTTTTTTCTCCTGATATACCCTCCGATTCCGTTTTTTCTTCTGAAGCTCCCTCTCCTTCCTTCATGTCTTCTGCCCTTACATCCATCGCGCCCTTCCCATTCATGGAAAACGCGGCGGCGGGAATCCCCAATAACATAGCGGACAATACAAGCCATACTGCCCCTTTACAATATAATCTCATTTTCTTATTCATGGCCTTCTGCCTCCCTTTCTGTTTGTTTTTTCTGCTTTTCTTCCTGCTCCTTTTTCCGGAGTAGTCCCGCAATTTCTTCCTCGCTGACTTTATTAAGCAAAATCAGCCGCTCAAGAGAAATCTTATTTTTTTCAATGAACCTCATTTTCTCTGCGTCTTCCGCCATCTGGAGCTGGCTTTCTAAATCTTTCTGTTTATCCCGCAATTTTGCAAGCTGCTCCCGGACTTTAGAAAGCTCTTTTTCAATTCTTTCCCTCGTCACATCTCAAACCTTCCTTTCTGCTCTTCCTGAAACTTAGGTTCCAAGTTAATCAAATCCATACAAAGACGTCCATGGCTGCCCACATTTTCAGGCGTTTCATAATTGGATAAACCACATGTCCCAGCGTATAATATTCATCAATTTCACAAAACTGATACGTTATCTGTGGCATGGACGCCTCCTATCCAAGCAGTATAACCATTCTGATGGTCATTGCCCCTACAGTCTTCCAAACGCATAAAAATGGCTCTGCCAATAGGGAGTATTAATACTGGAATACTTAATCGGATCTCCGCAATGAATCATCACGCCATTGCCGCAATATATCCCTACATGGCTCACCGCACCCGCCGAGTTGTAAGTCCCGGTAAAAAAGATGATATCCCCTGCCTTTGCTTCTGATGCCGGAACCGGGGTACACTGGTCATAAATGCCCTGTGCGGTTGTCCGTGGCAGAAGATGGACGCCGCTGTTGGTAAATACCCAGCAGACAAAACCAGAACAATCAAAGCTCGTGGCCGGGCTGGAACCTCCCCATACATACGGAAATCCCAAATATTTTACCGCCTCTTCCATCAATGCCTGTACGGCAGCGTCATCATAAGAATCTGGCGGTAAGGCTCCTCCTCCGATGCTCCCGGAACCCGGCGTTTCTCCGTTTAGCGTCCCTTCCCCTGTTTCAAAATAAAACAACGGATTGTAGTATTCCCCGTGGTAAAGACATTCCAGATGCAGGTGGCTCCCGCTGCTGCTCCCGGTGTTTCCAGTCGTTCCAATAGTTTCCCCATGCCCTACGGTCTGCCCTTCACTGACACCCAAAGTTGCCAAATGCGCATATTTTATGCAGTAACCGTTGTTATCCTCAAGAATGACATAGTTACCATAGGCATTGTCATAAGCAGCAGCGGCAACGGTTCCATCCATAGCCGCTTGAACGGCTGTGCCTGTCGGTACTGCAATGTCTATGCCCCTGTGGAACTCCGCCTCCCCGGTGCTTTTATTCAGACGGTATCCATAATGCCCTGACACATAGCGATACCAATCCAACTCCAAAGGAGTGTAAAACTGTTGCAACAAACCATGCGTTTCATTGTAAAGGGCATACATTTCCTTCTGCCCTTCATCCATACGCCCTCCAGCCACCACATCCAGACTGCTTACCGAAAGCCTGATTTCCAGAATGGCTGCCGAGTATTCCTCTTCCTCTTCATACTGGTATTCTTCTTCTTTTTCCTCCCCAGTTTCCGGGTCTGTCACCGTCTTTACGCCAGTCTTTATTACTATCCTTGTCCTAGTTTCCGTAACTGGCGTTATGGAAAGCTGGTACATTGCATGGAAAAGGCTTTCTATTTCCCCCTGAACATCTGCCGCCAGAAATTCTGTATACAGCGCAGAAAGATAGCTGATAAGGGCAAACGGGTCATGCCCGATGGCGTCAAGGTTATAGCGGTATTCCTCATAGCCGGGATAATCTGTTTCCACACGGTTAATTTTTTGCTGCAGCTCAAGCTCCAGCTTTGAAAAAACTGCATCCGCAGCGTCAATTTCCTTGGGTTCGCTCATATAGCTCCCCGCAAGCACAAAGCTCATGCCCTCCGAAAACACCGCCCCACAGGATGGCAGGGAAACCAATATCATAATAAGCAATAGGACAGCAAAGGCCGCCACAGCCACTCCAAGCAAATGCCGTGATGCAGTTTCCTGTATTTTTTTTGCAATGGCAGTTGTGATATTCCCGCCTTTTCCTGCTGCCCATTTCCCTCCTTTGGCCGCTCTCCCAGCCCGCCGTTCTTTTGCATATGCACGCTTTATCCGTTGTTTCTGTATACGTTTCTGTAACAGTTTTTTATATTCCTTGCCCTGCAGTTCCGGGGTTTCTTCCACAAATTTCTGGTAACGGAAACGGACTTCCGCTTTCCCCCTCTTTTTCTCCAGCTTCGCCACTTTTTTACGCTGTTTCCCTGCCCTGTCCCTGCGCCGCCTTTTCACAAAACGGTATGCATCTTCTGCTTTTTCTTCGGTCTTGTGCGCGCCTTCCACAGCAGAATTTTCCTTTTCTGCCTCTGCAACTTTTCCATGCGCAAAATAAGAAACCTCGCGCCCTGCCCTTTTCGCAATCCGCTTTACCGGGTGTTCCCGCAAAAAGACCTTCTCTTTTTCTACAGAAGCCAGTACATAGTGCGCCTCTCCTGTCTTTTCATCAAAAACGCGTTCCAGAGAATATTCCTTTGTCTTTGGCAGTTTCGCCCTCTCCCGCTCCGCGCGGTTTCCTGCCCGTTCCGCCTTTTTCTGTAACCTGTCTGATTTTTTACTCCCGTCAGGTTCCCGCTCCGCGCCCTCTGTAAAGACAGTTTCCCCTGTCTGGAAGTCATGTGTAAAATCTGTTTCCTTCCCGTTCCCTTTTTCCTGTTTCCTCCTGCCCTTCCATCGGCGGTAAAGCTTTTTCTTATCATAGCGGCGGTGGGCTGCCTTGCCCTGCCATTGTTGAAGCCCCGCAGAGTCTTTGCCTTTTTCCTCCACAGGTTCCATAAAAGCACTGTTTTCCGGTGCAAAAACAGTGCTTTCCCCAATATCTTTCATGCAGCCCTTCTCTCTATCCTCCCCTTTCCCAGAATTATTTTCCTTTTGGAAATTCCCTCTCTGTATACGCTTTTCCTGCTTGTTTTTTATTTCCTGCCTTTCCTTTTTCCGGCGGTTTTTCAGATTATCCCGCCTTTCTTTCCTATCCCCAGCCCCACGAAAAAACTTCTGGACACGATGGCCAGAAGCTGTATCACTATCCCTCGGGTTTACGCGGGAATGTTTCTGTTTTTCATTTTTTTGCATTGCGTTCCCTCCCTCTGCTATGCCCTTATTGGAAATTGCTATCCCTTCCGTTCTCCCTTTTCCGATACCCGCAAGGGTCAAAATCCTTAAAATCCGGCACAGCGTTAAACAGCCTTTTATTATTCGCCCAACGCTGTAACTTTCTTGTTTCCGGCGGTGCTGTCGGCTTTTCATAGACCATCACATACGGATAAAACCCAAATCACGCAGCGCATAAATGCGATATAAATCCTGCTCATGGCTGCTGCCATAATTAGTAAGCACATAAACATGACGTTTCCGCTTGTCCTTTACCGCTGTAAACTCTAAGAACCGCTTAAAATATGGCAAAAGGTCATCTTGGGGGTTATCCCACGCAAAATGCAGCATTTTTGTCTTTACCCTGTTCAATGCCGATATTTTTTCCGGCGTTGCCAGCCGGATATCAAGACCCTGTGTAAAATCCACGGTTGCCCCGCTTTCTACGAGCTGCCCTATCAGCCTCTCCCAGTCGGGACAGGCTAAAATATTGGCGTCCAGCAGCTTAATTTCTTTTTCTCCTCCCCAAAATTCAGGCAGGTCGGCAACCGCCTGTGCCTTCCTCCCTTCTTTTTCCCCTACAATGCAGAACCCGCATCCCCGCGGGCATCCTCTGGAAAGGAATCCATAGGCCGTCCCCGCAAACTGCGGGTAAAGCCCATAATCAGGATGCATATGTTCCACCTCATAAGGCAGCCGGTTGTCCAGCCCATACCCTGTGCCGCCCCTGACAACCAAATCTGCCTTTTCCGTTTTTGCATAGTCCTTCGAGTATGTATCTGTAAACACGCGGCTCATATAAACAATATCATACCTTTTTCTGCCATCATGCCATTCCACCGTATCTCCCTTTGCCTTATGATAAGCAGACAGCTTCATCAGGCAGAGATTGGGAAAACGGTGCCCGTCCACGTCAATTAACCCTACATTTTTTCTGCACATAACTACAGATATTCCCTGCCCCCTTTCTTTTCCAAACGCAATTCTGTGTTTCCATGCTTTCACCGCAGCAGACGCAGTTTGCCTATGAGCGGAAGTTCCTTTGCTTTCCCTTCCGCCGCATTTTTTATGCCCAGAACCGCAAACGCGATATACAAAATCCCTAAAAGGCGTATTACCCTCACAGCCGGGTAAAGCCCCCATGAAACGCTTAAAAGGGCTGTTGCAGCTATGCCAGCCGCAAAGTTATAGACCAGCCACGCAAGCAAAAGGGCAAGTCCCTGATTAGCATGGAACTTTGCAAATTTTGAGCCTTTCGCCGCCAAAATCGGAACCAAAACCAGCACCCCAATATAAGAAAATACCGCCGCTGTCTTATTCCCGTCAATATCCTTCCTGTCATACTGGCTCGTTGTATCTTCTGTTTTCCAATCCATCTGTTTCACCTCCATTATTCCATCCTTCCTGACATATCCTCGGCAGGATGATTTCATCAATATATTGCTTGTCTGTTTCTGTAGCCAGCCAATTCCGCCTGTTTCTGATACAGGCTACAATTTCCGTTCCGCTGCCCGCAAAAGGAATATACACAATATCATTTTTACGGCTGTGTCCAACCACTATCCGTTCTGCTGTTTCATACTTCTTCTGTGTCCGGTGTCTTGTATGCTCCCGTTTTGTCATGGTTCTTTGGATATCCCAAAAATCCCTCATCTGCTTACCGTTATTCAGTTTCTTTAAATCATCATGGTTGAACACCCAGCCTTTTTTTGACTTGCAGTACCAAAGCACATATTCTGTAGACGCCGCATAACCCCTGCAGGTAACATTGGGCGGTGCATCCCGCTTCACCCATACTACTAAGCCCTTATAATGCAAGCCTGTTTCTTCCAGACATTTCTGCACTTGAAAGATGCTCCTGTAATTTCCCCACACAAAGATACTCCCGTGTTCCACAAGTATCCGTTTCACCTGACTAAGCCACTCCCTCGTAAAACCCAGATATGTTTCTTCATTGCCAAATATATCCCATGCTTCATCCAGCCCCCTGATAATACCGCGCGAATATCCCGAAAATGCATTTTCCCTTGAAACGCCATAGGGCGGGTCGGCAACCACCAGATTTATACAGGCGTCCGGCAGGGACTTCATATACTGCCCGCAGTCTACATTATAGATTTTGTTTAAATCCATAGCCCTCCTTCTACATTATCAGCCAACAGAACTGCCCCTACTTTTATGCAAAGCCATCCTCATAAGCAACCGTTTTACACCTTAGAACTAATCATTAATGTTCAATTCCTCCTTCCTTATGCCCTCACCCGGTTTTGTATTCATGATTGCATAGGTCTGTGTGTCTTCCGGGTACTTGTCCACGAAAGGGATAACCACGTTGTCAAACAAAATTAACCCGCTGCCCTGCTCGGAATTGGTGACATGCATGAGCTGTTTTTCCGACAGCCCCAGCTTGTCGGCAAGTATATCTTGGTCTTTTGCGTTCTGGTTCAGCAAATACACAAAATCAGAGTTACCGAGGATGCCTTCAATTTCCTCTGATTTCAGGAAATCGCCTACGTTCTGTGTCAGCCCTGTCGGTATGCCGCCCCATTTTCGGAATCTTTTCCAAATCTCCACCGAATATACCGCAGTCTGCTTCTCCTTCAGTAACATGTGAAATTCATCACAGTAGTACCGGGTAGCAACCCTGCGCTCCCGGTTCTGCGACACCCGGTTCCAGACGGCATCCTGCACAACCAGCATCCCAATCTCTTTCAACTGGTTCCCCAAATCCCGGATATCAAAGCACATGATACGGTTTTTGGAATCCACGTTTGAATGGTGGTTGAAATAATTCTGGGAACCATGCACATACAGCACCAGAGAATTTGCAATGCGCTCCGCTTTTTTATTCCTGTGCTTTAACAGGGAATTATACAAATCTTCCAGTATCGGCATATTCTCCGGTACGGGGTTCTCAAAATAAGAATCGTAGATATGGCGGATGCACTCGTCAATAATGCCCTTCTCGTCATTCTCAAGCCCATCTTTCCCTCCGGCAATCAGGTCGCACAGCGTAATAATAAAATCTGATTTCAGCTTTAGAGCTTCTTTATCGTTTTTGTGGCTGAGTTGAATGTCCATCGGATTCAGGAAATCCTTTGAATTTGCGGCAAGCCTCACCACCTGCCCGTGGAGTGCCTGAACGAGCGGAAAATACTCCCCCTCTGGATCACAGACGGTAATATCATCCTCCGTCATAAGGAAACAGGAGAGGATTTCGCGTTTTGCGGAAAAAGACTTCCCGCTCCCCGGCGTCCCCAGAATCACGCCATTCGGCGTCCGCAGTTTTTTCCGGTCTGCCATAATCATATTGTTACTGAGGGCGTTCAGCCCATAATAAATCGCCGGGGAAGGCATGAACAGCTCCTGTGTACAGAACGGAACCAAAATGGCAGTGCTTTTTGTGGTAAGCACACGTTCAATGCCCGTTTCGTTACACCCAATCGGCGCGCTTGCCATAAGCCCCTGTTCCTGTAAATACTGTAAGCAGCGGAGGTTGCAATTTGCCTGTTGGATAATGCCCGACACCCTCTGTGTAATGTTTTCCAACGCCTTTTTACTTCTGCCATAGCAGGTAATAAGAAACGTCATCTTGATAATCTTCTGGTTGCTGGTATTCAAATCATCCAGCAATTCCAGCGTGTCCCGTTCATAAGTAATAATGTCCGTCGGCAGTATGTCCATGTCATAGCCGGAACGCACCGCTTTTTTCTGCTCCTCTATTTTCATTTTCTGGATATTGGTAAGCGCGCCCTTTAACATCTTCATAGCCTTTACCGGGTCCATGGTCTGCATATGCATAGTTACCGTAAGGTTATCATCAATATCCAGAAGCCTTTTTAACAGCTCGTCGCTGAACCTTGGCGCAATAATATCCAGATAATGGACGCTCCCATACATCTGCCCCGACTTAAAGCGGCTCGGATAGCGGAAATCAAACCCCGGCGGCGCAATATAATCTTTGACGCTGCTGCCGGATTCTGACATTTCCTGAAAAGAAAAACGGAATGGTTCCATTGTGTCCTGATTAAAATACTCATGCAGGATGCGCAGACGTTCCTTACCGTCAAGGCTCCTTGCGCGTGTGCCAATTGCAAGGAAATTTTTCACCACATCCGCCTGAATACTTACCAGCTTTGCCCTTGCCTCCTTCAGATTCCTGCCTTCAACTCCAAAAATCAGATACTTGGATTTATGGATTCCATTGTTGCCTTTCGCCGCCTGCATTTTCAGCATATGCGTATATTCCTCACGGATTCCATCAAACAAATCCCCTTGAAGCGGTATGTCAAACTGCTCCATCAAGGTCTGTTCGTTTACCTGTCTGTTAAACAGGAACAGTTCAAACCGTACAGACGGGTCAAAAAAATTAAGGAGCTTGCTGTACTCCTCTAAAATCTCTCCCTGTTCTTCAATTTCCAAAAGCTCATAGTTGATATCAAAAAATTCAACCATCCTTGTATAATAATCAGAAGTCACCTGACAGGTTCCATCGCGGTACATCTTCTTAAATGTAATTGTTTTCTGTGCTGTGGTCGGCTTCTCCTGATTCCTGCTGTTCCCGGCGAGGGTATGCCTAAGTTCCCTGAGCCTTTTTCGTTCCGCAAAGGTAAGACCCACTTTCTGTCCCGGAGTCTTACCCTGCCCGCCCTGCGGCCTTTTCTTCAAGATAACGCACCTCCTTCTTCAATTTTTCCCTTTCCTCCAACTGTCGGAAAAGGTTTTCCGATTTATACGGCCGGATGCCCGGCGCAAGTACCTTCTGCCGCACCATAAAGTACAGAACCTTTTCTGCCGGAAAACCATTTTTTTCATACATTGCCAAAAAGCAGAATGGCAGCATAAGCGCAACCATGATAAACGCCGATGCCTGTGTCCCTAACGCACCTTTGGTGGCAAGGTAAAAAGGCACTCCCACCGCTGCGGCGCACCCAAAGCATATAAGCTGGCGTTTCGTCAGGTTCATCGCTACTTTTGTCTTAATGTTGCTTAAATCTTTTGGCACTGCTACTGATATCGCCATAAAAAACACAGCCACCACTAATTCTGTGGCTGCCCCTCCTTCCATTCTAAATTTGAAATACCTTTAATGGGCATTAAGGATTGATTTTGCAAGCGAGCCTGTCTTGAATAAGCTGAAACAGAGGATAACGGTATATGCAGCCACCGACCATAATGCCGTATGAAGATTGTCCGCCACCTTAATTTTGGAAACAAGCACCGCATAGATACCCACACAGACCATGATAAAAAACCCCTGAAACGCCAAGGCACAAAGCCCTTTAATATAATTATTCCCTATACCGCCCCACTCCCGGTTGCTCAAAGTGGCGAACGGAACCGGAGCCACAGAAATATAAAGATATATTTCAATCATACGCCCATACAAAATGACGGTGATGAGGACGGACATGATTTTCATGCACAGGCTGACAATCATTGTTTCTATCCCCAGCCCTATCAGCTCCCCAATGCCCATAGTGGAAATCTGCTCATTAAACATCTCTGTAAGCGTTTCCGCCACATCAAGGCTTGTAGAGCCTGATATGACGCCTGATGCCTTCGACACGATATGGTTTCCCACATCAAAAACAGCCATTGCAATATCAAACGTCTTGGAAAGCAGCATGACAGCAACGCCAGCTTTGAAAAGGTAGCGGAAGAAAAAGCCGCTACCCATCTCATGCATATTGTTCCTGTCCATTACCATCGCAATCAGCTCATAACAAAGAACCGCGCTTATGATAAGCCCTGCTATCGGTATCATAACGTCTTCTGAAAGGCTTCTTATCATGGAAAAAACCCCGGGATTCCATGCACTTGGCTTTTTGCCGACCTCTCCGGCGATTATCCCCACTTTCTCATTCACATCCGTAAACATCGTGCCGAAGTTGCCAAGCACCCACCCTTGCAGCATTTCCTTTATAAATTCAGTGATTTTATCTATAATTGCCCCCATAAATTAACTACCAAAAAGCCCCGTAAGCTGTGGAATCACCGTCTGTGCCACAATTACAATGCCCCCTCCACTCATAAGCTGTTTCATTCCCTGCGCTTTTGCGCCGGGGTTGTCGTTACCATAGCCCTCCAGAAGATTTACGACGCCCCATACTGCCACGCCCGCGCCGATAGCTGTCACTACTGTTTTAAGCCCCGTTACTGCTGTTGTAAAAAAACCCATGTTTCTACCTCTTTCCTTCCTTAGATTTTATTTTTTGGTAAGAAAGAATTTTGATATGTAACTTTCCCTGCCTTTATGGTAAAATAAAAACAGGGAAATCCTTTGGGAGAACCCTAACGGCATCCGGTACATTCTGTTTGGCGATAGGCTGTGCCGGGTGTCCTGTTTTTACCCGCTCCAAAGCACATACAAAATTCCTGATTTTGGCTTTATGCCAAAAGTTTACAAGTTCCATATTCAATTGACATTCTTAACTTCTGGCCATGGTGTCCAGAAACCGTTATTTTATTATGTCCGGGAAAAGATTCTCTCTCTTTTTGATTTTCCAGACCCAAAGCCATTCCCCATCTTTACACCTGTAGATTCCTTGCCTGTATTACCACCCCCAGAACCTTCCAGAAGATTAATAATTCCCCAGACCGCAATGCCCGCCTCTTCTACCGTTTTCCCTGCTGTCCCTGTTATTTTAGAAAAACCCATACCCTAACTGAAACCAGATATCCATGGAATAAGCACTGTTTTGCCATGCCCGGTTTAACTCCTTTCTTCATTTTCTCTTCCTGACAATCCCGTGGTTATCATCAAGGGCAATGCTCAGGTGTGCCATTGCCCTTCCCACATGATACGGTTGTTGTTTGTGTCAAGGTCGGGTAGTATTTTGCCCTGCAAAATCTCCACCCTATCCTTGACACAACGGTTCGTTGCCTCCTCTCTGCCACATGTATCTTTGCTGCTCCCCTGAAAGATTCGGGGAATCCCTGATATGGTTCATTCTATCCTCTCCCTTTCTCCACTATCCTTTTATTTCCCCACAGTCAAAGGTTTCATCTACTGTTGTGCTGGGAGTAACTCTCATACGGTTTTGATTCTTTACATACTTTGCAATATCAAAAACATTTTCCCTGTCATAGTCGGACAACTCCCTGTACCGTGCGTGCTTTGTTATGTCAAACTTATCTGAGAAAAAAGGTCTTACGCCCCTAATCCGCATAATACATTTCCCACCGTCCATGACTGCAATCTCGTCCTGACTCATCAGCTCCTTCCC
Source organism: uncultured Lachnospiraceae bacterium (assembly GCA_947382355.1). Lineage (GTDB taxonomy): Bacteria > Bacillota > Clostridia > Lachnospirales > Lachnospiraceae > RGIG3040. The sequence continues at coordinate 10,684 of CANCYR010000056.1, forward strand.
TGTTTTCTGGTAATTAAGCCCATAAGACTGGCTTGTACCCCTTGTATCGGAAGTATTGCAGAGGTCTATGGTTTCCCTGCCCAATACTTCTGACAGCTCCTTTAGTGTTGTCTGCTCCTGCCCGCCAAGGAAAAGCAATGTATCACAATTCCCCTGTATCGTGTCCGCGCTGTCTTTGTAAATTGCCTTAAGCTGCGACTTTGACTGAAGGATAATAGAAGCCGAGATTTCCCGGCTCCTGATGGTGGCAATCAGTTTTTCAAACTGTGGTATCTGCCCGATATTGCTGAACTCATCCAACAGGCAGCGCACATGGACGGGCAATCTCCCATGGTATACGTCGTCCGCCTTGTCGCAGAGCAGGTTGAAAAGCTGTGAATACATGATGGATACCACAAAATTGAATGTGGCGTCCGTATCGGAAATAATGACGAACAATGCTGTTTTTTTCTCTCCCAGCGTGTCAAGTTCCAACTCGTCATACTCCATCAGGCCGCGCAGTTCCTCAATATCAAACGGAGCCATCCTTGCACCGCAGCTAATTAAAATGCTTTTCGCTGTCTTGCCCGCCGCCAATTTATATTTTTTGTACTGGCGTACTGCAAAGTGGTTGGGCTTTTCTTTTTCCAGTTCCTCAAAAAGTATGTCTACCACATTTTTAAAGTTTTCGTTATCCTCCCTTGCTTCGCTGGCATCAATCATATCAATCAGCATGGCAAAATTCTGTTCATACTCAGGGGCTTCATACCAGATATAGGCTATCAGTGCTGTATAATAGAGTTTTTCCGCCTTTACCCAGAAATCCTCCCCGGATTGCTGCCCTTCCCCTTTGGTGTTTACGATAATCGTATTTACGAGCTTTAAAATATCCTTTTCGCTCCGCAGGTAGGCAAAGGGATTGTAATGCATGGATTTTGAAAAATTTACAGTATTGAGGACTTTTATCTGGTAGCGTCCTCTTTGCAACATCCTCCCACATTCTTCCAGTAAGGTTCCTTTGGGGTCTGTGACGACGTAGGAGCTGTGCATCTGCATAAGCGATGGCTTGACAAAAAAGCGGGTCTTGCCGGAACCGGAACCTCCAATCACAAGAATATTTTTATTTCTTGCGTATTTCGGCTGCTTTGGCCGACTGTTCATGGTAAGCCGTTCCGTCTGTGTCAGGGGGATATTGTTCTCAAATACCGGGTCTGTGTATGGGGCTATGTCTTTGGCGTTGCCCCATCTCGCAGAGCCATACTCTACGCCCTGCCTGAATTTTCTGGCATTTCTGCTTTTCAGTTGTACTGCCAGCCACAGAAAAGCTCCGCCGCAAATCCCTGTGAGTAAGTCTTTGGGATTCAGGCTTAACCAGGGGCTTGAAAACATCCTGCCTGAATGGTTGAGGGCTGTCATCAGCTTTTCAAAAACATTTTCCCCTTCTGCCGCCCGGAATAGCCATGCTGCTTTGTCACAGAACCATCCCACAAGGATATATGGCAGGTTTTTAAGGATGATTTTCTTTCCCTTCATGCTGTCTGTTTTTTCCTTCATCTTTCCCGGAATGGACTTCAGTTCTTTTGCTATTTCCTCAAATATGCCTCTGTCTTTGGTATCCTTGCTCATAAGCTCTGCCCCCTGTCCGGCTCCCGGTTCCGTTCCCTGTCTTTGCTTTGCGCTGCCTGTTCTTTTGCCCGCATCAACCGTTTCCGTATGGAAACCCTGTTTTTCTTTTTCTCATTTCCATAGACAAACTCCTTAAACGCCTGTGAAATCACATCTGCATCTTTGCCATGGAAGAACACCAGATATTTCGGCGGTTCGGTTGATTTGTCCTTTTTTATGGCAAAGTCAATGTTGTATTTCCGGGCTGTACGCTCAAAGTCTTTGATATTGCTTTCCGTCACCTCGATGGTTGACACGCCCGCTCCTTTTCCAACAAGGTTCTTTACGGTAGTCTTTCCATGCGTTTTCTTTTTCCCGGCTGTCTTTCTGTGGTGTTCCAGATACATCTTCATCGCCGCCCTTAACACATTAGCGTCCAGACGGGCGCTTTTTATCATAAGGGCAACCGTTTTCTGTGTTACTTCTTCCTGCATAGTCTTTTCCTCCTGCCATTTTTTCCATTTTCACTACGGTGGAATCTCACGCAAGATGATATTTATAAATTTGAAGCAATCCGCCTCCCTTCCTCTTCTGGACATCGTGGCCAGAAGTTACAGACAGTAAATGGAATACAGGCTGGCAGACAGTTCATTGCCGGAATACTCCACATCATCAAGGAGTAATGCCTGAAACAGCACGTCCCGAACCACTTCCAGCCGGACAATTCTCTGTTCTTCCTCCGTAAGATGCCCAATTTCCACGCCATCCCATGCGGCAGTTTTCCGCGCCGCTTCGCAGCAGGCAAACAAACCAAGAATATATTTATTTGACATGGCAAACCCATATGTTTTCCTGCCTTCATAGACCATCCTGTATTTCTCCGCCTCTCCTTCCGGCAGCCGGAACAAGCAATGCACCGTTTCCAAGCACAGTTTCCCTCCGTAATCAGGCAAGAGCTTCTTTTTGTGCCTCTGCACTTTCGTATAGACTTCCTCACGCTCCATGCCATAACGGGTACGCCTGAACTGTGGTTTCCGGCATAAGAAATCCAAATCCATGTATACATTATTGATGACTGTTTTCCCGGCATACTGTGAAAATCCTTTTACACGCAAAAGGTATGCCAGCGTCAAGTCCAGCTTTTCTTCTGATAGAATGGGCTGGTATGGATTTTCCGGAAACTCCAGCCTTTCAAATGCAAGCGGACAGCTCCCTTTTGCCGCCTCCCTTGCCATGCTCCGTTTCACATCCCTCAATGATTCCACTTTAATCTCCTTTCCGTTTCAGCCAATAAAACAAGGGCAGCTATAAATCTCCTGACTTATAACTGCCCTTGCGCTGTTTTCATTTCTTAGCATGTACCGCCGGACGCTGCTTATATTTCTTCCCAATTTTCCTGCGTTCCAGCACAAACACCATATCACTGGTGCGTTCAAAAAATCCTATGTCCTTTTTCCAGCTCGTGCCACATTTGCAGTGCTGGAGGCCGATAAACTGCTGTTTCATCTTCCTCCCACAAGCCGGGCAGCGTTTGCTGCTGTTACCTTTTTTCTTTTCCCCCTTCTCTTTTTGCGGCTGTTCCTCCGGTAAGCCGTCTTCTCTGATGCGTTTTCCATATTGGGGGAGTTTTTTCAGATATGCGCCGTATACCTCGTCATAGGGAACCCAGATGGAATGGGATTTTATTTTTTCGTATATCAAATCCACGGCATCTCTGGGTGCGTCCCCTTCCGGCAGTTCCCCATGCTCCTTAAAGTAGCTGCAGGTTTCCCGGAACATCCACTCCGCTATCTTCATTTTATGCTTTTGTTTCAGGTCTTTATAACTTTTGTTTGGCTGCTTTTGCTGCTTGTACGCAAGCGTATGGTGGTTTTTCTTCATAATGCCCTCCTGTCTGTCCTGAAGGATATTATAACAGATAACCGTCTATGTATCACTGGCTAATTGCCCGTAATTATCCTGTGCCACCCCCTTTTCTTTCCATCCCCCTCTATACATGTCATGCTGGACTTCCTGCTGGTAGTAATGGCTCATCGTCGCTGGCGCATTGTAGAGGGCAGTTATCAGGTATGCCCTGATATTCTGGATTTTCCCTGTAACCTCCCTCATGGAGTGCATGACATACTCCACATGCCCGCTGTTCAGCTTCAGGAACCGGGATTTTACAAGCCCATACGGGTAATCTTCCCCGTTGATGCGGATGGTTTTACGTTTTACACATACCACCTCGCAGATAATCTCATAGATTTCCTCCAACATCTCTTTCTCGTCATGGCTCCCATACTGCATGTGGTAGTCATATTCCAGTTGTTCACGGATAAGAGCCATGTATGCTTCTGTGCTGTCCATCCCATCCTGCCCGCCATCCCCGGATGGATGGATAGGATAGGTATCATTCAAGTCAGTATAATTCTTGTTGTTATAATTAGGGGCAAGTTTTTTTGTTTCTGAAAACCCAGTTTCTTTCCCTCTGGAAATTAAAAATTCCTCTTTCTGGAAGTCAAAACATTTTCCTTCTGGAAATTCAATTTCTTTCTCTCCAGATGTTAAATTTTTTTGTTTCTGGAAATCAAAATCTTTTCCCCCTTGCAGTTCTGTCCCTTTACTTCCAGAAGCCAATCCCTTTTCCTTCCTGAAATCAAAATCTTTTGTTTCTGGGACGGCGTCAGTGTCCCCTTGTGCTTTTTCTGGCATTGAAGCAAAATTTTTTACATAAATAATGTCTGGCTTTCCCTGCCCCCGCCGCTTTTTCTCTATCAGCCCGATGCCGCTGTCTGAATCCAGCTCCTTCATAATCTTTGTGCATGTGGGTCTGGAACACCCCAAATCTTCTGCAATGTTCTCCACGGAATATATAATGTACGCCCTGTTCCTGTCGTCCAGCCATCCGTTCTTCATGGACATCGCCATGCGGTCGAGCATAAGCCCGTACAGGAGTTTAGCGTCACTGCTAAGTCCCTTGAAACGCCCGTCTTTAATCAGCAGTCTGGGGACGCGGTAAAAGGAAAACTGCTCTGCCTCCATACCGTAATAATAGTCAAACTTCAATGGTTCTCCCATCCTCCCGCCCCCTTTACTGCCTGTTCTTCCAGTCCTCTAAAAGCTGGATAATCACCTCTTCTATGTCGTTATTGGAATAATCGTCAGGAAAATACTTTTTAATGTTGTCCCCTTTAATCGTCACTTTCCGCTCTTTCGGCTTTTCCTCCGACAGTATCAGGCGCACCATCGGCAGGGTAAGTTCCCCGGCTTTTCCATGTTCCTTCAGTTTTGACGCTTGTGCGGCAGTCATGGATATCCCTGTTGCCTCCAGCGTGGCAAGCACCCACCCCTGCGCCTCTTTGTCCAGAAAGGAGATATCCACGCCCTGCACAATGCCGATTTTCTTTCTGTCTACCATTTCCAGCAGCCCATCGGAAAGCCTTGCAAGCCACACATAACGCTGCACGGTTTTCCTGCTTTCCCCAGCAGTTTCCCCGACTTCCTCAAGGGCGCTCCCGCCCCGGATTCCCTGATGCTTCACAGCCTCGTACTTCATGGCGTAAGCCTTTGCCTTCTCACTTGGCAGTATATCCTCACGCTGGATATTGGAATCCACCATGATAATTACGGCTTCATCGTCTGTATACTGCCGGACAATCACAGGCATAGCGTCTATGCCAGCCCACTCACAGCCCCTTTTCCGTCGGTGCCCGGCTATGATTTCATAGCCGCCGCCCGCCCTTGGCCTCGCAATCCCCGGCACAAGCACCCCGTACTGCCGGATGCTCTCTGCCGTTTCCTCCATTTTCTCATCGTCTGCAACATGGAACGGATGGTTCTTGAAAGGATGGAGTTCGCTTAGTTTTACATTGATTACCTGCTCCGCCCCTGTTTCCCCGCCCGGGCTGCCGAACAAATCATCAAAACTGTTCATCCTGATTTTTCCCGCACTATTGCTTTTACTCATTGCCCAGCACCTCCTCTGTCAGAGATTGGTATGCCCCGGCAGCTTTTCCCTTCGGGTCGTGCTGGTAAATGCTTACCCCCTCTGCAGAAGTTTCCGCAGCCCTTACGGATATGGGTATACTGTTTTTAAATATCCTTACTTTCTGTCCGTAATTTTCAACCAGCAATGCGGCAATATCCTTTGCATAATTTGTCCGGCTGTCCACCATAGTAAGCAGGATGCCTTCAATTTCCAGCTTGGGGTTAATCTGCCGCTTTACCTTCCCAATGGTTTTTATGAGCTGCTCCAGCCCCTTAACCGGAAGGTATGCCGCCTGAACCGGGATTAAAACGCTGTCTGCACAGGCAAGCGCGTTGATAGTAATCATCCCCAGCGATGGCATACAATCAACCAGAATGTAATCGTACTCTGCCCTTACTTCTTCTATGTAGGAACGGAGCACCAGTTCCCTGCTCATAACATTTACCAGTGACACCTCCAGACCGGATAATTCGATGTTCCCCGGCATGAGGTCAATGCCTTCTTTATGCTTTAAAATGCCATACCCAGCTTCTATTGGCTCATTATTGACAGCTTTCACCATTACCGTTGCCAGCGTTTCTTCCAGCTTGTCCGGCTCTGTAAATCCCAAACTCGCTGTTAAGCTGCCCTGTGCATCCGCGTCAATCAGCAGCACTTTCTTCCCCTGCTTTGCCAGCCCTATCCCTAAGTTCCCGGTTGTGGTCGTCTTGCCAACGCCGCCTTTTTGGTTTGCAATTGCTATAATTTTACACATGGCTTTTCCTCCGATTTTATTTCATTTCTTTTACGTTCGCCTTATGAATCTCTGCATAGGCTCTGTAGTATCTGTCCGTCCCTTTGTTGTGGTACAATTCCGAGAAATCCCCGACAACAATTTTGGGCGTCCTTTTCAGGATTTTTTCAAACCACTTAATATCATTCTTAGTTCCCATCAAGCGAATTTTAAGCACTTTCCCCTCCATTTCTGCAAGGATTTCTTCCATAGGCTTGTGTTTCCTGCAGTATTTCTGGCAACGTGTTCTCACATTCTCTCAAACATACATTGCATAGTAAAGCCTTGTAAAAACAGTCATGATACCTTGCCTGTTCCAGTTTCTCATAGTAAAATATTTTGTCTTTCTCGTTTGCAAAAACCATGTGTGTAGTATCGTAAGGGTATCCGCCACAGATGACAGATTCCTTATGATTAGTGACGCTCTGCGGTCTACGCTCCGCTCCGGTCGTTGCTGAACAAGTGCTGCTGGCACTTAGCAACTCTGCTCTTAACGCTGTGTTGTTCATAATTTATTACCTCCTGCTTGTTTTTATAATATCAAGAAAATCTTATATGAGATTCTCTATGTCCAAAATACAAAGAGGACACCAGCTCTCGCTAATGTCCTCTATCACAATTACACTCTTTAATTCTTACTTAATACCCACTCTGGACGCAAAACCCACGATTCCGCTAATAAAAGCATCTTCGCTAAAGCCTTGATTTTCCGCTGTTTCTGTGGCCTTTTCAGTATTTGTCAATGTTGTCAGTAAGGGTTCCCCCCCAACATGGGAAAACGTCTTTTTCTTTCCATTCTCCTACATCCCTAAAACTTTTGTTGGAATTTTGTTGACCCTCCCATATTTTTTTCGTAAGCGCTTAATATTCCAACGGCGTGACAATACCATGTTTTTCTATCATAATGGTAGCCAGGAAATGTGAACAAATTGCGAGAAGCAAGCATTTTACTATACTATGGAGGAAAGACAATGCGAGCAAAAGCTGTCACCGCTGACGAGCAGTACCGCCTGATCATGGAATGCAGGGCCAGCGGTATGACCGATTATCAATGGTGTATGGCACACAACATCAAGCCTGGTACATTCTATAACTGGGTAAGGCGCCTGCGGCAGCGCGGGAGCATGGAGATACCGACTCCTGCCGGAAACCAGGAGCCTGCCAGACAGGACATCGTGGAGATACATTTAAGGCAGCCTTCTGCTGCTGTCCCGGCATCTGAAGTGCCATCTGACACATTCACCGGAACATCCACGATTTCCAACCAGCCCCCGGTGCTGGAACTGGCCATGGCAGGTGCTACGCTCCGGATCCCGCAGGGGACTGACCCTGTCTTCCTGGAGCAGGTGCTCTTTATACTGAAAGGCCTGCCATGTTAGGCGACATCACGGCTGCGGATGAAATCTATATCGTCTGCGGCTATACCGACATGAGGCGCTCAATCGACGGCCTCTGTGCCATTGTCCAGGACAGGCTCTGCATGGATCCAAGGCCGAGGGCATTATACCTGTTCTGCGGGAAACGGTGCGACAGGATTAAATGCTTACTGTGGGAAAATGACGGGTTCCTGCTCCTTTACAAGCGGATGGAGGCACAGGGCCGTTTCCGGTGGCCGAGAAGCTCTGATGAGGCGAAGACCCTTACCTGGCAGCAGTTTGACTGGCTCATGTCCGGCCTGGAGATCGAACAGCCCAAAGCCTTCCGGGTACCTGAAGATACAGGCGGGGCTCCTTCTGCATAAGCGGCTGAACGTGTTTCCGGCATGTCTCCCAAACGCCCGGAAATCCTGCATTTCGGCTTCCATTCCAGTCCTTTTTGTGGTAAGATGGGAGTATCCGGAAAGGGGCAGGGACAGATGGCAAAAAGCGTAAACGACTCCAGGATCATGGAACAGAAGGACACAATCAGCCAACTGAATATGGTGATCAGCAGCCAGAATGAACTGATTATGTCCCTGCGCAGTACCGTGGAGGAATGTAACGCCACGATCTCCAGCCTGCGCGAGCAGGTGGAATACCTGACCCGGAAGCTGTTTGGCACTTCCAGTGAAAAATCCAAAACGGTTGCCGGGCAGCTGAACCTGTTTGATGAGGCCGAGCAGGAGGCGCAGCTGCCAGAGGAAGAGGCTGCTGCGGAGACTGTCATTAAAGCATACACCCGAAGTGCCAGGCGTACAAATAAGGAAACATTTAAGGGTGTCCCATCCAGGGTTGAAGTGATCCCGCTTTCCGATGGGCAGAGACGCTGTGCGGACTGCGGTTCTGAAATGGAGGTCATCGGGAAGGAATTCGTCCGCCAGGAATTCCGGTTCACACCGGCAAAAGGCGAGGTCGTCAACATCTACCGTGAAACGGCAAAGTGCCCCAGATGCTCCACTTTATCCGCCATGGCCCGGAATATCCAGTTTGTGAAAGCAAACGTGCCGGAAGCGCTGATCCCCCACAGTTATGCGTCCGCCTCTGCGGCTGCGTGGGTCATGTACCAGAAGTACGCGAATTCCATGCCGCTGTACCGGCAGGAACAGGACTGGAAGCAGATGGGGGTTCCCCTTTCCAGGGCGACGCTGGCAAACTGGATTATCTACTGTGCCGGGAATTATCTCAGCCCCCTGTATGATTATCTTCACCGGGAGCTCCTGAAACGCCGGTTCCTCATGGCGGATGAGACACGGATCCAGGTCCTGAAGGAGCCAGGGCGGGAAGCAGAGACAGACTCCTTTATGTGGCTCTTCCGCAGCGGGGAGGACGGGCTGCCTGTGATTATCCTCTATAAATACACGGAGACCAGGGCAAAATTCAATGCGGTGGAATTCCTGGGAGATTTCAGCGGATACCTTGAAACGGACTGCTACCAGGGATATGACAGCCTGCCGGGCATCAGGCGCTGCTGCTGTTGGGCACATCTGCGGAGGTACTTTGTGGAGGCAGTCCCCAAAGGGAAGGAACTGGACTACAGCAACCCGGCGGCCCAGGGCGTCCAGTACTGCAACAAGCTGTTCGAATATGAACGGCAGTCGCGGGAGAAAGGGCATACCTTTGACCAAAGGAAGGAATACCGCCTCCAGAAAGAAAAGCCCGTACTGGATGCTTTCTGGGCATGGGTCTCATCGCAGGCACCCAAGAAGGGAACCCGCTTTGAGAAAGCGGTGAACTATGCCCAAAACCATAAGGAGCAGTTCATGACATATCTGGAGGATGGCAGGTGCAGTCTTTCCAACAACCTTTCCGAGAATTCAATCCGTCCGTTTACAGTGGGCCGGAAAAACTGGCTGTTCAGCGATACCCCTAAAGGGGCTGAGGCCAGCGCAACCGTATATACTATGGTTGAGATGGCAAGGGCGCATGGCCTGAATATCTATAAATATCTGAAATACCTGCTGGAGCGTCTGCCTGGTACGAAAATGAATGATAGTGCCCTGGCAAAACTGGCTCCATGGGATCAGGATGTAAAGGCTGGCTGTTCCGGGGCAATGTAGCATATATCTGCCAGCTATGAATAAAGTAAAATGCTCGCAGTTCTTGTTCTATTATACAGGAACTGCGAGATTTTTAATATCCGCTCTTTTATTAAGCGCTTACTTTTTTTCTGTTTCACATCATTATTTTTAAGCACAAAAAAAGTGCTGGAACCCTTGAATTTAAAGGCTTCCAGCACTTTCGCCATATACTCGATGCGACAGGATTTGAACCTGCGGCCTCTGCGTCCCGAATTTGGAAATGCTTTTTTTTCTGTTTTCCATTATGGCGTATTCCCTTTGTTTTTCAGGCTTCTGGCACAGAATGTATGTTTTCCCTCTTGCAATTTTGGCTAACGTTTTCCAATTTTGTTAGTCAAATATTAGTCATTCCCAAGCAGCTTATTTACCCTCCCAAACGCCTTCAATAACGAATCGTTATACAGTCCTTCATACTCTTTCTGGAGCCGCCTGTACTCCTCCATCAGCGCATCATACTTCGCCCACCTCATATAGCGTGGCTTCGGGATATGCCAT
>CANCYR010000057.1 GCA_947382355.1 uncultured Lachnospiraceae bacterium
CCATCAGGGCATTTGCCAGCATATCTCCTGAAATCCTGGTATCACAGCCTACCATGATGGTGGGCTTATGCTCCTTTTCTTTTGTGAGCACATAAGCGCCTGCCTGCCCCAGCTGCATTGCCAAAAGCGGGGTCAGCTCTTCATTTGCCACTCCTCTTACTCCGTCCGTACCAAATAATCTTCCCATATGCTAATCCTTCTTTTCTGATATTTTTATTGTAATGCTTAACGGATTCTTCAGGGTAATCCCTTCTGGAAGCTCCAGGGAAACCGGAACTGAATAAGTGGTTTCCTTTATCCTGGTTATATCCTGCTCTTCCATATATGCCTTGAAATCAATTACTGCCGTCAGAGAGGAAGCCTCAAAACCTTCCAGTAATTCCGGCATTGCCATGACTTCCGCGGAAATTCCATCATTTGCCGTAGCAAAAGAGGCTTCATACCCATCCGGCATACCCGTAATAGTAATGGCGCTTTTGGGAATTTCCACTGTTTTTATTTCTTTGGGAGCTATTCCTACCGTCACTACAATCTTGCCCGTCTCCTCCTGATTGGCAAACCTTATGCCTTCCGGAAGATATTCTCCTACATTTACCGCTATATTAATCTCTCCTGTGGCCCCATCCACATTCACTTCCGATTCCGGTATTTCTATTTCAGAAATTTTAGCCAGTGCCGAAGGCGTCCCTGCTATCCGAAGGCTTTCAGGAACAGATGTAATCTCACCTGTCAGCCCGTATTCTTCTGCCGGTATACCGGACACGGACAGTTTCACAGGCACCTCCTTTGTCTCCAGAATTTCAACGCTGATATTCACACTGGAAATGTTTTTTGTGATATTTTTATTTTCTATCAGTACATCCTCCGAATCATACAGCTTTAATTCCACGCTGGTGCGGATATTGCTGCTCATATTTGAAACGGAAACCTCTGCCACCACTTTATTGATTTGTGAAATAACGGATGCAGGACCCGCTACCCGCACCACGTTTTCATCCAGACTGATATTTCCCACCACATAATTGCTGACAGGTTCTCCGGTAATAATAGGCGTAATGACAAATTGAGACCTTTCCATATCCTCAATATTTACTTTTAAATATTCCGTTTTTGATTTGATACTGTCAATAGTCTCATTGTATCGATTGGATTCCACCCTGATGCGGACACTTCCGTCTTCGGTTAAATTTTCCAGGTCTGCGGTTGCCTTAATATTCTCTTTCGTCAGGGAATCCAGTATGGTTCTTTTGGCAGAAACGGATACCGTAATACTATCGGTTCCTTCCAGCACTTCATAAATCTTCCCCTGTCTGGTAATCACATCTCCGTTCAGGATTTCCACCGGCACGCCGCTAATTGTAGTAGTAGCTACCGGATCACTGATATTTACTACCACAAGCCAAAGTCCAAAAGAAAAAATCAGGGCAAGGATCTTTAGGCCAAAGTTCTTCATAAGATTATTTTTCTCCATGCTTTCCCCGTCCTTTCCGCTTCTTTTTCTTCTTTTCCTCGGAAGGCTTGTTCTGAATCATCTCCAGCTTCTCATGGAGGGCATCCTGATTTAAGTTCCGATACAGCTTTCCCTCGTATGCCACCGAAACTCTTCCCGTTTCTTCAGAAACTATTACCGTAAGGGAATCTGTGACCTCTGAAATTCCTACTCCTGCCCTATGTCTGGTTCCAAGCTCTTTTGACAGCGCCATATTATCCGATAAGGGCAGATAACAGGTAGCCGACACTACCCTGTCCCCCCGCACGATAACCGCACCATCGTGAAGAGGCGTATTATGCTCAAAAATATTTATCAACAGTTGATTTGTAAGGATTGCATCCACTTCGATCCCGGTTCTTTCATACTCCGCCAAAGACAGGTTCTGTTCCACTACAAGCAATGCACCTGTTTTTACCTTGCCCATTTCAAAACAGGCTTTTACAATTTCATTTTTTGTTTTATCAGAAAAAAGCCCGCCTTCCACTTTACCGGAATCAAAAGAAAATAAATTACTAATAAAATTTTTCCGTCCAAGCTGCTCTAAAGCCCTCCTTAGCTCCGGCTGAAGGACTACTACGATACCTACAATGAACACCTGGAATATCTTGTCGAATATCCACAAAATGGTAGTCATACGGAAGATGGCTGCCACCAGTAAAAACGCAAAAATAACAAGCATTCCCTTTAAGAATGCCCATGCTTTTGTATTCCGCACCCAGACTAAAATCTGGTACACCAAAAAGGAGATAATGATTATCTCCACATAATCGGTTACCAGAATATGCTTGGGTATATGCAGAACCGTAAGATATTTATCTATAAACTCGACTATCCGTTCCATATGTCTCACCTTAGCTGTTCATTTTATCATTTTATAATACGCTGGTTATTTTCTTTACCGTCTTTTTGGCCTTTTTCACAGAATTCTTCGGAATAGCCTTTACATAATAATAATATTCGTCATCTTCAAACTGTACATACTCCGTTCTGGTATAATCTACGTTGAAGGCAAAAAATTCCATTACCTTTGCCAGCAGTAAGGATACTACAGCACCAATGAGCATGGCAGCAATGGAAATATTCACTTCAAACATCAAATCACCTAAAAGAAGCAATACTACACAGGTAACAATTCCAACAATCATACTGATGGTCCATGCATGGTCTACGGAAAGCCTGCGGATTAAATAAACAAGAATAACCGTAACGGCAAAAGCCGCCATGGTTACGAACATTTCTTTGTTGTTCAGCATTCCCTCCACTACATAATGCAGCTTTGCCACCGCATTATCACCACCATCTAAAGAAGTAATGACTGCGGCATTTGTCTGAATGTAGTAAATCAGATAATACGCAATTACTCCACAGCTTACCGACACAATCGAAACAGGAGTCCCCAACAGTCCTACTCCCAGCACAATCACATACGGCAGCTTCAGAACAAAAGCAAGGGGCAATAACAGTACTACCAGCGTATCCTTTGGTGAAAACCGGAAATACATCAAAAACAAAAGCAGAAACAGAACGCCAGCCACAATTGCACATTCCAAAGCAAGCGAATATAAATGAAGCACAACAACTATAGCCGAAATCACCACAATAAAATTCACCGGCAGAAAAGAGCACATAAGAGCTATTACCAGTACGATTATAGGGCTGTTCAGCCTGCTGTTGTATCCCAGACTCCCATTTATGAACACAAGTGCGGTCACTGCCAGAATAAACTTAAACAGCGGTATTAAATATACTTCATATCTACTATAGAAATTCCTTAAATTTTCCCTCATTTCTAATAATTCCGACATATCAAATCCTTTCAGAAGGCTATAGTTTCTTGCTTTCCAAGTCATACAATGCAGCAAGCTGCTTTAAATTGTAAAAATAGCGCTTCAGGCTTTTCTTTGCTTTACTATACCGATAAGAATACACAATATAAGATATCACTGCATACGAAACCACAAAAATGAAATAGTAAAGCAATGTATTCTTTCCAAACTCAACCAAATCCATTTTGTATATGTTCTGCATGAACATTTCAAAATCATAATATATAACCATTCCAAACAGCACTACATAAGCTACCGTAGCAGAAAAAATGGATTTCAGTATCTGCATCTCAATATAATCGCCTCTAAAATAACTGCCGGTTGCCATGTTCTTCCGGCCTTCATTTTCTTCATAGGCAGCCATTTTAGTCATAAGCTTGATTCGTTCTTCATTTAACATAAGCTACTCCTTATTTTAAGAAACGCATCCTTGATTTTTCCCTTGGGTCCTTTGACGCTTCTTTCTTTTGCGGCTCCGGCCTTGCAATGGACTTACTTAAGGTATTTGCCATTTCCTGAGAGCACTTTGAGCAGAATCTACCTGAACCTATCATGGCACCGCAGTGTTCGCAGGGCACTTTAATAGGCGAATCATCTGTAAACTGAAGACGGTCCTCCCTGATCCACTGCTGAATCTGAGCTGCCTCCACATCACATTCCTCTGTCACCATCTGAATAGTAGCCTGTGCATGGGTTTGAACATATTTTTTTACTTCCTGAAATTTCTCTTCCAATTCTTCTTTACAATTTGGACAGATCGGGTGTCCCATTACATAGTTGAACAATCTTCCACAACGTCTACAATTTCGTACATTCATATTCATACCTCCTGTCACTTAAGGGCCGCCTATTGCCAGCGAAATACAATAAATGGTTTCTATTCCCGCCTTTTTGCATTCCATCGCCAAAGCATCCATAGTGCTCCCTGTGGTGTAAATATCATCAATTATTATAATTGTCTTTAATTTTACATCATTTTGACAGATTTTAAAAGCCTTTTTCAAATTATTTTCTCTTGCCTGCCCGTCTAATTCCTTCTGTGGCACGGTATTTTTGATTCTTTTGGCAAAATCTTCATATACCGGTATGCCCGTTTCCTTTGAAATCGCTCTGGCTAATACGGCTGCCTGATTGTATCCCCGCTTTTTCTGTCTTTTTTTGTGCAAGGGCACCGGAATAAGTCCTTCCGCCTTCCATCGCCTTAGTTTTTCAGACAGGTGAAGCCTGACCTGTTTTCCATAATATGCTCCATACTCCTGTCTTCCTTCATACTTAAACCGATAAAGGGATTCCTTTACAGAAGGATAGACAAACAGGGCGGCACCTTCTTTAAAATAATGCCTCTTTTCCATACAGTCCCTGCAATATTCTGCCTCCATACTCCTTAAAGGCTTCCCGCACTTTTTACAAGAAGGCTCCCTTACATACCTGGGCCTGTTCCTGCACTCTTTACAAATCCCTTCTGTTCCCGGCAAAAGAAGGTCATCGCAAATAGCGCACCTTGCCGGATAGACTAATTCTTTTATGAAATTCATGCTTTTATGAGCTCTCCGCCATCTCCTGTGCAAGCTCCATGATTCTGTCCTTTAACCCTGCATATCTCTTATGTTCATTTTCATTGGCAATCATTAAAGAAACCATATTCCTGCTTCCTAATATAGTAACACATTCTTTCGCTCTTGTAACCCCGGTATATAAAAGATTTCGGTTCATCAGCATTTTAGGCCCTGTCAAAAGAGGCATGATTACTGCCGGGTATTCACTTCCCTGAGATTTATGAATGGTAATGGCATAGGAAAGCTCCAGCTCATCCAACTGACTGAAAGAATATGTCACACACCTTCCTTCTTCATATTCCACTGTCAGCTCTTCCATATAATGATTGATTTCCTTTATTACTCCCATATCCCCATTAAAAATTCCCATTCCTCTGTCAACAGGAATGTGATATTTGCTCAGGATTTCCCATTCTATTTTGTAATTATTTTTTATCTGCATGACTTTGTCCCCTTCCCGAAACAAAGTAGCGCCATATGTATATTCTTTCTTTTCGGAATCTGCCGGATTCAGGTAAGTCTGCAATATCCTGTTCAGCGTTTCTATCCCTAACGCCCCCTTCCGTACCGGAGTAAGCACCTGAATATCATAAGGCTTTGCATTTACATACTTTGGCAGCTTTTCTGTAATAAGCTGTACCATATGCTTGTATATTACATTCACATCATTTCTTTCCAGAAAGAAAAAATCCCTGCTTTTATTGTCAAGGGCAATGGGCTCTCCTTTGTGGATTCGGTGGGCATTCAGCACGATATGGCTTTCCTCCGACTGCCGGAAAATCTTTTCCAGCTTCACCACGCAAAAGCAGTTGCTTTCGATAATGTCCTTTAACACCTTCCCCGGCCCCACGGAAGGAAGCTGATTTCTGTCGCCTACCAGAATCAGTCTGGTTCCTACAGAAACGGCCTTTAAAAGTGCCTGAAATAAATAGATATCCACCATGGACATCTCATCTATGATAATGGCATCCACCTCTAACGGATTTTCTTCATTTCTTTCAAAATAAGTGCCGCCCCGTTCCTCCGTCATTCCTCCGTTTAATTCCAGAAGCCTGTGTATTGTCTTTGCTTCATAACCGGTTGCTTCCGTCATCCGCTTGGCTGCCCTTCCGGTAGGCGCCGCCAGGCAGAAATCCATTTCCAACGCCTCAAACAGCCTAAGCATAATGTGAATGGTAGTAGTCTTGCCGGTGCCGGGGCCTCCCGTAAGTACAAATATTCCTTTTCTTACGCTGGCAAGCACTCCCTTTCTCTGCAGGTCATCTAACTGCATATTCTCCTGCTCTTCAATAGCCTTTATCCTTTTCAGCAATGCTTCTTCTTTTTCCCTGTCTTCCTTTTCGGAAACATTCAGATCATGAAGCAGCTTTGCGCAGTTCAGTTCACAAAAATAGGCGCTGCTGCCATAAACCTGTATATTTTCCTGCCCCATATTCTTGATAATGACTTTTTTATCCATGGCAAGATTAGAAACCTGTGGCTCTAAATATTGTCTGTCCACTTCCAAAAGAGCCGCTGTTTTTTCCAACAGCATTTCCATGGGAAGATATGTGTGTCCTTCCGATATTGCCAAAGACAGCATATATAAAAGTCCGCTTCTTATCCGATAATCGGAATCTGTATGAATACCAGCTTTTCTGGCAATTTCATCCGCAATGCGGAAGCCCACCCCGTGCATGTCTTCACTCATACGGTAGGGATTTTCCCTTATCATGGAATACAGACCTTCTCCATATGTATTGTAAATTTTTACAGAAAGCGCATTGGATATTCCATATCCCTGAAGAAATATCATGGCTTCTTTCATGTCTTTTTTTTCTTCCGCCAGAACCGCGATTTCCCGGGCTTTTCTCTCACTGATTCCTTTAATTTCCGCTAAACGTTCCGGTTCCTCCTCCATCACCCGGAAGGTATCCATACCAAACTTTTTTACGATTTTTTCCGCCAGAGAGGGGCCGATTCCTTTAATAGCGCCGGAGCCCAGATAGCGCTTCAGACTGTCCGTGTCCTCCGGCAGCATGCTTTTATAGCTTTCCACCTTAAACTGCGTGCCATAAGTGGGATGTTCCACAAAACTGCCTGTAACCTGAAAATTCTCACCGTTTTCAATTGCTTGAAAACTGCCGACCATGACAAATTCTTCTTTACCTGCCGTAAATTGAAACACCGTATAGCCATTTTCTTCATTTCTATATATGATATGCTCCACATATCCCGTTAAAGTATCCACAAAAAACTCCTTAAATGTTTCCAGAAACCGAAAAAGGCTGTCTTTTGACAGCCCTTCCTATGTATCTTCACATCGTATCATTAAAATATAATTAACAGGCATCCATTTTACTTATGCCCCATAGTTCCGTTTCATCTGCTCATAAAGCATTTGTGCAAGCCCTAAGCTGTTTGTCTCCGTAGACTGTGCAGCATATTCCTGAAGCAGGCTTTCTTCCATATAATCCATCATGGAAGCTGTTGCATTAGAAGTATAATCAGTCTTTGGGACTGTTTTTTTCATTTCTTTAAATATCTGCTCTAAAAAGTAAGCTTCAAACTCCTTACAGACATCCATCAGTTCATCATCGGAAGCTTCCTTAAAATCAGAACTGTCTAAATTGCTTATTTTGGATGCTGTTTTATTTTGTGCCTCCTCTGTAAGCTGACTGCCAAAATAAGAACTAACTCCGCCAAAATCCATTTTATTTCCTCCCTGCTTAACGTCTCAAGCCGTTTGCCTGCTGAAGCATTTCATCAGATGCCTGAATTGCCTTGGAATTCATTTCGTAGGCACGCTGTGCAACGATTAAGTTAACCATTTCATCTACAACCTGTACATTGGAACCTTCTAAATAGCCCTGCACTACCTGACTCTTCTTTACGTTTGCATTAGTAGCCTCGTTTATTGCCGCTCCGCTTGCCGTAGTAGGCAGGAAAAGAGAATTACCGTTTTTCTCCAGTCCTGCAGGATTCTGGAATTGATACACGCCGATACGAACTCCCAGAGAACGTGGATTTCCGGTGGCATCGGGATAGAAAATCGTTCCATCATCAGATATGGTAATCTTGCTTGTAGTATAGTTGCCGCTAAGTACAATTCCTCTTCCATTGGTATCTAAAACCGGATATCCCTCCGAATTGGTAAGAGTAAGCCCGTTCGCTCCCATGGACCAGTTAAAATTACCGTTTCTCGTATAATATGTAGCACCGTCAGCGCCCCTTACTGCAAAAAATCCTTTTCCGTTAATGGCAAAAGCAGAAGGACTGCTGGACTCCAGAAACGGTCCCTGTCTGAAAATAGAGGTAATGGAAGAGTTGCGCACACCCAGTCCCACCTGAGCGCCAATAGGCTTCTGCCGGTTATTGGCTGTAGTGGATTTTGTCTGTAACGTTTGATATAATAATGATTTAAACTCTGCCACTTCCGTTTTGTAGCCGGTTGTATTCACATTTGCCAGATTATTGGAAATCGTATCAACATTTGTCTGCTGGGCAATCATTCCGGTTGCCGCCGACCATAAAGACCTTACCATAATTTATTCCCTCCTATAACTTGCCTAATCGGTTTGCAGCCACTTCCAAAGTTCCGTCAATGGTCTGAATCAGCTTTTGATTGCTTTCATAATTTCTGGTCACTGCAATCAGCTCTACCATTTCTGACACTACCTGCACATTGGATGCCTCCAGATATCCTTCCTGCACGGTGGCATTGGCTCTGGTGGTAGTGGCTCCTGCTATGGGCTGATAATAATTTTCTCCATAATGCTCTAAATAATTGTAATCTGCAAAATCAGTAACCTGCAGTCTCGCCACAGGCCTGTCATTTTGATAAATGGTGCCGAATTCGTCTATTCTGGAAGCCTTCAGCGGATCAAGGCGAATGGGACTTCCGGAAGTATTCAATACATAATCCCCATCCTTCGTAACCAAATATCCATTTGTATTTAAAGTAAAGGAACCGTCCCTTGTATACTTGGTGGAAGTGGCTCCGGCTTTATTGGTAAATGCCACTGCAAAAAAGCCATTGCCGGAAAGCGCCAGATCATAGGTATTATCTGTTATCCGAAAAGCTCCCTGTGTATAATCCGTGTAGGTTTCCCCTGTTTTTACACCCAGATTTGCTTTTCCGATATAACGGGCAGCTGCAGGGTCTGTACTGTCCTTTATTTTGTAAGCCAGCAGCGTGTCAAAAGCCTGACTGGTAGCCCCTTCTTTCTTAAATCCCGTAGTGGCAGAATTGGCCAGATTGTTCGTAAGAACATCCATCCTTTTCTGTTCGTTCATCATTCCTGTATAAGCCGCATATAAGCCCTTTACCATTGGAATCCTCCTTTATCCTTATCCAATCTCTTCTTTGTATCCCGCCAGGAACTCAACATATTTGCCGGTTCCGATAGCAACACAGGTCATAGGATCTTCTGCTGTCATGGTATTGATGCCTGTCTTTGCAGAAATCAAATCCTCAAGTCCCCTAAGCAGGCTTCCGCCTCCCGTCAGGACAATGCCCCTGTCAGCAATATCTGCTGCCAGTTCAGGCGGAGTCTTTTCCAAAACACTGTGTATGGTCTCAATAATCTGAGAGGTAGTTTCCTTTAAAGCTTCCTCTGTCTCTTCGGAAGTAACCTTTACCGTTCTGGGAAGTCCCGTAACCAGGTTACGTCCCCTTACCTCCATAGTATCCACTTCAGTCCTTTTATAAGCGGAGCCGATTTTAATCTTTAAATCCTCGGCTGTCCTTTCACCGATTAACAAATTGTGTTTCTTTCTCATATAGCGGACAATAGCTTCATCAAAATCATCCCCTGCAATTTTAATGGAAGCGCTTACTACCGTACCTCCAAGGGAAATGACTGCTATATCTGATGTACCGCCTCCGATATCCACTATCATATTGCCGCATGGCTTTGAAATATCAATTCCGGCGCCGATTGCTGCTGCAATAGGCTCTTCAATAATAGAAACCTCTCTTGCGCCTGCCTGATAGGTTGCATCCTCTACCGCCTTCTTTTCCACTTCTGTTACGCCGCTTGGCACGCACACTGCAATACGGGGCTTTCTAAAGCTCCGCTTGCCCAAAGCCTTCTGGATAAAATATTTCATCATTTTTTCCGTTACTGTATAGTCAGAAATGACTCCCTGCCGCAAAGGCCTTACTGCAACAATATTTCCGGGAGTCCTGCCTAACATCAGCCTTGCATCCTCACCTATCGCCTTAATTTTATTTGTATCCCTGTCAAAGGCAACCACGCTGGGCTCCTTTAACACGACTCCTTTTCCTCTTATATAAACCAAAATGCTGGCTGTTCCCAAGTCGATTCCGATATCTGTGTACTGCATTCTTTATACCCCTTTCCATTTGGCATCTATTATAATTTCTTCGTATTTTTCTAGGTTTAGTTTCGGTAAAATATTCATAAGTTAAACATACGAAAGTATTATAGCGCAAAATATTAACTTTTTCAAAGGGTTTTCTTACATTTCACACATTTTTCTGAATTATTAAGGTGATATTAAGAAATATATCGGAGCATACCTGCAAAATCTTTAGTCCTTTTTATCTCTTTCCAGCATTTTCCTTATATAATGTCCGGTATAGGATTCCCTGCAGTCTGCCACCTGCTCCGGCGTTCCCTGAACCACAATCGTTCCGCCCCTGTCACCGCCTTCCGGACCCATATCAATAATATAGTCCGCGGTTTTTATCACATCCAGATTGTGTTCAATGACTACCACTGTATTGCCGCTCTCCGACAGTCTCTTTAGTATATCAATCAGCTTATGGACATCCGCAAAGTGAAGTCCGGTAGTAGGCTCGTCCAGAATATATATGGTCTTTCCTGTACTCCGTTTGGATAATTCCGCAGCAAGCTTGATTCGCTGGGCCTCACCTCCCGACAGGGTGGTAGACGGCTGTCCCAGCTTCACATAAGAAAGGCCTACGTCGTAAAGAGTATCTATCTTCCTCTTAATGCTGGGCACATTTTCAAAAAAACCCACCGCTTCTTCCACGGTCATGTCCAGTACGTCAAAAATATTCTTCCCTTTATAGTGCACATCCAGAGTTTCTCTGTTATACCTCTTGCCTCCGCAGACCTGACAGGGCACATAAACATCCGGCAGGAAATGCATTTCTATTTTAATGATACCGTCGCCGCAGCACGCCTCGCACCGCCCGCCCTTCACATTAAAGCTGAACCGTCCTTTTTTATACCCTTTTGCCTTTGCCTCACTTGTTGCCGCAAACAAATCCCTTATCTGGTCAAAAACTCCGGTATAAGTGGCTGGATTGGAACGGGGCGTGCGTCCGATGGGCGACTGGTCGATATCAATCACCTTGTCCAACTGCTCCATACCCTTTATGGCTTTATGCTTACCCGGTATGGTCCTTGCCCTGTTCAGCTCCCTTGCCAGACGCTTATACAATATTTCATTTACAAGAGAAGATTTTCCAGAACCCGAAACTCCTGTCACACAGGTCATGACTCCCAAAGGAATTTGAACATCAACATTTTTCAGGTTATTTTCCGCTGCGCCTTTTACCGTCAGATAACCTGCAGCCTTTTTTCGCATCTTTGGCACCGGAATTCTTACTTTTCCGCTAAGATACTGTCCTGTGACAGAGCCCGGAATCCGCATGATTTCTTCCGCGGTTCCCTGCGCCACTACTTCGCCGCCGTGGCTTCCGGCTCCCGGTCCGATATCCACAATATGGTCTGCCGCAAACATAGTGTCCTCGTCATGCTCAACCACCAGCAGGGTATTGCCCAAATCCTTTAAATTGCGGAGAGTATTCAAAAGTTTATCATTGTCCCTCTGATGAAGGCCGATACTGGGCTCGTCCAGAATATAGCAGACGCCTACCAGTCCGGAACCTATCTGGGTGGCAAGACGTATTCTCTGGGCTTCTCCTCCTGATAAGGTTCCCGTAGCTCTTGATAAGGATAGATAATCAAGGCCTACATCTATGAGAAACCCAACCCTTGCTTTTATTTCCTTTAATATCTGCTTACCGATAAACTGCTGCTGGCTGGTGAGATTCATGTCCTGCAGAAATTCGTGGAGCCTTCCAATGGACATGGAGGTAATCTCATAAATATTTTTATCACATACCGTAACAGCAAGTGAAGTCTTTTTTAAACGCATTCCACCGCACACCTTACAGGGAGTGACGCGCATAAAGCTTTCATATTCCTGCTTCATAATGTCCGACCCGGTTTCCCGGTATCTTCTTTCCACATTTTTAACCAGGCCTTCAAAAGCAACCGGATAAACTCCTTTTCCCCGCTGTCCTTCATAATGAACCTGTATCTCTTTCCCTCCGGTTCCATGAATGATAATATCTTTTATTTCCTCCGGATACTTTTCAAAAGGAGTGGACAGCTTGAATTTGTACTCTTTTGCCAATGCCTTTAGTATTGCATTGGTAAAGCTGGACGGGTCATTGCAGGACTGCCAGCCCATCACTGTAATAGCTCCCTCCTCAATGCTCTTTGTCTTATCCGGTATCATAAGCTCTTCATCAAATTCCATTTTATAGCCCAATCCATAGCATTCAGGACATGCTCCAAAAGGATTATTAAAGGAAAAGCTTCTGGGTTCGATTTCTTCTATACTGATACCGCAGTCAGGACAGGAAAAGCTCTGGCTGAAATTCATGGGTTCTTTCCCGATTACATCCACTACCAGAAGTCCTTCCGACAAGTCCAGCACATTTTCGATGGAATCCGTCAGCCTGCGGTTTATGCCTTCCTTAACCACAAGACGGTCCACCACGATTTCAATATTGTGCTTGATGTTCTTATCCAGCTTTATTTCTTCCGTGAGCTCATACAGGCTTCCGTCAATCCGCACCCTTACATATCCGCTGCGCTTTGCCCTCTCCAGAACCTTTGCGTGTTCTCCCTTTCTCCCCCTGACTACCGGGGCAAGCAGCTGAAGCTTACTTCCTTCCGGAAGTTTCATAATCTGGTCCACCATCTGGTCCACAGTCTGTTTTGCAATTTCCTTTCCGCACTGGGGGCAGTGGGGAATCCCGATTCTGGCATAAAGCAGGCGGAAATAGTCATAAATTTCCGTTACGGTTCCCACTGTAGATCTGGGGTTTCTATTGGTGGATTTCTGGTCAATGGAAATTGCCGGGGAAAGCCCTTCTATTTTTTCCACATTGGGTTTTTCCATCTGCCCCAGAAACTGTCTGGCATAGGAAGATAAGGATTCCATATACCGCCTTTGCCCTTCCGCATAAATAGTGTCAAAGGCAAGAGAGGATTTGCCGGAGCCGGAAAGCCCTGTCAAAACCACCAGTTTATTTCTGGGAATATCCACGCTTAAGTTTTTCAGGTTATGTTCATTGGCGCCTCTGATTTTAATAAATTCTTTCTTCTCACTCATTTTCTTATCCTCATTATTCTATTAAAAATCTTTCTTCCTTACCGGAATGGAGAGCAGTAAAACTTCCTTTTTTGTTTTCCCGGATACGGCTATAAATTCCATGGTTCCTTTTTTCAGCCTGTTGCTCCTGAATGCCGCAGAAATTTCCTTTTTACCGGCAAATCCCCCGTAGCCCGCTTCATAGTACTCATCTTTATATTTTACATAAACAAAATAATCCTGTGGGTTAGCAACTTCTAACTCGCCGCTTATTTCCAAAACACCGCTTTTTTTATCAAAATATAATATGCCGTCCCGGTAGCTTCCGCCTTTTACTTCTCCTATATGCAGTCCGGGCAGCTCTCCCTTCTCCTGCTGCTCCAAAGAAGCACTGTATGCAGGCCGCCCGCTGACTGCCGTTTCATAAGGCATTTCGTAGGAAACGTCCTTAAGACGGGTGTATGCATATAAATCATCCGCAAATGCCCTTTCCGCATTTTCATACAATACAAGGTCCGGTTTCAAGATATTGACGTAATATTGAATTCCCTCGTAATTTTGTCTGGAAATCAAATAAACTTCTTTATAAGTATTAACAAAAAATTTCTTATTGGATTGGAGAAAGCTGTCATGGAATATGAGTATGGTTTCTTCCGACCATGCATCCGGATTTTTGTAATGCTGCACGCTGGTGCCTTCCACTCTTTCAAGGGCGCCTTCCAGACTCTCATTGGTCTTTAGCCCGGGCTTTTTCGCCAAAGTATAAAAGGGTACCTGCTCGTTAATGGGAATATCAATAAATTCCATGGTCTTCATTTCTTCAAAGCTTAAAACATAATCCTTTTCCTGAAGCACCGGTGCGCTGCTTCCCTGACTGCGGAATTTTTCTCCCGCAAGCTGTACTCCGTAAAAAGCTCCGAAATCATTCCAGTGGGCGCTGTCATACTTTTTATTGTATATCTGAGTAGTTTTGGCTGCTTCCCGAAATTCCTCCACAGGGATTACATAGGGCACTTCTGCCTTGTCGAGCTTCCCGGCAAGCAGTTTTAAGGTATCCTGTTTTGTTTCATCCACATGAATGTAATCAGGAAAATACTCTCCGTAAATGCTCTTTTTATCCGGACATATCATAAATACGAAGGGAATATTTTTTGCCTTCAAGTATTCGTTTGTGTTCTGAAGATAAACTGCCAGACTGTCTATCAGCTCTTCATCCGTATTCAAATGCTGATAGGATTGGATATATCCTTCATCTGCAGGAAACACGTAGTCCTCTTTTCCATACATATGAAGCTCCTCTGCAAACTCATGGAACAGGCTGTGCACAGCCTTTGTATAAAATCGGATGGCTTCCTGCCTGAAGCCTATCCTGTCTTCCGCATAATGAAGATACCATTCATTATATTTTTTGTCAAAGCCCCACCCCGGCCAGCTTGTCAGCGCCCGGTTCTCTATGGAAGATTCCACATATTCTTCTGTATTCATGCAAAGAAGCGGAATGGTAATCATTGCCACAAATGCAAGGGAAAATATAATATCCGCTGCTTTTCTTCTTTTTTGATTCATGTATCTGCCTCCATGAATGTAAACTTTTTGTCCGGTATATATTTATTTCTGCCAGCAGTTCCCCCACAGGCAGCGGGACGGGCACCCGGCAGAAAATGATTTCATAAGGAGCCCTTATAAAATCGCCAGCGCTTAGCGAGGTCCTTTCGAGCTTAGCACTGCTGCGTTTTTATCAGAGCGGGAGCGTGGCGACGTTGAAACATGTTCTGCCGGGTGCCCGTCTCGTTGCCTGTGGGGGAACTGCCTGGGCGACTGCTGCCTAAAAGCGGAAATAAATAAACGGATTATAGGAACTGTTGATAATAAACAGAAAGGAAAGCGCCAACAGCCCCAGCAGGCATATTCTTTTGCACACCACTGCCACAAGCGAATCCTTCTGTCTCCATAATGCCGGAATACGCCTGATAATCTCTCCCACAGGAAAACATGCAATAATGGCAATAACAAAATAGCAAATATTTTGATTGGACAAATAATATCTCAAATCATAAGCTATAAAATCCGCCCTGTTTATTCCAAACATCACCGCCAGATAAGAAATGCCGTCTTTTAAAGACACCAGATTAAAAATCACCCAGCCTGTGATAACCACCAGCATCGTATACAGCCATTTTATAAGCCAAATGCAGCCTCCTTGCATTTTTAAGAAAAAGCCCGAAGCTTCCTTAGGAGTCTCCACCTTCTTAGAAACAACCTTATTTCCTATATAGCGTTCCAAAATAATAAACAATCCATGCCACAATCCCCAAACCAGAAAGCCAAAGCCGGCTCCGTGCCAGATACCTGTTGCCACAAAAACAATGAGCAGATGCAGGTATACGTTTCCTTTCCTGCTGCCTCCCATGGGAATGTACAAATAATCCCGAAACCAGGAAGACAGAGAAATATGCCATCTTCTCCAGAACTCCCTGATGGATGTGGAAATATAGGGATACCGGAAGTTTTCCATAAAAGTAAATCCAAAAATTTTCCCAAGGCCGATTGCCATATCGGAATAGCCGGAAAAATCAAAATAAATCTGCAGCGTATACGCAATTGCTCCAAGCCATGCAACCTGAGGGCTCATATAAGAAATATCCGCAGTGAAAATCTTCGCCGCCATGCTTCCTGCCATATTGGCAAGAATTGCTTTTTTGCCCAGACCGATTATAAACCGCTCTGCTCCCGCCGCAAACATGGCGCTTGTGGTCTTTCTGTCTGTAATGGCTCCTGCTATGTCCGTATAGCGCACAATAGGTCCTGCAATCAGTTGCGGGAACATGGAAATATACAATGCAAGATTGAAAGGATTCTTTTGCACTATGTGACATACTTTACCCTTTTCATCTTTTTTTCCTTCCATCCGGTATACATCGATTACATAGGACAGACCTTGAAAGGTGTAAAAGGAAATGCCGACAGGAAGGGCAATCTGAACTACTGTGAACTGTCCGTTCAGGGCTTCTTGTATTGTTTCCATACAAAAGGTAAAATATTTAAATATGAACAAAATGCCCAGATTAAGAACAACCGCCAGCGCCGCCGTTATCTTTTTCCATATATGCAGGCGCTTCGCCTTTTCCCCGCTTGCAGTCTGGCTTTTAGATATCCTCCAGATAACCATTCCAAACCCATAGTTGCACAAAATCGAAAGCAGCATTATCCAGATAAAGCCCGGCTCTCCCCATGCGTAAAAAAACAGACTTGCCAATAAAAGAAATATATTTTTGGCTTTTGCCGGCACAATATAATAGCCTATAATAACAACAGGCAGAAATACACACAAAAACAGAATCGTACTAAATACCATCTTTCTACTCCAAATCATCCAGCTGTTTCTTGAGTTCCACCATCTGGTCACGAAGCTTTGCCGCAAGCTCGAAATCCAGCTCTGCCGCAGCCTTTTTCATTTGCTTTTGAACCTGTCCGATAAATTTCTCCAGTTCTTCCCTGTTCATGGATTCCGGGTCTTTTTCAAATTCAATCTCTTCTTTATTTATTGCTTTTGAAATACTGATTAAATCGCGCACTGCCTTTTTAATTGTCTGGGGGGTAATACCATGCTCTTCGTTATATTCCCTCTGCAGCCTGCGGCGCCTGTTCGTCTCGGTAATGGCGGCATTCATGGAATCCGTCATTTTATCCGCATACATGATGACCCGTCCTTTAGCATTTCTTGCCGCACGCCCGATAGTCTGAATAAGAGATGTTTCTGAACGCAGGAACCCTTCCTTGTCCGCATCCAAAATAGCCACCAGTGAAATTTCCGGAATGTCAAGCCCTTCCCTTAACAGGTTAATGCCCACCAGCACGTCAAATACGTCAAGACGCATATCCCTGATAATCTCTGCCCGTTCCAATGTATCAATATCCGAATGAAGATATCTGACCCGGATTCCCACTTCTTTCATATAATCCGTCAGGTCTTCCGCCATCCTTTTCGTAAGAGTGGTAATCATGACTTTATTCTTTTCCTCGATTTCCTTCTTTACTTCCGAAATCAGGTCATCAATCTGGCCTTCCACTTTCCGCACGTCCACCTCCGGATCCAAAAGCCCGGTGGGGCGGATAATCTGCTCCGCCCTTAACAGTTCATGGTCTTTCTCATAATCGGAGGGCGTTGCGGACACAAACAGCATCTGGTCAATTTTGCTTTCAAACTCCTGAAAGTTAAGAGGCCTGTTATCCAATGCGGACGGCAGCCGGAATCCATAATCCACCAGTGTATTTTTCCGGGAACGGTCCCCTGCATACATTCCCCGGATTTGGGGAACCGTCATATGGGACTCATCAATGATAATCAGGTAATCATCCTTAAAGAAATCCATCAGAGTATGGGGCGTGGCTCCCGGCTCCATAAAGCTTAAGTGTCTGGAATAGTTTTCAATGCCGGAACAGAAACCGGTTTCCTTTAGCATTTCTATATCAAAGTTGGTTCTCTCGGAAATCCTCTGCGCCTCTAACAGCTTGTCCTCTCCTTTAAAATAACGGATGCGTTCCGTCAGTTCCTCTTCAATATTGGTACATGCCGCCAGAATCTTTTCCATTGGCACCACATAATGGGAAGCCGGAAAGATTGTAATGTGTTCCAAAGTGGCATGAACCTTGCCAAGCAAAGGGTCTACCTCTGCAATCCGGTCAATTTCATCTCCAAAAAATTCTACCCGGATAAGAAAGTCTCCGCCTTCTGCCGGATAGATTTCCAGCACGTCTCCCCGGACCCGGAAATTGCCCCGGCTTATGTCCATGTCATTTCTGTCATACTGTATCTGTATCAATTCCCTGATAACTTCATCTCTGTCCTTATTCATGCCCGGTCTTAAGGAAACAAGCATCTCCTGATAGTCGTCGGGACTTCCCAGACCGTATATGCAGGAAACGCTGGCTATCACTATGACATCCTTTCGTTCTGTCAGAGAGGCGGTTGCGGACAGCCGTAATTTATCGATTTCATCATTGATGGAGGAGTCCT
Source organism: uncultured Lachnospiraceae bacterium (assembly GCA_947382355.1). Classification (GTDB taxonomy): domain Bacteria; phylum Bacillota; class Clostridia; order Lachnospirales; family Lachnospiraceae; genus RGIG3040. The sequence goes on from CANCYR010000057.1 coordinate 18,253, forward strand.
TTTCAATATAGGTGTCTGTGGAGGGCACGTAGGCTTCCGGCTGGTAGTAGTCGTAGTAGGACACAAAATACTCTACCGCATTCTCTGGGAACATCTCCTTGAATTCTCCGTAGAGCTGCCCGGCTAATGTTTTATTGTGAGCGATTACAAGGGTTGGCTTCTGTAATTCCTGGATGATGTTTGCCATTGTGAATGTCTTACCGGAACCCGTAACCCCTAGTAAAGTCTGAAATTGATTGCCCTCCTTGAAACCTTTGACCAGCTCGGCGATTGCCTGCGGCTGGTCGCCTGTGGGCTTGTAGGGGGCTTGTAATTTGAACTCTGGCATATGAAAACCTCCAATTTGTGACCGAAAAAAGTTTGCTTATTCGCCCGAAATTCGTGTAATTCAGTTTTCGATTCGTGTAAAATGGGCTTGCAAAGCTGGCGAATAAGCGTTAAAATAGCAATTACACGAATGCAGGTCACAAAACCGTATTTTTAAAACGAAACAACACTGAATAACACCAGCCAGTACAGATAGTATTATCCAGTTATTTGGTTTTTCATTATAACACATAAGTCAAAAAAAGTACAGACCAGAATCGAACTTTTGTTCTGTGCTTTTTTATATCTTTTTTATGCGATTCGGTTATGCCAGTATCTCAGTTTCATGCAAAAAATTCACTGATTTGTTCTATATAATTATCTTCTGAAAAATCTGTACTGCCTTCGCTTTCTTCTTTTGGGATTACTTCATCAATAAATGGCTGGAAATCGTCTAAGCAATCCTCGATGATTTCTGCAGTGTCTCCATAAACATCTATGGTGATGATTTCTTTCGCATGTCCCATTAGTGTTAATAACTTCATGAGCTGTCACAGATTTGCCCTCGTCCTCTGTCACAAGCCTAATTGTATTTACAATTATCTACCTTCCACTTTTTGTCAGCTTCCCAGAGAACTTTTTCCATTCACCTGCCGGTAATTGTCTGACAGTTCTATTTCCCCCATTCCCTATCCCTTCATGTAATTGTTCCACAGACATACCCAACTTATAAAACAGGCCGCCCGCATTTCCCCAGACAGCCTGCTTTCCCTTCCCTTTTATGAAATTGTCTCCCCTTCACACACTATTCGCCTAACTGACGTTTTGCGTATAGCTGGCCTCCGCTTTACAGCCAGTCTATCCCTATATACCCGGATAATGCACGTAGGGCGTGCGCAACGGTTGCCGCATCTGTCCCATTCATCTGTGCTGACAGCCTCTCCCTGTTCCAAAATAAATCTGACAGCCTCCTTAAGGGGCATCCTGTATCATGACTGATTCAACTGATTCTATCATTTCTAAAGATAGGATAAAAATCATAAATCCAATCTCATATATATTGATGTACCCATAGGACTATTGTTATAACAATCTATGGTGTAAAACCCAAACTGTTTATATATATGAATTGCTTTTTCTAAAAAGGGGAGCGTATCTAACAACATATAAGAGTAACCAATTTCCTTTGCATCGGTTATGATTTTTTGTATAAGTAGTTTACCAATATTTTTCCCTCTAAATTGTGGTCTTACATAAAGACGTTTCATTTCACAATTCTTTTTATCTATATTTTTCAACCCAATGCAACCTGCGACTTCTCCATTATAATAAGCTAAATATAATCTTCCAGATGGCATACCATATTTTTCTTCTAAATGGTTTATTTCTTCTTCATAGTGCTGAATATCAAGATAATTTTGAAATGAACTATCATTAGTCATTAACATATTTGTATATTCTGAAAATAGTGCATTTATTTCTTGCGTATGCACATAGGCTAAAACAATTTCGATATTCATAACTGTTCCTCCTAAAGTCAAATTTACTTTTCGTCATTTTTACGCAATATGTTTTCAATCAGTACCATTGCTTCACATAACCTATCACAATCTTCTTTATCCATATTTTTTAATTTTTTATAAATCTGTTCATCGCCATTCCTATCTATTTTTTTCGCTTCTTCATTCCCTGTTTTTGTTAAATATAATTTTTTAATTCCCTTGCTCCCCGAAACAAGTTTTCTCGTTATAAATCTTTTTTTTTCAAGTTTTGCAAGAATTCTACTCACATAGCTTTTGTCCATGTTTAGATGCTCACATAATTCAGTGGCATTTATTCCTTGGTTAGTATATATTTCAAATAACACTCTCGATTCAGGCCATGAGAAACTTGTCCCTAAATAGCCCTTATTCATAACATCTAACCATACAGTGTAGTATCGGTTAAACTGTCTTATTTTTTTTATCAAATCTTCATTCAATGTTTTACCTCCTCTATATGAGTTGACTTTATCAACTCATATTATAACTCTATGTGTTGATAAAGTCAACTCAATTGCATTCTATGGATAAAATGAGAGGGGTTCCGTAGTAGTCGGCATTGTTGGAATGTGTATAACTGGCTATCTTATAGAGTTATCCATGACGGAATAGTGTGGTGCTGGCGGTCTATCTCTTGTTTTCGGTTGCTTGCTTCTTT
>CANCYR010000058.1 GCA_947382355.1 uncultured Lachnospiraceae bacterium
TTGCCATTGCTCCAAGTCCATTCAAATTACTCTTCTCAAATACGATTGCCACATCTATATCATAATCTTTTCCGTCATTTTGAACAATCGTGTGCATTGCCATACTCCCTTGCACACGTTCCTCACTAATTTTATAATCAGTGCCTTTCTCCTGATTATATTCTAATAATCCATCTTTTAATCGCTTGATATTGAGCTTTTTCTTATCTCTTAAATCGTTCTGTATGGTTGCTGGTAAAACAATCTTTTTTCTATAAAATTTATTAAATGTTGTTGACATATCATACATTTATAATACCTCTCTCCCTAAATACCATTCTTTTTACCCCATCTCATGTTATCTAATGAATTACACGAATCCAGGTCACAAACTCCACCCGTCCGCCTAGTGTTATTTCGTCCATAATCCCCTATCTTGTCCACAAAATACGGAACAATCAACACCAAATAACACTAAATAATGCGGTTTTCACCCTGTCCCCAAATTAGGACACGAAGTACTCTACTGCGTTTTCTGGGAAGAACTCCTTGAACTCCCCGTACAGTTGGCCCGCCAAGGTTTTATTGTGCGCTATTACCAAAGTGGGCTTGTTCAGCTGCTGGATGACGTTTGCCATCGTGAAGGTCTTCCCGGAGCCTGTAACGCCCAGTAAAGTCTGGAATTGATTGCCTTCCTGGAAGCCTTTGACCAGAGCTTCGATCGCCTGCGGCTGGTCGCCAGTGGGTTGATATTCGCTATGAAGTTTAAAGGTTTTTTGTTCACCTTGCACAAAAAGCCACCTCCGATTCTATACTAAAAAGATTACTATAAACCAATTATTCGTCGTGGCGCATCTTCTTTTTTTCAGGATTTTTCTTATTTTTTGCTCCACTGCAAATTTCATTCACTCATTCTCCATTTAAGGATGTCCTAAAACTGTCCATTTTTATACGAACAGAACAACACTGTACAATCTTTATTAGCTTACCACAAATCCCTTCATTTGTATAGATATAAAATCGAACTTTTGTTCTTTTCCTTTCTGTTCTGCCATAATAAAACTCAAATTCCATCATGCTTCCAGATAATCCGAAACATCCACGACTACATCCAAGAGCATGTCTGTATTCTCCTTTGAATCCTCCGGCAGCACTTCTTCCATATATTCCAGCAGTTCCGGGATTTCATTCGGTATGATATTTACGTTATCTCCATATACATCCACCGAAATGATCTCTTTTGCATGTCCCATAAGTATTAAATAATTTAAAAAGCTTTCCATTGCTAATTAACTCTGCATGATACTGCTGAGCCTTAACCTTATCCAGCAAAAGATTATGGAAAGATTCTTTGTAAACCATCCTGATTGTAAGGATTAATTTCCATCCAGCTTTTATAATAACTTGAAGGATATCTTCAAATGTCTGTTGATTTTCTAAAACAAAATATTTTTCCTTGAACTAGGGGAAAACTTACAACTAATATAAAAGTAAAGAGTTGTAATGCCTTGATATGATCTTGCAACTCCTCTTACAGCTTTTATCAATTCATTTTCTTTGTCGCTCATGGCAACGCCGTCTAAATAGCCCTTTGTGGGTTATCTAATACTTATATTCAAACGCTTTCCAATTTACAGAAGTTTCCGGAATCATAATCTATCCCCCATTTTTAGGTATAATGCAGCCTTTCTTTGTTACGATTTATTTATAAAGTCCGGCTGATATATACATCATGCCGGACTCTCTTAACCGTATATCATTTTGCAACAAACTTCCAATCCGAAACAGTAATCACCTCTATATGATCACAATCGTTTTTGCAGTATTTCCCTGTCACTTTCATTAACCTCAAGTACATTCATTGCCTGCTCTGCACCAATTTTCAAATTAGTCATTATCTTTTTTATGGAATCAAGCAGGTTATCTAATCTTGCATTTTCCGCTCTTTTATCGCCATATTTCTCAACCGCTTCACACATAATCTTTCGACCTCCTTCTTCCTCTTTAAAATGTTTCACACCCTTTGCCAGTTCCAGATAGTAAATATCTTTTGAATTCTTACAGCCAAAATCATGCATCAATTTACCGACAGCATCATCACCCTTATAACTGCCATTCACATATACAATATGGGAACCATCATCAAATGCATCATCAATTTCCTCGAAATGGCGGCTTATCGTATAAATTGGTATCCCATACCCAAAGATATCTGTCTGTGTTATAAACACCATATAGGAATCCGGAAGTTCTGAAAATTTCTGTCCCTCTTTCAGCATCCGGGAATCCATCATACTGCTGTGAAACCTCGAGCGCCGTATATGCGCACCCTTCGGTTTTTTCTGTACCTCAATATTGTAATGCTTCCCTGTACTATCCTGCGCCAGAATATCCAAACGGATATTTCTACCGCCAACAACAGGATTCTGAAATTCCCGCTGCCCGACAACGCTTAATACTGTAATATCGTCCCTTTTCAAAATAATCTTCAGCAAAAGTTCTGTAGCCTCTATATTTCTATCAAAAACCATAGACATCAAATCATCGTCAAATAAATCCATATTATCAATGATCTGCTCTACTGTTCTGATATCCTGTGGTAGCTTTTCCTCTGCCATTTATCCCACCGCCTTTTAATCTGTAGATCCACATCAGACTGTATCTTTATTATAACAGAAAATCCATGGATTTACACTATATCTTTCGCTCTCAGCCACTACGTCAGATTTAGGACACTTCCACGACGAATCCCGCTCACCGTAGTGTCTGTTCCATTTAGTATTTTTCTTCTTTTTGACCACAATATATTGTTTTTCAGCTTTCAAAATACACTATATTTAGCGTGCCTTTTTCACATGCCATACTAGGACACGAAGTACTCGACGGCGTTATTAGGGAAAAATTCTTTAAATTCTCCATATAATTGTGCAGCTAATGTCTTATTGTGGGCGATTATAATGGTTGGTTTATTTAATTATTGAATTACGTCAACCATCGTAAAGGTCTTTCCGGAGCCAGTAACAGCGAGAAGGGTCTGGCACTGGTTACCCTCCTTGAAGCCTTTGGCAAGGGCTTCGATAGCCTGAGGCTAGTCGCCAGTTGGAGAGTACTCAGATACTAATTCAAAATGATCCATATATTTCTCCTTTATGAAAATCCATTTTTCCTGTTCACCAATTCAAATGATTTAAGCGAAACAAACCTATTAAATTCAGAGTGATTAACAAAATCGTCCAATTCCACACGTCTCATTCTTTTTTGTATCAAATTGTATAATTCTTCTATTGAAAAATCTTTATGCATACTGTTCGCACTTCCTATAATACCACTTATAACTCTCCTTTTATCTTCCAGTTCTTTTCCTATGTATATATCATTTAGAATTTGATTGCATAAATATTTACTATCTATATTGCTTTTTTTCCAAGCCTGAACATCCTTATATATCGGCTCTCTAAGCGCTATAACTGTCACACTGTCCCCTATCTCCTCATATTCATAAAAATATCCATAATGATTACATCGTTGGACTATTGCTTCCAACATGTCTTGTTTATTTATTTCCATCTCTAATAGGTGATTCTGACAAAATAGAAGTTCCTCATCATTTTGAAAAACCCAAACTGCATATCTATCCTTAATACAATTTACGGCATAAGTAAAATTATGCAACCATTTCAAAACATGATTTTTAGATAATATTTTAATTGTATCAATTATGTTCCTACTATTTCTATATGCCTCCTCAACAAGGTTCTTTGTAGGACGAGGCAAAAATCTATAATGTAAAATATCATAACTTGCTATAGTATATTGCGACTTTTCTATACACAATATTTCGCATCTCTCTTGAAAATCTTTATTTCTCAAATAGCATATCTCCGTATTATTAGATATAAATTTTTTCCCCCAGTAAATTGATGGAGTAAAAACAAGAAAAACATTTCCCTCTGGCATAGCGTTCTCTAATGCATAAAAACACGCCATTACAGAAGTTTTTGCATAATTGCTTAGCTTCTCAATTACATAGTCCAAGCCAAAATTTTTATATTTTTCCAGTTGTTCTCTTACCCATTCTGTAGGCATGAGTAATTCAGAAGCAAACACATTTGCCTCTTTCTCTTGAATATCCAACATATTATGAGCCGCATATTCATTATCCGTTTTGCACAATGTAACATCATCATGCCAACCGATAAATATATGCCCCAATTCATGAGCTATCGTGAATCTTTTTCTTGGCATATAATCCATTTCAGAATTAACAACAATTTCAAGATTTGAATCTTTCAATTCAGTATACCCATCACCATTAGTTGCTAGTTTTTCCTCTCTATATTTTATTCCTTTTTCCACAAATACATTTTTAAAATCCACTGGCGGATAAAGGCTATATCTTTTCAAAACCCGATTCGCAATTTTTCTAACTATTCTCTCCTTGTTTTCCATCCTTTTTATATTCCTTTACTTCATTCAGATCATAAGAACGAGCTGCAATTTTATCTCCTGTCGACATACTGTAATAGTCTTTAAGATTCAAATTATGTCTTTTGCAGTATAAAACATCTCGTATCACATCATTCCCTTCTTGTAACCATACTTCATACTCATAATTATTCAAACCCAAAAAATCTTTTAAAGATTGACTCATCTCATTGTTATGCCAATATTCAACATAGTCATCAATATCCTCAAGCATCAAACCTTCTTCAAAAAAATCTATAATAAAATTTTTATACATCTGATAGCCTCCTTCCTCTTTTGGCTTCTTTGATTTGCTCTCCTGTTACCGCATCTAAGGCACCTAAATGATAACCTCTTTTATTAAATACCTCTATTTCTCCGTGAAACTCATCCCATGAATAATATCTATCTTTACTTCTGTATACTTTCCTTCCGTCTATAACTTTATAGAATTGGAATTGATCTATATAACAAGGTTTAGGTTTAGACTTATATGGCATTCTTTTTCCTCCTAGTATTTACAATTATATTTACAGCATAAATTCCCATCTGAATTTTAATATAATATCACTCTTAAATTTCACCTAACAGTCTTGCAATCTCATTAGATTCAGGTAATAGTTTACGCATATCCTCTGGCAATTCATTACTAATCTTATATGTTGCCACTCCCAACGGCACAGTTGCACTTTTTAATGCATATTCTATTACCGTCCAATTTTTATTGCGACATATAATAATTCCAATTACTTCATTCTCCTCAGGAAGTCTCTCTTGTTCATTTAAAGCAGTTAAATAAAATTGTTATTGTCCAACATCAGCAGGTTTAAATTTTCCTATTTTCAATTCTTATATTGATTTCCAATAAACGCAAACATTCCACCCATTTCTGACAAAAATTTTTGGATGTGCCGAATCAATTTTTGTTCCAACTCACATTAACTATATTTCGTTGACTATTCGATAAAATCAAATGTATATTCATCTTTTGTTCTGTGCTTTTTATATCTTCTTTATAGCAAACATCTTGGTGCTCATAATCTTTCCCGTACTAGGCATACCTAATAAAAGCAACATCCTTTCTTTTTCAAGAATATCTAAACATTCATTATAGCAATTGGTTTCCACAAATCTTCGGCTATCTTCTTCAATGTCACATAAAAGTGATTCGCAGTCAATAAAAATACTCTGGTTAAATACCATACTCAAAATATACGTTGATTCAAGCCATAATTTATAATGTTTCCTTACAATATCCATATTTTCAGGATATTCCAAAAAATCAACAATATCAAGAAGAGACATGATGTCATTGGCGCTTTCCATGTGTTCCGAAAACATATCATATAATTCTTATTTTTTTGCTGTTAGTTTTATGGCACAACACACATAATATTTTTCGGGTTTCAATTCCTTTATATTTTGAACTTCTTTTTTAATGTTCCAAGTAAATCACTATATTTGCTGTCTATATATTGATTTACTTGTATAATTATATTTTTGTTTTTAGGATCATCCGTGACGTCAATTCCTCCGTCCCTTCCTTTTGGGAACGTATATAATTTGATACCCAGCTTTTTCTGCATAATATCCTTACACAATATTTCAAATTCAAAATCACTCTGATTATTATAGTTGTACTTCTTGATTCATATCCTTTATTAGCAATTTTAAAAATTACAATTTACTATACAAATTTTCTCTCAACAGTGTTGAAAGTTCTGGTCTATCCTTATATGTTTCATAAATCTGCTTCATATACCATATATTCCAAAATGAATAGCCTCTTATTCCCGATTCTTTGACAAAAATATACTTCAATAGACCTTTTACTATGAAATTTTCCTGCCAATTCACTACACACGTGTAGCGAACCACCTTTTTAGTTACTTAATCATCCACCCGCTTTATTCGATTTATATATTTAGTTCTATCTCACCCATTACACGAATCCAAGTCACAAACTTCACCCGTCGCTTAGTGTTATTTAGTCCGCAATCCTCTATCTTGTCCACAAAATACTGTATAATCAGCACTAAATAATGCGCTTTTATCCTGTCCCCAAATTAGGAGACGAAGCACTCTACTGCGTTATGGGGAAAAACTGCCTTTGGACGAATGAGTGTAACCTGTTTATCTTATTCTAACACCATAATTCAATTTAAAACCATATGGACTGCATGGAACAAAAACTTTTTATAGTATATCATAGATTCACTAGTTTGTCTACTTTTTTAGAACGCATGTTCTTTTTGTTCATTCACATAATTTTACTGGTGGTTTTGACGCAGCATCTAAGACAACACTTCCAAATATTTGCTTGTATCTATCAGAATATCTAACAGCTCTCCCCTGAATTTATTACTTCCTGATTCTTGAAAATTTTTGGGGCAAAGTCCTCTTTCCTGCTTTTTGGCTTCTTTCCCAGCTTGCCTCCGGCAAAAACCATTATCTGATCCGGTGTGAGAGTTTTTTGTGTGTCAATTGTCCTCTAATGGTAAGCCCTTTTTATTATCCCCTTAGGTAAATCGACCCCCTTGGTAAGATTTAATGAAATAAACTCAGATTTCTGCTATCCCTCTCTTAAACCCAACCAGCCGTCAACCGCTATGGAAATACGATAGCATTATGGTTTTTAAGGATATACTAATGGCAATGCACTGAATACACAATGGGACGTGTTGTGTACATCGATTAAGCGCCAAAATAAAAGTCACAAAATTATATTAATGAATTCCAGAAAGCAAATGCCAGCCTTTAGATTATAATTCCCTCCAGATGATCCATTTCATGCTGGATAATCTGTGCCACATATCCCGAAAATTTCTGTCTCTGCTTTTTGAAGGCAACATCCAGATATTCCACTTCGATATTCTGATACCGTTCTGTCTTTCTCCTGCCTGTCAGAGAAAGGCAGCTTTCCTCTGTTTCATATTTTCCTGACTTTTTCTTAATAACCGGATTTTGCATAATCAAATCTGCAAAACCCATGCTGACAATAACAATTCGTTTCTTATATCCAATCATATTTGCCGCCATGCCGACACACCCATCCCTATGTGCCTTTAGGGTATCCTGTAAGTCTGTAATAATCTGCCCGTCATCCGCTGTTGCCGGTTCCGACTTCTGCCCCAGAAACATTACATCTCTCACAATCGGCTTTATCATTTCCATCTGCCTCCTTTAAAGTCAAAGGCCCCGCCGCAAGCAACGAGGTATCAAGCTTGAAACGCCCCAAGGGGCGGAGTATTTACCCCTCGTAGCAATCGCCAAATGCTTGCACGCAATCACTTGGTTCGTTGCTCGCAGGAATAAAAATAGTTCATCTGCTTCGTCATGATAACACCGCCAAGCCCACGCTATAGAAAAAAGTGTCATGCGAAAGCCTTCCTGAGAAAGCCGCATCCCAGCACAGATGAACTGAGTACATTATAACTCTTTTGGAAATTATTTACTATAACCGAATTTGCCTTTCAAATCTTTACCTATATTTTTTACACTAACCTGTCTTCTGCCTGCGGTATACTTATAGGCACATTATAAAAACGGGGATATTACGGATAATCGCTCCCCCAATATCCCCGCCCCCTTGTGGATGCTTCCACAAGCCGACTGTTTTCTGTACCTTTTGCTTTACAATATTGGCTTATACATTTATCACACACGGTTCATTATAAAATGGCATTAACGAATCGTGAGTGATAAACTTACAATCATTTTCTTTCGATTGCGCCAACATAATCCTATCAAATGGATCATTATGTTTAGGAGCACCCTCATCACGCTTCAATGTTTTCAGCTTAAAAATATGTGCTTCCCTGATTTGCATAAGTTCAAATCCTGCCTCTTTGCAGTACCTCGCTAATTCTTCACCTGTAATTGCTATTTTTCCCAAAGAATTTTTTATTTCAACTTCCCATATTGAAGCAATACTATAATAAATTTTATTATTCTCATCTGCAATCAAATCAATTGCCTGCTGTGGTAATTTACTATCACGCGTAAGTGTCCATAACAAAATATGCGTATCCAATAAAATATTCATAGACTATTTCACCCCAAACATTTCTGCAATTTCATCATTACAATCATCAAAATCATCCGGTACAACAAATTTACCTTCTGCAATTCCAATTCTCTTAGATGTGGTTTCCGACTGCGCCGGTTTCATAAATTTATCTATCATATCACTAAGAAACATAAGGTTATCATCTGATAAACCAACTATTTTTTTTATTACCTTTTCCTCCAATGCTGCCGACATAGCCATTCACTCCTTTCAAAAAATCTCACTACATATATTATATCGCTATTCTCTGAGGCTAACAACATGAAGCTCCCACAGTCCCATCCTTTTTTAGTCATTTCCACAACGAATCAATGTCACAAAATCCTTTCTTTCAGAAAATCCTGGTTACTATCGCAGTTTGGACGAATGAGCGTCATCTGTTATACCCTTTCTATAAGGTATTACCCAGTCCACCCATACCATATATTCCACAAAATATGGACTAAACAACACAAGCAGACAAAATATGTAGATTCAAATTTCGGGTTTCGTAATAGGAGACAAAATACTCTACTGCGTTATGAGGAAAAAATTCCTTAAACTTACCGTAAAGCTGAACTGCCAATGCTTTGCAAATACTATATTATTACTACTCTATCGCCTTGTATATCTAACCATAGAACTTCTAAACTCACAATTTTCAATTCTATTCTTTTGCAAAAAAAGTTTCATTGTACTTTCATCTGTCAAATTACAAGGTCCTATTATAATTTCTCGTATTATATTCCCTCTTTCAACTTCAATATCTTCAAAGGAAATACATAAATACGGAATAATATCTTTCCTTGTCGGCTGGAAATCCAATTTGTCATTTATAAAATCTATCGCTCGTTGGTTTTGATATTGGTTATTCCCTAAATATCTGACAATCTCACACTGGCCATACTCTTTGTTAATAGAATTATCAAAATATAACCGCCACTCTCTTTCTTCTTCAAAACCAACCATTTTATAACATATAGTATCATTTACTTGTTGTAGAATATTCCAACAGATATTTTCAAAAATATAATTACCAAACCCAATCTCTTTTTGTATAATTATATTCCCCTCTCTTCTAGCCTGTAACAAAATATTTACAATGCCAAAAAGCTCTTTTACACTTTCTTTTACTAGATTCCTTCGTTCTTGTTCTGTTAAATAAACTACTTTCTCTAACTTAAGCAGGTCAGAACTCTCTGCATACTTTGTAAGCATCTTAAAATCAAATCCCAGTGCCATTCCTTGTGCATCGTCTGCATATCCTCGCCATTGACTCAGTAAATCTCCCTTCTCCGAAAAACACATCACATATGTGGATATGTGCCCCTTTTCTAATAATTTTGTTACATGCAGTTTCAAATCGGTAACAAATTCCCTCCATGCCTCCCCATCCTTTTTATCATTATAATCAAATCTTGATTCACATCCATCTAATTCTTCATATACTTTTAACAAGTCATCAAAGTATTCCGGAAATAGTATGCTCATTTCCAGACTATCATTACTTTTTATAATATCCGATAGTCTAATTGTTTTGCCTTTCAATATACTGTATGCCTTCTCTGTACTACAATAATGATATATTGTTCCATTTTTCATACATTTCTCCTATACTTGTTCCATATATTAACCATGAAACATCTAAAACTATATACTCCTTAATCTTATAAAATTCATTTCCATTTTTGTTCGATAATATTTATCAAGTTGAAATAGTCATTGTCTTTCATCTTTATAAATACTTATTCTACATCAGCCTCTTCAATCCACTGCTGTAGCTTAGCCTGTAATAGTTTTTTATCCGGCAAATACAACTTATATTCAGACGCATAAATATTGGCATCATGAGGCAGAGTAATTTCTACTAATGCAGCATTATTTTCTTTACATAACAGAATACCAATAGTCGGATTTTCATCTTCCAACTTCTCATAACGGTCATAATAATTTACATACATCTGCATTTGTCCAATGTCCTGATGTGTCAATTTATCCACCTTTAAGTCAATTAACACATAGCAACGAAGAAGACGATTATAGAAAACCAAATCCACATAATAGCTGTCTTCATTAAAAGTAAAACGTTTTTGTCTGGATTCAAACAGATACCCTTTTCCTATTTCCAACAAAAATTGTTGCAATTTATCAATAATTGCTGTTTCCAATTCTGTTTCTGAATACTTTGTTTTTTCTTCAATTCCTAAAAATTCTAATACGGTTGGTTGCTTTACAATATCTTCTGGTTTTGCAATAATATTACCTTTCTTTGCCAACTGCAAAACAGCTTTTTTATCCCGGCTAAGCGCTAATCTCTCATAAAGACTGGAATTATATTGCCTCTGCAGAGTGCGAACACTCCAGCCAGATTTTGCTGATTCAATTTCATAGAAACTTCTTTCATCTTCATTTTCTATTCTCATCAATTGCAAATAATGTGACCATGATACTATGAAAGGTGGTTTCTCTCCAAAAAGGCTAAACACTGTATCACTTTTTTCAATAGCAAAAAGATTAAATTCTGTTGCATTAATTCTATCTTTATAGGTCAAATAAAACTTCCTTGCATTTTTCAAACTATCCTCCGAAAATCCTCTTTCAAAATTCTTTTGCATTTCCTCTGATAGCGTTTAATAACATGACTGCCGTATCTCGCTCTGGATTCACCATTTTGCTGTACATCCACAATCCATTTTCCAATTGCATAATAAGTAAGCAATTGTATCATATTTACTTGTTGAACAGCAATATTTCTTGTATGTTTCACCAAAGCCACTGTCTCAGCACACAGTCTTTCAATGGCTGCATCCTCATTGTCTAATACCTCTGTCTTCTGAATATGATTCAAATTTGACCACCTCCTAATCCCCTGCAATATCCTATTCTCCATATGTGTTGTATTATAATGTTCAGTAACCAATAACGCAAAATAATACACTTTCAACTCTATCGTCAAAGCAGACTCCCTTTCATCACATTATAGCACAATCCCATCTCGTTTTCAAACATTTGTTCTGTTTTAATACTGCTTAATTTCCCCAAAAACCAAACACCCTGACAGACATCTACAGCTCTTCCTCTGCATTTGCCTGTCAGGGCACCTCTCTCCTGCTTCATCATACATTAATAAAAAATATGTCCCCCTATCTGAATCCCGGTAAGCCCCGGAATGGGCGTACGGAAAAATACACAATTCCCTACCGGACTTGCGCCTGCCATAGCCTCCTGGGCTGCCTGATAGCATGACTGATTGGCGCCTCTTGCCAGAACAATCGCAAAACGTCCGCTCCCTACCGGTGAAAACTGCTTGTTCTGATATATTACACCCGCTACAGTATCCGGAAACAAAGGGCTCTTTACCCGGTTCATGACAACTGCCCCTACAGCAACCTTTCCTGTGTAGGATTCCCCGCCGGCCTCGCATTCAATAATAGCAGCCATCATATCAAGGTCTCCTGCACCAAAAGAAATACTGGACAAATCCCTCATGGTGGTCTGTGTTACCAAAGCGGACAGCGCCTTTTCCTCATCCAACTTCCGCTGTAATGCGGCTTCATCATTTTCCTGATCCAAAAGAGCCTTTTCATATTCCATCAATCTCTTTTCTTCTTCTGAAATCTGAGCCATATAGTCCTGAACATTATCTTTTGTCTCTTTTACAAGAGCTTCCACATTTTTCTTTTTTTCCTTTGCCTGCTCTAACAACACTTCCAGACCTGCCTGATCATCTTTCAGCTCTTTCTCTTCTTTTGCAATTTTTTCCTTAAGCTCTTTATATGCCTTCAGGCTCTCTCTGTCGTATGCGGTTACTTTTTCTACATATTTGTACATAGTCAGAAATTCACCAAAGCTGTTCGCAGAAAAAAGCATGTCCAAATAGGCCGTGCTTCCTTTTTCATATATAAACTGCATACGCAGCTCCATATTTTTTGTTTCTTCCTCTTCTTTCTTTTTTGCCTCCTCCAGGGATTTCTGCGTTTCTTCAATTGCTGTATTTTTTTCTTCTATAAGTTTCTCAATCCTTGCCAGTTCATTTGTAACGTTAGTCAAATCTGCATTCAGATTATTCAAATAGGATTGAAGCCCTGTTTTCTCTTCTTTTAATTCATCCAGATTATCCATGGCATTATTTTTTTTCTGTTCTGTTGCCTTTTTTTCCTGCTGCACCTGACGAAGCTTATCAGATGTGGAAGTAGCATAGACCTCCTGCTTTTGTATACCGCCTGTCAAAACACACAGCATCAACAGAAAAACCAGCATTTTCCTTCTCTTTTTCACTTATTCACCTTCTTATGAACCTTCTTTACAGCTCCAACGTAATTTTTCTGCCTGTGTGCTCATATTGATAATAAGCCACACCTGCTGCATCAAACATTTTCTTTGATGCAATGACAGAATCTGATTCCTTATATTTGTCACAGGCATATACCACAGTTTTGATACCTGCCTGAATAATTGCTTTTGCACATTCATTGCAGGGAAACATGGACACATACAGCTTGCTTCCCTCCAGGCTTCCTCCCTTGTAATTCAATATTGCATTTAATTCCCCATGGGTTACGAAGGGGTATTTGGTGCGCAATGGTTCACCCTCTCTGGCCCATGGAAACAATTCATCCGGACAGCCATTTGGGAAACCATTGTAACCCATGGACAAAATCCGGTTATCCGGCCCTACAATACAGGCACCTACCTGAGTGTTGGGGTCCTTGGAACGCATACCTGATAAAACGGATACCCCCATAAAGTATTCATCCCATGAAATATAGTCATTTCGCTTATCGCTCATTGTTCCTCCCGCATTACTGTTCTTCTATCATATTTACTCTTTTCATATGTCTTTCTGCTTTGGAAAATTCCGTTTTCAGAAATGTATCTACAATTTCAAGCGCCAGATTCGTTCCCACAATACCTGCGCCCAAGGCAAGTACATTGGCATCATTATGCTCTCTGGTAAGCCTTGCGGAAAGAACATCCCCGCAAAGCGCCGCCCGTATGCCTTTCACCTTATTGGCAGTAATGGAAATACCGATTCCGGTAGTGCAGATGACAATGCCTTTTTCTGCTTCTTTTAGCGCTACCGCTTCCGCCACGGCACGCCCGTATACAGGATAATCACAGGAGCTTTTATCAAAGCAGCCTTTATCCATGCACTCCACGCCCTGCTCTTTTAAATGAGCTATAATCTTTTCCTTTAAATCGTATCCACCATGATCACTGCCAATTGCTATCATCTTTTTCTCCTCCCTGTCCTGCCTGAATCACTTTATGCCCGGCTGCTTTTAACAGACGGTTCATTACAGCCTGTCCAATGCCTGTTCCCGGAAATGCCTCCGAGTAAATTACATCTGCCTGCTTTTCATCAAATTCCCTTAACATACTATAAAGCCTTCTGGCAATAGTAAGCTCGTCCTCTTTCCTGCCTGCGTTCATTTTAATATCTGCCTGATAAAATCTTATATTTTCTTCTGTACCAATCACTCCGGTACGAAGCCCTTTTTCTTTTGCCGCCTTCAATAATCCGTTAATCTTTTCTTTTACTTCCTTACTGCTTCCTGAAACAATAGTCAGCTCTCCTCTTGGAGCATAATGCCTGTATTTCATTCCGGGAGCCTTGGGCGCCATGCCTGCTATCTGCTGCTGCGTGGTGCTGTCCACCGCTATACTGCCAATTACTCCGGAAAGCATTTCCTCCGTAATAAATCCCGGCCTCAAAATCATGGGAGGCTCCACTGTCATATCTATAATGGTAGACTCTATTCCGATTCCCACTTCTCCGCTGTCTAAAAGCATCTCTATTCTGCCCTGTAAATCTTCATATACATGAATACCCGAAGTAGGGCTTGGCCTGCCTGATGTATTGGCGCTTGGAGCTGCCACAAATCCGCCGCTTTCCTTTATAAACGCAAGAGCCACCGGATGATTGGGAAATCTCACTGCCACCGTGGACAGCCCGCCGGTTGTTTCAAAAGGCACCTGCCCGCTCTTACGGAAAATCATGGTCAAAGGCCCGGGCCAGAATGCTTCGGCCAGCCGTCTTGCCTTTTCAGGTATTTCCTTTGCAAGCATTTTTAAGTCTTCCATATCTGCAATATGAATGATAAGAGGATTGTCAGAAGGCCTTCCTTTTGCCGAATAAATCTTTTTGGCGGCTTCCCTGTTCAATCCATCTCCGCCAAGTCCATATACAGTTTCCGTAGGAAATGCCACAAGACCGCCGTTTCTGATAATACGCCCCGCCTCTTTTACAGCCTGCATATCCGGTTCGTCTTCCAACATCTTTATCCATTTTGTTTCCACAAGCATCGGCTCCTTTGCAGCATTCCAGTCCGCTTTTCAAAGTATAGCACATCTTAATCCTGATTTAAATACTTGATAATTGCCAAGTGTATATTCCATGCCAGCTTTTCCTGATATTCTTCCTCACACAAAAGAGCTGCTTCCGTCTTTGAGGACAAAAAGCCACATTCCACTATGATTGCCGGCGTGGTTGATTTTTTTAATATATAATAATTATTATTTGCTTTTGCCTGTCTGTGATTGGTGGGGTCTACCCCCTCAATCATTTGATTCTGCATAATCTCCGCCGCCTTTTTTCCTTCCTCCGAATGAGTAAAATAGAATACCTGGGCGCCGGTAATATCTCCCGCTCCATAACTGTTTTGATGGATGCTCACTGCCAAAGCCGTTCCGGGAGTTTCAATGATTTCCACCCGCTTCTTAATATCCGTAACCTTCTTATTTCTATCATTTTCACCATACAGACCATAGTCTCCGTCCCGGGTTAAGATAACCTTTACATCATCCTGCTCCAGAAAAACTTTTACAAGAAGGGCAATTTTCAGATTAATGTCTTTTTCCAGAGCATTATTTACCCCGACCTTTCCCGGATCATTTCCGCCATGTCCCGGGTCGATTACCACTACCCTTTCCCCTTCTTTCAATTGAGTAGACGTAGTATAAACTGCAGCAGTCCTTGCAAGCACGCACATGGAAATAATAAAAATAATGGTCATTACCATTGATACTGCTCTTTTTTTCATTGACAGATTTTCCCACAAGCTTTTCTATATTGTATGTGACGAAAAAACAGTTCATTCCAAAAAGAACAGGCAGGTTATTGAAGATATGCCTCTATAAGCCCCCACACTTCCGGCTTTTCCAGTCCAAGCCGCCATCCTGCAACTCCGGCAATATCATAATTTTTCATCACATTCAGCTTTGTCTGGATAGATGCTTCATCCTCCAGCCAGATCTGATAAGTGGTGTCTTCTACCTGGAATGTTGTATAATTCTGGCAAGTCACCTCATCCCAGCCGGATGTGCCTCCATTCTCCGCCATGAATTTTTCCCCGTAGGACATGCTTACCTTTTCCAGAGTAGTAGTGCCTCCTGACGTTGCCCAAATACCTGTATAAAACGGGATTGCATTGATTACTTTTTCCTTTGGCACCTCATCTAATGTATCCTTAATTCCTCTTTCCACATAATCGATGGAAGCTATAGAGCCAATCCCGGAACCGGAATAATGCTCATCATATCCCATGACAATTACATAATCAGCCAGAATTCCCTGTTCTTTCCTATTATAGTATGCGGTATATTCTGTAGGAACATAATTATCTACAGACAGCACCAGATTGTTCAGGCGGCAGGCAACGGATAATTCCCTTAAAAACTGCACATAATCTTCTCCTGCTTCCCTTGGCACCTGTTCAAAATCCACATTGATACCGTCAATGCCGTTTGCCAGAGCCTGTCCCACCAGATTCTGTATTAAATTAGTGCGTTTTGTTGTGCTGGACAAAACCGCTTTTGTATTAATGGCTTCCTCTCCTATGCGCCCTGTAAAATTATCAATAAGAGCCCATACTTCTATTCCCCGCTGATGCATGAAATCCACATAGCTCTTATCCGCCAGGGATGTAAAGTTCCCTTCGTTATCACTTAATGCAAACCATGTGGGGGAAATGGTATTAATGGCTTTCGTACCCTCAAGCAGCTCTCCCACTTTGCCGTTTGCCACCGGATTCGTCACCACATGCCATACAAGACTGATGGGATGGTCCTTTTGAATGGAAGTATAAACAGGCTCTTCCACAACACTTTCTACCGTCCTGTCAAAATCCCTTTCATCCGTCAGACGCTTATTTTCCACATATCCGATAATGGAATCTGCGGTTTTTACCTTAGACCACTTTTCCATTTCTTCCAGAACAGTAACCGTATCACCCTTTTGCAGGTCTTTTAAAATCGGGCTCTTTATCCCACCCTGATAACGCATCTTTGTATTCTTTTTCAAATCCGCAACCGTTACTGTTGCACTCTCCTTATGAAGCTCAATGCGGTTTGGCTCCCGGAATACTTCATAATTGAAATTTGTAAATATCTTCACAAAATCAACCGCTATATAAGGGCTCCCCTCTTCCACCAGCACAACCGGATAATCCACCGGGAGTTGATTCCCGTCCAGAGCATAAGCGTTTTCTCCTGCATATGCACGAATTATCTCCGTGGGAGTAGTATATATAAGAAGGTTTTCTCCTATATCAAAGTAAAAGCGGCTGTTTAAATATGTTTTTACAGTATCAAGGGACAGATAACAGGTTCCGTTTTGTACGATTCCTTTTTCTTCAAGGAAATCCTCTTCCCAAAGAATAGAAAGCTCCTTTTCTGTATATACTTGAAAGTATTCATTTAAATCCATTCTTTCATTGGAATACGAATACTTTTCCATAATGCCTGAAAACAAACCGATAACCACAATCAGAACAATTAAAACCACTGCTATTATTACCGGTATCATTTTTTGTTTAATCTGCTTCATGATATGCCCTCCAATTGTTTTTGATTATATCAGAAAAATCGACTATAGTCATTACAATTTTACATTTTAGTGCTTCACTCCCCAATCCCGCCTGTTTTTCCCATTTCTTTTACAGGCGTCCTGGAAACATTGACCTTAAGGGACTTCTATGTTTTTTTATTTGTTTCCTAAGCAATACTCCCGAAAGCACTGGCTTTTTTTAGCAGATATCAGCTTTCTTATTTTCATTTGTTTTGACTTACCAAAAAAAGGTTCTGTGATATATTTTTCAAATCCAAAAAAATGATTATAAGATTTTAATATGTGCCGATACTAAACATTGTAGAAAAAAACAGAGATGTTCCAAGCTCTTGATAAAAACTTTGCTGTAATATAGTTTCTTGTCTTACTTTTGAATTATAATTGGAATTATTTGGAATATATTAAGACTTAAAGCACCTGGCTTTAAACATGTTCGAATAACTCGAACCAAGAAGCGGCGTCCCGCTGTACTGCTTTTAGATACTTATCAATATATAAGCTTCAATCCGGCCTCCTTTCCTTTTTCCGTTCCCGCCTGATATGACGAGTCCGGATATGGGCCTGGAAGCATCTCTGATTGAAGCATAAATGATTCCCGTCGATTTTGCAAGTATTTTGTTAAAATTTCTAAAATTTTCTTAAACTGGAACCAACTGCTATTGACTTGATATATGATAAAGTATAATATGTTTTTATCACAATATATGCTAAAAACGGGACTTTCTAAGTTTTCAAAGAAGGATGTGACAATATGAAAATCGAAAAAGTGAACGATCACCAAATACGTTGTACGTTGACAAAAGCCGACTTAATAGACAGACAGTTAAAAATCAGTGAGCTGGCATACGGCACGGAAAAAGCCAAAAATTTATTCCGGGATATGATGCAGCAGGCTTCATTTGAATTTGGTTTTGAAGCTGAAGATATTCCTCTTATGATAGAAGCCATACCTCTGAATTCTGAGTGTATCGTTTTAATCATTACAAAAGTGGAGGACCCGGAGGAACTGGATACCCGCTTTTCCAAGTTTGCGCCTTCTGTCCATTCCGACAGCGAGGAAGAGGACTGGGAGGAGCCGGACGGACTGCTGCCAATCAAAGGAGATGCAGATGATGTTCTGGATTTATTCAGAAAGCTTCACGAGTCCAAAACAGGCAGTCTTCCAGAGGATTCAGATGTAGTTAAGAACTCCTCTGCCTCTGCTCCGGCCGGAAAGAAAAAGTCATCTGTCATAAATAATGCTGCCAGTCCCTTAAGGCTTTATTCTTTTCCAAGCTTTCAGGTGGTCACAAGAGCCGCTTATGTATTAAAGGGGCTCTACGAAGGTGCAAATACCCTTTATAAAGATGAAGCCCATGACACTTACAAAATACTGTTGGAACAGGGTGCCCATACCGTTGAGGATTTCACCCGGATATGCAATACCCTTTCCGAATATGGAAAAATCGAGAAATGCTCAGATGCCAACAGGGCCTTTCTGGAAGAACATCTTGAGGTTATCTGTCAAGGGAATGCTCTTCAGGCATTGACGCAAATTTAAAGCTGTCTTTTACGCTGCAAATATACCAAAGGCCAGAGGTTTCCACTGTCAATCTGACACGCATACACGTAACAGTTCAGACAGCAAATCCCGATTCCTGCGGGGGGGGCTGCTGTCTGAACTGTTACCATACACGCATAAAAATGCAGCTTCCTGTTAAGAAGCTGCATTTATTTTGTCCATCAATTCATCAATATCCATTCCATGAACCATTGCCGCCATTTCCAGTGACTCGCCCTGTGCGGACGGACAGCCCAGGCAGTGCATTCCCATTTCCATTAAAACAGGCGCTGCATTTGGATTTATCTGTAAAATTTCTCCAATCGTCATGTCCTTTGTTAAGTCTGCCATTTCATTCTCCTCCTTAAAGACCTTTATTATTTCATTAACTTTTCCTCGAATTTTGCAGGGAAAGTGTATTTACAATAGTTAGTATAACTCTATCCGCTTTTTTTATCAACCTGACATTTTTTACCACAATATATTAAATTATCACTTTTCTATTTTATACTTTTTTTCAATTACAAGCGAATATACTGCCATGGCAATTATGCCTTCTACCATCATGCCCGCCACGGAAAGCAATACCCATGCAGAATTCTGCCCTGGAAGCAGCGGGATTCCCAAAGCAATCAATATGATACCAAATATACAAAACAGCTTTGATAAAGCATGATTATATTTTTTTGTATCGGTAACCTGAAATACTTCTGCATTTGCCCAAAATCTCACGGGCTTCTTTGAAAACCATGCATATACAGCCAGACCCAGGAACATGTTTCCAAAAGCACACCATATAAGAAAGCCTGTTATTTTGCCTTCCATATTAACACCTCCACACAATTCTCAATTTAGCCATGAGCAAAACTCTACATATCCTGTATTTATGCGGCTTTGCGAGGCATGGCAAACCTCTTTATCACTCCAAATTTATAGTAACCATCAGCT
>CANCYR010000059.1 GCA_947382355.1 uncultured Lachnospiraceae bacterium
TCTTCTGTGTCAATCCCGTTTTTATCCTGCGCAATGTTAATCCGCTCTTCCTCCAGTTCGTAATACTCTTCCGTTTCTTCGTCATACTGGTATGTTACAAAGGCGTCATTTTCGCAGACGGTGCATACCCCGTCCCCCCAGTACAGGCTCATGCCGTTGTCCCCTTTATCTAAAATATCCTCCTGCCCTTCTCCCAGCACGGCTTTTAGGAAGGGTTGGTACATATTTGTGGAAGGGTACCGCTCGGTCCACATCATGGCAAGTTCATAGGGCTTTTGGGCAAAATCTTCCCAGCGGATTTTCCCATACTTGCCCGGACGGAAACAATCATATTTTATGTAATAATACCGCCAGTCGTAGCGGCTCTTTTCGTTGCATGCATTGATATATGCTTCGGCAATCCCATAGAGGATATTGTCCGTAAAGGTTTCCTGTGAGGAAAGCAGGCGGTGCAGGCAGGATTTGGTGTTTTCAAAGCCATCGGAGGAGCTTTTGTGGAACAGGTTTTTCCATGCTTTTGCCTTGCCCATGGGGGAGCCGGCTTGGTAACGCCAGTCGTTGTCTTGCTGGAGGTAATTTCCCGTTGCCAGCAGGGCGCAGTCCACCGCGTCAAAGCTGCATGAAAACAATTCCCCAAACTTCTGGAAACATTCCGGGTGGTCCAGCCCTACAATGCCGACCTGCCCATAGAGCAATGGGTGGTCCTCTAAGGCAAAGAGGGGTTCTGCCAAATCTGGGTGTTCCTTGGCCCATGTCAGTTTTTCGGATTCCTCTGCTAATTGGTGGGTATTGAAATTCCGTTCTATGCCCCCGTCAATTTTGCCATGTATGACAATGGCGTCCACCTGACGCAGGATATTTGGCATCCGGTTGCCGCCGGTACGGTTTTCACTGTCGCTGATTTCAAAGTCTGAGTTCTGGACCAGATTGTTCACAACCCGCAGGCGCCTTGCAAATTCCTCTTTGGAAACCTCCTCTTTGTGCAGCAGGTAGGTGACGGCCGCATAGAGGAGCACCGTCCGGCTTAATGGAAACGCCCGGTTCCCATTGCTGATGGTTTCGCCGTAGTTTCGCAGGCAGTCGGCAAAAAGGTCAATTTCATACCTCTTTTCCCAACAGATTTTCCCTTGTTCATGCCCATGGGATACAAGGGATTGGAAAAACCCGGCAGGGTCCTGCCCCTGCCCAACATCACACCAACAGTCAAAATACTGTTCCAGCAGGGCAGCATGTTGTTCTGCATCCTTATTCCCATGGGAAAAATAGCAGCCAAGAAGGCTGAAGGCGTCATTTTCCTTCCCTTGTGTCGTGCCCTCCTCCTTGTAGCAGATAATGTCGCACACAAACCTAAAATACCGCAGGAACATGTCGTCTACCATATGGCCGTCTGCCCGGTACTGCCATAGCAAGTCTGTCCATGCACGGTCTATTTTGGAACCGATGGCCTTTGCAGCATCCCCGCCCATCCCGGAAAGCTCCCGTTCCAGTTCTGCCTTAAAATGCTCGAACATGGTAAGGGGCTTTCCCCGGGAATTCATTTTGATATAGAGCTCATCCGTCAGGCCCATGTCCTTGATGGGCAGGAAATAGAAGGAAATGGCATTGCCGGAAAGCCGTTCCCAAAGGTTCTTGATGCTGGAAAATTTCTCGGAAATGTCATCCAGCATTACCAGCATGGCAGAGATGGTGGGGTCGCATTTCCAGTCTAACGGGAACCAGTGCTGGTCTATGATTTCATCTGATAACCGGCCTTTTGTCCCTTCTGGCAGGTTCCCCTGCATTTCCCCTATTTCTCCTTCCGGACGTTTCCCCTGCCGTCCCCCTGCGTTCCCGTCCGGCTGGCGGGCAGGGCTGTCAAGCCCCTTGTAAATGCAGCTTCCCGGCCCTGGGCAGAAATCCCTGATTAATTTCTGGCAGAAATCCCTTGCGCTGTACCTTGTTTCATAAGAAAAATTTTCAAGGAACTTGTAGGCCTGATATGGCAGCTGTTCCCGCTTTGCCGCATACCAGTGCAGCAAAAACAAGGTGGTAAGCCTCTGCTGGCCGTCCAGCGGCGTCATCACGCCATCCTTGCCAATGTCCCCGTAGACAAAATCCAAGACCACCGGCTTTTTTGCCACCCCTTGGTAGAGCGCATCCAAAAAACGGCTGCGCACCCTGCAGGCTTCTGGGTTCTCCCGCCCTTGGGCATAATCCCGCTGGATCATGGGGATTACAATTTTGGAAAGCTTCACTTCCCCGCCTGCAAATTCTGCGTCAAAAATATCCATAAATGTATGTAACGTCGTCGCCATCCCTTATCCCTCCTGTTCTGCTGAAATTTCCGAATCCAAATATTTCCCAAGCACCCGGTTCATTGCCCCAATGTATGCGTTCCGGTCCTCCTGCCCCCAGAACTGCAGCTGGTTGCCTTCCGAGGGGGAATAATATTTCAGGAATACCATCTTTGTGCAAAACGGGATATACTCCCCCCGCTGGTCCATTTCAATAATTTTGTTCCTTTTTACGGCAAATGCCGAGTTGCTTAAGGCTGCATTGCCGCCGCAGTCTAACAAGGCCAAGTTCCCGATGGAATGGAGGTAATCCTCTCCCCGCTGGGCAGACAGTTTTTCAACCACCTTTTTTTGGGCAGCGAGGAATTCCCCTTTTTCCAGTTTTCTCTTATGGATTAATTTGTCCAATTCTAAAAGCAGCCGGCTGTTCCCATCCCCAAGGGCAGCGATGGATGCCCGGTGGGAGGACAGCCATTCCCGCCATTCTTCCTGCTTATTCATGCCTTCGGCGTGCTGGGCGTGGATGTGCTCTAGGCTCCATGACGCCTGCCGTTTATGCTTGTCAAAGGGGAACCATTGGGTGTGCGCCCCGTTATTCCGCACGGATTCCACGTTAAACAGGAGCAGGAGGCGGCTGATTTTGGGGTAATCCCCTTCATAGCTTAAATCTGCATAATTTTCCAAAGACTTTACGCTCTCACAGATGAATTTGTCCAATTGTTCCAAAAATTTGTGCTTTGCCACGCCTTTGGAGGCTTCGTAGATATCTGTTAGCCTCTTGGAATTTGAGGCAATCAGGTATCCGGCCTTATGGTAAAGCTCATGGTTCCCATACCAGTCTTTTAAGGTGAGGAACGTACCCCGGATTTCCTGCCAGAGCTCTTTCAGCCCTTTTTCTTTCCGCAGCTTGTCCAGCGCAAAAAATGTGTAGTAAGCTCCCCGTTCCCCTTCTGTTTTTTTGGAAATCAGGTCTAAGATGAATTCTATCCTTGTCTGGTAACCCGCTTCTGTCTGGTTGGAAAGAAAATACCAGAACCCATCTTTATGGAGTTCCCGCTCCATCTCATCCCATTGGAGCGCAATTTCTTCTTGGCGTTTTGTGTCCGTTTCTTTGCCGTCCCTGCTTAAAAACATTGCCTTCACCAGTTCCGCGCTTGTCAGGGGGATTTTCCCAATGTTGAGCCGGGTGAACATGGAAGATGCATCTTCCGCCTCATCTGCCTCATACCAAATGATTTTCACACGCTCCGCAAAAAAACGGTTGACGTTTCCCATCACAACAGATTTTGTCCCTTTGCTGGAAAACCATTTTTCAATTGTTTCATAGGCGCTGCAGAGGAACCAGAAGTCGATGTATTTCTCTTTCATGGACATGTCCATGGTTTCTAACAATTCTGCGGACTCTTCCCTTGTTTCATAGCTTAGGGTAAATTGGGGCGGCTCGATAAACCCGTTGCTGGCGCTGTTCATATATTTGTAAATCAGGTACAGGGTTGTCAGCCGCTGCTGGCCGTCCACCAGTTCAAACCGCTCCCCCTGTTTCTTCACCACGATAGGCTGGAGGCAGTAGTTCCTGCCCTCATGGGTTTCGCCGTAAACCCCGTAAATATCCTCCAAAAGACGGACGACTTCCTCCTCGCCCCAGCGGTAGCCCCGCTGGTAGCTGGGCACGAAGAAGCTGCCGGTAATCTCCCCTACGAATTTTGTTTCTAGCTTAATTTCTGCCATGGTTTCCCTCCTGTGTATCTTGCTGCTTTCTTACAGCCTTTCCATATCTGTGTACCAAACATATTAATTATCCCATACCGTTCTTTTACCTGCCCTGTTGCAGCCTTTCCAAACCCATGCATGAAGCATATCAATTACCTTATGCTGCCCTTTTATCTGCCATATTTTTCTATCTATGCATTGAGCACATAATACATCTCATGCCACTCCTCTTCCCCCCAGTTCGAATCCGCTATCCCATTGTCGCAAAACCCCATCTTCCCATACATTCCCACTTTCCCTTCCAAACACGTCAAAAAAGCCATCCTCCTGCCATTTTCCCGCTCCCTGCGCATATACTGGCGCACAATTTCCCGGGCCAGCCCCTGCCCCCGGTACTCCGGCAGCACATCCAGCCCCAAAAGCATGATGTTCCTGCCTTCTGGCCGGTACAGGCTGGCGTCCGTGAAAAATTCATCCCGGAAAGCTGTTTCCTCCGTGGAAAGGCCGTTTAAAAAACCTGCCATCTTCCCTGTATGCTTATCAATTGCCACCAAAAACAATTCCGGGGCTCTCTTTACCCGCTCTAACATCATTTCCTTTGTGCAGGCCTCGTGGGGCGGGAAACAAATGCGCTCCACCTCGGCGGCAGCTTCGCCCTCCTCTGGCAGTATATTGCGGAACAAAAAATTCTCATGCAGCTTTTTTTCCTGCATGGAAATCATTTCCTGTGTCTTTTTTCCCATGGTAACCATCCATCCCTTCCACGTTATTTTTCTTCTATGATACAATAAAGGCACAAAGAGCACAAGCCCATTCATGTACTGGCTAAAACAGATAAATTTTTTGAAACCTTTTGCCCTGTACATGTATCTAATGGGTACAAAGGGAAAAACATCCGGATGAGAAAAAGCTAGGGCGTGTTTAAAAAATGCCTTCTGCCAGCTATGCATCACAGTCCATGGGAAGTGCAGGGGAGGGGATAGGTTTTCAGGCACGTTCTAGGGAAGGAGGGACTGGATTTATGCAAACGCTAATCGGAAAAGCTGTGCAAGGGGATGTATCGGCATTTCTGGACCTGATGGACCAAAATTCCTTAGCAATGTATAAGGTAGCCCGTGCAATTTTAAACAACGATGAGGACGCGGCAGACGCAATCCAAGATACCATATTATGCTGTTTTGAAAAATTACATACCTTGGAAAAGCAGGAGTACTTCAAAACATGGATGACCCGCATCCTGATTAACAACTGCAACCTTATTTTGCGGCGGCACAGGCGGGAACGCCTGCCGGGGGAACTGCCCGAGCCTGCTAAGCAGGATATGTCCCTTGCAGAATTTGAGTTCAAGGAAATGCTGAACCTGATGGATGAAAAATACCGTCTGGTTCTGGCCTTTTATTACATGGAAGGCTTCAAAATCCCAGAAATTGCAAAACTTCTGGGCCTAAACCAAAATACGGTAAAAACTAGGCTTGCACGGGCGAGGGAACAAATCCGTGCCGCTTACTTGGAATAACCGGCCGCAAGCACAAACAGCCAAGCTGACACAGGGGCAAAATAGCAGCTCCAGAAAAGGAGGGTTTTCAATGAAAAAACAAATTAATACTACACAATCTGGCAGCCCCCAATTGGACCATACCATAAAAAGAGTAATGGGCGGCACATTCCCGCTCCCAGAGCAGGTGGAACAAGCCAAAAACGAGGCATTTGCGAAAATCAGGGCCATGGCAGACGGGGAAGAGCCCCAAGGAAACCGACATGCAGCAAGCTCCTATCATTCCCATAGCCAGCCCATAACAGCTAAAAATGAATCAAAAGAAATCCAAAACATGGAACCCGCGCATGATTCTTTCTGCCAGCCCATAACAGCCGAAAATGATTCTAAGAAGGAACAGGCGTATGTTAGCCAAAAAAGCCCTAAGAAATTTAAGAAAACATTTTTCCGCGGCCTTGCAGTTGCCGGAGCCGCCATTATTTCCTGCATTTACTTTGCCAATACAGGCGTTTCTGCTTCTGCCCAGATACCAATTGTCAGCCGCGTTTTTGAAAATCTGGGCGAAAACCTAGAATTTGCCGGAGATTACGCCAATCTGGCAGAGCCTGTGAAATATGCGGAAACAGGCATGGAAACCAAAACCGTAAACGGGACTTCTGTCACGCTTTCCGAAGCATATTGCAATGAAACTGCGCTGTACTTAAGCTTAGTTGTCCATTCCGAAGAACCTCTCCCTGATACTTTCGTGGGGCAGGACGGAAAGCCGATTGTAGAAATCCGGAGCCTAGTAGATTTTAATTTCGACGAAGAAGGGATGATTGACTGGACAAACGGCGGAAATTGGCATATTGATGGTAAAATGGCAGATGAATATACGTACGCTGGCGTCATCCGGTTTGGCTTAAAGCAATATTATGCAAATCAAAACATAGAAATCCCAGAAAATTTCCATGTAAAATTATCTTTCTCCCAAATTATAGGAACAAAGCTGGAAGACGCCCGCCCAAAAATACCGCAGGAACTAAAGGATCAATATGAAGCTGGCATGAAAGAAAACGGCCTTGGCCTAACTGACGAAGAGCGTATGCAATTTACAGAAGAACAGAAAGCCATTGAAGAGCAGCTTTATGAGGATATGATGGATGGTTATTTTGAACGGTATCCTGAAAGGCTGCAGTACCCGAACCACTACGACAATTGGATCTTAGACGGCCCTTGGGATTTTGAATTTGATGTTTCAAAAAGCAGCAAAGATATTGTGCGTAAAGAAATTAATGATGTGGATGAAAATGGCCTTGGGCTAATTGCCGTCACGAAAACCCCTGTGGAAATCACATTGGAAAGAGAAGAAAATTTAGATCATTTTCCCGTTGTATTTGATGCCGATGGAAATTTGCTGGAAACGAGCAGCAGTTCCTTTGATACGGTGTCCATTAGCGGCCATGACACATCAAAAATAGATGTTTATATTTGCAGCTACATTGAATATATGGATGAATTAAAAACCTATTATTGGACAGAGGGCTATGAAGAAAGGGCGAAAACAAAGACCTTCCAGCAGCTTCTTGACGAACGCGCCCTGTACCACAAAGAAATTGTATTTGATGGGCCATAGGACAAAAAATCCTAAAACACTGCCTAACACAAAAATTGCCTAACGTTACCTAACATTACCATGCAGGTTTGGAAATGTGACATTCTAAAAAAATTGTAATCTGCATATAGGGGTTGTTGCAATAAGCAAGCATTTTGCCCTCTTAGCGCAACACCCCTTATTCCAAGTCCATAAGTATTTTACCTGCTGCTTTCACTGCTTCTTCCAGTTTTTTACATAAGAATCCTCTGTACCGTCCGGATTCCTCCCTGCCACATCATCCAGAAATGCCTTTCGCTCCCCACTGACATCATCCAGTATCCCTTCTGTGTTGAGGAATAGGGACATCACTTATGGTACGGCTGTCCATAACGTACCTAAGTGCGTAAATTGCTAAAAATGAATCCTTTTAAAATATTATCATCTCATATAACTATAAAACGCAATAAGGCAGAACATTTCGGTATGCTCTGCCTGCTACTTTCTCTCTTAACTAATATGATATTCCTCATAAAGTTCCTGACGGTATTCTTCATCCTGCGATATCCTGATCATATCTGATAACCGACCGTCTTCATTTAGTAACATTATCAGTTTAGCCATCTTTTTTTCTCCATTTTTTTCTCCGATTTCCTGATTCTCCTGGTCTCTCATTAACAACGTCATATATTCATGCCTCCATTCCCTGTTTCTCTTTGCTTCTTTTACCGCTTCTTCCAGTTTTTTTACATAAGAATCCTCTGTATCATCCGACTTCCTCCCCGCCACATAATTCAAAACTGCCATTAGTTCTTTACTGACGTCATCCAGTGTCCCTTCCGTGTTGAGAAATATTTTTACCGCTTCATCTCCCATGGAAACACTATTATCCTCTTTACAGATATTTTCAAAGGTATAAATATGCCGCCCTTTACCGTATAAATCAAACGGGCAGATAAATATGATGTAACTCCGGTTCAGCCTTTTGTAGTGCTGTTTCTTATCAATGAGCTGCAAATCTATCATGCTCTGATAATATCTGCTCCTTTTGGGAAGCTCCTTTGTATTGCTTACCTGCATTTCTATGTCATAAACTGTTTCTTTATCGTCCTTTACATACACATCCAGCCTTATTCCGTGGGCATCCCTGTCCTGCTCAATGCTTTTCTGCAACTCCGGGTATTCTATATGGTCAATATCCAAATCCGGCAGAATCCTCTGCAGTAATTCTTTACACAGTTCCGGGTTCTGCATGACTTTCCCGAACAGGAAGTCATTGGATATACCTAATTCTTCCCAGCTTGTTTGTCTGTCTTCCATACTTTCCATCTGTTCTGTTTCATTGCCTTTCATTTTGTTTTACCTGCTTTCTGTCACTCCTTGCCAAGAAACTGTGTCTTCCATAATGCCGCTTTCCTTATATCCGAAAGGCACACCGTATACTACGCCTTTCAGACGGGCAATTAAGGTATATTTCTATTATACACAGTCCTCGGCTAAATTACAATCATCTAAGTCACTGCTTTTATGGTTTTTACTCTTTTAAAATAACCAGCTTATTGGGAAAGCACTCTACACGCACGCTGCACCCTGCTTCAAATCCCCATTTCTTTACCCAGTTTCCCTGCAGCATAATCTGTGGCACGGTTTTCCCACTGTTTGTTGTGGCTGCATATGCCTTTACCCTGCGTGTGATTACAGTATAGTCCGTATTTTCTTCCGCCACACATTCATCCAGATGAAATTTCCCCATGACCTGAAACATCCTGGACAGCATGGTGTCTTTCCCTATCCTGCAGATATCCGTAAAATCCGGTTTCTTCCGGCATTCTATGCCCTCCTGTATTTCCCGCAGTAGAACCTGCTGGTTCTGGCGGATAAATTCGGAAAGCATCCAAAGGTTGTTCAGCTCATAGAGCGTGTCCATCACAGAATAAAATTCCCGTCCCGTCAGTCTCTTTTTAGAATAATAATCGGTGAAGTCTTTCTCCTTCGCCATCATAAGGAAACGCATGGTTTCTACAAATTCCCTCTGCTCCATTCCGGAATCCAGCTTTTCATACTCCCGGATAAGGTACTGGTTTAAATTATGGCTCATCTTTTGTTTCCTCTCTTTCCATTTTTTTGTTTCATATCACAAGTTCCAGTTCCAACGACTTTATCCCAAATTCCCGGAACATAAAAACAGACGGCGCACCGTCTGGTGGTGTGCCGCCGTTGTTCTGTAAGAACCTGATTAACTCGTCAGAGAGCTTTAATTTTATGGACTCTATGTTCCTGTCCCTGTCTATGGTAATTTCTTCTATCAATAAGTGCAGTAACCTCTTTCGGATGGTTCGGTCTATATCAGCAGATAAGGCGCTGCTGAGGTTCTTTAAGATTTCCCTCACTGCTTCCTTCGGTATCTCTTTCCGTTCTTCTTCCAGCAGAATAAGATGGTTCTCATTGGTGCGCTCCCGGATTTGTCCCATCTGCTGGTCTAATTCCTGTTTCCTCATTAAAAATTCATCTTTGGTAATCACGCCATCCTCATAGGCTTCATGGTTCTTCATCATGCGTTTGGAAATCTTCTCACGTTCTTTCTCCTGTAAATCCTGCTCTTTATACGCATTTTTCTTTCTGATTTCATGTTCCCGGTTTACCCTTGAAAAGACTTCCTGAAACACTTTGTCATTATTTAAGACTTCCTCCATCCTCCGGTAAACAAAGTCGTTGGCTTTCTCCACCCTTATCATGTTGCTGTGGCAGACTGCGCTTCCTTTATTCTTCCAGTTCCCACAGGCATAATAGGTCAGCTCCCGTCTGCTTCCGTTCGCCCTTTTATTGATTACCCTTGAAATCACCATCCCTGCACCGCATTCGGGGCATTTCAATATCCCTGTCAGCGGGTATTCCCCATCATAGATACGGGACGGTTTTCCTGATTTCTGGCTGATTAAAAACTGCACCTGGTTCCATTGCTCCTCTGTTATGATGGCTTCATGGATTCCATCTGCAATAATCGGGTTGGGATTGATATTGCTGCGTCTTTTCTCATTCCAGTCCCGGCGTACGTTAAAACGCACTTTCCCAATATAGACCGGGTTGGTAAGTATGGTGCGAAGCTGCGCAACGGAAAACGCATTCCCAAGTTTGGTCTGATACCCAGTTTTATTCAGGTAGTTTGCAATCGCTTTATATCCTTTTCCGGACGCATACATCCCATAAATGATTTTAACGACCTCCGCTTCTTTTTCATTAATTTCAAGCTGTGACTTTTTCCTTGCCAAATCTTCCGTCCCCTCCATGGGAACCCAATGGTAGCCCAAAGGCGCAATCCCTCCGCACCACTCCCCTGCACGGGCTTTGGCTTTCATCCCCATCTTTACATTCTGTGCGATGGTATTTCGCTCAAACTCCCCCACCAGTGCCATCATCTGAAACTGCATTTTCCCTGCTGGCGTATCGGATTCAAAAGGTTCTGAATAAGAGCGGTAAGCTATCCCGTATCTGTCCAGCGTGTTCACAATCTTTATGGCGTCTTCCAGTTTTCGGCTTAAGCGGTTGATTTTCCATGACATCACGATGTCAAATTTCTTTTCTCCTGCTTCCTTTAACAGTTCCTGTATGGCTGGCCTGTGGACAATGTCTTTCCCGCTGATTCCGGCGTCAGAAAAGACCTTGTAGACTTCATAACCCTGTTTCATGCAGTATTCCCTTATCAGACGCTCCTGCTCCCCGATACTGTAGCCTTCTTCCGCCTGCTCCCTGGTGCTTACCCTGCAGTAAATGGCAACTGTTGTTTTCTGTTCTGTATGGCTCATAATCTTTCCCTCTCTTTCTTTCATGGTTCAGAGTTATAATATATATTCTACCTGTATTCTTAATCCAAAAGCGAAAAATTGCTGGCTGAATTTATACGCAAGGACATATTTATTTGCTAAATGATTTGCTGTTTTCCCTGAAAAAGTGGAATCTGTCGGTAAACCATTTTGCTCACAGATATTTATTTACAACTCTTCTTTTAGATAAAATTCAACAATAAGCTGTGAAAGCATGAATATAAATAATTCCAACCACTCATTTTCTTTTAACTGTTTCACTTTTTAAATTCCTCCAACATATAAGCATGATTATTTTATTATCAGGACAATCAGGACAGTAAGGACGGTCTTTTTTACTAAATACTTTTTTAATCCATTTATTCATGTAGCTGCTACACTTTCTTTTTTCTGTTTTTACCGCCCTTATCGTCTTTACTGTCTTATTCCATCTCTTTTTTACAGATTCTTACAAAACGTGTTCCATTCTTTTTTCCAATCTCAACAGAAATTCCCACATTTGAAAGTCCTGTTTGCAGCTCTTTCAGCCTCCTTGACAAATGGTTTGGCTGCTTTATCTTATTATTTGCATATATTCCTTTTTCGTAAAGCATATCAGAAATCTCTGTGCTTAATTCACTCATTGTTCCCTTAAATTCCCCGGCTTCCTCAATGTAATCCATTACTGCACTGGCGACTTCATCCTCTTCTAAGAGTTCCTCGTTCAGCCTGGTACGGTTCTTCTGATATGCTTCCAGAAATTTTTCCTGTCCATATCCCAATGCTTCCGCCACTGCACATCCCCACCTTAAAAAGTCTGTAAGACGGTCATCCATGGTTACTTCAATCGAAGGCAGGATTTGCATAGCCCTAGAAATACACTCAAACATGCCATAGAGTATATAAGGCTTTTCTGCTTCAAATTCCTCCATAACATCCTTTTTGCTTCTGCGGACTTTTGCGGAAATGGTTTTCATATTCAAAAACACACAACTGTCGAGAAAGTCCGGACGGTCTGAAAGCAGATGGATTCCATTCATATAGACGGTGGACCTTATGTTTATCTCACACAACTCGCTGTCTGAATACTTCTTCCTTTTAACTGCCGTTGCCCCCGTCACTACCTGACAGAAAATATTTGCCTGTGCCCTGGTAATGCTGTCCATGTTGTCCAGACACACGATATCCTGTGATTCTAAAAGCAGCAAAAAGTCTTCCTCATTTTTCGGCATGACCGTTACATTATTGCTGGATATGTCCAGACAGCGTTTGTCCATTTCCATGGAAGTGGTTTTAGAAGAACCTCTGGAGCCTTTGTAAATAACGATAGGTTGTTCAATCCCTGTTATCAGCCTGACAACCAATATGACATTATGGAGAATCCGGTCTGAGGTACTGGCAAAGTGGTAATACTTTTTCATCAGTTTTAAAAAAGATTCTCCTTTTTGCGGCATAGGCTGTGGAAGTAAAGTTTTCCTCTTTATCAGCCTGACAGGAGATTCTTTACAGGTATTTACCCCCGATTCGTCCACACAAAGCACGATAGCTTCTTCATCAGCCAGATTATAATACAGGCAACCTTCATACAGGGCAAAGCGGTTATATACCGGATATTCCTTTCCCTGAAAAAATGCCTTTGAGATGAGCGTTTCAATCACTGTTTGAATCATATCTCCCCTGCTTCCACGCTTATATGTCTGGAAATACAGATTCCTCAGCCACATCTGGTAAAGTTCAGACTTAATGGGATAATTCACAAAGCCGCTTTTTTGCGGAACCTGTATAAATGCTTCTCCTGTAATGCTCCGAAAAGGAATATGCCCCTGTTCTTCTATCATCCTGAGAAGGACGTCTATCTGACTTTCCTTTTCCGGGAGTTGATTTTCGGTATTTGTTTTCTTCACAGAGGGTACGGGTCTGTTCCCCTCCATCAAACGCCAGAGTGTTTGCCAGTTTTCTTCCTTGCAACTGTCATGGTGACAGCCAGCCGTAATCCCCCCATTCTCAAACTGAATAATATAGGCTCCCTTATCTGTTGAATGTTCCTGATTCCATGGGCAGGATTCTAGGATGTAACAGGTGCCATTTTCAATTGGCTTTGTCCTCGCAACGGAAATCTCGTGGGATTTCATCCATTTTTCAAGGGAGAAAACATCATTGCTTCTTTCTTTTCTGCCGACACCGGTGCTGCCAAATTTTTGATTTTGTATTTTTTTCTCCTCACTTTGGTTTTCCTGCACTGCACGTTCCATCAAAGCAACTGATACATTCGTAATATCTTCCGGTACTGATATTATTCTGGAACGCCTATGTGGTCTTTCTTCCGTACTGTCACCTTTACAGGCCACCGTGCCATACATTTTCGTTATTCTAGCTGCATTTGAATTAGCTACATCTACTTTCACTTCTTTCGTAGAAAACCTATGGTCAAGTGCCTTTAAAAAATCTTTTATCAGTGTTGTGCTGTTCTCGTCATTGGGCATATCTACCGGATATAGCAAGTGGTATCCATTTCCGCTCAATGCCACTACGGGTTCGGGAAATCCTGAATTTGAAAGATATCCCTGTATCTTATCTGATAATTCCTCTGCCTGCTCCAGTTCCTTGGCAGTGCTGGAAACACCACTTGGTCGTATCGGATCCAAGTCGAGCAAAACCCATTTTCTATAGGCAATCTCTGTATCTGTTGTGGTACTTTGGGCGTATTCTTTCAGACGGTTGACACTTCTTGCTTCAATTCCATCTTCCGGCTTATTCATAGTGAAAAATATGTTATATTTCCCATCATATTGCTTTATCGCAGAATACAGTTTTTCCATGTCATTAAAATATCCTGATATAGTTCCTCGGTTAGTCCTCAGTATCCTTGCCTCAATATAAGAGTCTTCCTCCATGAAAATATCCATTGTCTTTTGTAATTCTTTTTTCAAGATTTCTGTCTTTCTCACCAGCTAAACTCTCCTTTCCGCCACCTATGGCACTACTTAGGTAAAAACATTTTTTATTACGCCATTATGATAACTTCTCTTTCTGTTCTTCTTTAGGCACTATTTTTCAGCCATTTTAACTGTTTTTAATACCCATTTCTAACATTTCTTAAAAATTTCCCTTTTCAATTCTTTCTGTAAGTTATAAGCACTATCAAAAAAATCTTTTAGGCTTGCTCTCATCCTTACTGATAATGATATCGCAATATTTCTTTTTTCTCCTTAGATACTATTTTTTAGGTTGTTTCGCTGTTTTTAGTACCCATTTTTTCACACTTTCCTTAATTAAATGGAAAACGACACGGAATACAGAACAATATATTAGACGATAAAAAAGGGGGCTTATCCATGAATAAAAAAGCAAACAGTCTATACCAATTAAAAAAATCAGTAGCAGAAATACAAAATCCTTCCTATAAGGAAGAAGATAAAGAAAGCATTGAGAAGAACGCAAAAACATTTATAGACCTTGTCGCTAATGCCTTTGCCGAAAAAAAATACTTTAAATGTCTTAATAAAGACCAATACAATTATACAATAGATTTTATTCTGCTAGTCCATGCTCTGGCAAAATTAAATAATACAGATACTTTTATACATAGCCGTCTTCTGCAGTGTAAAAGATGCTCTATATCCTTTAAAGATATGGGGCATCTTTTTTATTTGCTGTTAAATAATGAAAATGGTTTTTCACCGTCATTCATAAATAGAATTTATCAGGTATTGCCAGTGCTTCATTTTTTAATTTATAACTCTAAAAATCTTACTTATACCACGGATAAAAAGACAATTAAAAAAAAACTGCTTTTTTACCTTGTTGCAAAAAATAGTGATGACAATTTTAAAATCACGGAAAAACTCACACTATCAGAATTTCTAAACACTATATCAGGTAATATGCCATGTGAAATATAGGCTTAAAATTAGCAAAAAATATTTTACTAACTGTGGGGATTATAAGCCAATCCCCACATACGCCTTATCCTATCTTCTCCGTGTCCTGCTCCCCTGCTTCACACACTTCGACGCTGTATAGATGGAAATTCCCAGTCCAACGCCAGCCGTCACGGATTCAACCACCACACTGGACGCTACCGCACTTCCAACAACTGCTAAAAACCCTAAAATCATGCTTCGGCTCCTTTCTGATAAATCAATATTATCCCATAATCATTGTTTGTTAAATATAAGGCTTCCACCCATTCCGTACCGTCAACCGTAACCGTGTCAAGGTATTCATACATGGATTCCTGGATATAATGCTCTTTTAAAATCTCTTTGTATGCTTCTTCTGCGGCTTCATCACTTTTCGGAATCACAGTGCAGAACCCTCCCATGCCCCCCATCACGTCACGTTCCGCCCCATAATTGCTGTCCAGTATCTCAACCTGGGAAACAAGATAGGTTAATATCTGCTCCGGCAATTCCATCTGCAGGACAGGGTAATTGTCCCAGTAATCCCGTTCTGTTCCGATACAGTAAGATACCCCTGCTTTTTTCTGTTCTTCTGCCATTGATACAAAACAGGCATTATCTTCTGTAGCTCTTTCTTCCACAATTCCATACCCCATGCACTGATAACGCTCCTCCCGGTCTTCCGCTCCCGCCGCATAAAAAATCATCCTGACTGTTCCTTTCTGTATCTGGAACGACCTTACTTCTATGGTGCTTCTGTTTCCGGTGAATGTTTCGTAATCGGCGGCAGGCAGTATCTTCTGGAACCCTGCCCATTCCTCTGCTTTCAAACATTCCCTGTGAAACTGGCATGTTACATGGCTCCATCCCGTTTCCGGCTCTGCCTTTTCTTTGTGCTTTACATAATTTAAAAAACGTTCCCAGCTCTGGAATAAAATCCCTACCATGTTCCATCCCTCCTGTAATCATCCTGCCCTTTTGTTGTATAGATAAGCTGAATCTTCTGGCTTTTCATTTTTACATGGGTTATGTACCAGCTTTTTTGTCTTCCTTTTCGGTTTCTTATGGGGATTTCGTCTATTTTCTCCTCTATCCTGATTTTGTTTGGGTACATCCCCACAGCGTCTTCCACTTCCAGACAGTCATCTTTTATTCTGTCTAAGCATAAAACAATGAATCCGTCTTTTCCCAGCTCTTTAGCGTGGAGTATGTAGTAAATCCTTACTATTACTTCCTCCGGTATCTGTTTCTTCCCCAGATACCTGTTTATCTGCTTCAGCAAATGCCACTGGCTCACTGTCCTGATTCGGATTGTCTTTTTCATCCTGTTTCTTTTCCTTTTTGTCCTTTTCCTGTTTCTTTATTTTACCCGGCAGCTTTTTCTCCCTGTCTTCTCCCGCCTTTTCCGGCAGCTTATCATTCCCGGCTTCTTTCAGTGTATTCTTTTCCTCAAATTCAAACGGGCGTAATTTCCATCTGTTGGGAAAATATCTCCCTGCCATCAGTGGATGTGTGGCTTTAAGCCTTTCATATTCGCCTTTGTCGTCTACAATATCCACTACTTTTTCTTTATAAGGTTTCAGAAGTTTTAACAGATGTTCTTTTTCTTCTTTCACAAATTTATTTGTCAGGAATGTATTGCCATATCCAAGCAGGACAGCGTCAAAACCACGCTTTAACACTTCCTCAAGGTATTTCCGGTTCTCTGTGTTGTTCGCCACTTCTGAGGGCTTTAAACGCTTCGAAAAAAGGTCTGCGTAAAGGTTACAGACTGTCATTGTGGTATATCCCATGGGGATTAGGTTGTTTAAGATAAATGTGGTGGTCGTGTCTAAAATGCTGACATCTATACTGGCAGGGTTTAAGCCAATGATTAAGATACTTTTCTCCGGCTTTCTGTCTTTGCAGGTGAAGGTCAGCTCAAACCGTTTTTTATGGTTCTTATCGAAAATACCTTTCCGCTCCACTGTCATGGATTCTGTTGATAATTTTTCCATAGGTATGCTCCTTTTTGCACGAAAATAAGGCAGACAACATTTTCTGCTGTCTGCCTGTTTTCTATACTTTTATACGGTTATGCGTTTACTGTTTCCAGTGCCACCAGTACGCCTACTGTAATGACACATGCGCCTAAGAAGATTCCTGCGTGCATGGATATTCACCCCTTTCCTGATGGTTTTCAAGGTAATAATATATATTTACATTATTTTATCACTGAAACATTCCGCTTGTCTCATTCATATAATCAAATAATATGCTTTTTAGTTTTTCAGGCATATATGTATATCTTTCATCTGATTTATATTCAGAAATTCGTCTTTTGGCTTCGTCCATCTCCCCTTCCGCTATCAATGCCTCCACCTCTTCTACAAGTTCCACTCCAGGGTTACCATATTCTTCCAGTGAATCTACTTTTTCTTTGAATTCTTCTACATCTGATTTGAATTTATCATATTTTTTATAACTTCCATTCATTTCATCTAAAATCGCCTTTATTTTTCCCAAATTCATTTCGGCGTATTCTCCCTTTTCCATTTCCGCTTGAGCAGCTCCATAAAGTTTAACATCTTCAATTAGTTTAGCTGTTTTTCTGGACATTTTTTCACCCTGGAACTCTATGTCTTTCGCATCCTCCAATGCAGTGTAATAACCGCCTTTTTTACGCTTTCTACTATATCCTTTTCCAAATCACTGACTTCTCCTGCGACTATAATTTTTCCAATAATTAAAAGTATTGCTATCACAATAACAATAGGTGCAATTTTTTTCATATGATATCCTCCCGTCCATTTCTTTTATTGATTTTAAGACTCCATTTTTACCTGAATTTCTAGACTACATATGCAATCGCTGAAATTACAACCACAATCCAGAACAGCTCCCATACAAATTCAATAACATATGACAGAAGCCACAGAACCACCATAACTCCAATAATGGCGGCAATTATCCCAAGTACTTTTTTCATGCTCTTTCTCTCCATTTGTAAATTTATTTTTTAAACAGCTTTCCAAATCCTTTAATGACGTCCATGCCGCTCTTCGGGTTTAAGATTTTATCTTTTTTCTTTTCCAGATACTGTACTGCTTCTGTGGTATCTTCCTGTCCCAATCCAAGTTTTGGCAATAACAGCTCCATCTTCTGAAAGGCTTCCTCAATTTTCTCCAAAGAAGAAGTATCTGCTTTTTTCATTGCTTTCAGAAGTCTGTCTTTTCCCGCCTGTTTCCGGTCTGCTTTTTTAAATAAACCGGTGGAACAAAATTTTTTATCAAAATCCGCTAAATATCCATTGATTTTATCTAAATATTTTGGCTTCAGCTCGGAACAGAACTGCTCTTCAAACACAGATTTCTTTTCCAGCAAATCTTCCTCATAGTCAAGAAGTGATTCTGATGTGGGCGAAGTAATTTCCTCAAAGAAATCCTGTATTGCCTGTAATTCTTTGCGGGCAAAATCAGCAGAATCCCTGGTAGTGCAGACGATATCATCTACCGTCCGGTACAGCAGGTCAAAGTCTTCCAGCCTTTTATTGATATATTTCATGCATTCCAGCTCGTCTGTCACTGGCAGGCTTAAATTCATGCAGTATTCCATCAGTTTTTCTTTTGCTATTACAGAATCTTCTTCTGTTTCTCCTTGAATGTCTTTTACATATTGGAGTGCCTGATTATCTTTAGAGGATTGCAGGTCAACGTCATAATAATCTGCCAGTACGCCCAGCTCTCCTTTTTCATCCCCAAATGACGCAAGCATGGTTTCAAACAAATCAAGGCTGTATGGATGCAATGCCAGAATTTCCTGATAGATTTGGTCCGTTTTCTCTTTTGGGACTGCCCCGCTTTTTATATTATTCAGTAATTGCTGTGCGGTTTCCATGTCATTCTCTGACGGGACTCCCCATACAATATCTTCCTTTGCTTCTGAAATAAGATGTATCAATACCTGATGTAAGGCAAAAGCAGATTCAAAGACACCGTTCTGTATTGTTTCCCTTGTCTTCGGGTCAGAAAATATCTGCTTTAATTCCGAATTAGCTGCCATCTTACTGAAGGAATTACCTATTGCATTTACGAAGCTATGCCCCATGCCTTCTGCAACGTTCCTCATTCCAAGGCTGGCCTGATGTGCATAATTATCTATTACTGTCCCGCCATAACTGCCGCCTTCCCATCTGGCACGATTATCTTTCCGCTCCTGACGGTATTGTTTCTGCGCTTCCAAATCCTCATTTACGGATATAATTTTCTCACAGACAGAATCGGATGCCGCATAAAAGGGATTCAGATAGCCCTTCTCATTTGCATACTGATAAATCGTATCGTAATCCCAGTCATAGCGTTCCATGCTGATAAGTTCTTTTTTCATTTCATCTATCACCGGGCAGATACTTTTCTGAAAATCTGATGATGTTTTCTGCAGAATGTCATTGCAGTTCGTATAGTCACTATAAAAGGAAGAAAACTGCCTTACCGCTTCTTCTGCCAGACGGTAATACTTCTTCCGCAAGACGTTATAAATATTTCTCTCTTTTGGAATATGGATTGTATCAATTGCACAGTGATATTCCACAGGATGGTTCTCCTGTTCCAGCAATTCTTTCATTAACATAGACAACACTCCTTTGTATTTTATTTCATGTACTGCTTTTACAACTTTGCATTGAGCATATATATGCCCCATATATAAATATACCATATAATACAGAATCTTACAATAATATTGTGGATAAAATATAATAGACATCGGAGGTACGGACAATGCCCAAAAAAGAAAACCCCTTACGCCAGCTCCCAGCCAGTTCAGATGGCTATGGCGATATAAAAATTCATTTAGCAGAAATATTAGAGGAAAAAAATATTTCCCTGAATCAGTTATCCTTCCGCACGGA
>CANCYR010000060.1 GCA_947382355.1 uncultured Lachnospiraceae bacterium
TCAGACAGCAGCTCCCCGCAGGAATCGGAACAGGGATTTGACAGAACATGATTTCCACGTCGTCACGCTCCCGCTCTGATAAAAACGCAGCAGTGCTAAGCTCGAAAGAACCTCGCCAAGCGCTGGCGTTTTTATAAGGACTCCTTAAGAAATCATGTTCTGTCAAATCCCTGTTCCGATTCCTGCGGGGAGCTGCTGTCTGAACTGTTGCAACGAAATCATTCTATCTTTTGCAATTTTGCAAATGCCGCCAGCATCTTTTTTGTGCCGGCATTGTCAAACTCTACCGTCACCTGATAATCCCTGGGTTCTTCCACAATTGCTTTCACCGTGCCTTCGCCGAATTTAATGTGCCTTACCCGGTCACCCTCCCCATAGGAAAGGCCTCCGCTCAGGGAAGGCGCCCCTTTACTGATGCCTGCCATATTGGAAAACTTATCCTGCTTTGCAATAAAGGGCTTCACGGCAGCGCTTGTAACAGGCTTAGTCAATACAGCCTTGGGTTTTATAACGGAATTATAGGAATTTCCTCCCCCTGTTACATTTCCTTTTATTTCTGTGCTGCTACCATTATTCCCTCTTCTGGAAGCGCTTTCATATTCTCCATCCGTCCGGGGGCTTTGGCTGACTCTGCTGTAAAAGGCTCCTGACAACTTTTGGTTCCCGTAATCGGCTCTGTTCACTCCTGCATAGGGCTTCTGTTTAAAAGCCGCCCTTTCATAAGAGGACTCTTCATACTCATCAAAGTCCTTTTTCTTACCAG
This sequence comes from uncultured Lachnospiraceae bacterium, assembly GCA_947382355.1. GTDB lineage: Bacteria > Bacillota > Clostridia > Lachnospirales > Lachnospiraceae > RGIG3040. The sequence goes on from CANCYR010000060.1 coordinate 764, forward strand.
CCGGAAGCCTGTTATCCAAAAGCTCGCCGGGAATTTCCCTTACAAAACGGCTTACCGGATTGTATTGTGTCTCTCCTCTTATCATCCTCTGTTTCGCACAGGATAAAGTCAAATCCTCCTTTGCCCTTGTAATGCCCACATATGCCAGACGTCTTTCCTCTTCCACCTCCGCCGGGTCATCTGATGTAATGGTCATATAACTGGGAAAAATCCCGTCCTCTAATCCTGCCAGATACACATGGGGAAATTCCAGCCCTTTTGAACTGTGAAGGGTCATTAAAAGCACCTTATTGCTGTCCTTGCTCACACCGTCAATATCCGCAACCAAAGCAACCTCCTCTAAAAATTCCGACAGCGTTGCCTTTTCATGCTCTTCTTCAAAGGAAACAATCTTGGAAATCAATTCATCAATGTTTTCAATCCTTGCCTTTGCCTCTTCATCGTTATCCGCCTCTAACTGTGCCACATAGCCGGTTGTTTCAATCACATCCTTTATCAGCTCTTCCAGCCCGTAAAACTCCAGCTTACTGCGGAATACCTGTATCATATCCACAAAGGGCTTTAGCTTTGAAGCGCTTTTCCCGATAGTCATAATCTGATCCGCTTCCCTTAGGGCATCATAAAAGCTGATGTTCCGGCTGTCCGCATATTCCTGCACCCGGACAATGGTAGTGGCTCCAATGCCCCTTTTGGGCACGTTGATAATACGCTTGACCGCCACATCATCCTTACCGTTGTCAATGGTCTTCAAATAGGCAAGCAGATCCTTGATTTCCTTTCTGCTATAAAAATTAACGCCTCCCACTACGTCATATGGTATGCCGGCTTTTACAAATTGTTCCTCCAAAATACGCGCCTGTGCATTGGTTCTGAATAAAACCGCACAGTCCTTATAATCGCAAATCAGTTCTCTTTTTTTCTTTGCCACATCAAAGGCTATGTATTCCGCTTCCTCGTAAGCATAGTCAAACTGCCTGAAATGAAGCCTGCTGCCTCCCTCCTTATCTGTCCAGAGTGCCTTTTCCTTCCGTCCTATATTATTCCGTATTACGGAGTTAGCAGCCTCTAACACGTTGGAGGTGGAACGGTAATTCTGTTCCAGCTTCACTATAAAAGCATCCTGATATACCTTTTCAAAATCCAGGATATTGCGGATATTAGCGCCCCTGAACTTATATATGGACTGGTCGTCATCACCTACCACGCAAAGATTTCTGTAACCCCCCGCTAACAAACGTATCAATTCAAACTGCGCTGTATTCGTATCCTGATACTCGTCCACCATAATATACTGAAACTTTTCCTGATACTGCTCCAGTACGTCCGGACAGTTTTTAAACAGGTCAATGGTCTTAACTATCAAGTCGTCAAAATCCATGGCATTATTTTTCCTGAGCACTGACTGATATTCCATATATGCCTTGCTGATTTTCTGCTTTGTAAAATCTCCAATGCTGTTTAAATCATATTCCACAGGAGATATCAGCTCATCCTTTGCAGAGGAAATGGCTCCCAGAATGGTCCTTTCCTTTAACATCTTCGTATCAATCTGCAGCTTTTTGCAGATTTCCTTCATAATAGTCTTCTGGTCATCTGTGTCATATATGGTAAAGTTATTGTCAAATCCGATTCTGTCCGCGTATCTTCGCAATATTCGCACACAGGTGGAGTGGAAAGTTGCCACCCAAATGCTTTCCGAACCATAGCCTACCAGATCGTCCACTCTTTCCCGCATTTCCCCTGCCGCCTTATTGGTAAAGGTAATGGCCATGATGTTCCATGGGTTCACCTGACATTTTTCAATTAAATAGGCTATCCGGTGGGTAAGCACCCTTGTCTTTCCGGAACCCGCCCCGGCCAGTATGAGCACCGGCCCATCTGTATGAAATACCGCTTCTCTTTGTTCCTTATTTAATGCATCATAAATACTCATAGCCTGCTCCAATCCTGTTTCATTCCTGCTCTCATATCCGTTTTTACAAACTGCCCCACAGGCAGTCCTGTATACTGAAATATGATATCATACCTCCCCCCTTTTGTCACATCTTTTTGGCTGTTCCATATATTATCTGTAACAAGCTGCAAGAAGATTCTCAAGATTTTCCTGCATTTTTCATATAGGAGGAATTATGAAAAAACAAAGTGTGCTTTTACTTACGATGTTAGGGTTGTTCTCTGCTCTATTACTTACAGGCTGCAGCAAATCCGGCACCAGCAACAATGAAAAGGTTGTGCTGAACGAAGTTGCCCATTCCATTTTTTATGCTCCCATGTACGTGGCAATTGAAGAAGGGTACTTTGAAGAAGAAGGCATTGATTTGGAACTAGTTACCGGATATGGTGCAGACAAGACCATGACCGCCGTATTAAGCGGAGAAGCTGATATTGGCTTTATGGGACCTGAATCCACCGTATATACTTATCTCGGGGACACAAATGATTATGTAGTGAATTTTGCACAGCTGACCCAGAGAGCCGGCAACTTCCTTGTGGCAAGAAGCGAAGTCCCCGACTTTGAGTGGACTGACCTGATAGGCACTACTGTGCTTGGCGGAAGAAAAGGCGGCATGCCGGAAATGGTATTTGAGTATATTCTGAAGAAAAATAATATCAATCCTGCCAGCGACCTGACTATCGATCAGAGCATTGATTTTGGCTCTACAGCAGCAGCATTTGCTAACTCTCAGGGAGATTACACGGTTGAATTCGAGCCTTTTGCCACCTCTCTGGAGGAACAGGGCACCGGCCACGTCATCGCCTCTCTCGGCGAAGATTCCGGCTATGTTCCTTATACCGCTTTCAGTGCAAAAACCAGCTATATGAATGAAAATCCGGAAATCATGCAGGGATTTGTCAATGCCCTTCAAAAATCCATGGATTACGTCAACAGCCATTCCGCAGAAGAAATTGCAAAGGCTATTCAGAAGCAGTTCCCTGAAACAGAGCTTACTACTTTAACCACTATCGTATCCCGGTATAAAGAACAGGATACCTGGAAAGAGGATTTGATTTTTGAGGAAGACAGCTTTACCCTTTTACAAAATATTTTAGAGGAGGCCGGCGAGCTTTCCGAAAGAGTGCCTTATGAGGAACTGGTAAATACCACTTATGCTGAAAAAGCAAAATAAACAGTAAAAAAATGGCGCCGATACATTCCTGTCGGTGCCATTTCATAATCTCTTAAAGCTTCACTTCTATTCTACCTTTGTTCCATCCGGAAATACAAAAAGTGAATGATATTCACATCCCATCAAAGCAGCCATTCTTTCAAGCTCTTCCTGCGCAAACTTTCCAGTTTTTAACCTGTTATTAATCGCCTGCGTGGACATGCCTAGTTTTAAACCTAACTGTTCTACTGTAATTCCAGCCTTTGCACAAGCTGCTTCTACTTTTTCTTTGATAATAATAAGAATCGCCTCCATTCCAATTAAACAGCTCGTAGGGGAATCGAACCCCTGTTTCCGCCGTGAGAGGGCGGCGTCTTAACCGCTTGACCAACGAGCCATATGGACTGCTTTTCAAAACGTCCTTGCTTATTTTATTATATATTTTATAAAAAATCAACCCTTTTTTATCCTATTTTGTATATTCTGAAAATTCAATTCTTTCATTCAAATTTTTGTTCTATTTAAATTGTATTCTTTTACTTTTTTATCTCTAGTCACTGCCTTGTTAATCAGCTGATCTTTTACTATCAACCGGACTATATTTCCAGACAAGAAAATGCAGACAGAAGCCAGATACCCGCCGCAAACAGCAGGACATCAAACTTGAAACGCCCTAAGGGACAGGGTATTCGAACCTTGCGGCAGTCGCCAAATGCCTGCAGACAGTCACTTGGCTCATTGCCCGCAAGAATAAAGTCCGGTTTATAATAAAGCGCTTCTTTCTAAGTAAAGCTGCCCGGATACAAAGTCTCAAAAATTCCGTTTGCAATAGCCCTTGCTATCGTATCAAAATTTTCATTAAAGAACCGGTTATCCGCATCCGTATTGATAAATCCCACTTCCACTAATACTGCCGGCATTTCCGTTCTCCTAAGCACAATCAGATTTTTTCTTTCATTTACGCCTAAATTGGTAAACCCAATCCTTTGTAACTGTTCATTGATGTTCTCCGCCATAGTTGCCGCACGCCCATAGTTGTTGTAAACTAACGATTCCACGCCGGAATAGGTATTAGGCACCGGTGAAGAATTTCTGTGAATGGATACAAAATAATCCGCTCCCGATTCATTTCCTTCCCTTGCCTTTTGCAGAGGCGTCTCATATACATCATTTGTTCTTGTATAAAGTACATTGACACCATAATCCTGCAAAATTTCCCCGATTGCCAGCGTCAGGGCAAGCACATCATCTTTTTCCTGTCTTCCGTTATAAACGGCTCCGGGGTTGGATCCCCCATGTCCTGCATCAAGCATTACCGTATATGCCATAATCATTCTGCCTTTCAAAATATTTCTTTTACTCTAAAATATGCAGAATTTTTTTCATAGGTTCTAACTGTTTTCCACTGTTATAGCATTTCACGTCAACGCTTCAAGCACCTCTGCCACCGTCACCTCACAAATGTTCTCCGGAAATCCATCCCTTTTAGCAGCAACAGACAGCCAATACTTTGTTCCCACCCTATAATCCTTCTGATAAATCTCAACACTCTTCTCTTCCGGCAGAAAAATTCCCGTTCCCAAAAGCTTTCCCCGGCTTTCCCTTTCTGCCCAGAGCCTTGTAAAAAGCTGGTCCCCCCGGTTTTCCTCTTCCCGAAGCGCTTTTTCAAGCCCTTCACAGTCTTCCCTGGAAAAAACCTTCGCAGCCACCCTCAAATCACAGGCGCGCACCTTTTGTATATCAATTCCCACTTCTTTTTCTTCATGGAACTCATAAGGTGTTTCCATACCGGAAACAACACAGGCGGCATAACTGCCGGAATGGGATAAATTAAAGCTGATTCCCTTCCATTCCTGAAAATATGGCTTTCCATACTTCCCGCAGTTCATGCCGCGCTGTTCCTTTAACTTTTGCCATGGGATTTTCAAGCCCTCCCAAATGCCATAGGAAAGCAAAAGGCCTGCCCCGAGACTCCTGTTCTTATCCGGCTGCCTTCTGCATTTGTCCACCTTTTCTTTCCTATGGGCATCTGCCAGATCATAGGCTTTTTGAAATATCTCATCCTGATTCAATTGTTCCACATTCAATACATATATTTTCATAAATATTTTCTATTTTTTGCAGTACAGATCATTCATCCTTATTTTTCAGATTCAGCGCAAGTTCCAGCTCATCCAGCTGAACCTGGTCCACTACGTTTGGAGCATCCGTCATAAGACAGGAGGCATCCTTTACCTTGGGAAATGCAATAACTTCACGGATGCTTTCTGCTTTTACTAAAAGCATTACCAGACGGTCAAGTCCATAGGCAAGTCCCGCATGAGGCGGCACTCCGTATTTAAAAGCATTCAGCAGAAATCCAAAGCGCTCGTATGCATCTTCCATTTCAAAGCCAAGCACTTCAAACATCTTCTCCTGTACATGATTCTGGAAGATTCTCACGCTTCCTCCTCCAAGCTCCGTACCGTTTAATACAATATCATATGCCTTTGCCCGCACCTTGCCCGGGTCTGTATCAAGGAGAGGCAAATCCTCGTCCATTGGCATGGTAAAAGGATGGTGCATTGCCACATAGCGGCCGGCCTCTTCGTTCCACTCAAGAAGAGGAAATTCCGTTATCCAGAGGAAATTAAATTTATTTTCATCAATCAGGTCCATCTGCTTAGCCAACTCTAACCTTAAATTACCAAGCACATCCCATACAACCTTATTTTTATCTGCCGCAAATAAAAGCAGGTCTCCCGGCTGTCCTTCCATTTCCTTTACAAGCTCATCCAGCTGCACTTCTGTCATAAATTTGGCAAAAGAAGATTTGTAGCTGCCGTCCTGCTGAATAGACAGATAAGCAAGTCCCTTTGCCCCGAAGCCCTTTGCAAATTCCACAAGGGCGTCGATTTTCTTTCTGGGCATTTCTCCCTGGCCTTTGGCATTGATTCCCTGAACGCTGCCGCCGTTTTCCAGCGCTCCGGTAAAAACACCAAAGCCGCAGCCGTAAACTACATCAGACACATTCACCAGCTCCATGCCAAAACGGGTATCCGGCTTATCGGAACCGAACCGCTCCATTGCCTCCTGCCATTTCATCCTTGGAATGGGAAGGGGAACGTCCAGTCCGATTGCTTCCTTACACACCTTTTGTAACAGTCTTTCATTGACCTCAATCACATCATCCACATCCACAAAGGACAATTCCATATCCACCTGGGTAAATTCCGGCTGTCTGTCCGCTCTTAAATCCTCATCCCGGAAGCATTTGGCAATCTGGAAATACCTGTCATAGCCGGAACACATTAAAAGCTGCTTAAACAACTGGGGAGACTGGGGAAGTCCATAAAAGGTTCCCGGGTGCACCCGGCTTGGCACCAGATAATCCCTTGCCCCCTCCGGTGTGGATTTTCCAAGAATTGGTGTTTCAATCTCCAAAAATCCCTCCTCTGCCAGAAAAGCACGGATACAGGTAGTAATTCTGCTGCGAAGCATCAGATTTCTCTGCAGGTCCGGTCTTCTTAAATCCAGATAGCGGTACTTCAACCGAAGCTCTTCCTTTGTCTTGCTGTCCTCTTCAATAGGAAAGGGCGGGGTTTCCGCTTCTGATAAAATCCGGACTTCCTTAGCCCGGATTTCAATTTCTCCGGTTGCCAGCTTTTCATTGACTGCCCCGGCTCTTTTTTCTACCGTTCCCACAACAGCAACGACAAATTCGCTGCGGAGCTTTTCCGCCTTTGCAAAGCCCTCTGCCTTTACATCGCTTTCCTCAAAAATAATCTGCAAAATTCCCGAACGGTCCCTTAAGTCCACAAAAATAATGCCGCCTTTATTTCTCTGCTTCTGAACCCATCCCATAACGGTTACGGTCTCTCCGACATTAGCAATCGCTAACTCGCCGCACCTATGGGTTCTCTTTAAGCCTTTCATTGCTTCTGCCATAGTCTTTCTTGCCCTCCTGATTAATTTTTCAGTCCTTCTTTATAAAAGTCCTTAAATTCCTCATAGCCTTCCTTTATCAGCTGCTCCTTTTGGAATTTCTTATTTTTATTCATGCGCACCACCAGTACCTGTGCGCCGTCCTGTCTTTCCTGCTGGGCCTTTTTAATAACTTCGCAAAGCGCCTTTGTGTCAATGCCCTTTTCTACCAGATAAGCTACCTTTTTTTCTGTCCCCGGTACTTCAAAGCCCTTGTCCAAAAGTATTGTTATGATTCGTTCAAATCCAATGGAAAATCCGCATGCCGGCGTATCATTTCCGGTAAACTTTCCAATCATCTTATCATAACGGCCGCCCCCCGCTACAGAGCTTCCAAACTCCGGCATTTCAATTTCAAAAATAGTCCCTGTATAATAAGACATCCCTCTCACCAGAGTAGGGTCGAACTGGATTTCAAAGTTGGTATCCACTGTAGCCTGTACGCTTTCCATAATTTCCATCAGGCTTTTTGACACTTCCTCCTCCAGCACATCCGCCAGAGTTTCCTTCAAATATAAGATTCCGTTGTCCGCTGTCTCAATTCCCTGAAAAAGCGCCAGGTATCTGTCCACGCTTTCTTTGGAAAAACCATTTTCCAAAAGCTCCCCTGAAACACCGTCCAGCCCGATCTTATCCATTTTATCCAGAATAATGAATACCGTGTCGTATTCCTCTTCCGGAAAGCCCGAATAAGCCGCCATGGCTTTTAAAATCCGTCTTTCGTTGATTCTCACTTTAAAGTTAGAAAAGCCTAACTTTCCAAGGGTGGTGGTGGTTGCCAGTATCAGTTCGATTTCCGCCAAGTTACTGGGCTCTCCCAAAATGTCGATATCACATTGCACAAACTGCCGGAACCGTCCTTTCTGGGGCCTGTCCGCCCGCCATACGCTTCCCATCTGCAACGCCTTAAAGGGCGTTGGAAGCTGATTTACATTATTGGAATAAAACCTGGCAAGGGGCACCGTCAAATCATAGCGGAGACCTCCGTCCACCACATCCTCTTCCGTAGCCGCTGTTTCCAGATTCAGCTTTTCTCCTCTTTTTAATATTTTAAAAATCAGCTTTTCATTTTCGCCGCCCTGTTTATTGCTTAAATTCCCAATGTTCTCCACACAGGGAGTTTCAATAGGGGTAAACCCGAATTTCCTGTAGTTTTCTTTTATTACCTGCATTACATAATCCCGAATCTGCATTTCCTTCGGGAGGATATCCTTCATTCCTGTAACAGGCTTTTTACTAAGCGCCATATGATTGTCCTCTCTTTTTATTGGTTACATATTGTATCGATAGTATATATGTGCCGTATTTTTGCAAATAAATCCAAAAATATGCACAGATTAAATTTTACAACGTTTTCCTTTTTTTCTCAATACCCAATTTCCCTTTCCATAAAACCAACTTAACAGTTCAGCCCACAGCTTTTTCACATAGATAAAGGCAAGCTATTATAAATATTGATATAATCAAAAAAAGAAGACGGAAAGCACATTTCAAGCAAAACGATAATAGCGCCGGGAAATATTTGTGAGTATACAGGAATACTGATATAATGTGGGCAAGCGACATCCAAGGAAGAAAAGGAAAGTAAAGAATGAACTGCCCTCAAAATAACATAAAAACAACAATAGACATTTGTGTCTGATGGGAGAATTATCGGCATTTCTCGCTTTGTGTCGTGTTCTTTCACAAAACAAAAGGGTATTCTGTATATGAAAGAGGAGGAAAACCTATGAGTCCAAAAGAGATTGGTGCTTTCTTAAAACAACTTCGCAATGAAAAAGGAATTACACAGGAAAAGCTGGCAGAAATTCTAGGTGTTTCAGGAAGAACAGTTTCCAGATGGGAAACAGGAACCAATATGCCAGACCTTAGCATTTTGGTTCAGATTTCTGAATACTACCATGTAGAAATGAAAGAAATTTTAAATGGAGAAAGGAAAAGCGGGAATATGAATAACGAATTAAAGGAAACATTATTAAAAGTTGCTGATTATAACGAATTAGAAAAACAAAGAGCTGCAAGAGCTGGAAACCTTTCATTTAACATTATGTTTCTTGTATGCGCAATATCAATTATCCTGCAAATGCTAATGACAGGGAATCTTTCCCTGATTGCAGGAGAAACAGCAGTCTTGCTTTCCGGAGGTCTCATATATGTTTTTTCCACTGTAAAAAACGGGGCATGGAATGGAACATGGATAAAAAGCACACAAAAAAATGATTTTATTACCAGCCTGATATGCGTAGGAATATTCAGTATCCTGTTCTGTCTGATATTAAAGAGACATATGACTGCGCCATTGGCTGTCGGTACAGCCGTTTGCTTTTTTATTATTCTTTTGGCAATATCATATGCTTTACTAAGAGGAATTTCACATCTTTCCGAAAAGAAGTCTGACAAGTTAAAAGATTGAGGCATAATGCAGGAGGGAAAAATGGATTTTAATGACGAAAAAGATTATATCATGCGCATTATCAAGGAAATGGTGCGAGTGCTTTTTTCTCTAATGCTTGGAAAACAATATAAATCTGTTGAACTGCCGGCGGAAAATAAATATGAGGCTTCCGGAAAAGCATTGGAGCATTTGAAAAAAATGGTTGATAAGGGCTTTATAAATGAAGCGGAAAACAGATTGCTGGAAACCATGGACTATACCCAAAAGGAAGAGGTTCTTGCCGCAATATTGTTTTACCAGTATATAGGCGAAAAAGATAATGATTTTTTAGCAGCGCACAACTACTCAAAAGAAGAAGCACTGGATGGAATTGAAAGACTTGCAGCGCAACAGGGATACGGCCAGATAAGCTCATTATTTATAGAAACCTGATACTTATCCGGCACATATGAATCTTGCGCTTCCTTTCATCCCACAAGCTTCATATGTCCGGTAAGAAAATCCTTCATCACCCCGAAAAACTCCCGAAGCATATTATGTACCTGCAAATACGGATAAGACGGGGCTGAAATTCCGTATACCGTATCATATCCATTGTGCTTTGCTAACTGAACTGCCCTGTAAACATGGAAATTATTGGAAACGATTCCAACCTGTGCTTCCCCGTCACCGAGAGAATCCAGAATTTCTTTGGAAAATGTAAGATTTTCATAAGTATTCACAGACTTGTCCTCCATAATAATCCGGTCTTCTTCCAGACCCTTTTTCAGCAAATAATCATACATCCCTTTTGCTTCGCTAAAGGGCTCATTTCCTCCCTGTCCCCCTGATACAATCAGCACCGTATCCGGATTTTCCACTGCATAATCATAAGCAGTGTCCAGCCTCATTTTCAACACCCTGCTGGGTCCGCTTTTATGCACCTGCGCTCCAAGCACAATTACATAATCCAGATTTTCCTTTCCCTCGCGGCCAAATCCGCTGATAATCAGTCCCTCAAAAAATACAAATACCAGTAAGCCCAAAACAACTCCCGCAACAAAAATCCCTCTCAAAATCCCCGGCAGCCTTTTCCATACATGGAACCGCACACAGCCTGCCAGAAAGAAAAAGCCTGCGCCTATCACCGCCCATATAAGAAAGAACAGGGAACCAAAGCCTGTGAACAGCATAATGCTGATACAATATAGTACAGATAAAATTCCAGCCGCCATATAGCGCTTTTCCAATTTTTTCATAATTTCTTTTCCTTCTTCATCTTCTATAATTTTATAGGAATAACCTAATAATTGTCAGCTGCCTTTTCCCTTTCAACAGTCATAAATAAAATAAATAACCCGGCTGCCAACAATGAAAATGCTTTATATAATACTCTTCTCTCATCTTCCAGGTCAACAAGCTTAATCCGGTAGCCTGCAGATATCATTTGATTCATCTTTGACTTGTCATGTATACCTGTACATTTCGCGATTGTATCATAATACAATGTAGTATTCCTTTTTTCAAATTTGCCGAATATATGGCAAACTGCATCACTATTAACCATTTTCTTAAAATCTTCCTGATACTCCCGGGAAACAATTAATGGAACATAATAATCTAAACCCCCGTTTATTGCAGCTAAATATGTCTCTTCCGAAGACCACACATCTGAAACACAATAAGGACCGTATTTTATGGTTCCGTTTCCCTCTGAATAATACTTACCTATTAATTGCTCTTTTGCCATATCACATTCCATATAACTGCCACTTTTTATTTCGCTCTTTTCGTATGACTCCTTAATATTTGTCAGATTATATCTGATTCTTATTCCCTGTAGCAAAAATAAAAAACCTGTAATAAAAATCAATGCCCCTAAAACACTCATCATTGAAAATGTATATCTCATCATTTTTCCTCTAATCCATTATTATTTTCATCCCTTCCACTATACCACAACTCCTAAAACCTGGAAACAAACAATTTCTCAACACACGTCCCATCCAATTCCCCCTCTTTTCAATCCTCCAAAAATTTGCTACAATACTCCATAGAAACAAAACAAGGGAGATAAAAACATGGGTGGATTTTTTGGCGTAGCTTCAAAGGAAGACTGTTTATTTGATTTATTTTTCGGGACAGACTATCATTCCCATCTGGGCACAAGAAGGGGAGGCATGGCGGTATTTGGTGAAAACGGATTTGACCGTGCCATTCACAATATTGAAAATGCCCCTTTCCGCACAAAATTTGATAAGGACATGCAGAAAATGAAAGGACATTTGGGAATCGGCTGTATTTCCGACTATGAGCCCCAGCCCCTGATCGTCCGTTCCCATCATGGCACTTATGCCATTACCACTGTCGGGAAGATCAATAACATCAATGAGATTGTAGAGGAAGTGTTTACAAAGGGCAATTCCCACTTTTTGGAAATGAGCGGCGGGGATATCAACCCTACCGAGCTTACTGCCGCCCTGATCAATCAAAAGGAAAACTTTATAGAAGGCATTCACTTTGCCCAGGAAATGATAGATGGTTCCCTTACCCTTATGGTACTGACGGAAAAGGGCATTTATGCCGCCAGAGATAAAATGGGTCGTACCCCATTAGTAACAGGCAAAAAGGATGACGCATACTGTGCCGCATTTGAAAGCTTTTCTTATTTGAATTTAGGTTATGAAAATGCCAGAGAGCTGGGTCCCGGCGAAATCGTCATTATTACGCCGGACGGCATAAAGACCCTGTTAGCGCCCGGCAAGGATATGAAAATCTGCACCTTTCTCTGGGTATATTACGGATATCCTTCCAGTTCCTATGAAGGCGTCAGCGTGGAACAGATGCGCTATGACTGCGGCGCCAAAATGGCACAAAGAGACAATGTGGAACCGGATATTGTAGCCGGTGTTCCGGATTCCGGAACCGCCCATGCGGTAGGCTATGCCAACCAGTCCGGCATTCCTTTTTCAAGGCCCTTTATCAAATATACTCCTACCTGGCCCCGTTCCTTTATGCCCACTATCCAGACCCAGCGGAATCTCATTGCAAAGATGAAAATGCTTCCTGTCCATGACTTAATCAAGGACAAAAAGCTGCTTTTAATTGATGATTCCATCGTAAGGGGCACACAGCTTAGAGAAACTACTGAATTTTTATACCAAAGCGGCGCTAAAGAGGTGCATATCCGTCCTGCCTGCCCGCCCCTTTTATACGGCTGTAAGTATCTGAACTTTTCCCGCTCCAATTCCGAGATGGATTTAATAGCAAGGCGGGTCATTGCCCGGTTAGAGGGGGATAACGTATCCGATGAAGTCTTAAAGGAATACGCAGACCCGGAATCTGAAAAATATGAACAGATGATAGAAGAAATACGCAAGGAGTTAAACTTTACTTCTTTAAGATTTAACCGTTTGGATGACATGCTGGATGCAGTGGGCATTGAGCCATGCAAGCTCTGCACTTACTGTTGGAACGGTCAGGAATAATGGCTGGCACTTGAATATTTTTCGAGAATTATAATCTTCTATAAAAAACAAGGTGGCTGCCCCAAATGTGCCAGCCACCTTGTTTTTATTTAAATTTCCTATTATACTTCACTTCCGCTTCCCTTACAACAAATCTTTCGTTTCCGCATGAACAACGGACAACGCTGCAAACACAAAGGATACGCCGGTTAAAATAACAGGGAATACCCCATTGCCAGCCAGTGAAAAATCCCCGACATTTGCCTGTGTAAGAAAAATCAGTATAAAGGAAGTAACAATAGTTGCCTTTGACGACTTCATTTTCATTCCCACAAACAAAGCAATAAAGCTCATGCTCACAATCACAACAGACTTCATCAAAAGCTGGATATAAAAAGCCAGGCTTCCCATCTGAAAGTCAATGATAAATGATGACTTCATACTTTTAGAGCCTGTGTAAATACAGGCATAAATCAACAGCTTTGTCACCGTCAATGCCATTAAATTGAAAAACCATACCGCTATCATCTGGGACACTAAAATCTTCTGCCTTTTAATGGGATAAGAAAACATCAGGTTCATTGTTTTGTTTTTATATGCACTTACAATAAAAGAAGCCAGCATGACGCTTGTAAAGACCAAAAATGACATACTTGTAAATAATTCTATGGGCGCCGAAATCACATTCATTCCCTCTGCTGCGTCCAATGTACCGTCCGGGTCTTCTGCAATTCCAAGAAATGCCAGCGCAAATAGAAACAGACACAAAAATGCCGCCAGAATACATGCATTGCGCACATACTTTCCAATATTATTTTTCTTCCATTCCAGTTTAATCAGCTTTAACATTTCCTTCTCCCCCTTCTGTCAGCTTTAAGAAATAATCTTCAAGACTTTCCGATTTTTTGCCTATAGAACTGATTTCCACTCCATTCATGGTTAATTCTCTGTATATATCCTTTGTATCAATCCGTTCATCATAAATACGGATACCCCTGTCATCAACTACCTTGAAATGATTCAATTCTAATTTATCCGCCAGAACATAAGCTGCTTTTTGGGAATCGCTGACACCAAGTTCAATATAAGCCGTATTCATTTCTGAAATCTTTTTCATGGAAATTTCCTTCCTCATATTTCCATGATGAATAATGCCGATGGTATCTGCAATGCTTTCCACTTCTGAAAGCATATGGCTTGATATCATAATTGTAATTCCATATTCGGTACACAGCATCCTGAATAAATCCCGAAGCTGTTTCATCCCTGCCGGATCAAGTCCGTTTGTGGGCTCATCCAGTACCAGAAGCTCCGGTTTATGGAGAATTGCCCGGGCAATTCCCAGACGCTGCTTCATCCCCAGCGAATAGCTTTTCACCGGCTTTTTCGCCGCTTCCGACAGCCCCTAACATCTCCAGGGCGTTTTCCACACTGCCCGGAGTATAATAGCCCATATACTCGCAATGGAGCTGCAGATTTTCCTTTCCGCTCATATGGTCATAAAAGCCGGGAAATTCAATTATGCTTCCCATCCTTTTTAACACCTCATAGGAATCAGGCGTCAGTTTTTCTCCAAACAGCAAAACCTCCCCCTCCGTTGGCTTCCATAGATTCGTAATCATTTTCATGACTGATGTCTTTCCGGCGCCGTTGGGTCCTAAAAATCCGTATATTTCTCCTTTTTTTACATGAATATTTACATTTCTGACCAAATCCCTGCCGTCAATGGTTTTTGTTAATTGATTTGTCTGTATTATATCTGGCATATCCACTGCCTCCTTTCTATAAACCATTATAGCGGCCCGGTTTTTCAAAACTCTTGCATAATTCTTACAAATTTCTTTCGCCACAGATTCCATATGATATTTTTTTCAATCTGACCGTAAATACTGTCGCTACATTTGGTTCACTTTCCAGCAAAATATCACCACCCATCTGTTTTGCAAGATTTCTGGCAATTGTCAGTCCTAATCCGTTCCCCTGTATCTTTCGGTTGCGGGAATCTTCCATAGTGTAGAGCCTTTCAAATACACTCTCTGCAAAGTCCTTTTCAATCCCCCTGCCATTATCCACAATGTCTATAGCAATAAAATGTTCCTCTTCCCGCAGGAAAAGTCCTATATATTTTCCATCACTGCCATAACGTATTGCATTTGACAGCAGGTTATTTAATATTCTGTCTATGGACTCCCTGTGTCCCTGCACAAATAATTTCTGTTCCGGAATCCTTATATCCACAGTAAATTCCTTTTTCAGCAGCAACTCATAAAAACCAAGCACATTTTCCCTGCACAGTTCATTGATATTTATCTTGGTTATTTCAATATTCACATCTCCGGCTTCCAGCTTTGCCAGCGTAAAAAACTGATTTATCAGTTCCATAACCTGTTTTGCTTTTACCTCTACCTTTTTCAATGTTTCATTTTCTTTCTCTTCCATTCCCATGATTTCCAGATAGCCTAGAATTACTGTCAACGGTGTTTTTATATCATGTGAAATATTGGCAAGCATTTTCTTAGTGGCCGCCTGCTGTTTCCTGTAATCTCTTTTTATTTTCTGCCGGTCCAAAAGCAGTCTGTTAATCTGTCCGCTTAAATCCATCAAAACCTCATTGTCCGTAAAAACCATCACCTTTTCCTCCGTGTCTTTTTCCAGAATATCTGACAGTTTTTCACTGATTTTTTTCAGCTTGTGCTGTATGCCTCTGTTAAAAACAAACTGCTGCCAGCATACAACTGCAAGCAAAAGGATAATGATACAGACCAGAAAAAATATAATCCACTTATCGCTCATTTACACCTCTCCCAGCTTATACCCAATCCCCCAGACTGTCACAACATACTTTGGGCTGCGGGGATTGTCCTCTATTTTATTCCGCAGTCTGCTGATATGGACATTGACGGCATTTTCATCCCCCACATACACATCCTTCCACACAGAAGCATAAATTGCTCTTTTGTATAGACTTTCCTTGGATTTTTCATAAGCAGCTTTAAAATTTCAAACTCCTTTGCTGTCAATTCTATTTTCTCCCCGCTTTTTAACACGGAATAATCATTTGTATCGATTACAAGCTCTCCCCTTGTTATGGTGTGCTCCTCACCTGCTGTCCCTGCCGCATACTGTGTGCTTCTCCTGATATTTGCCTTGATTCTTGCCAAAACCTCAGTAACAGAAAAGGGCTTTGTCACATAATCATCCGCTCCAAGCCCCAGGCCCAGCGACTTATCGGAATCGCTATCTTTGGCAGACAGAATAATAATGGGCACCATGCTCTTTTTTCTTATGGCATTCATCACTTCCATCCCGTCTATTTTAGGAATCATTAAATCCAGTAATACCAGACTGTATTCCTCTTCCAGAAACTTTTCCAGCGCGCTTTCCCCGTCATAGGCAGCAATTACTTCAAACCCTTCCGTACCGAGAAATTTTTTAAGCATATCACTGATTTCCACATCATCCTCAATAAGCAATATCTTCACTTTTTCTCCCTCTCTTCATTATGTATTTATAATTGATTAAGAGCATACAGGCTATTGCCTATATGCTCCAAAGCCACGTATCTATTTGATTACTCTTCCCGATTCACAATCCAGCTGATATGCTGTGTACTATCTGCGTTTTCACAAATCTGCTTTATAATACCTTTGGTAAATTCCGGTCTGATATCCATACTGTCAAGCTCTTTACCGGAAACCCATTTTATTTCTATATCCTCTTCAAGCTTATCCTCATCTATTGCATTCTCAAGCTCTCCTGAAAAAATCATAAGTAATTCATGATACCTTGTGCCGTTTAAGGCAAAAAAGTTTTCTGAAACCGTCACTAACTGCTTTATCCTGCACTCACATCCTGTTTCCTCCAAAATCTCTCTTTTCACAGCCTCCATGCTGCTCTCACCAATGACCGTTTTTCCACCCACAAGGTTCCAAAAAGAATCTCCCTTTTTCTTATGCAGCAAAATCTTTTTATCTGTTGGGGAGATGATTATACAGCTGGCTCTGAAATTAAATTTCATGTTTTCTAACTGAAAGCTAATGTCCGCTCCCTTCATTTTTTTCTCCGCCTTTTCATGTTCTTTTTAATTAATGTCTGCAAATTAGGTGTAAAACTACCGATACGTTGCCTCATTCGTTCCTTGGCTTTAATCAGCCTATGAGGCTTCACATTTTCAACCATTCTTTATATTCAACATGTATACTGTACTTTTATATGCGCCACATTTTAAAAGCACTTTTTTCTCCGTCAGCCCTTTTAAAATCTCTCTGGCTCTTCTTTGTTTTACACCCAACACTTCCCCAGCTTTGATTATAATAATTTCTTCATGCTTTTGCAAATAGTTTACTATTAAGGTTTCCTGCTCTGATAAACCTTTTATTTGAATATTTATCGGCATTTTTGTTTTCAGTAGTACCAAAATTAAACGAATACGAGTCATCCAAAGGAACAATCATTGTGGTCTCCTTTCGCAAATTCCTACTTAACTTTAGGAAATATTTTATGGTTTACTCTTCCAAAAGCTTCCGCTTTCTGTCAATCATCTCATCAATTCTCTCCATATACTGCCCCACATCCTTCACATTATCGCACCGCTCAATCCGCCCGTCGGAATATACTCTTTTGGTAATGGAACCTGCCCCAAGCGCCACGATAGTCTGCTTTTCCTCCATAATGATACACACACACCTAATTATGCCTTATTATTAGGTATTATCGAGTATTCTGTATTTCTACAATCACCCGGTTAAGGTATTATTCAGTATTATTCAGTACCATTCAGACGAAATTTGATGTACTTTTGATGTACTTCCACCAAATTTGTTGTACTCTTTCTATCCGCAATAAATATGAATGCCTTAAAGGATTCTTCCATATTTATTATTGAGAAAACAAAACCATCTTTTCTGCCAATGCCTCCATTGAAGCCTTTTTCTTAGCTTCCGAAACCTCGGCATAGATATTCATTGTAGTTGCAATATCAACATGACCCATCACCGACTGGATTACCTTCAGATTACTTTCATTCTCACAAAACCTCGCGCAAAATGTATGGCGCAGACTATGGCAAGTGAAATGAGGCAAAATAAAAGGCTCTCTGTTCTTCATTTTCGCTTCGTGAAGCTCGGCATCATTATACGCATCAATAATGCGCTCTAATGCCCTGTCTAAATCCTGTTGCAAAAATACCCGTCCAAAGCGATTCAGAAATACAAAGTCTGTATATCCGTCAATTTCTGTTGCACAATAAATTCCATTGTCATGTTGGTACTGCTTAATTTCTTTCAGTGCCTGACGCACCTCCTTCACCATTGGAATCTTACGGATACCTGCATCTGTCTTTGGTGTTGAAATATAAATCTTTTTCTTGGATTTATTCATCTTGCCCGCAAAATAAACCGCTGCATGGTCAACCGTAATAACCCCATTCTCAACATCAATATCTTTCCAGGTCAGACCACTCAATTCTCCAACCCTCAAACCCGTTCCTATAAAAAAGGTATAGATTGGTTTCCAGTGATCGTACACCGGGTGACCGTCCATGAACTCCAGAAATGCCATCTGCTGTTCCGGCGTTAAAGCATTCCTTACACCTCTCTTAGCGCCTGTCTGCTTTTTTAGCTGTCCTAACACGTTATGTGTGGGATTCGTCCTGATAATACAATCCCTGACCGCCATTTCAAATGCAGGGTGCAGCTCCCTTTGAAGATGTTGAACTGAATATTCTAACGCTTCGGAGCCACCGTTTTATCGCTTGAGAGCCATTTGATTT
>CANCYR010000061.1 GCA_947382355.1 uncultured Lachnospiraceae bacterium
CTGCCGCCGGTTCTGATTCCTGTGGAGGAAAGCGGAGGGCTGAACTGTTACCGATTTCACCGGTAAATCAATCTGCAGATTTCTCCGCAGGCGCTGAAAGGGCCTTTCGTAAAAATATGATTTCTTAAAGAGCCCTTACGAAAAAATTATTGTATACAATTTAATTTACACAAATTTATCTTTTCATTTTTCCATTCCAATGATACAATCACCTTATTAAATCAGATAAATAAAAGGAGATTCTTAATATGAAAAATCAAGACAAGCAGGATGGCATTTATGATGAGGAAATGTCCGTAACCCTGGAACTGGATGACGGCACTTCCGTTACCTGTGCCGTTATTACCATTCTTACAGTAGAAAAGCAGGATTATATCGTCCTTCTTCCTTTGGATGAAAACGGCGAAAATCAAGACGGAGAAGTATGGATTTACCGTTATTTCGAGGATGAAAATGACGAGAACGCTGAACCGGTTCTGGAATGCATAGAAAACGATGCTGAATTTGAAAAGGCTGCCGAGGCTTATGACGAATATCTGGATGCAGCGGAATTTGATGAAATTGTCAGTGATTCGGATTTTGAGACGGATATTGACAGGATGATGGATGAGCTTGGTATTTAGAATTTGATGGGATAGAGGGGGGTGTGACGGGAGGACGCAGGAGTTGGCAGCCTGTGGAATAATCTTCCGGGCACGCTTTCGCTCTGCAAAGACGCAGCGGTACTAATGCGCCAAAATACGGCGCATAAGGACCGGCGACTTTGCCAAGGCCCGGAAGATTATTCCACAGGCTGCCAACTCCTGCTGGGTATCGACAAAGGCTCTGTCTGTTCCTTGTTTGCTGTATTGGAAATCCCGGTTGTGTTTCATAAATTTTTAATAGGCTTAATAAGCGGCATAATGTTTCATTCCCCCAGCTCTTCCAAAAAAACTGACCTTTTCCCACCGGCACTTTCCGTACCGCTCATACAGAGCCTGTCCTCCGCCCTTGTGATTGCCACATAGAACATTCTTCGCTCTTCTTCTATTTCCTCTTCCGTCACCGCCTTATGATAAGGCACCACTCCTCTTACCAAAAAAGGCAGGTATACCTGTTTAAATTCCAGCCCTTTGCTCCCGTGGTAAGTCATAAGCCGTACTCCCTTTCCTGGCTTCTCCAATTTTCTGCTTCCTGCTGTTTCCTTAAAGTGAATGGTATAGGCGTCCACAAATTCCAGAAACCCCCTGCTGTTTGAAAACTCCTTTGCACGGTTTTTTAGTTCCTTTAAGATTTCTTCCTGTTCCTTCCATTTTTCCATATTGCCTGTATTCATACGGGCATAGGCTTCGTAACCAATAACCTTTAGTATGTAGGAAATTCCTGCATATGCATCCAGTGTTCCTAAAAATTTCATATCTTTTTCCAGCTTTTTTATATTGGACAACATCTGCTTTTTTCCGAAATAGGCAATATACAGTTCTTGAAAATCTACCATTTCTGAAGTTACGGCGTCTCTTCTGATATAGCGAAGGGGCTTATTCATAATCTGGTAAAAATAAGACCTTCTCGGTTCCATACAGGCAAATCTTAAGTACGCCAGAATATCCTTTACTGCAGGGTGTTCATAAAAATTTTCCGGCTTTTCTTTTATCACATAGGGAATCTTTTTGGAAAACAGCTTTTCCGCAAATAACTGAGCCTTCTGATTGGTACGGAACAAAATAGCAGTCTGCTCAGGCTCATAAGGGCTTTTTTGAAGTTCCTTTATAATATATTCCATTTCTTCCTGCTCTTCCTTCCATATGTGAATCGTAACCGCAGCCTCTGATTGGTTTTTTTCCTGTTCCTGTTTCTTCTCTTTTTCTCTTCCGGAAACAATTTTTTTGGGAAATCTGTTTTTATTATGGGAAATGCTTCTTCCCGCTATATCCACAATTTCTTTTTTGCTTCGATAATTGGTATTTAACAGGATTTGGGACGCTTCCGGAAAATCCTGCAAGAATTCCTTCATAAAACCGGGTCCTGAACCCCGGAATCCATAGATAGACTGGTCGTCGTCCCCTACTGCAAACACGTTTCTGCTTTTTAAAGCAAGCAGCTTTATGACCTGATATTGAACCCGGTTGATATCCTGAAATTCATCTATCAGGAAAAAAGAAAATCTCTTCTGCCAGAACTCAAGGGCCTTTTCATCCTTTGTCAGATAATCCAGACATAAGGAAAGAATCCCGTCAAAATCTATTTTTTTCCGGTAATGTAATTCCCTTTCATATTCGCCGTAAATCCTTTGAAACAGCTCCTGCTCCAATATGCCGTTTTCATAAGAATCCGCGGCAGTTCCTTCTGTCCTTCTCCGGTTGATTTCTTTCAGGACTTTTATGGACAGAAACTGTACGTCCTCCTCTTCTACAGACGTCCTGTACAATATTTCTTTTACAATATGCTGTTTTTCTCCTTCGGTAATAATGGAAAAATCGGAATATTTATAAGATGCTTTTAAGATTTGAAAAAAGATGGAGTGAAAGGTGCCGAATACCACCTGTTCTGCCTGCTTTTCCATTGCAACGGCTCTTTTTTTCATTTCCAGCGCTGCGGCTCTTGTAAAGGTAATGGTGAGAATGCTTTGAGGTTGGATGTGATGATGTAAGATAAGATGTCTGATACGTTTTGTCAGAACAAAGGTTTTTCCGGAACCGGGACCGGCCAGTATCATCGCCGGTCCCTTTCCGTGTAAAACTGCTTTTTCCTGCTTCGGATTTAATGATTTTTCAGGCATGTTCAAGCAGCTCGATTCCTTTTTTGATACGGGCAATGGATTCCTCTTTTCCAAGTACCTCCATAATCTCCGTTGCTCCTGCGGGAGTCATCTGTTTGCCGGAAACCGCTGTCCGCACAGGCCACATCACATAACCGTTTTTATATCCCTTTTCTGAAACGTACCCTGACAGTTTTTCATATAATGCGTCATTGGAATAATCCTCTGTTTCTTCCAGTATAGGAAGCACATCTCTTAATACGGAAAGGGCAGATTCCGTATTGGTCTTCATCTTTTTGTGGGTGTACATAGCCACGTCATATTCCGGCAGCTTTTCAAAAAAGTCCACTAACTCCTTAATATCCGGAAAGATTTCGATTCTCGTCTTTACCATGGCAGCTATTTTCTCAAAATCCAGCTCCTTTGTAATGACTTCCTTTAAATAAGGAAGGGCCATTTCATAGAACCTGTCAAATTCCATTGCCTTCATATATTCTCCGTTCATCCATTTCAGCTTTGTATAATCAAATACTGCAGGAGATTTGGAAATATGGCGGTAGTCAAAAGCTTCTATCAATTCCTGTAAAGAGAAAATCTCCCGGTTGTCCTCCGGGCTCCAGCCCAAAAGTGCTACAAAGTTAACAACGGCTTCCGACAAAAATCCCTGCTCCAATAAATCCTCATAGGAGGAATGTCCTGACCGCTTGGAAAGCTTATGGTGCTCTTCGTCCGTAATCAGCGGGCAGTGCACATAGGTAGGCACTTCCCAGCCAAAGGCTTCATAAAGCCGGTTATACTTTGGAGAAGAGGATAAATATTCATTTCCCCTTACCACATGGGTGATTCCCATTAAATGATCGTCTACCACATTGGCAAAATTGTAGGTGGGATAGCCGTCTGACTTTATGAGAATCATATCGTCAAGCTCGCTGTTGTCCACGGTGATTTCTCCATAGATATCGTCCACAAAGGTAGTGGTTCCCTCTGTAGGATTGTTTTGCCGGATAACATAGGGAATCCCGGAAGCAAGCTTTTCTTCCACTTCTTCTTTGGATAAGGAGAGACAATGCTTGTCATATACATTGATTTCCTTTCCTGCCACAGTGGTGGTCAGGGAAGCCAGACGTTCCTTATCGCAAAAACAATAATACGCCTCTCCTTTGTCAATAAGCTTTTTGGCATATTCTAAATACAGTCCCTGAGCCTGCCTTTCGCTTTGTACATAAGGTCCCACGCCCTTATCCTTGTCCGGGCCCTCGTCATGAATCAGGCCCGTCTTTTCCAGGGTGCGGTTAATAATGTCAACGGCACCCTCCACCAGCCTTTCCTGGTCCGTATCCTCAATACGAAGAATAAAATCCCCGCCCTCGTGCTTTGTAATCAAATATGCATAAAGTGCCGTCCTTAAATTTCCCACATGCATCCTGCCCGTAGGGCTTGGCGCAAAACGTGTTCTTATTTTCTGCATAACTTTTTTCCTTTCAATTTTTCTTATTCTACCTGTTCCTGACTGGTATCCGGACCGGGAATTTTCACTTCGGAAGCCGCCTTAAAGGCATTTACTTCTTTTGTGGCCGCCGGAATAGCAATATTGGTGCCGGCTCCTGCCACGCAGCCTCCCGGACATGCCATGCCTTCAATCAGACAGCCGTTTTTC
This sequence comes from uncultured Lachnospiraceae bacterium, assembly GCA_947382355.1. Lineage (GTDB taxonomy): Bacteria > Bacillota > Clostridia > Lachnospirales > Lachnospiraceae > RGIG3040. Next base: position 4,395 of record CANCYR010000061.1, read on the forward strand.
TTGCCTGCCTTGGCAAGCATCAGAATCTTTCTGCATTCCGTGAGACTTTCCGCATGTTCAATATTTACATCCACATCCGGATAATATTCCCTGATGCATTCCTCTATGGCGCTGGCAACGCCGCCTGCCACACCATAGCCCCTGCCTGCTCCGGTAGCATCGTTTAAAGGTTCCTTTGGCTCCACCTTTGTCAAATCGATTCCCTTTGCATCAAACATCCCCTGAAGCTCCTCAAAGGTAATGACAAAATCCACATCGGAACGAACAGTCCTTCTGGAAGCCTCCAGCTTTTTGGAAGCACAGGGACCGATAAAGACAATGGCGGAATCGGGGTGCTCCTGCTTGATAATTCTTGCGGTAGCCACCATGGGCGTCAGCTCATTGGAAATGCTTCCGATGGTCTCCGGGAAGAATTTCTTTGCCAGCATGGACCAGGACGGACAGCAGGATGTGAGCAAAAAGGGAAGCTCTCCCGTAGTCACCTTATGGACATAGTGCTTTGCCTCCGCCATGGCGCCCATATCCGCTCCAATGGCTGTTTCATATACGTCATAAAAGCCGATTTCCTTTAATGCCTCTTTTAAGGCATCCGGCGATACGCCTTTTCCAAACTGGCCTACAAAAGCAGGCGCCACCTGAGCTATGACCTTTCTGCCCGACTGCATGGCACGTATGAGCTGGAATATCTGGGACTTGTCCGCAATGGCTCCAAAGGGACAGGAAACCATGCACTGTCCGCAGGAAACACAAATCTCATTGTCAATGACGGCTCTTCCTCTGGAATCATTTTTAATGGCATTAACGCCGCAGGCTGCCGCACAGGGTCTTACCTGATGGGAAATGGCATCGTAAGGGCACACTGTCTTGCACTTGCCGCAACGGATGCATTTCTCCTGGTCAATATGGGATTTGCCGTTTTTCATGGTAATGGCGCCCCTTGGACACACTTCGTTACAGGGGTGTGCCAGACAGCCCATACATTTATCAGTTACGTCATATTTATTTTCAGGACAGGAATTGCAGGCAGACGGGATAACCTGCATAAGAGGCGGCTCATAATATTTTTCCGCAATATTGCTTTCTTCCACCCCCTGGGAAAGATGTACCGGGGCATCCTCCGGCCTAAGGCTCATTCCCATGGCGAGACGGATTCTTTCACGGACCACTGCCCGCTCCCTGTAAACACTTTCCCAGTAGTCAGGGTCTTCGTTGCTTACGATTTTATAAGGAAGGGCTTCCATGTCATCGATAAGATTTTCGGAAAAATAAGCCAGACCGGCCACTTCCTTAAAAACCCTTCTTCGGACCTTTCTTACCTGTGTATCAATTCCTCTCATGATATCTCCTCCAAATAATATGGTTTTCAGCCAACTTCTATTTTGACATAAAGAAGGGGAGAAATCAAGGTTTGATTGGTAATTTATTAACAAAGTGATAACAGCGCAAGACTTTTTTCATGCCCTGCGCTTTCAATTTCACAATCAGCTTCTAAGTTCCATATAAATTCAGGATATTTTTTCCTTTAATTCCTTCACATCCGTTTCCAGCATACGGACTTTTATGGCAAGCATTTCCACTTCACTGCCGGGTCTCATGGCTTCGTGCAGATTTCTGGATAAATCAAGGTGCCCTTCCGCTACCCGCTGTATATTAACACGTATTTCATTTTCAAGGGTCATGTCAATTTTAGATACCTTCTGCTTTACTTCCTGCATGTCATCTTTCAAGTCATGAATTTCATTTTTCATGCCCTGCATATCATCTTTCATGCCCTGCATATCATCTTTCATGCCCTGCATATCATCTTTCATGCCCTGCATATCGGATAAGATTAAATCAAGCTTTTCACTGTCTGACATAATAAGTACCTCCCCAAACTGTTTTATATAATAATGATACTATAACAGAATCATGACATGAAGTCTACTGAATTTTGATTTATTTTATTCTTTTTTTTGTCTTTACATAACAGTTTGGACGGCAGTTCCGATTCCTGCCGGGAATGTTGTCTGAACTGTAACGTTTTTATATAAAAATGATTTTGCAGAAATAAAACCGGCAAGCTTTTACCACAATCCAGCGCACAAACTTCCCGCCTGGAAGAACGCCACGCTGACCAGATAAGCCAGCACTAACTGAAATGCCAGCATCTTCACCGTAAACTTAAGAGAACCGCTCTCCTTCCTTATAGTGGCTATGGTAGCTATACAGGGGGTATAAAGCAGGCAGAACAGCATCAAAGAATAGCTGTTTAACATGCCAAAATCCGGAATCCCCTGTCTGATATGGGATAAAATAACCGCCATCCCTTCAGGGGAATTGGCATTGGAAATCCCAAACAGCACCGCAAAGCTGGATACCACCACTTCCTTTGCGGAAATGCCGGAAATCAAAGCAACCACAATCTGCCACATGCCAAGGCCGGCAGGCTTTAACACCGGCACCAAAACCTTTCCAATGATGGCTCCAAAGCTTTCCTCCGGATTGCTTACCATACCATTCATTCCATAATTCAACAAAAACCAGATAAATATGGAAGCCACAAAAATAGTGGTGCCTGCCTTTGTAAGATAGTCCTTTAATTTATTCCATACATAAATCCGAATGGTCTTTCCATTTGGTCTTTTATACTCAGGCAGTTCAATGAGCAGACTGTCATTTTCCTTTCCCTTATCCTTCACATTTAAAATCAGGGCAATAAATATTGCAATGAGCAGACCGATTACATACATGGAAAAGCTTGCAAGGGGCGCATATTTTCCAAAAAACATATCTGCAAACAGCACGTAAACGGGCAGCCTTGCAGAACAGGACATAAAGGGCGTAATGAACATAGTCCTTCTTCTATCCTTTTCCGTTTCCAATGCCCTTGTGGCCATAATAGCCGGAACCGTACAGCCAAAGCCCAGCACCATGGGAAGAAAGGCTTTTCCGGAAAGTCCTGCCTTTCCCATAATATTATCCATCACATATGCAACTCTTGCCATATAACCGCTGTCCTCTAAAACAGCAAGGGCAAGAAACAAAATAAATATATTGGGCAGAAATGTAAGAATTCCTCCCACCCCTGCAATAATTCCGTCCACAATCAGGGAGACCAGCCAGTCGGAAGCATTCATTCCAAGAAGCAGCTGTTTTGCAAAGCCTGAAAAAACGGAAAGTCCCTCTTCAAAAACTCCTTTCAGGGCGTCGCCTACCGTAAATGTCAGGAAAAATACCAATGCCATAATACAAAGAAAAACAGGCACTCCAAAGACAGGATGTGTCAGCAGTCTGTCCGCCTTGTCTGTGCTTGCTGCCTTTTTCTCTTTGTAAAACACTACTTCTTCCACGATTGTTTCTATATAATTATACTTGGCATGGATGATATCTTTTTCATAATTTTTATCTGCCACGTTCACAATGGACATGGGGTGCTCCTTACGCACCTGTTCATCCCATTCAAGCAGCTTTATGGCATGCCAGCGCAGATGATGGTGCCCGGGATAATGGGCATTCAGCATTACCTGAAGTTTTTCAATCTTCGTCTCAATGGGCTCCGGATAGGTAAAGGGAAGCTTTCCTTCTGCCAGTCTGGGACTTTCCATATGATGGTGCTTTACCGCATGGAGCAATATATCAAGCCCCTCTCTTTTGGCAGCGGAAACAGGCACTACCGGAATATCCCCCAGCATTTCCGGAAGCCTGTGCAAATCGATTTCCATTCCCCGGTCTCTTACCACATCCATCATATTCAGGGCAAGGATTACCGGCTTCCCAAGCTCCAGCAGCTGTAAGGAAAGATAAAGGTTCCTTTCTAAGCTGGAAGCATCCACCACATTGACGATTACATCTATTTCATCATCCATAACGCAGTTTCTTGTAACCTGCTCCTCAATAGTATAGCAGGTAAGAGAATAAATCCCCGGGGTGTCTACAATCGTCAACGGGGTATCTTTATAGCTTGCCTGCCCCTCTTTTTTCTCCACTGTCACTCCCGGCCAGTTGGCTACCTTCAGCTTAGAACCTGTAATAGCATTAAAAAGAGTGGTTTTACCGCAATTGGGGTTTCCCACAAATGCCACATGTATCGTTTCTCCCATTTATACCTCTTCTCCCTTCACTTCAATGCTTTTTGCAATATGACTCCCAATTGCCAGACGGGTTCCCCTGACCTTTATAATCATGGCTCCTTTTTTTTTCCGATTTAAAATCGCCACCGTTGTCTTTGCATTCAGTCCAAGCGCTTCAAGACGCCTTGTAATATTTTCCTCTACATAAACACCGGAAATCTCATAAAAATTTCCAACTTTTCCTTCATATAATGTCATATTCTTTTCTCCAAATGATAACTATTATCAACTACTTGGCAAAAAACAACCGAACGCACTGGTTCGGTTGCCAAATTTACATGTACTAGAAAATGCTTACTAATTTCTTCTTTTCTTCTAAGTATTCTTCTTCACTTAAAATGCCGTTGTCACGAAGAACTTTTAATTTCTTAATCTTTGTCTCAAATTCGTTGATATCCGTTGCTATTCCGGAAAGCGCTACTGTATCATAAGTAGAAGGCACTGGCTTGGGCGCAGATGCCGGTTTTGCTGCTGCAGCAGCTGCTGCCGGCGATGGCGATACCGGTTTTGGCACAGGCGTTGCCACGGATGCTGCAGACGGTGTTGGCATAGAGGCAGGTGCTGCTACCGGTGCAGATACCTTAATATCTGCTGAAGTCTGAGTAGGCGTCACTTCTACCGAACCGGTGGAAATGCCGTTAGACTGACGGATTCTCTCCGTTAAAGATGCTGCTTTCTTCTTAGCGTCAAATATTGCATTGACAAGCTGCTCCACATCATCAAATCCCGGCAGGAAACAATATCTGGAATATTTTGCATTTTCTCCGGTATTATTTTCAATACCTATCATCAGTGTCTTTTTACCCTGATAAGAAACCTGAGTGCATTCTTTTACATTCATAAGGTAATGAGACATATTATCCAGACGGGAATTCAATCCCTTCGGATTATCACAGATTGCCACTCTTCCGCTGATACGCATATTAGAAATTGCGATTCTATAATCTTCAGATTTTTTTAGAAACATTCCTTCTTTATATGACCATTCTTTTTGATATAAAATCTTTTCCAGCCTGATACATTTGTTGCAAACTTCTCCGGCAGAATCCCCTGAACAAATTAAACATTTCATAATTCAATTCACTCCTAACACATTTTGTCGTTCTTTGATTTTTTCTATTAATATAAGCATAATTTTCTAAATCTATAGTATCATATTTTTATCCTTTCGTCAAAATTTTTTATGATAAATGTATACAATTTTTTCTCTTTTTTTTGTGCAGTTTTTGTTTTCTTACCCTTTTTCTTTTTTGCTTTTGCTTTTTTGGGCTTCCTTTTCACGCACGCTCTCGCCAATCAGCTTATATATAGTGGCAGCAGCAGGAACTCCGAAAAGCATTCCAAAAATCCCGCCTATTCCACCGCCCACCGTAACAGCAGCCAGCACCCATATACCCGGAAGCCCGATAGAAGATCCCACCACTTTTGGATAAATTAAATTTCCCTCTAATTGCTGCAGGACAATAATGAATAGAATAAACAGCAACGCCTTTGTGGGGTTCACCGTCAAAATCATAAATGCTCCTACAAAAGCTCCAAGATATGCTCCTACTACCGGTATCAAAGCCGTTGCCCCTACAAAAGCTCCGATCATAGGCGCATATGGGAAACCGCATACAAGCATGCCAAGCGTACATAAGACTCCTAATACCACAGCTTCTGTACATTGACCCACGATGAAACTGGCAAAAGTATCATCTGCCGTCTTAATTATCTTTCTCAGTCTTACGGTAGCCTTTTCTTTTAAGCACACCTGAATCATTCTGTTCAATTGACTTGCTAACGTTTCCTTTGTTGATAAAATATATATGGCAAAAATAAGGGCAATCACAAAATTGACGATTCCGTTTGTCAAAACTCCCACAAAGGAAAAGGTGGAATTTAAAATACCTCCCACTCCGCTGGTAGTATAGTCAATAATCTTTTTTGTCATATTAGACCAGTCTACATTGATGCTGTTAATCCATTTTTCTATCGTTGGTATTTCTCTGGAGTGGTCTGCTAAAAATATTTTTATCCTGTCAAATACAATAGGAATCTCCTTGCCGATTACCATAAATGCATTCACCAGCTCCGGCACGATTAAAGTAACGATTAGTACGATTATTGCAAGAATCAGGAAAATAGAAACGAAAATGCTTACAATCCGCCTGCTCTTCTTTACCCAACTTTTCTGACTCTTTGGAAAATAAAGCTTCTCCACTTTTTTTTGCACTATATTTAATATATATGCAATTGCCGTTCCCAATATAAGAGGATATGCCACTCCCCACAGATTCCCGGCAACAAGCACCAGAACATCAAAGTATTTTATTACAAGAATTAAACACATTATAAAAATACTGGATAAAACAAATTTTTTTCTTGAAAGCTTTTGTTCCATTTCCTTTCCCTTCCTTCTATGAAAATTTTTCTGCCAGATATGCTCCATCCGCTCTTCATTTCGGAGCATTTCTACTTCTCCTGCATGGGCTCTGCCTGTTCACACTCCTTCTTTGCCTTTTCAAAACTCCTTATGCTTTCTTCCCATAGATTTCTATAAAGAAACTGCTCGTCTTTCCGCTTATCCTTTATTTCGTACCGCTGCCACAAATAATCTCCTATATACCAGCTGATTTTTTCTGCCTGAAGCACGTTCACATGAGCTTCCCCGTCCAAAACAGTATTCAGGTTCAAAAACGGCACATCCTGCTCCTTTGAGAAAGCTTCAAAAGAATTATAAAGCTTCTGCCTTTCCTGATTTCCATTTGGAGTCTTAAAAAAAATCAGGTCCACATTTTCCGCTCTGCAAAGCTCTATGATTTTAAGCAGCCATTCTTCCGCTCTTTCCGGAATAGGACTGCACTCCTTACACTGAATTACTTCTTCCTTTGCTGTCTCTTCATACTCTCCGTAAACGACAAATGGAGAATACCCCTTATTTATATTAACAGGACTCTGGAAGGTATATACATATTTTCCTTCATAAAAGCCGCTCCAGGTAGAATGATATTTGGCAAGCTCAAAAAAGTAAGAGTATTGAAGCTCCCTTGGCACTCCGTCTAAAATAGCATGAACCTTATTCATGGACCAGGGCAGGTCATCCAGATTTACATGATTGATTCCCTCTTCCTCATAATCCTCTCCGTAAAGGGTAAACACTTCCAGCAGGATTGCCTTTGGCTTTTGGTACTTCAATGCTTCTTTGATATAGTAATAGCTGATCCATAAGGGCTGCTCATTGGCGGCAAAATCATAGGATGTGATGCCAAAGTCCCGGTACAGAACAGCCGGTGCCACATGGGCATAAAGCTGGCTGGAGCCAACAAATACAAAATCCAGACTGTTTTCCGGCTCCTTATAAAACCCCTTTACTTTATTGGTAACATCATATTCCCCTTCACATCTTTTATCCTTCATGATTTCGGTTGCCAGAGAAAATAACAGACAGAATATGATACAAAAGCTGATGATTCGGATGCATATAGTTGTTTTTTTCATTTTGCTTTATCCTATTGTTTCTTATCTAAAAATCTGATGATTATACCAATGATATAACTGAATGAATTTTCTGTTGTATCCTAGTTGTAAGTTTACCATAATTTTCTGTTGTTTGCTAGTGGAATGTTGGATAAGAGGATGTGGGGACATAAGGACATAAGGACGTAGGAGCAGCCGGCTTAGGTGTATAGAAAAGTCTTTCGGGCACGCTCTCGCTCTATGAAAACGCAGCGGTACTAACGCACCAGAGTACGGTGCGTAAGGACCGGCGTTTTCATAAGGCCCGCAAGACTTTTCTATACACCTAAGCCGGCTGCTCCTACTGGGTATTGGATTGCTTTTTGCTGTGTAAGGGTTAGTGGTTTTAAGGTTTTGCAGTGCTTGCAAGGTATACATATAGTTGTTTTTATATATTTGTTTTATTTAGATTTTAATTTTCATATTTTTGTTTATTTTTGTTGGCGGCTTCTTAGGGTGATTGCCAGAAATATCATGATGGCTGCGGCGGCCATGATGAAATGCTTTTCCTGAAAGCTGCCCCACATCATGGAAAACAGATAGAAATTGCCCAGGTATTTTTTTCCGCCGCCGTAGCAGATGATGTAATACAAAACCGGCATCATATAGGCTAATGCCATATGGTTAAACAGGGAAAAGAACAGCATTCCCATGGCGCCTAAAAACAGGCAGTTTGCCATGGCTCCGTAAAAGCTCTGATAAAAGGGAAATTGGCAGTTTCCAAAGCGGAGGGCTGTCAGGAAGCCGAAAAGAATGGCTGCTGTTAAACACAGGGATGTGAAAAAGCGCATGAACAGCAGGACGCCCATGGATTCTTTTTTGCTGGCAATCAGGTCTCCAACGGATTTATTGAGCTCCGGCATAAAGACAGGGACAAACAACAATATTCCAAAAAGGCTGAAAAAAATTTCTATGACTTTTGCAGTCTGACAGGAATCCAGATTCTTCATTCCAATCATAAGGGGGGAAATAAGGAGGCAGACTGCTCCGGCTATTATGTGGGGCAGCATATTATGCTTTATGTTTACTTTTTGTATTTGATAATAATGCTCTATCATGAAACAAACCTCCTCTTCTCTTTTTTTCGTACACAAAAACAGTAAGTGCAAATAATAAAATGCTGATAAGCAAATAGGAAAGCCGGTTGGCAACAAGCGCTGGCTTCATTTTTTCGTAAATGCTGTAATAGCCAACGGAATTAAACCTTGGCACTAAGGATGTCCCCACATATCCGGTGAGCTTTTTGGCTGCCAGAATCGTATAAAACCAGAAGCCGCCCTGTAATAAAATTGCCAGCGGGCCTTCTGTCAGTTCCGTTACAAAAAATCCAATGGACAAAACCACCATCACAGTAGGCATAAGCCAGCCAAACAAATATTCATACATATAAAATGGATTCCCCTTTACGGATAAGACACCTGCCAGATACATTGCCTGGGAATTGAGCATGGTGGACAAAATGAACAGGGGAAGAAAAATCATTGCCAGGTTTGCCGCATATCTGGATGCCTGTATGGTAAAGGAAGAAGCTTTCTTTGCAAAAATTACCTGGGATGCCTTTGCCCGCTTATCCCTGACGCTTCTTGTGACTGCCAGAAACACCGGCAAAATTCCCATAATGATTCCCATATAATCGCAGAATATCCTGCCATAAGCTCCCGTTACCCTGTCTTTTTCCAATACTCTTTCATATTCTGCTTCTGCCTCTTCATAAGTATCCGGAATATCCGTATTTCCCAAAAGCGAATCCGGTTCATAATAGCTTCCGCTGCCTAACAGGCTGTCTAACTTCTCCATTTCCCCCATAAATTCCTCATAGGAAATATTCCGTAAAACCTGTACCGCATCACTGCTCGTTTTCCCATCCGTTGCAATCCGGATAAATTCTTCCGGTGAAAGTCCCGTCAGCTTTTCTATAATCTGCCCTGCCTGTTCCTGTTCTTCACCGCTTAGTCTGACTTCTTTTATAAATCCAAAGGGATATGTGGAATAATTATTTGCGGAAAATTCCGTCATAAGCCGGCTGATTGCAGCTTTCATTGCCTGTTCCTCTTTTGAAACAGGCTCCTCTTTTATCTCCTCCTTTACCGGCCGGGAAATGGGGTCAAAGCTGCCAAGCTGGGTCATATAAAACAATACGGTACAAATTATAAACATATAATACGTGATGCTTCTTAAAAGCTCTTTACATTCTTTTAAAAACAAGGTAAAAAACATTATTTGTCACCTCCCTGTTGCTTCATCAGATACAAGTACGCATCCTCCATATTGGGCTCGCTTAAAACGGCGCCTGCTATCAGGGAAGCCTCTTTGGAATCTGCAATAAAACGCACAATTGCCTTTGTTCCGGAAGTAAGCATTCCGGTAACCACATAATTTTTCTTCAGCTCCTCTAACTCCACTCTTGATATTTCCGCCGTGTAGATTTTCCCTTCCGCCTTCTTTAAAAGTTCACTGACAGTACCCTGATAAATCAGGCTTCCTTCATCCAGAACAGCTATTTTCTCACAGGTTGCCTCTATATCCCCTACAATATGGGTGGACAGAATCACAATCCTGTCTCTGGCTATCTCACACAAAAGATTCCGGAAACGCACCCTTTCCTCCGGGTCAAGCCCGGCAGTGGGCTCATCCACAATGAGCACCTTTGGCTCATGCAGAATTGCCTGTGCGATTCCAAGCCTTCTAAGCATTCCCCCTGACATTGCCTTTACCTTTGTGAATTGATTATTCTGCAGGTTCACCTGCTCCAACAGTCTGGGAATCCGTTCTTTCCTTTCCGCCCTGCCAAGCCCTGACAACACGCCCAGATAATCCATTGCCTCATAGGCGCTCATATTTCCATACATGGAAAAGTCCTGAGGCAGGTATCCTGTCATTTCCCTGATTTTCTTCCTCTGGGAAACAGGGACACCGCATATGGTTATCTCTCCTTCATTTGCCTTTAAAAGTGTGGCAAGCACCTTCATAAGAGTTGTCTTACCTGCCCCGTTCCTTCCAAGCAGTCCGAACATTCCCCGGGGGATTGTGAGATTTACGTCTTTTAAGGCTTGTTTCTTTCCATAGCTTTTGCTTACATGCTTTAATTGGATTTCTGTATTCATTGGTTTTCCTTCTTTCCTTTTTGGTTGCTTTTTATAGGATAGGGGGAAAATATCTATAGAGTATCTACTTTTGGAGAAAAATTTATGAGAGGGGGGCAGGGATTGAGGAAGAGGACGTAGGAGCAGCCGGCTTATGCGTATATAGAAGTCTTTCTGGCACGCTCTCGCTCTATAAAAACGCAACGGTACTAATGCACCAAAATACGGTGCATAAGGACCGGCGTTTTTATAAGGCCCGCAAGACTTCTATATACGCATAAGCCGGCTGCTCCTACTGGATACTGGAACCGAAAGGCTGTGGGTAGTAAGTTTTTTTTAGTGTACTCTGTGTTTTTTAGCTTTTTTGCCATATTGCAAAACATCAGGCTAAAATTTCTGTCCTTGCTGTAACAATTTTTCAACCACTATTTTTCTAACATTTTCTAAGAGTAATGCCCGAAACGAAACAGCAAAAGAGGCAGGGCATGTGGGAGGGCTGGGCGGCATTGTTTTGGCTGGCGCTTTTCCTTAACAGCCTGTAAACACCCCAGGGAAAAATTGCCACGGATGGCAATTTTAGTCCTATTGCGCCACGGACGGCGCTATAGGACGGCCCGTCCGCCGCCAACACCCTAAATCAGGCTGTTTAGGAAAATCGCCAGCCAAAACACAGCCGCCCAGCCCTCCCACATGCCCTGTCTCTTTTGCGTCCTCTCACCACACACCCCACCCCTCTCAAAAAAACTCACCCGCAATAAAACTCCCCGCAAACAATCGCCCCGCCCCTCAACCCATTGGAAAGGCTAAGGCTCCCTCCATGCTTTTCACAAAGATTCCTGCTGATACAAAGCCCCAGCCCGAAATGCTCCCCATCCTCCGAAGCTCCGGTATAATAAGGCTTTACCGCCATACGAATTTCCTCAGAAGAAAATCCCGGTCCGTCATCCTTTACATATATCCTGAGATATGCACCCTCTCTTTCCAACACGATTTCTACTTTATTCCGACAGAAACGCAGAGCATTTCCCAAAAGATTTTCCACTGCTTCCAACAGGAAACGACTATCCACATATAAACCCTCTTCTTCTGCTCCTTTCGGCATGGAGTTAGCATATAATAACTCTATGTTCTTCTCACTGACCTTCCCAATCCCCTTTATGATTTCCTCCAACTGAATTTTCACATCATGAAGCGTCTGTTTTTTCTTCTCCACCCTCATTTCTTCAAAGCTGTGGATTTCCTTCATGGTTGCTGAAAAAGCCTCCATGCGAAGCACCTGCTTGTAAAGCAGCTCCAGATTTTCATACAGCTTTTCCTCCGGCATCCTGCCTTGTTTATAAAACTGGGTAATCATTTCGATATAGCCCTTCATAACCGTAAGGGGCGTGCGCAAATCATGGGCAAAGGCAGCATTCAGCTGCCTCTGGTCCTCCATAATATCCCAGTTTTTCTGCCTGCTTTCCGCAAGCTGCTTTCTAAGTCCGTCAAAGGTCCGGCAGATTTCTCCCATTTCATCTTCGCTTTTATATTCACAGCAAAAGCTTAAATCCTCTCTGGCAATTGCCTCTGCCTCCATATGCAAAAGCCTCAGGGGCTCTTCCAGTTTTCTTTTATAATATAATCTGGAAACAATCAGTATTGCCGCCACGGAATAAATCAAAATACAGCCATACTGTAAGATGCCAAATATCTCATATACCTGAAAGGTACCGGCAGTGAAGCCGCTTCTATCCACAAAGACTACCTGAAAGCAATTTCTCTCATAACGCATGACAGCCCCTTTGTTCTCTGCCTGCAAAGAAAGAAGATTCAGCCATCCTTCACAAAAAAACATGGTAAGCAGGGAACAGGTAATCACCCCTGTTACGGCAAAAACAATATACCATCTTAAGGAAGTCTTTAAGCTGCTGTTTTTCACCTTCTTTTCCCATTTCATAAAAAGCTCGTCTAAGTAATCCATCGATATCCTACTCCCCATACCGTTTCAATCAATTCCTTATCACTATGCTCCGAAAGCTTTTTCCGTATGCGCCGCACATGCTCGGTTATGATGGTGCTGTCCCCTTCCTTGTCGAAGCCCCACAGCTTTTCATAAATGGCTTCCTTTCCAAATACGATTCCAGCATTGGTTGAGAGTATTTCCACAATGTCAAATTCCGTCCTAGTCAAAGGAATTTCTTCTTCCAGATAGCACAGCCTTCTGGCGGAATACTGTATGGAAAAATCACCGAAAAACCGGAAGCCCTCCTTTTCGTTCTTTCTCTGCTCCCTTCGTAAATGGGCGCGTATTCTTGCATCCAGCTCCGCCATGGAAAAGGGCTTCATAATATAGTCGTCTCCCCCGAGCATAAGGCCGCTGATTCGGTCCCGTTCTTCAATTTTTGCAGTCAGAAACAATATAGGACCGGAAAAAAAGGGCCTGATTTTCTTACAGACCTCTAATCCATCCATTTTAGGCATGTTTATATCAAGCAAAATCAAATCCGGATTTTCTTCTGCCTTTTTCACCGCCTCTATGCCATTTTCCGCCTCCATGATAACATATCCCTGCATTTCAAAATACTCCCGCAAAAGCCGGCGGATATCTTTTTCATCATCTGCAATCAATAATTTCTGCTGCATAGCATCGCTCCTCCATGGAATGTTTCTATTGTGACCTATGCTTATATTATCATGCATTTCCCTATAAATTCCCTATAATTTTTTTTATCTTATATTCAGTTTATCATGATTTTCTTTTCTATGCCAAATAAACTTGGATTATGGTAATTTACATCTACGAATAAATGAAATATTGAAAGGAATAGGCATTAGTAAGAATAAAATCTGCAAAGACCTTGATATTCCTCGAACCCACCTTAACAAATACTGCCGTGGCAGATGAATAAAATTTTAATCATATCTTTTATATCCCTTCATAAGCCTTCAAACCTAGATATTTCAAGCTTTCCGGCGCTTTTTTCATTTTTGGTTTTTTACCCTTAATCTGCGTAATTCGTTATAAATCTACGCAAATTTACGGGCAAATGGTGTAGTAAT
>CANCYR010000062.1 GCA_947382355.1 uncultured Lachnospiraceae bacterium
ATAAGGACAGGATTTTAAGCGCCATCAACGGACTTTTTGCTGAAGGCGGAACAAACGGAGGCGATGGCATACTGACGGCTTATGAACTGGCGGAGGACTATTTTATAAAAGGAGGTAATAACCGGATTATCCTTGCAACAGACGGGGATTTGAATATCGGCCTTACCAGTGAAAGGGAGTTAGAGGAGCTTATTACCCGGAAGAGGGAAAGCGGCATCTTTTTATCCGTACTGGGATTTGGAACAGGCAACCTTAAGGACAATAAAATGGAGCTCCTGGCTGACAAGGGAAACGGCAATTACAGCTATATTGACTGTGAGAGGGAAGCCAGAAAGGTTTTGGTCAAGGAAATGGGGGCAACCCTTATGACGGTGGCAAAGGATGTGAAATTTCAGGTGGAATTCAATCCGCAGATGGTGGAAAGCTATCGGCTTATCGGCTATGAAAACCGTGTCATGAATGATTTTGATTTTAAAGATGATACAAAGGATGCGGGAGAAATCGGCGCAGGACATAGTATGATTGCCTTGTATGAAATTGTTCCTGCCGGGAATTCTGTCAAAGACGGAAAGGACTCCATTGCTTTAAAATATCAGGATGACTATGTGACAAATACCTCAAAATCCAACACAAATGATACGGTACGCAAAGCAGGAAAAGACAAGGAATACTGTACCGTAAAAATACGATATAAAGAGCCTGATAAGAGTAAAAGCAGGGAAAGTGAATATCCGGTAAAAGGAAGCGCATATGCGCAAAGCCCTTCCCGGGACCTGCAGTTTGCAGCCTGCGTGGCTCAGTTCGGCATGCTGTTAAAGAACAGCAGATATGCAAATGACACCAGTGTGGAGGATGTGATTGACAGGCTTTCAGAGATGGATTTAAAGGATACGTATAGAATGGAGTTCTATATGCTCGTAAAGCAGGCCGGCGGATATAGAGGGTACTCGGAGTCCCAAAACTTCTAAGGAGGCTGACAGAGAGCATTGCGTGAGGATTACAATTCCGTCTCTGTGTCCTCTCCCATATAATCCGGCGTATTGTTCCGCATGGTGCTCTGGTTGTTCCGTGTCCGGTTCCGGTGCTCCATGCGGAAGGCTTTGGGAGACATGCCGGTTAATTGTCTGAATATTTTATGAAAGGCTTCCGCAGACTGATAGCCGCAGGAAAGGGCAATGCTCTCAATGGACAGGTCCGTTACCCGCAACATGTGCTGTGCCCTTGTAATGCGGAAGTTCTGCAGATATTTTATGGGAGAGAGTCCCGTACAGGTTTTGAACAGGGAGCTTAAGTAGCTGCGGTTCAGTCCTACATAATCAGATATTTCATCAACGGTAACAGGCAGGCTGTAGTGGTTTTGTATATAGGAAACAGCATGGTTTACATAGGCGTTGCCGGAGGGGGTTTCCATTTTATTTTTCTGTGCGCCGGCAATGACAGCAAGAAACAGATAGAGCATGCCAAGCTGGCGGAAGGAGTCAGCTTGATTTGAATAGTTGTGCTTTAGCATGTCGAATACATATTTCTTCAACCGTTCCCCTTCATTACAGGAAAAAATGGGACTCTCCTGTGTAAGACCGATAGAATGCAGGATTTCACCTGCTTTCCTGCCGGAAAAGCCCACCCATATATAGGTCCAGGGCTGTTCCCGGTTGGATATATACATGGCCTGATGGTCCGGCTCGATTAAAAACCCCTGCCCCTTTCTTAAATGATAGTGTACATTCTGTACATAAAAATCCCCTTCTCCTTCCAGTACAAAATGAATCAGATAAAAGGACTTTACGGACGGACCGGCTTTGTGAAGCGGTTCGGTAATGGAATGTCCGAATACGCTCAGATACAAATCTGCATTTTCTTCTTTGGGAAATTCCATAAATATGCTTTTTTCCATCATAATCCCCTTTCCGGACGCATATACTGATTTTTTAGAAATATACAATCCTTGTTACTAATGTTTTAACATGGCTGTATATAAAATACAATATACAAATCTAACAAACGGACAGTTTTTCATAACTGATAAGCATATGAGGACTGAAATTTGTGTAGTACAATTTCCTTAAATGAAAAACGTGCTTACACTCATAAAATATAAGGAAAGGGAAGGGAAAAGGAATGAATGGGATTGAGGAGGTTTTGAATGATTTGAAAAGCGGCATATATGACAGCAGGATAAAGGACATATATGTAGATGAAAAAATGACCGGATATGAAAAGAAGAGGTTTGAGGATGCATTGTTACAATTTCGGAAGCTGTTTGGTGAAAAGGAAGTAGAGCTGTACAGTGCGCCGGGCAGAAGCGAAGTGTGCGGCAACCATACGGACCATCAGCACGGGCATGTTCTGGCAGCTTCCGTCAATCTGGATGTGATAGCAGTGGCAGCCTTTTCCGGTGACCGGATTATCAGGCTGGTGTCGGAGGACTCTCCCATGATAGTGATTGATTTGAACCGGCTGGAAAAGAAGGAAGAGGAGCTTGGGACTACAGCGGCTTTGATACGGGGCATGGCAGCAGGGTTAAAAGAAGGAGGATGGCAAATCGGAGGATTTTTTGCATATGTTACCAGCGATGTTCCTATGGGTGCCGGCATGTCCTCTTCGGCAGCATTTGAAACCCTTGTAGGAACTATTCTTTCCGGCATGTACAATGAGGGCAGGGTGCCTTCAGAAGAAATTGCAAAAATCGGACAGTTTGCCGAAAATGTATATTTTGGAAAGCCCTGCGGGCTGATGGATCAGATGGCCTGTAGCATAGGGGGGCTTATTTCTATTGATTTTAAGGAGCAGGCAAATCCGGTTATAGAACAGACAGCCTGTGATTTTGAGGAAAATGTATACAGCCTTTGCATTGTAGAAACAAAAGGCTCCCATGCAGATTTGACAGATGATTATGCCGCAATACCGGAGGAGATGAGGCAGGTGGCAAAATGTTTTGGAAGGGAATATTTAAGCGAGGTGGAGGAAAAAGCATTTTATGAAAATATTGCAGGGATTCGTAATCAGGTAAGCGACAGGGCGTTGCTGCGCGCTATGCATTTTTTCGGCGAGCAGAAAAGAGTGAGGGAAGGAATCAGGGCTTTGACAGACCATGATTTTCAAGGTTTTCTGGAAGTCATTCAAAAAAGCGGAGACTCTTCGGCAAAATTGCTTCAGAACATATATAGTCCTAAGGATGTGCATGCCCAGAATGTGACGGTTGCATTGGCTGTCAGCGAATATATCCTGCAGGATGAGGGTGTGTGCAGAATTCATGGAGGCGGATTTGCAGGAACCATACAGGCATTTGTGAAAAATGAAGCAGCAGGGAAATATAAAAGCTGCATGGAGAATATTTTTGGTGAAGGAGCATGCCATGTGTTGAAAGTAAGACCTTACGGGGGAATAAAAATCATTTAGGAGGCAGCCATTATGATATATGAAAGAATCAGACAATTGATTGCATACGGAATAGATAAACAGCTGATTGAGCCGGAAGACGAAATATATACAAGGAATCTTCTGCTTGATTTGTTAAAGCTGGATTCCTATGAAGAGACTGAAACAGGTAAGAAAATAGAGACTTCAAAGGATTTGGAGCAGGTGCTTTCGGATATTCTGGATTTTGGAATCCAACGGGGAATCATCCAGTCGGATTCTGTAGTGTTTCGGGATTTATTTGATACAAAAATTATGAATGTGCTTGTCCCGAAGCCCAGTCAGGTGATTAGGAGCTTTTGGGAAAAATACAGCATATCTCCAAAAGAAGCCACAGATTATTATTATGAGTTTAGTAAAAATACGGATTATATCAGGACCTATCGAATTGAGAAGGACATTAAATGGGTAGTTCCTACAGAATATGGCGATATGGATATGACTATTAATTTATCCAAGCCGGAAAAGGACCCGAAGATGATAGCCCTTGCAGGTACCATAAAGTCTTCCTCCTATCCCAAGTGCCAGCTCTGCATGGAAAATGAAGGATATGCAGGAAGGATTAACCACCCTGCAAGGGAAAATCACAGGGTGATTCCCATTGAGATAAACGGAAAACCTTGGGGATTCCAGTATTCCCCATATGTATATTACAATGAACACTGTATTGTGTTTAACGGCAGACATGTGCCCATGAAGATTGACAGGGAGACCTTTGAGAATATGTTTGCTTTTATCAGGCTGTTTCCCCATTATTTTGTAGGCTCCAATGCGGATTTACCCATTGTGGGCGGCTCCATATTGAGCCATGACCATTTCCAGGGCGGAAATTATACGTTTCCAATGGAAAGAGCTCCTATAGAAAAAACAGTTTCCTTTCAGGGGTTTGAAGATATTGAAGGAGGCATGGTGAAATGGCCCATGTCCGTGATACGTTTAAATGGAACCGATTATAAAAGAATCATTGAGCTGGCTGACAGGATTTTATATGGGTGGCGCGGTTATACGGATGAGGAAGCTTTTATTTTTGCACGGACAGAAGAGGAAAAGCATAACACCATAACGCCTATTGCCAGAATGAGAGAAGGCAGATATGAGATTGATCTGGTGCTTCGGAATAATATTACTACAAAAGAACATCCCATGGGTCTGTATCATCCATGGGAAGAGTACCATCATATTAAGAAGGAAAATATCGGTCTGATTGAAGTAATGGGGCTTGCAGTGCTTCCGGCAAGGCTGAAGAAAGAGCTTGAGCTGTTGAAGGACGCTGTTTTAAGAGGCGCTGATATAAAAAGCATGGAAAGCATAGCTGCCCATGGGGACTGGGTGGAAGAAATCCGTACAAAGTATCAGGAAATCAACGAAGACAATGTGGAATTGATTTTTAAAAGGGAAATCGGCAATGTTTTTCAAAAGGTGTTGGAATGTGCAGGGGTATATAAACGGGATGAGTCAGGAAGGAAGGCATTTGAAAGATTTATTGCATATGTAAACAGCATATAAAAAGTAACAGTTTTGATTGACACATGGAAAAAACACCAATATACTGACATATAACGGGGGTATTCCATATGATAACAATAAAAGAGATTGCAGCTATGTTAGAGGTAAGCCCGACAACTGTGTCAAATGTAGTCAACGGTCATACGGAAAAGATGTCGGAAAAGACCAGACAGAGGATTGAAGAGGCATTGGTAAAGTATGATTTTAAAAAAGGGATGTCTCAGGGAAATCCGGGCAATGGATTAAAGCTTGTATCTGTTGACTTTAGTATCCGATTCCGGGAAAAGATTTTTATGGACCCCTTTTGTGCGGAGCTTTTGGATTCTATATGCGTCAACCTGCAGAAATATGGAAGATATCCGGTATGTGGAAGGCCACAGAGTCAGGAGGAAGCATTTAAGAAGCTGCAGGCCTCCAATATAGAGGGCGGGATTATCGTAGGGTTTGAACCCTGGGACTGTCAGGGCTTTGCCCAAAAAGTGGGGAAACCGGTTGTTTTTATCGACTGCGGGGAAGGGAGCTATGACAATATCGGCATTGCCGACTATGAAGGCGGAAAGCTGATTACTGAGTTTATGCTAAAGCAGGGGCATAGAAGGATTGCCTTCTTTTGTGACAGGAAAAACCCTGTTTCCAGCACCTTAGACCGGTTTCAGGGATATTGTGAAGCACTTGCAGGTTATGGGATAGAGTATAGCAATACGGATTATTACTATCTGCCGGATGAGAAGAACCTAAGAAGGGAGACACTGCGGGATTTTGCGGTAAATGCAAAGAAGGCAGGTTATACGGCAGTGTTTGTAGTATCGGACTTTCTGGCAAATGAAGCAATCGATGTGTTTTTGGCAGAGGGGTTGAAAATACCGGAGGATATATCGGTTTCCGGTTTTGATGATAATATGTATGCAAAGCTTTCCAGACCAAAACTTACAACTATCCGGCAGCCGGTTTATGAGAAGGGTGAACAGGCGGTCAGGCTGTTGATGAAGAGGATTTTCGGAGAGGAAGTCATTGCCAGTTCCTTTAAGCTTCCTGTGGAACTGATTGTCAGGGACAGCGTAAAAAACAGGAATTGATTTGTTTTGCGGAAAACAGAAAAAAACGAAGAGTGGGAAAAATAAGTAAGTAATTACTGTTTTTTTCACTCTTTTTTTAGAAGATATCAAGAAAAAGAAAAAAGAATAGGGAAAAGCTGATAAGTATTGTAAGAGTTGCATATAAATAATAAAAATGCTATGTGCAAATTGTTAGTTTTGTACACAACTTGTTGAAAAACATAACAAAACAACATAGTATAAGAATATAAAGATATTAGTTCAATTGCATGAATGAAAGGAAAAGGAGGTAAAACAATGACAAACAGAAAAAAAGGCGTGACTGTATTGCTGGCAGCCGGAGTTGTGATGAGCTTATTGCTGAGCGGCTGCGGGAATCAGAAGAACCGGGACGGAAAAGTGGTTATTGAGATGGTTCAGTATAAGCCGGAAGCAGTGGACGTCTTCCAGAAGTTTGAAGAAAAGTTCAATGCCACCCACGATAACATTGAACTGGTAATTGATTCACCAAATGATGCCATGGTAATTCTGAAAACAAGATTTATCAGAGAGGATAATCCGGATATTATCGGAATAGGAGGAGACATCAATTATTCCAATTTCCTTGATGCCCAAATGCTTATGGATATTTCCGATTTTTCGGGGCTTGCAGATATAAAGGAGAATTATCTGCTGACTAACAAGGATTTGGAGTATGTGCCAAAGGACGGTGTATATGCGGTGCCGTATATGGCAAATGCAGCGGGAGTACTGTATAACCGGGATATGTTTGAAGAGCACGGATGGAATATTCCTGCAACATGGAGTGAATTCACTCAGCTTTGTGAGGAAATACAGGCGGAAGGTATACAGCCTTTATATTTTGGCTATAAGGACATTTGGACCTGTCTTGCACCATGGAATGCCATTGCCGTTAATTTGTGCCCCACAGATCTGGCTTATCAGGTAAACAGCGGAAATGCAACCTTTTCCGATGCATATGAGCAGGTAGCGTTAAAGCAGAAAGAGCTTTTAGAATATGCACAGCCAAATCCGGTTGCTTACAGCTACAATGATGCATGTACTGCTTTTGCAAGAGGGCAGGCTGCCATGTATGTAATCGGAAGCTATGCCATTCCGCAGATTAAATCGGTAAATCCCGATATGAATATTGATTCCTTTGTATTTCCTGCCAATGACTCGGCAGAAAAGAATATATTGAATTCAGGAAATGATTTGATGTTTTCCGTTATGGAGGACTGCGAATATAAAGAAGAAGCATATGAGGTATTGCGTTTTCTGTTAGAGGATGAAAATGTGCAGGCATATTTAAATGCACAAAGTGCGGTTCCCTGTAAGAAAGGCGACTATGAAATAGCAGGGGAGTTAGACGGAATGAGGACGTACATTGATAACGGAATGATCGCAGACTTTCAGGATCATCATTATCCAAGCGAGATGGCAGTGGATGCCATGATTCAGACATATCTGCTTGATAATGGCAGCAATGCCCTTGACACATTTCTGGACAGATTTGACAGGGAATGGGTCAGATATAATAAAGATATTATTGCAAAGGTAAAAGCATATGAGGAAAAGGGGGAATAGCACATGGGAAAGGAAAAAAAGAAAGTCAGGGAAATCAAGCCCTGGAGCAAGAACGATAAAATATTTCTTGGATTTTTGCTGCCTGTGCTTGTACTGTTCTTCTGCTTTAATACACTTCCTCTGATTAAGGGATTTTATTATGGACTTACAAATTTCAGAGGATATGGAGATTATGATTTTGTAGGGCTTCGGAATTTTCAGGATTTATTTCAGGACATACGGGTAGGAAAGTCTTATTTATTTACATTTAAATATGCAATTGTGATGACTATTCTGGTAAATGTAATCAGCCTGATACTTGCCCTTGGCTTAAATCGGGAGATAAAGGGAAAAAATACTCTAAGAGGAATCTACTTTGTGCCCAATATATTAGGAGGACTGGTAGTAGGCTATATATTCAGCTTTCTGTTTACTTATATTCTTCCGGCGGTGGGGGAGGCAGCAGGAATTGATTTTTTAAAGAACAGCATGCTTTCCAGTACGGAAACTGCCTGGATTGCCATTGTAATAGTGGGCGCCTGGCAGGGAATAGCCATGAATACCATTATTTATATTTCCGGACTGCAGACAGTGCCGGAGGAGGTATATGAGGCATGTATGCTTGACGGGGCAGCAGGCATCAAAAAGTTTTTTAAGATTACATTTCCGCTGATTATGCCGTTTTTTACCATCAATCTTGTCCTTTGCATGAAAAATGCGCTTATGGTATTTGACCAGATTATGTCATTGACCAAAGGAGGACCATCCCAGAGCACAGAATCCATCTCCTACCTGATTTATAATAATGGTATGAGCGGTGGGCAGTTCGGGTTCCAGAGCGCCAATGCATTTGTATTCTTTATTGTAATCGTAGTCATTTCATTTTTACAGATGAAATTCCTGGGAGGAAAGGAGGAGCAGTTATAATGGGAAAGAAAAAGAAAGACATGAATAGGAAAAAGAAAACAGCAGATGTGAATGTACAGAAAGATTCTGTAAAGAATACTAAGGCTGTACAAAGTTCTGAAGCGGCAAAAAAGCCTGAAGCAGTAAAAAAACCTGAAGCAGCAAAAATATCTGAAACAGCAAAGCAACAGGAGAAAGCTACGCAAAAGAAAATAAAGAAACATCAGGGAGCTGTGGGAAGCAAAGCGGCTAACCGCATAATCAATATATTGCTGGTAGTCGGCTGTCTGACTATTTTCTTTCCGCTGTACATGACCATTATCATAGCCTTTAAAAAGCCGTCGGAGATGACAAATGATGTGTCAGGAGCGCTGGCATTTCCAAAAGCATGGAATCTGGATAATTTTGCGGAGGCAATGCGGGTTACGGATTTCTGGCATTCTCTCGGAAACAGCCTGCTGTTAACCGGTGTAACGGTAATCATATGTGTTTTGCTCCATTCTCTTGCAGGTTATGTGATTGCCAGAAAGATGGGAAAGCACGGGGTTTTTAAGATTTCCTACTACTATATGGTAAGCGGCATGTTCGTACCCTTTGCCGTACTTATGATGCCTTTAGTAAAGCAGACGGCACAGCTTGGAATTGCAAACCGGCTGGGTGTAATCATTTTGTATGTAGTGTTCTTTCTGCCCATGAACCTGATGTTGTATACCGGATATTTAAAAAACATCCCGTTAGCGCTGGATGAGGCGGCATGTATAGATGGAGCCTCTGCATGGCAGACCTTCTGGAAAATTATTTTTCCTAATATGAAGCCCATGCATGCCACTGTGGCGGTACTGACTGCCATGAGCACATGGAACGACGTAATGACGCCGCTTGTTATCATGTCGGGCACGGGGCAGAATACCCTTCCTCTGGCCCAGCTGAACTTCCAGTCCCAGTTCGGTACCAATTATAATCTGGCATTTGCCTCATATCTGCTGGCATTATTACCTATTTTAGTATTTTATATTATTTGTCAGAAGCAGATTATTAATGGGGTTGTCAATGGAGCGGTTAAATAAAGAATGTATCCCCGGGCGCTGCCCGGGGAGCTGAAAGAGGATATGTACAATGGATTTGAAAAACAGCTATTATGAACTTTACGGAAACAATGATATAACAGGATTTCGGTATGAGCAGTTGCTCAAGATTATGGAAGAGGCGGGAAAAAAACGTCCTGCTGATTTAAAGAAGGCAGATGAAGCGGGAAATGGCTGGTATCAGTCGGAAAAGATGGTTGGTATCATGCTATATGTGGACCGGTTCAGCAATAATCTGTCGGGATTTGAAAAACATATTGATTATCTTGCGGAGCTGGGAGTTACTTATGTTCATTTTATGCCGCTTTTAAAATCAAGGGAAGGAAACAATGATGGCGGTTATGCAGTGTCTGATTACCTTATGGTAGAGGAGCGGCTTGGTACCATGAACCAGCTTCAGCATGTTATAGGGCTTCTTAAGGAAAAAGGTATCAGAACCTGTATTGATTTTGTGCTGAATCATACGGCGAAAGAGCATATATGGGCAAAAAAATGCCTTTCGGGAGAGCCGGACTACGCAGATATGTATATAATGTTCGATGAGGATACTATACCAAAGGAGTATGAAAGGTCTCTGACGGAAATATTTCCGGAAGTGGCTCCCGGTAACTTTACCTATTATCCGGATATCAAAAAATATGTGATGACCAGATTTTATGAGTTCCAATGGGATTTAAATTATAAAAATCCACAGGTATTCAATAAAATAGTGGAGGTACTGCTTGCACTTGCCAATAAAGGGGTGGACATATTCCGTCTGGATGCGATACCATATATGTGGAAGGAACCGGGTACTACATCCATGAATATGCCCCAGGCTCATAAACTGATTGCTATGATGTATGAAATTGTTAAGAAGGTGTGCCCCGGTGTTATTTTCTTAGGGGAGGCAATCGTAGAGCCTTTTGAAATCGTAAAGTATTTCGGAACCAGGGAAAGAAAAGAATGCAATGTGATGTATAATGCATCACTGATGGTTCTTTTGTGGAATTCATTGGCCAGCAGGGACGTAAGGCTTATGACCCGTTCTCTTTCCAAGGATTACGGAATCCCTTCAGACGGTCTCTGGATCAATTATATCCGCTGTCATGATGATATTGGCTGGGGCTTTGAGGAGGACATACTCAGGGAGCTTGGGTGTGATCCTGAGATGCATAAGCAGTTTATGATACAATATATGGAAGGAACATTTCCGGGAAGCTTTTCCATAGGTGAGTTATACGAGTACAATCCTCAGACACAGGATGCGAGAAACAGCGGAACACTGGCTTCCATGTGCGGATTGGAGCAGGCTGTCAATGAGAAGCATTTGTATAAGGTAGAGCTGGCCATAAAAAGGATTCTGCTTTTGCATGCGGTTATTATAGCTTATACGGGAATCCCACTGCTTTACAGCGGAGATGAACTGGGACAGCTCAATGACTGGGGATATAAGGAGGTCAAAGAGCATGCTGCTGATTCCAGATGGCTCCACAGAGGGAAAATGGACTGGAAGGCGGCAGAAAAGAGGAATGATTTAAGTACGGTTCAGGGCCAGATATTTGTAAAGCTTAAAAATATGATACGCATACGGAAAGCAAATAAATATTTCAGCGCCTGCTACAAGGCTATACCGGTTGTGACCGGAAACAATGCAGTTTTCTGCTTCCATAAGGAAGATAAGATGCTTGTGCTGGCAAATTTCTCGGAGCATGAGCAATGGGTGGATGCCTGGTGCTTTGACTGGTTTGGACTGCCGGGAGAGATGAAGGATCTGATTACGGGAAGAGTGGTCCGTTCCTATAATAATCAGGTTCAGCTTGGGCCATACGAATATCTCTGGCTAGTATAACAGGTGCTATGATTGAATTAGAATTTGGGAGGAACATTACACATGGGAATTATCATTAATCAGAATGTATTTACGCTGCATACAGACAACAGTACTTATCAGATGAAAGTGGATGATAAAGGAATACTGCTCCATACTTATTATGGGAAAAGGACAGATGAAACAGATTATTCTTATCTGATTGAGATAGCTGACAGAGGATTTTCCGGAAACATTCCCCAGAGCGGAGGCGAGAGGGGATACTCTCTTGATACTTTGCCCCAGGAGTTTCCCGTATGGGGCGGCGGCGATTTTAGGGTGAATTGTCTGCAGGCGGATTTAGGAACGGGAGTGAAGGATTGTCTGCTTGTTTTTGACAGCTATAAAACATATCACGGCAAATATGCCTTAAAAGGGCTTCCTGCAATGTTTGCTTCCGGGGAGGACAGGGTTGATACGCTGGAAATCCTTTTAAAGGATTATTATGAAGAATTTTATGTCCGGTTGTTATATGGAGTTTTTGAAGCGGATGACGTAATAACAAGAGCCGTGGTTTTAGAGAATAAGAGTCAGCAGGACATATCTTTTAACAGAATTATGTCAACCTGCCTTGACATAAATAATTCCGGATGGGATATGATACATTTTTACGGAAGGCATGCACAGGAACGTCAGACGGAGCGGACGGCTTTGTTCCATGGAATTACAGAGCTACGCAGTACAAGGGGAGCCTCCAGCCATCAGCACAACCCTTTTGTCATACTTGCGGAGAAAAATGCCAATGAGGAAACGGGCTGTTGTTATGGAGTTTCTTTGTTATACAGCGGCGGTTTTCATATGCAGGCAGAGGTGGACCAGACCTTTCAGACAAGGCTTGTAATGGGCATAGATGATTCGGACTTTTCCTGGCGGCTTAAGCCGGGCGGACAGTTTAGTGCACCGGAAGTATGTATGAGCTACAGCTCTGGGGGCTTATCCGGTCTGTCCCATAATTATCATAATGCCATATCTAAGCATCTGATAAGAAGCACATGGAAGGAGAAGCAGCGCCCTGTGCTTGTCAATAACTGGGAAGCTACTTATTTTGACTTCAATGCCAAAAAGATTCTTGACATTGCTAAAGAAGCAGCCAGTTTGGGACTGGACATGCTTGTTTTGGACGATGGATGGTTCGGGAAAAGGGATACGGACTTTTCCGGCCTTGGAGACTGGTATGTAAATGAAGAAAAACTTGGCTGCTCCCTTGAGGAACTGGTTCATAAAATAAATGATCTCGGGCTTATGTTCGGTATCTGGTTTGAACCGGAAATGATATCAGAGGACAGCCAATTGTATAGAGAGCATCCCGACTGGGCCATGGTGGTTCCGGGAAGGGAGCCTGTCCGGGCAAGAAGCCAGCTTGTGCTGGATATGACAAGGGAAGATGTGCTGGAATATATTAAGGACAGGTTATTTTCGGTTATGGATTCTGCAAATATTCAGTACGTAAAATGGGATATGAACAGGTCCATTGCAGCAGCATACAGTGCAAAGCTTCCGGGAGAGCAGCAGGGAGAAATGCGCCATAGATATGTGCTTGGACTCTACAGTGTACTGGAAGCATTGCTGGAACGTTATCCGGATTTGCTCTTAGAGGGCTGCAGCGGCGGCGGCGGAAGATTTGATGCTGGAATGTTGTATTATTCCCCCCAGATATGGTGCAGCGACAATACAGATGCAGTGGAAAGGCTCAGAATACAGTATGGTACCTCCTTTGCTTATCCTATGTCCGCTGTTTCCGCCCATGTGTCGGTTTGCCCCAATCACCAGAACGGAAGAGTTACCCCTCTTAAGACCAGGGGAATCTGTGCCATGCAGGGTACCTTTGGCTATGAGCTGGATTTAAGCAAAATGACGGAAGAAGAAAAAAGCATAGTACGAAATCAGGTTAAAAGCTTTAAAGAGCACTATAGATTGTTCCAGTTCGGAAACTATTACAGAATCGTTTCTCCTT
Organism: uncultured Lachnospiraceae bacterium; assembly: GCA_947382355.1. Classification (GTDB taxonomy): domain Bacteria; phylum Bacillota; class Clostridia; order Lachnospirales; family Lachnospiraceae; genus RGIG3040. Next base: position 13,339 of record CANCYR010000062.1, read on the forward strand.
TTGAAAATCATGATGTTACCGTATGGGAATATGCAGATAAGAATGGAAAAGAAGCATGCCTGGCAGCAGTATTTACTGATTTGTATGGAAATGCCATATCTCATATAGTAAAATTCAGGGGACTGTGTCCGGAAGGGAAATATAAATTGTTCATGGACGGGGAGTTTGAGGGAGAGTACACGGGTGTAGCGCTTATGCAGGGCGGTATATTGCTTCCTGTTCCGAAAGAAGATTATGATTCTTTTCAGTTTTATGTTTGTTTGGAGGAGGATGAAGGATAGGAATAGGGGATTAGTTTGAGGAGGTAAAAGAGGGGGGGAGTGGCTGGGGGGACGCAAAAGAGGGATGAGGGCGGATTCCATGAAAAGCAATGCATGGAATCCGCCCTCATCCCTCTTTTGCTGGGTTACGTCAGAATGAACTTTTTGGTAAGGTATTGCTATTTTATGCTATGCGTCTCTTATATAATTTCTTAGTAGTATTTTTTGCGGTCTTTATTTATTTCTCTATCTATTGATATCTCTATTTCTATTTCCTTAAGTCTATCTATTGCTATCGTTGCCAGTTTTTCATTAATTTATAATCTGTATCTTCAATCCAAATTTTTGATCTGAATTTTTGAAAGGAAAATTTATTGACAAGGAGGTCTATAAGGTATAGACTGGATAAGGGTCTATGAAATATAGACCGTTTGGAGGATTTATGGGAAGAGGTCAAATAAATTATATATGGAAGGGAGAAGATAAATGAAAAGTTATACTATGACGGAAGGTGAAATGAAATTTGCACAGCTTATCTGGGAGAAGGAGCCGGTTTTATCCGGGGAGTTGGTAAAGCTCTGTGAAAAGGAGTTTGCGTGGAAAAAATCCACCACCTATACAATGTTGAAAAAGCTTTGTGATAAGAAAATCTTTCAAAATAAAGGGGCGGTGGTCACTGCCAGGCTTAGCAGGGAAGAATATCTGCAAAGTAAGAGCGAAACCTTTCTGGAAGAGAATTTTGGAGGTTCCCTGCCTGTTTTTTTAGCGGCATTCATGAAGGGAAAGGCTTTAACAAAACAGCAGATTGCAGAGCTTAAGGATATGATTGAAAACTATGAGGAAAGGTAGAAAAAGATATGGAGAGATTATTTTTTTGTGTACTGAAAATGAGCACTATTTCCCTTTATTGCATTGGCATGGTGCTTTTGGTCCGTCTGCTGTTAAAAAGGGCTCCTAAAATATATAGCTATCTTTTGTGGATAATTGTATTTATAAGGTTAATCTGCCCTGTTGTTCTGGAAAGCCCTGTCAGTCTGGTGCCGGGTGCGTTTATGGAAATGGGGGAAATCCTTTATGGGGGGACAGAGGAGGAACCGGACGGTCAGGAGGGAAAACAGGAATTTGAAGTGCCGGGATGGGAGAATGAAAATGAGGAAACCAGCTTGGACTATAATCCCCAAAAGAAGGCTGATAATATGGCTGTTAAAAAGGACGGCGGCAAAGATGCAGCCATACAGTCCGGAAAACAGGAAGTTCTGATAAAAACAGGTGCAAGAATATGGTTTTTGGGAATAGTTCTTTTTTTGGTTTATTTTACAGGAGCGGTTATTGGGATGAAAGAAAAGCTGGCAGGAGCTAAAAAGCTTCCGGAAGCTTTTTATGAAAGCAAAAAGGGAGACTGTAAGCGGATTTATGTATCAGAGGGTATAAAAACAGCTTTTGTTTTCGGCATTTTTAAGCCTGGGATTTATCTGCCTGCGGGTATGGAGAAACAGGAAATGGAATATGTAATTCGTCATGAGCAGATTCATGTAAGGCGCTGGGATTATAGAATAAAAATGGCAGCATTTGTAATTGTATGCATACATTGGTTCAATCCTTTTGTATGGCTGTCCTATCTGCTGATGGAAAAAGATATGGAAATGTCCTGTGATGAAAGAGTGTTAAAGGAAATGGGGGAGGAAATCAAAAAGGCATATTCCGGTTCCCTGTTATCCATGGCAATTTATGAAAAAGGGGTTGGAAGGATTCCCATTGCCTTTGGGGAAAAAGATGTAAAAAACAGGATTCAAAATGTGCTTTCCTATAAAAAGGCAAAGGCAGGAATTACGATATTTGGAATTTTACTGTGTGTAACGACAGCAGCAGGGCTTCTGACAAATCATAAGGGGAAAAATGAGAATGATACAGGGATTTTGGCAGGACAGGAGAAAGAAAATGAGAAGCAAAAAGAAGCATACCTGAAAAAGTGGGCGGAGACATTGGATTCCGTCCATAAGGATAATCAGGAATTTAATCAATACAATAAACAGACCAAAGGCACAAAAGAGCTCACTATGGAGGAGGTAAGGGAGCTGCCAAATAAAAGGGAAGTGACTTTGCAGGACTTTGAAGCATATTCCAATGGGATTTATGAAACCTTTTCCGATGAAAATGCATTGAACGGATATTTAAATTTTGCATTGTCTTATGAGGGAGAGAGCTATGAATTGAACATATCTTATATGTTGGAAGATAATACAATTGACAGTATAGGGCTGGTACGAACGGAAACCGGGGAGATGATTTTATTAAGAGCCATGCCAAAGTATGAACAGAATCCGGATGTGGAAGGTTTTTTGCATAATCATACAAAAGTGTCTGATTATGTACAGTATCAGCTACCAGAGGGGCTTTCAGAAAGTGGATTTCTTGCAGGAATCGGCAGCAGGGGAGGACATATCTTCTATTATGAAAATGAAGAAATCACTAAATCCACCTTTGCCATGGAATGGGGCGCACCGGGAGGAATTATGTTTTTGGACCAGAATCAGGCGGTTTTTCATCAGGGAAAACTGGCAGGAGCAGAACTGGAATATAATCATACAGAATATCTGCCAGATACAGAGGAATATCTGGAAGGCTGCGAGACACAGGCGTTTTTATTTTTAGCAAATCATGATTTGTATACTGCTTCTGAAGTGGCAGAAGCGGAAGAAAACGGAAATCCAATCAGAGAGGAAGACCAGACGGCCAATGTCTGGTATGTATGCTTTGCCAGGGAAAACGGAAAAAGAGCTTATGCATTATTTTTAAATGATACATATTTTGATAAGGAAGATATTGTTTCCATGGCAAGAAATATCAGATTTAAAGAAGGGGCCTTTGATTAAGGGCTTCTTTTTTACAACTTTTCTATGGAGTTTTGTTTTTGGGAGTTTTAACTGCTTTTTATTTTTTTATCCTGCTCTTTTTCTGGTGTTTCATTTTATATTGGCTTTTTCTTTGCTTTTCTCATTATTTCTCTCACTGTTTTTATTACTGTTTTTTTATGCTCACTATATTTTTTTTGATTCAAACTAATGTGTAAAAACAATCGTTAAACCTAAATGGTTTTTGCTGAAACAAAGGTAAACTACGAATAATAGCAAGATGAAAAGAATAAATTAAATTATAAAAATATAAATTTTAGTCAACATAACATAGGTATACATAAATATAAATATCGCATGATATATAATAATAAAATAGCAAGATAAATACAAGATATAGTGCTAGATAGTCAAAATGACACTAGATTATGTAAAAATAATATATACAAGATAAAAAAAATTTTATTATTTATTACTATCTTATTTAGCGAATTGTATCTAAATAACAAAAAGAAAAAAGAACTTAAAAGTATTATAATAATAAAATAAAATAACAGGAAAAAAACAATGTTCTTTATGAATATTCAAAATAAATTTTTAATATAACAAGTATAATGAAATTAGTATGACCATATTAGTCAAAAACTATAAAAACAATATATAGATTTAATAACACATAACAGCACAATATCTAGTATACATAAAATTTATAAATATATCAAATTATGTGTAAACCAGAAAGAAAAGTAATAAAAAATGTGTGAATTGCAAATACTATAAGATATAATAAAAAATGTTATGACAACCACAAAATAGCGGATAACAAACGATATAATAACATGTAATACAATATAAAAGTAAAACGGGAACTGAAAGCAGCAGATTTTCCGTCTTCTTTTTTCGTAACAGTTCAGCCCTCAGCCTTCCCACACAGGAATCAGAACCGGCCGCAGGCA
>CANCYR010000063.1 GCA_947382355.1 uncultured Lachnospiraceae bacterium
TATAACAAAAAGAATCCCGTAATTATGCGGGTTTTGGCGTTTCGCAAACGCCTAAATAAAAATAAAATAAATAAGAGGTGTAGACAAATGAGCAAAGGATTTGACGATTTAATTGCAAAGGTAAACGACTGTTCCTTAAAAAAAGTAGCAGTTGCCGTGGCGCAGGATGCGCCGGTTTTAGAAGCGGTAAAGGCTGCAAAGGAACGGAACATTGCAGATGCCATTTTAGTTGGTGATGCGGACAAGATTAAAGAAATTGCCGCTTCCTTAAACATGGATTTATCCGGTTATGAGATAATTGATGAAAAAGACACTTATACTGCTGCCTTAAAAGCAGTGGAGCTTGTGCATAACGGCACGGCTGATATGTATATGAAGGGACTCATCGATACAAAGTCTTTCTTAAAGAGTGTTTTGGACAAGGAAGTAGGACTGCGTACCGGCAGACCTTTATCCCATGTTTGCGTATTTGAAATTGAAGGCGTGGAAAAATTACTTTTCTTAACAGATGTTGCTTTTATGACTTATCCTACTTTGGAAGATAAAGTACATATTATCGAAAATACAGTGGAAATCTGCAAAGCATGCGGCATCGATACGCCAAAGGTTGCTCCGTTAGCTGCTGTCGAGGTTGTAAATCCAAAAATGCCTGCTACCGTAGAAGCAGCAGAGCTTACCAAAATGTGCGAAGAGGGAAAAATAACAGGCTGTATCGTAGACGGTCCTCTTTCCTTAGACCTTGCCATCGACCCGGAGGCTGCAAAGCATAAAGGTGCAGAAGGCAGAAAGATTATCGGCGATGCGGACATTCTCCTGTTCCCTGACATTCATGCCGGCAATCTTGTATACAAAGCCCTTGTTCATACTGCAAAAGAAAAGAACGGCAATATTTTAACCGGAACAAAAGCTCCTGTTATCTTAACCTCCCGTTCCGACGACTTTGAAACAAAGGTAAATTCACTTGCTCTTGGCGCAGTTGTGGCAGAAGCCATGAAATAAATTCAGAACTCAGAAAGGATGTTAGATTATGAAAAGCTTAATTATCAATCCCGGTTCCACTTCCACGAAAATCGGCGTGTTTGAAGAAGAGACATTATTATTTGAAGAAACCTTAAGACATTCCACAGAAGAAATCGCACAGTACGCTTCTATTGTAGACCAGAAGGATTTCCGGAAAAATATTATTTTAAACCTGTTAAAAGAAAAAGATTTTGATATAAAGTCTTTGGATGTTGTGGTAGGAAGAGGCGGCATGTTAAAGCCCATTCCCGGCGGCACCTATGCGGTTACCGATGACTTATTGGAAGACCTTAGAATCGGAAAGCAGGGACAGCATGCTTCTAACCTGGGCGGCATTCTGGCACGGGAAATCGGAGATGAAATCGGCGCACCTTCCTATATCGTTGACCCGGTAGTAGTAGATGAGTTAGAACCCATTGCCAGATATTCCGGCGTACCGGAGCTTCCAAGGACAAGTGTGTTCCATGCTCTGAACCAAAAGGCGGTTGCCAAAAGATATGCCAAAGAAACCGGAAAGGCATATGATTCCCTGAATCTGGTTGTTGTTCATATGGGCGGCGGTGTTTCTGTAGGCGCTCATAGAAACGGCAAGGTAGTGGATGTATTTAATGCTTTAGACGGCGACGGGGCTTTTTCCCCGGAGAGAGCCGGTGCGGTTCCAAGCGGCGCTTTAATTAAAATGTGTTTTTCCGGTGAGTTTACCGAAAAGGAAGTATACAAAAAAATCGTAGGAAACGGCGGCTTTAACGCTTATCTTGGAACAAACGATATGCGTGACGTGGAAAAGATGGCTTCAGAAGGCAATGAAAAAGCAGTGGAGCTTCGTGAAGCATTTATCCAGCAGGTTGCCAAGGATATCGGTTCCATGGCTTGTGTATTAAACGGAAAAGTAGACCAGATTATCGTAACCGGCGGTATTGCTTACGATAAAGGTGTTGTAGAAGGCTTAAAGAAAAAAGCCGGATGGATTGCAGAGTTTACTGTATATCCGGGAGAAGATGAACTGCTTGCGCTGGCTCAGGGTGCCCTTCGGGTATTAAAAGGCGAAGAGAAAGCCATGACTTACTAAAGTCTGCAACAATAACTATACAAAGGAAATCGTCCTGCAAAGAAGCTTGCAGGACGTTTCTTTTTGATTTGACGGACTATTGATTTGATTGACTATACTGTAAACAGTATAGATACCGGCAGTATAATCTGATAGCCGACACTTAAATAATCGAATAAAAAGGAGACTTTATGAACAAACGAATTGAATGGTTGGACGGTTTGAAGGGATTTGCCTGCATAGGCGTATTTCTTCATCATTTTTTACTTAGTTTTTTTCCCGGCATGTATATGGGAAAAGAGGCATTATCCCATACTGCTTCGGGCATGGAATATACTATAGGGCAGCTTCCCGTTTCCGCTTTTTTCTGCGGCGAGTATATGGTAGGGCTGTTCTGTCTTATCAGCGGTCTTGTAATCAGCTATCAGATTTTATCCATGAAGGATAGGGAACATGTATCTTCTTTTCTTCTAAAGCGTTATCCCAAGCTTGCCCTTCCTTTATTTGCTGCCAGCTTTTTTGTTTACCTGATGCTTCAGTTTCAGTTATTTACCAACGCGGAAGCTTCCGCACTTACCGGTTCTGACTGGCTTGGTTCTTTTTATCAGAATAAGGAAAGCTTTTCTGACTTGCTGTACTCTTCCTTTTTATCAGTATGGTTTATTATGGATACCCGCTTTTCCAATGCTTTCTGGATGATGAAGCATTTATTGATTGGTTCCGCCCTGTCTGTTCTTCTATCGGAAATGAGCTGGGGGAAGGGCAAAAAATTTTATGCGGTATATGGAATTGCCGCTTTTTTTTCTTTTCGTCTAAACAGTATGTATTCTCTCTTTATATTGGGAAGCGCACTTGCTTTTTATATGAATGACCAAAAGAAAAAGCTCCCTCCCCGTATTGTATCTGTCCTCTTCCTTATATTGGGAGTGTTTGGCGGGGGATATCCTACTTATGCGGCGCCGGAAGGATTTTATCTGCCTTTTCCAAAGCTTACTGCCGAATACAATACTCCGCTTTTTTATCATACTCTTGGCGCCTTTCTTACTGTTCTCTCTATTTATCAGTTAGGTGGATTGAAGAGGTTTTTGGAAAGCAGTCCCTTGCTTTTTATGAGCAGAGTCAGCTATAGCTTTTTCCTTCTTCATATTCCTGTTTTATTTTCCGTTTCTACCGGGCTTTTTCAAGTGGTTTATCAGCTTACCGGCCGCTATATTCTGTCCGGAGGGATTGTGCTGTTTGCGAGCTTTGTTATCATTTTCCTGATTTCTTATTTGTTTCATATTTTGATTGAAAAGCCTTGTTACAGGCTGGTGGACTGGGGGATTGGGCATTTGAATTGATTTTTTACATATACTAACATGGACTTTTCATACTATTTATTTTGCCATTGCAATTCCAGCAGACGTTTTACGGATTGTTTTAAGTATTCCATGCTCCAGTCCTTCCTCATATCCTTCTTCCCGCAGGGTCCTTTCATGCAGTTCTTTATCATACTCAAATATGCTCATCTGTTCCGCCTCCGCATTTTATATTGTCTTTGCTTCGTATTTGGATGTGGATGGACACCGGGAAAATAAATTTAGTCATCCATAGCCTGCAAAAAGGCTTTCAGGGATTCTGCTTTTGCTGCTGCTTTATGCCATCTTTTTAGGCTTTCCAGCCTCTTCTCCGAAAGAATCCTTTTCCTTAAATCTTCTGAAATATTTCCCATTTCCTCTAATAGCTCCACAATGTCTTCTGCTTTTCCCTCTGCCTTTCCATGCTCCAGCCCTTCCTCATAACCTTCCTCCCGCAGGGTCCTTTCATGCAGTTCTTTATCATACTCAAATATACTCATCTGTTCCGCCTCCGCTTTATTTTTCATCAGAAAATCTTTTAGGATTCCTTCCGCTATGCACTCATCCACTGATTTCCTGACTGCCTTTTCTATGGGCATGGTTTCTTTATATACCCTTACTTTTTCTACATATTGCATGTACTCATATAAGGTTGGACAGTCTCTCTTTAATTCTTCGTTATACCCTGCATTGATGTTCAGCTGCACCACTGTCAGCTCCAGGTTAACTTCTCCCTTTCGTTCATAGGAATCTGACAGCTTCATAATCCGCCGCTCCGGCTGCTTTTCCACTCCATTGTAAAAGGTAATGAATTTGGGGGCCGGCAGCATGATTTGTCTGCTGGAATAGATGTCTTTTTTGATAATTATGCTTTCATACAGTCTTGCAGTGTAGAATAAATCCCTTAGCGGGATGTTAGGATTCACCGTGGACTGGTGCTCATACAGGTTCATCCGCATGTCCAGTATGCAGGAAATGTCATTTTTCATATTCATGTAAATGGCATTTTCCAATGTGGTGACTTCCAGCTCTTCCGGATTGTCATAATGGGTGTCGTTTACCGCATTGTACAGGCTTAGTAATTCTCCGGGGTCTTTAAAAATCATCCGGAATACGGTGTCTTTATAGTTTAGCAAAACTGGTATTGGGTTTTCCGGAATATGCCTTCCTGCATTTATCTCCGTGTTTATCCCCCTGCTTATCTCCTGCTTCGCCGTATCGCATGTTTCGTGTTCTTTGTTACTGTTCGTTACAATGTTTTTTGCCTCTTTCTCCATAAGGTTCCTCCTTTTTGCAGGAGGCTTCCATACCTTTTAGCTGCTTCTATTTAAGAGTACCTTACCTTCAAATTTTAAGTAAAGCTTTTTAAATAAAGCTTTTTATGTATAACTCTTTAAAAGCTTCTGCAGTCTTTCAAAAAACCTCTCTGCCTTTATTTCCAGTTGTTGGGTAAATAGAAAGCATTGATGTTCTTTGACTTTGCAGAAATGATGCCAGACCGGCTTCTCGCCGAATAGTTAGAAGATAAATGCTTTTTTGTATTTTAACATATTAGGTTTACTTGTTTCAAGTATAAGTTTGTTAAAAATTGATAATTTTTACTTTTTATATGGATAGCATCTTGGAAAATTCAGTATTCCCAAATACAATGATTTACAGAAAATACAGAACCAGTAAATGTATCATACATGATTAAATACGTCACCGACCCTATGTTTTATATAGCCTTTGCTTTGTATTTGGATGTGGGTGCGAATGGACACCGAGAAAATAATTTTAGTCATCCATAGCCTGCAGAAAGGCTTCCAAAGATTCTGCTTTTGCTGCTGTTTTATGCCATCTTTTTAGGACTTCCAGGCTCTTTTCCGAAAGAATCCTTTTCCTTAAATCTTCTGAAATATTTCCCATTTCCTCTAATAGCTCCACAATGTCTTCTGCTTTTCCCTCTGCCTTTCCATGCTCCAGCCCTTCCTCATAACCTTCCTCCCGCAGGGTCCTTTCATGCAGTTCTTTATCATACTCAAATATACTCATCTGTTCCGCCTCCGCTTTGTTCTTCATTAGAAAATCTTTCAGGATTCCTTCCGCTATACACTCATCTACTGACCTTCTTACTGCCTTTTCTATAGGCATGGTTTCTTTATAAGCCCTTACTTTTTCTACATATTTCATGTACTCATATAAGGTTGGACAATCCCTCTTTAAATCTTCGTTATATCCTGCATTGATGTTCAGCTGCACTACTGTCAGCTCCAAATTCACTTCTCCTCTTTGTTCATAGGAATCTGACAGCTTCATAATCCGCCGCTCCGGCTGCTTATCCACTCCATTATAAAAGGTGATGAATTTGGGAGCCGGCAGCATGATTTGCTTGCTGGAATAGATGTCTTTTTTGATGATCAGGCTTTCATACAGCCTTGCGGTGTAGAATAAATCCCTTAGCGGGATATTGGGATTCACCGTGGACTGGTGCTCATACAGGTTCATCCGCATGTCCAGTATGCAGGAAATGTCATTCTTCATATTCATATAAATGGCATTTTCCAACGTGGTAACTTCCAGCTCTTCCATATTGTCATAATGAGTGTCGTTTACTGCATTGTACAGACTCAGTAATTCTCCGGGGTCTCTAAAAATCATCCGAAATATGGTGTCCTTGTAATTTGGCAGAACCGGAATTGGATTTCCCGGAATATGCCTTCCTGCATTTATCTCCGTATTTATCCCCCTGCTTATCTCCTGCTTCGCCATATCGCATGTTTCTTGTTCTTTGTTACTGTTCGTTGCAATGTTTTTTGCCTCTTTCTCCATAAGGTTCCTCCTTTTTGCAGGAGGCTTCCATACCTTTTAGCTGCTTCTATTTAAGAGTACCTTACCTTCAAATTTTAAGTAAAGCTTTTTAAATAAAGCTTTTTATGTATAACTCTTTAAAAGCTTCTGCAGTCTTTCAAAAAACCTCTCTGCCTTTATTTCCAGTTGTTGGGTAAATAGAAAGCATTGATGTTCTTTGACTTTGCAGAAATGATGCCAGACCGGCTTCTCGCCGAATAGTTAGAAGATAAATGCTTTTTTGTATTTTAACATATTAGGTTTACTTGTTTCAAGTATAAGTTTGTTAAAAATTGATAAAATCTGATTCTTATATGGATATTGTTTTAAAAATTTTAGTCTGCCCAAATACAATGATTTACAAAAAATAAAGAGTCGGTGGATATATCATACATGATTCGATACGCCACCGACTCTGTGTTTTATATAATGGTCATAGCAATTTGAAAAAACGGGTAAATTATTTGATTTTCCGCATCATTTAATTTTTCAAATCATTTAATTTTAATCTTCACCTTTGCCTTTTTATTGCTGCCGTCTGTAGATGCAGCTGTAATCGTTACAGTCTTTCCTTTCCCGGCTTTCTTGGCGGTTACTTTGCCCTTTTTATTGACAGTGGCATATTTGGTATTGGAGCTTTGCCATTTTAAAGTCTTGTTTACACTCTTACCGGTAGTTTTTACAGTTGCTTTGACTGTCATGGACTTACCTGCCTTCAATGTCTTGGATGGGGCCTTCAGCTTTATGCTCTTTACGGCATGCTTCATAATTTTAATTTTATAGGTTGTCTTTATGCCGCTGCCGTCTTTTGCAGCGGCAGTGACGGTAACTGTCTTTCCGGCACCTGCCTTTTTCAGGGAAAGCTTTCCTTTCCGGTCTATAGTGGCATATTTTTTGTTGCTTGTGCTCCATGTGACGGCTTTATTGTTAGCATTGGACGGAGTGATGTCCACTGTCAGCTTCACTTTCTTTCCGGCTGCAAGCTTCTTGGATGGGGCTTTGATAGTCAACCTTGTTATTTTTACAAGTTCCTTGCTGTCGGTGCTGTTGCTACTTCCGCCCTGTCCCTTGCCGTCATTTCCTGTGGAGCCGTCTTCCGTACTGCCATCTTCTTTTTTATCATCTTCCGGCCTGTCATCTTCTTTTCCACCGGCTTCCTCCAAAGTTGCGTAGGCAATCTTAATTACCACATTGTTGTCTTCATTGCTGTCCGTCCTATCGGAAGTCACAACCAGCGGCATATAAGCTGCTCCGTTTTCATTCATCACAAGGCTGCTCTTTTTTATATAGAACGTATAGCTCCCGCTTTTTTCTTTTGATATTTCTTCCAGAAAGACGGTTTCTATCCGTCCGGTCTGTTCCACATCCTCGTAAAGAACAAGAGTGGCATCTGCAGGGATTATGCTGTTATTCGTCACGTTTGCAACAATACAGACATCCTCTTCCGTTTCCGTCATGGCAGCTTCCAACACCAGATCCGTCTGGCCTATAACAGCTTCCATTGTATTGCTTCCGGTATCAGCCTGTCCCTGTGCACAGAGAGTAATGGTTACATTTGTGGTATCTGTTACTTCTGCCAAATCCACATCTACCGTATCGTAAATACTTTCTCCCGGCTTTATGGACACGGGAATGTTCTGTTGTTTATAAAATCCATTTTCTCCCTCTATGGTAAGCACAAGGCTTGTAATAGTCTCTTCGCTTGTATTAGTCGCCATATAGGAAATGGGTGTTGCTTCATTTTCCTTTGCGGCTTCGTCCACGGTAATGGATTCCACTTCTATTTCCGGTACTTCCTCCTTTGTGACAAATACAAGGGAATGAACCGACTCTTGTAAGTCCGTCTCTGCTGTATTCATCATAAACTGCCAGGAACCGTCTGCTTTCAATACTCCGTCCAGATATTTAATGGTGGAAGCCGTACTGTATAAGGCTACCGGTTCGCTAAAGCCCTCTGCCGTTTTTACGGAGGAATATACCTTGTATGTGCCTGTTGTCTGGTCCGGTGAGCTCCACAACACTGCCGTCTTCCCACCATTTATACAGAGCCTTGCGTTTGCGCCGACAGGACTTTCCCCTGCCATAATGGAATACAGCGTTCCGGCTGCCATATCATAGGCTTTCATGGTCCCGTTTTCATAATAGTAAAGCACTCCCTCCTGCCATTGAAGATTGGATGTCAGTGTGCTTCCACCTGAAACTTGCGTTTCCTCTCCATTTATCCCGCTCAGGAATATCTGGTTGGAAACATTTTCTTCCGATGCGTTGGAAACATATGCTACATACAGGGTATTGCCTGCATAACAGGGGGCAAACTCTTCGATTCCGTACTCCCTTTCCATGAGCACTTTCTCTTTTGAAAATGCGCCATTTTCCCAATCCGCATAAAGGATTTGGCTTTTTCCCTCTTCCTGAAGGAAGCTGTTTGCACTGTTGGTAATCCAGACTGCTGTCACTTTATTTCCGTTTACAGCCAGTTTTGGCATCATATCTACTTTTTGGTCAGAGGTTATATAGGTGACGTCCTCAAATTTCTGCTGGCTTTGGTCGTATTTTGCAAAGCAGATTTCAGATTTTTCCGCCATGCGAGAAAGTATCTGTGCGCCGTCTTCCCCATTTTCGGCAATCCGGGCGCTTTCCTTCTGCCATACAAGATACAGTTCATCGTTTATGACTTGCATGTCCGCGTACATGTCACAGGTTCCGTTGTCCCACACAGGAACCGGCTCCGTCCACGTGCCGCCTCTGTATACGGAATACATAAGGACCGAGCTGTCCAGAATGCTGCGGTCTGCAGCATTTGCCTGGAATACCATTACGGTATCGTTTCCAACCTGTTTTATCATAGGCAGTGAATTTGGCATGATGCCGGACTGCAGGACATGTTCTGTCCCTCCTACAGCCGTTTCCCCTGCTGCGCCTGCCCTTGCCGGCAGGCTGCCGTTATTCTGTGCGGCATCCACGGCATTTCCCTGCCATGAAGTAGTATGTTCTGCATAGGAGCGGTCTACCGGCTTTAAGTCTTCTGGATTCAGCTGCATGTCTGTTACAGTCCCCCTGGAAATGCCGCTTTTAGAGCCTGTCTTTGTTTCGGTATTGTCCCACAGCTCTGTGTGATAGGTTGCAAGGTCCCATGTCCGGTCCAGTACAAAAACAACATACGCATGAACCGAAGCTGTAGCGTTAAATTCCCCCTTCGTTGCCGGTATGATTTGTACAGGCACTTCTGCAGAGCCATTTGCTCCAATAGTCGCTACCTTTTTCAGACCATATCCGCCTTCCAGTGAAATGCCGGGCGTAAGGGTGACTTTTCCCTCCTTGCCCCATGTTCCTTCTGACAGGCTATGTTTTCCGGGCTTATAGGAGACCCCAAGCTTCCCTGTTACTTTTCCGGAACCCTCCAGGCTTAAATACATGGGACCGATCGGTGTCAGAAACTGCCAGTCCATGCTCCCTTTCCATTTGGCATCCATCTGAAACATTCCTGCATTCTTTACCATATTTCCATTTTTATCTATTTCAAGTTCATAATATCCCAGAGCAGAAAGCTCCGGCTTCGCCTTGAATCCTTTTGCCTCAAAGAAAGAAACCGTTCCTCCTCCAAATGCCTTCTGCAGCGACTCCATCTTATCCAGCCGTTTACTGCTTTTCTCCAATGCATCCACACTCTTTTTGTACTTATTCCATTTGGTGCTATTATCCAGCCAGTCTGCCCTTTTAATCCCTATGGCAAGCTTCAGTTTATACGAGCCATCCGAGTCTGTTGATTTGCTTGCGGTAACGGGAACCAGTGCCGTTGACAGTTTAAAGTCTCCCGGGAAAAACCTGACAGCCTCCTTATTCTCCACGGAACCGCTTTTTTCTTCCCCTAAGGAAAGCTGGGGTATGGTTACGATTTCTGAGATTTCTGTGGAGAAGCTATAGCTTTCTTCCATAATATCGCTGTCCGTCATTCCATCCTTGACTGCTACTGCCTTAAGGGTAACGGAATCTTTGACCGCTATCATGCCGGTATAACGGTTTCCATTTTCCTTTCCGGGCACGCTTCCATCTGTTGTATAGTAGATTTCTGCCCCTTCCGTGGCAGAAGACAGGGTTATTTTCTGTGCTGTAGTGTAGGTTCCTCCCGGGAGGCTTGCCTGCGGTGCCTGTACGCAGTTATTGTTTCCGCCACCGTTTCCTCCTTCGCCACTGGTGCCATCGTCCGCCATGGACCAGATACCAGATGAAAGATTTATGTGCAAAGCTGGGCAGACGCCGTCATTGATATCGTAGACATTAACGCCATACCGATTGACGTACCCATTGTCGTTGACGTTCGCGGCAATACTGCTATTAACGCCGGGCGAGCGCAGCCACCACCAGCAGTTGTCGTTTCCACCCGTATAGCTGTCATTATATGTGTAAGTTCCTCTTGCACGGGCATAACTGCTAGGTTGAACCCAACGGCTTGCCGAAGATACACTGTAATCACTGCAGAATCCATATGCTGCATTTGTCACTTCGCCGATGGAAAGCAGATAAACGTTATCACTTGTATTATTTCCACCTTCTGTACCATACTCTGGGTTATCTTCATTCACTACATTCTGCATTACAATAGCGCCCTGCTCACTTCTGCTGAAAGCGGTATTATAAAAGCTGTTATTCAGCCAGTTCCTTACAGTGCTGGTTTCCCATGTAATCTCTGTGTATTCTTCATTATAATCCTTACAGTCAATTGCCTTATCTGTTACTACAAACAAGGTGCTTCCATTATTTTGCAACACCCTCCACTTTATCCGCTCCCATTTAAAATAGCGGTAGCCGTTGTTTGTCACCTCATCAAAATAGCTGGTATTATTTGTATCATCCTTACTAATTCTGCGATACTTTGTCCCATTTACCCATACGTCAATGCCCTCACTGCTTTCCGCTGTGCCTGCAGCCTGTCCCATTCCCTGACTGATGGCGCTGTCAATTGCCTGTTTAATAGCCGTATCCGTAACTTCGCTTTGGGGATAACTTCCAAAGTAGACGTAACTCCATGTGGTGGTGTCCTGTGTCCCATCCTCCGTATTGCAATGATGAACAGGATTCGCCGGGCTTCCTGCTCTCGCAGCTCCTGCTTCCGGTTCCGCCAGACTTCCATCATCCTTCCCGTTGTTCTCCTGCTCTTTGTTTCCTGTGGCGGCTGCCCCGTTTCTGCTAATGGTCTGGGCAAACACGGTAAAGCCCTACATGCTCAGGAAAAGGGTTGCTGCCAACAGCAGGGACAGAAGCCTCATTGCTTTTTTGCTTGAGCCTTTTGCATTCACTTTTGTTTTCCTCCCGATTGCTCATAATATGTATATCTTTTATAGTACTTTATCCGGTATTTTCCCTTCTTTCCATGAAATAATCAATTGGAACTTTGAAACTGTCTATTATCCTTTTTTCCATTATAACATTTGCTTTTTAATGCCTGCTTCTACAAAAAATAATATCATAAATTACTATAACCCGCACCATAAACCTGCTGCTTATAGCAGCTTTTCATCTCTGCATACCTATAATCCAGATTTTAGATTGCGATTTCAATGATATATTTGAATTATCCGGGAATTCGTATTACAATAAGGAAGAAAGCAAAAAAGAACTGAATTAAACGAAAGAAGGAATTGAAAATGAATAAAAAAGAACTGGCAATTTCCCTCCACGACAAAAAATACAATTGCTGCCAGGCAGTTGCCTGCACCTTTGCTGACGAAATCGGAGTGGACAAGGAAACCTTATTTAAAGCAGGCGAGGCATTTGGCCTCGGCATGGGCTGTATGGGCGGCACATGCGGCGCCATAGCAGGAGCAGTCATGCTTGCGGGCTTTAAAAACAGTGACGGAAATTTAGATTCTCCTGCCACAAAGGCAGATACCTATAAGCTTTCCAGAGAAATCCTGAAAAGCTTTGAAGAGAAAAACGGTTCCACCATCTGCGGCGAGCTAAAGGGTATCAATACCGGAAAAGTACTTCGCTCCTGCCCCGACTGCATTATGGATGCCGTGGAAATTGCAGAACGCGTTCTGGAGCTATAGGAGATGATTATGTCAGGTATGCTGTTTCTTCTCCTTGCCCTGCTCCTTTGCATTTTGGACCTTGCAAAAAAACTGGATATTACCCGGGGAGGTTTTCTTGCCTTTTATCTGGCATTTATGCCCCATCTGCCCTTTTTTCTTATATACCTGTGGGTAAATCCTTTTCATTGCCCCTTTCCTTTTAACAGGATTAGTCTCCTGCTGCTTATAACAGGGGCAGTTATCTGGCAGCTTTATTCCACCCTGCGCTTACAAATTCTTCCCTTTCGGAAAAATGAAAGCGGCAGTATCCGTATCGGTGTTTTATACGGAGGACAGCTGTTAGTAAAGGCAGGTATTTGGGGCATGCTGCTTCTGGTTGTATACTATGGAGCATGCTTTTCATTTTTTCCCGGATTTTTACATGGATTGGGTATACATTATCTTATTTTTGATGTTGTTTACAGCCTTATTTTTGTATGGCTGTTTTTAATAAACGGCTCCATACGGATTCTTTGTACCTGCAGGCGTCTTGGAATCCTAAAAAGACTGATTATCTGTCTGACCCTTTGGATTCCTCCCGTAAATATATATTTTACTTACTATATGTGCCGTGTGGCAAAGGACGAATATGCTCTGGAAACCTTCCGTGCTTTTTCCAATGAATGCAGGAAGGAATCCTATACATGCGCTACCAGATATCCTGTTATTATGGTACATGGCATCGGCTTTCGGGACTTAAAATATTTTAATTATTGGGGGCGGATGCCAAAGGTGCTTTCCTGCAACGGAGCTACCGTATATTACGGTCACCAAAAGGCATGGGGCACCATTGAAGAAAATGCAGCCCTTATGAAAGAAAACATTGAACACATTTTAAGGGAAACCGGCGCAAAAAAGGTAAATATCATTGCCCACTCCAAGGGAGGGCTGGATTCCCGTTATATGATTACAAAGCTTGGCATGGAGGACAAGGTGGCAAGCCTTACTACGATTTCCACCCCCCACCGGGGCTCCCGGCTCATTGACTTCTTAAACGGGCTTCCTGACGGCATTTACCGGCTTATTGCCCATATGCTGGACAAGTCCTTTCAAATGGTTGGAGATGAAAATCCTGACTGTTATCATTCCAGCAAACAATTAGCGCCTGCTTACTGCGTGGAGTTCAACAGCCGGGTGCCTGACTGTAAAGGCATTTATTATCAAAGCTATGCCTCTGTTATGAAAAACATGTTCAGCGACAGCCTGTTGTCCATCCCTTACCTTCTTATGCGCTTTCTGGACACTCCTGAAAATGACGGGCTTGTTTCCGTGGATTCTGCAAAATGGGGAACCTTTAAAGGCGTTTTTCAGAACAAAAAAAGGCGGGGTATTTCCCACGGAGACATGATTGATTTAAAACGGGAAGACTATAACGGTTTCGACGTGATTGAAGAATACATAAAAATTGTGGAAGAATTAAAAGAAATGGGGTATTAGACTATGAAATACTTGGAAAAACATTGTAAAATCATCATGCTTCTGCTTTTCTTCAGCTGCCTGCTTCTGGGAGGCGCACTTCTATTTCTTTTATACCGGGAAGGCTATTTCAAATCTCTTTATAATACAGTCAATGACGTACCCTATTCTTATGAGGACAATGCCCAATATGCGCAGAGGGAATCCTTATTTGAAATATGCCCTGTGAGAAAGACGGACATTGTATTTGTGGGCGACTCTATTACTGCCAGAGGGGAATGGCAGGAATTTTTTCCGGAACAAATCGTATTGAACCGGGGCATTGACAGCGATGTGACGGAAGGTGTTTTAAACCGTCTTTCCGTCATTACCAAAGCACAGCCCGAAAAAATCTTTTTGATGATAGGCATAAATGACTTAAGGCAGGGAATTCCCTTTGAAACTACTATAGATTATTATGAGCAGATTCTGGACAATCTGACCGCTGCCCTGCCAGACTGCGAAATATACGCACAAAGCATACTTCCTGTCCACTCTTCCACCGGCATACCAAATACGGATGTGCAGGCGCTTAATGCTTCTATTCAGGAACTTGCCAAGAAGCATCACATCACTTATATCGATATATATTCCCTGCTGGCAGACGAAAACAACAATCTGCCAACAGCCTATTCCATAGACGGGGTGCATATGACCGGAGAAGCTTATGACATCTGGATTGAAGCATTAAAGCCATATGCCCCGTAAAAAGCCTGACAATCTTTACTTATACTACTCCTGCAGTATATATTTTTTCAACAGGGAAATCAGCTGTTCCAGATTCACCGGTTTTGCCGTATGAGCATTCATTCCGCTGTCCAGACACCGCTTGATATCCTCTGAAAAAGCATCTGCCGTCATGGCAATAATAGGAATCTTCTTTGCATCAGGACGGCTTAAGCCCCGGATTGCTTCCGTAGCTTCGTATCCATTCATAACAGGCATGCGCACATCCATAAGAATGGCATCATAATGCCCTTCTTCAGATTCCTGAAACTTTTCCAGACAAATTTGTCCGTTCACTGCCCATTCCAGTTCCATCCCTCTATCTGATAACAATTCCTTTAAAATCTCCCAGTTTAAGTCATTATCCTCAGCAACCAGCAGATGGATGCCCGACAAATCCCTGTCCGCCTTGGCCTCTTCCTCCGGCTCATCTGCATCCATGTATTTCTTTAATCCGTGGAATAAAGTGGATTTAAACAGCGGCTTTGCAATAAACCCGCTAATGCCAGCCTCTCTTGCTTCCGCTTCAAACTCACTCCAGTCATATGCCGAAATCAAAATAATGGGCATATCCACTTCTATGATTCGGCGAATCTGTTTGGCAACCAGAAGACCGTCCATATCCGGAAGCTTCCAGTCCAGCAGCACAATCTGATAATCATCCCGGCTCTGATGCTGCTTCTTTATCATCTCTATGGCTTTTCCTCCGCTCATGGTCCAGTCAACCTTAATGCCTATGGATTCCAATGCCTCCACTGCTGTACGGCACAACATTTCATCATCGTCTACCACCAGCATCTTCCATGGCGGAAGGACCATATCCAATTCCTGGGTCTCTGCTTTTTCCAAATCCAGAATTACGTGGAATTCTGTTCCCTTATCGGGTTCGCTTTCCACATGAATGGTTCCATTCATGGCAGTAACGATGTATTTGGTAATTGCCATTCCAAGCCCGGCGCCTTCCGTTTTCCGTATGCGCTTACTGTCGGCTCTGGAATAGGAATCAAATATATGCTCTAAAAATTCCGGAGTCATGCCGATGCCGTTATCCTTAACTATAATATGTGTCCTGATATATTCACTGCCTTTTTCATCAGGAGCATTCTCCTGAAATAGGGATAATTGTATTGTTCCGCCTTCCTGTGTATATTTAATGGCATTAGACAACAGATTTAATAACACCTGATTCAGGCGCACGCTGTCACAATACACATCCTCAATTGTAATATTGTCGATATGTACATGAAAACTCTGCCCTTTTCCTTCTATCTGTGTCTGCACGATGCTGACGATTCCTTCTATCACTTCTCTCAGGGAAATCCGCTCTGCCGTCAATGTCATTTTACCGCTTTCAATCTTAGACATATCCAGCACATCATTTATCAGTCCAAGCAGATGTTTGCCAGACAGAGCAATCTTTTTCAGGCAGTTCTTTACCTGCTCTTTATCATCAATGTGAGCTGTTGCAATAGCCGTCATCCCTACAATTGCATTCATGGGGGTACGAATATCGTGGCTCATATTGGAAAGAAATACAGACTTTGCCTTAGTAGCCTGCAGAGCCTCCTGACGTGCCGCATCCAAATCTTTAAGCTGCTGACAGGTCATCTTAAAATAAACATAGAAAATAATCAATAACACAACAAATATTATAGCGCATACAAATATTGTAGCAATGGTCCTGTTGCCGTTTAAAGTATCCAGAGTTTCATTCAGTATACCAAAAGGCATTATGGTAACCAGATTCCATTCCGAGTAGGGAAGAGACGTACAGTATACCTGTTGCCTGCTGCCTTCAAAATCCATGATAGCTGAATAATCTTCCTTTTTGTTCATGGCTTCAGAAAGCTCCTGAATATAGGTTTCTATTTTTTCTTTATCCTCATGACTGTAACGCTCATACAGGCTACTGAAATAGTCGGAATACTCTCCCTCCATATTACTTACAATGAAGCTGCTGTCCTTTCTGATAATATAAGAATATATCACTGCATCTTCTTCCTCTGTGCCAAGCATGGTGCTGATATAATCTATGGGGATAGCCACCACCATGGCCATGGATTTTCCGCCGTTTTTCATTGGATACTCTGCATTAATGCCAAACATTACCACTTCATTATCCGACAAATCCCTGCCCACTGCAACCTTCTTTTCCCTGCGCTTTAGTGATTCAAAAAAAGGTTCCGGATCATCCGGCTGAAGCTGTTCCCCGTAAAGCATCTGCATATCCCCGCCTTCAGAGCAAAGCGCCAGATAATCAAAGTTCCGGACACTGACCCTGTAGACTAACTCTTCATATAGTTCGTCTATGCTTTCCATATCTGCCGGAACCACCTTCACCACTGTTTCCGCCTGTTCCAGTTTCAATTCCATAAGTGTCTGAAAATGAGATGAAACATGCTCTTTTATGCCCAACATGTACAAGTCGCCTACTTTATCAATGGCCTCCTTGCTCACTGTGCTCATATAGCTTCCTAAACATACAAATGCACTCACACTAATCAGTATAAGCAAAATAAAACTTCCAATCAGAAAACCGGTGGTACGGCTTCCTTTCTTTTTGGGGATATCCATAAGTATCCTTCCTCCTCAAATTCCTGTTCAACAGTTTAAGAAAAATAGTATCTGTATGATTCCATATTATTAAGATTATAACAGCTTTTCATATAAAAGACAATTTACTTTTTAGCTTGCCCCATACTGGGGTAACAGTTCAGCCCTCAGCCTTCCCACACAGGAATCAGAATCGGCTGCAGGCA
>CANCYR010000064.1 GCA_947382355.1 uncultured Lachnospiraceae bacterium
CAACACCCCAGCTGTCCACTCCACCACCCCCCCCCCCCCAACCCCTCTTTTTTTACCCCCCCCCCCCCACAAACCCCCCCCCCCCCCCCCCCGGTTCTGATTCCTGTGTGGGAAGGCTGAGGGCTGAACTGTTACTAAGGTAAGGCAAAATCAGGAAAACCCTTGACATCCAGCTATTTCCATGCTATCATACAACGGTATGCCGCATGAGCAGGTAAAAGTGCGTCTGTTTTACAGCCGCCACCAATCTCAGCGAGTAAAGAAACAGGAGGTGCCTTATGTACGCAATTATTGCAACAGGTGGAAAACAATACAAGGTTTCTGAAGGCGATGTAGTACGCGTTGAAAAATTAGACGCAGAAGCCGGAAACACTGTAACATTTGACCAGGTTCTTGCAGTAAGCAATGACGGCTTAAAGGTTGGTTCTGACGTAGCAAACGCAACGGTTACCGGAACAGTTACCAATCAGGGAAAAGCAAAAAAAGTCATTGTTTATAAGTATAAGAGAAAAACCGGATACCACAAGAAAAATGGTCATAGACAAGCATACACTGAAGTTAAGATTGACAAGATTAACGCATAAGTATGACGAAGATAACCATTTATCAGGATAAGCAAAAAGATACTGTGGGATTTGAAATGAAAGGACATGCCGGCTATGGGGAAAGCGGCAGCGACATTGTATGCGCAGCAATTTCCATTTTAGCCTGTACTGCTTACAATTCCATTGAAGCCTATACAAACGACAGGTTCGGCTATGAGGAAGAGGAAGAGACGGCATACATGAAGTTCATTTTAGAGGAACATGCAGGCAAGGAAGCCAAATTGCTTTTAAATTCCATGACCCTTGGCTTATCCCAGTTGGCAAAGCAGTACCAGAAGTATTTGAAATTAACATTCAAGGAGGTGTAATACCATGATGCAGTTAAACCTTCAATTTTTCGCTCATAAAAAAGGTGTAGGTTCTACAAAGAACGGCAGAGACTCCGAATCCAAAAGATTAGGTGCCAAAAGAGCTGACGGACAATTTGTAAAGGCTGGAAATATCTTATACAGACAGCGCGGGACAAAGATTCATCCGGGCGTTAACGTAGGCCGCGGCGGTGATGATACATTATTTGCTTTAGTGGACGGCGTATTAAGATTTGAAAGAAAAGGAAGAGACAAAAAGCAGGCTTCCGTTTATCCAGTAGACCAGCAGTAATACGTTGTAAGTCCCGTCTGACGGGCAGCATGACGAAATACATTGTGGGGCTTCAAACAACATCTGTTTGAAGCCCTTTTTTCAAAACAGGAGGCAGATTATGTTTGCAGACAGAGCAAAGATTTATGTAAGAAGCGGCAAGGGCGGAGACGGACATGTTTCCTTCAGGCGTGAAAAATATGTGCCAAACGGCGGTCCCGACGGAGGCGATGGCGGACATGGCGGCAATGTGATTTTCACAGTGGATGAAGGCTTAAATACCTTGACTGATTTTCGCCATATCCGGAAATACTGCGCCCAGGACGGAGCTGTAGGCGGCAAACGTAACTGCCGTGGAAAAAACGGAGAGGATATTATCATTAAGGTTCCTGCCGGAACGGTTATTAAGGATGCGGAAAGCGGCAGAATCATTGCAGATATGTCGGGAGATAATAAAACCCAGGTATTACTGACCGGCGGAAAGGGCGGCAACGGCAACCAGCACTATGCCACAAGCACCATGCAAGCGCCTAAATATGCCCAGCCCGGACAGCCTGCAAAGGAATTAGAGCTTTTGCTGGAATTAAAGGTCATTGCGGACGTGGGGCTTGTGGGCTTTCCCAATGTGGGAAAATCCACATTGCTTTCTAGAGTGACCAATGCCAGACCGAAAATTGCTAACTATCATTTTACTACCATCAATCCCAATCTTGGGGTAGTGGATTTGGGAGACGGAAACAGCTTCGTCATTGCGGACATTCCCGGACTGATTGAAGGGGCTTCGGAAGGAGTGGGGCTGGGACATGAGTTTTTACGGCATATCGAGCGCACCAAGGTTTTTATTCATATGGTGGATGCGGCAGGGACGGAAGGCAGGGACCCCATTGCGGATATTTATGCCATCAACAAGGAGCTTTCCGCTTACAATGAGGAAATTTCAAACAGGCCTCAGGTAATTGCCGCCAATAAGACCGATGCCATTTATATTGACCCGGAGGATTCAGAAGCAGTGAATCCCGTTGACCGGATTAAGGCGGAATTTGAACCAAAGGGAATCAAAGTATTTCCCATTTCTGCAGTGAGCGGAGAGGGCTTAAAGGAGCTTCTTTCAGAAGTTCACCACATGCTTTCTTTAGTGGATGATGCCCCGATTATATTTGAACCGGAATATATACCGGATTTTTCCCACCTTGTTTCCAATGAACCCTTTACGGTTACCTATGACAGGGAAGAAAATGAATTTGTAGTGGAGGGACCCAAAATCGAAAAGATGCTGGGATATACCAATTTAGAATCGGAAAAAGGCTTTGCCTTCTTCCAGAACTTCCTGAAGGAACAGGGTATCTTAGAGGAGCTGGAAAAACTGGATATTAAGGAAGGGGATACGGTGCGCATGTATGGATTATCCTTTGATTATTATAAATAATCTTGTACTGTATACGTTTTTAATAAAAAACCCATAAGTAACGAAAATATAAGCTAAAATATATATGAACGATTATTTGATTTATAATATAATACCTGCAATAAAAACAGAAAGCATACAAAAAAGAAAGGATTGACAAATGACAAGTAAACAAAGAGCTTATTTAAAAAGTCTTGCAAGCAACCTGGAACCGATTTTTCAAATTGGAAAGGGAAGCCTGACGCCTGAAGTGACTGAAGCAGTCAGTGAAGCCTTTAACAAAAGAGAATTGATAAAAATTACAGTATTGAAAAATTGTCTGGATGATCCAAAGGCAATTGCTGAAACTCTTGCAGATCGTACAAGGTCTCAGGTTGTTCATGTAATCGGAAGGAAAATTGTTCTTTACAAGGAATCAAAAGACCATAAAAAAATAGAATTACCTAAATAAAATATAAATTAACAAAAAACATGGGCTTTTGACAGGATGAATATGACAATAGACAGAACAGGTAACATAAAGGAAGGATAAAAATGATGGAATCAGAAAACTATGATAAAAGAGTAGGCATTATGGGCGGCACCTTTGACCCTATTCATTATGGACATTTGTTGCTTGCCCAGGCTGCCATTGAGGCGGAGCATTTGGATGAGGTACTGTTTATTCCAAGCGGAACACCATGGCTTAAGGACAGTTCCCAGGTACTGAATAAAAAAACAAGGGTATCCATGACAGGAATTGCCATAGAGGATAATCCGAAATTTGCCTTATCCACTATAGAAATCGACAGGGAGGGCAATTCCTACTCTTACGAAACACTGGAAATCTTAAGAGAAAAGCATCCCAATACCTGTTATTATTTTATCTTAGGAGCTGATTCCCTTATGGAAATCGAGAAGTGGAAGCATCCGGACAGACTGATGAAAAGCTGTACCCTGCTGACGGCAGTAAGGGACGACTGTGATATGGAAGCATTGGAAAAACAAATAGCTTATTTAAAAGGCAAATATGAGGCTTCTATAGAAATACTTCCCACAAAGCGGATTGATATTTCTTCCACGGACATCAGAAAGAAGATAAGGGAAGGGAAGTCAGTCCGGTACATGCTCCCTGACAAAATCATGGAATTTATTGAAAAGAATCATATATATATGAGAAGCAATGAAGAATCTTCCCGTGAAAATGTGGAGAATGGTAAGGAAGTGGGATAAGTCTATGGAAAAATCCGGACAGAAAGCAGAAAGCGCATATAGCGTACAGGAAATAGATAAATATTTAAGAAAATCTCTGGAAAAGAAGCGGTATGTCCATACGCTGGGAGTCGCCAATACAGCAGCCTGTCTGGCAATGAGATATAGCGCTGATGTAAACAAGGCTTATTTAGCCGGTTTGCTCCATGACAATGCCAAATGCCTCAGTACGAAGAAAAAAGGAGCCATTTGTGAAAAGGCAGGGATTCCTGTCAGTAAAATAGAAGAAAAAAATCCGGAACTGCTTCATTCCAAGGTTGGCAGCTATTTGGCAAACAAAAAATTCAAAGTAGAGGATTCGGACATTTTAAATGCTATTTATTATCATACCACCGGACGTCCGGATATGTCTTTACTGGAAAAAATTATTTTTGTTGCAGATTATATTGAACCAAATAGAAAAGTTATTCCGGGGCTGGAAGCAACCCGTTCCATGGCCTTTCAAAATCTAGATAATGCTCTATTGCTAATATTGAAAAATACTTTAGCTTATATTAAGAAAAAAGACCGTGAAACAGATATTGATCCAATGACCCAGAAAACCTATGAATTCTATAGCAATAACGTATTACCATAATACCATTTCAAGTAACTGCCCTTTGCAGACATCGGGAGCAATTGGCGGAACTAAGACATAAAAAAGAAGAGAAAGAAAGGGAATCAGACAATGAATCAGAATATAGCAAAAGACATGGCAAATGCAGCCATTGCAGCATTAGAAGATAAAAAAGCAGAAGATATTAAAGTCATTGACATCAGTGAAATTTCTGTTTTGGCGGATTACTTTATTATTGCAAGCGGTTCCAATAAAAGCCAGATTCAGGCAATGATTGATAATGTAGAAGAGAAATTAGGCCGTCTCGGTTATGAACAGAAGCAGGTAGAGGGCTATGATACTGCAAACTGGATATTGATGGATTATAAGGATGTAATCATACATGTTTTTGATAAAGAGAACCGTCTATTTTATGACCTGGAACGGATTTGGAGAGATGGAAAGCTAATTGAACCGGAAGAACTGAAATAGATGGGAATAGTCCTGAATATGAAAACCCCGTTAAAGATAAAAAAATGAAACTTTAACGGGGTTTTGTTTTTATATGAATTTATTAATGGAAGACACGAAAGACACCAAATACTTTTCCTAATATTTGGCAGTCCTCCACAATAATAGGCTCCATTGTATCATTTTCGGGCTGAAGCCGGATATGACCATCCTCTTTATAAAAGGTCTTTACAGTGGCAGAGTCCTCTACAAGAGCCACTACCATATCTCCATCATGGGCATTGCCGGTGCATTCTACGAAAATCTGGTCTCCATCAAAAATTCCTGCATTTATCATGCTTTCACCCTTCACCTTTAATATAAAGGATTCTGCTCCTTTTGGAACAAATTCAACCGGAAGGGGAAAATAGCCTTCAATATTCTCCGTAGCCAAAATAGGCTGCCCGGCAGCAACTGTACCTACAATAGGCAGACTTGTCATTTCATGGCGCACCATTTGAAAGCTGTCATCTGTAATCTCAATAGCACGGGGCTTAGTAGGGTCTCTGCGGATATATCCATTTTTCTCCAGTGTTTCTAAATGGGCATGTACGGAAGAAGTGGACTTTAAATGAACTGCCTCGCAAATTTCCCGAACAGCCGGCGGATATCCCTTTTCTAAAATGCAATCTTTAATATATTCTAAAACTTCTCGCTGCTTTGCTGAAATCTTGCCTTGCTTCATGTAAAATTCCTCCCTGACCTGATTTATGTTTCTAGTATAACATAGCATTTTAAGAAAAGCAAACATATATTCCAAAAATTTGTTCGATTTTTTTGTTATGTTCTGTTGACACAAGAAAGTTTGTTCGATATAATATGTGAAAGCAAACAGTTGTTCCCAACGAATGTTCCTATAAACAATATTTATGAATTCTTGCATGTAATTTCTTTTTTGTATTTTGTTTTTGGTTTTGCCGAAGTGATGGAATTTCACAATAGTTTAAAGCTCTGTAAAATGCGTAAAACAAAAACATATGCTTCCAAGAAATTGCAGAGATATACTATGGAGAATAATTATATTATATAGAATATAGAGAAACAGAAATTGAATAAAAATGCTCATATTTGTATCTTAATGTTTATAAAGAATACAGAAATCAAATAGATTGGTAACGGGATAATAATTGATAACAGATTGGAGTGAATGAACATGTCAGAGAAAAGAATACGCAACAATAGAAGAAAGAGACAGCAGGAATTAAAAAGAAAAGGAGCCATTCTGTTATTTAGTATATTGCCAGTATTTATCATTGGCATGATATTTTTCAGTTTTTCTGCAAAGGCATCTGCCTCTTCAAAAGACGCCTGTTATAAATATTATACAAGCATTCTGATTCAGGATGGGGATTCTCTCTGGAGTCTTGCTGAAAAAAACCAGGATGAACATTTTCCATCCAAGCAAGCTTATATAGAGGAAATTAAAAGAACAAATAATTTGTCCGATGATATTTTAATAAGCGGACAATATTTAATCATCCCTTATTATTCCAGTGAGTTCCGATGAAATGAAATACCAAAGCCGCTTTCCTGTGTGTTTCTATGTTATAGTGGGGAAAACTGATACAACGAGCCGCATAATAATCCGCCGTAATAGAATAGAGCAATTCTCAAAAAATAGCCTTAATTGGTCTGACAGGGCAATAAAAATAGGCAGAGATGCAATTTGTACCCAAAAAAGTGCGGATTTTCCCAAAAAGCAGATAAAAACAGCTTTTTATACTATAATGAAAAAGAAATAACAGACAACCTAAGATAATCTAAGATAACCTGGCTAGATTGAAATTTTCAGTGACGAAAATATTGAAAAAGAAATTGACAGGAAATGAGCGGAAACGATACAATCGTTAGCCAAGCCATGAGTAAAGTGCGCCCTTTTTCTGCTGTTAATCCAGGTTATGATACTGCATCTTACAAAGCCGTTATTCCCGGGTAAATAGGATTTACCTTGTGATAACGGTCTTTTTCTTCTTGTTGTTGCGGCAGATGCAGAAGTAAAGAAATGACAGACCAAAAGGAGGAATCACTATGAATTACAAAAAGAGAGGACCGAAACCTTTGAAAGCAAAGAAAACAAAGATGAAAAAACGGGCTTTCAGTTTGCTTCTTGCCATGGTCATGCTGCTGGGACTACTGCCCACCCTGCCAGTACGCGGGCAGCAGAGAATGCTGCTCCCCCATAGCCATCCCATCTGTGGTGCGGCATGTTTGGGGCAGGATGACACACATGCTGCTGTAGAATGGATTGAGTGGGACGGCAGCAGCAACATTACTATCCCCGGCAATTACTATCTGACGGGAGATGCGGCGGTACAGACATCTAAAATTTTAATTTCCGCTGATGATGTCCATATTTGCCTTAATGGACATACCATTGACCTGGGTCCAGGCAGCTCTTTTAGGGGATGTATCGAAATTTCCGGCAGAAATCTCACTCTTTGCGATT
Organism: uncultured Lachnospiraceae bacterium; assembly: GCA_947382355.1. Lineage (GTDB taxonomy): Bacteria > Bacillota > Clostridia > Lachnospirales > Lachnospiraceae > RGIG3040. The sequence goes on from CANCYR010000064.1 coordinate 7,332, forward strand.
GCGACGGCGATGGTATAATTACTGGCAGCAGAAACGGCGACTCCGGGTCAACCGGCTGTCTTTTGTATGTGAAAGGCGCAGGGTTTACTATTTATGGCGGAACACTCAAAAATACAAGTACAGCGAGCGGTCACCATACAGCGATGTTTATTGGCAATGGCGGGAGTGTTGATGAGAGTATTGCTGTATCTATCGTGGGTGGTACGCTCAACCGTATCAAAAACATGGGTACACTGACCATGACAGGCGGGGTGATTGACGGCACTCTGGATAACGGCTCGGGTATTTTCAAAATGTCCGGTGGAACCATTCGTGCAGCAGATGGGGAAACGGCGATTTACAACAACAAAAAGGCAGAGCTTTCCGGTTCGGCCCAGATTATCGGAGAGAGTACTGGAGCAAGCGCGGCCATTAGGGGAAACAAAATATTGACTATTTCGGATAACGTCAGCGTGACAAGCGGAAGCACCTGTGCAATTGAAATGGCTGCGAATGCCTCCATGACCCTGTCCGGCAACCCCATCATCACTGGAAAAACGGTGGATTTGAAGCTATCGACTGGGGCTAATACGACTCTTGATAACGCCAGGGTGGATGCCACGGGCTACACCGGCAATGCCCTGACGGTGCAGGAGAGTAGATTGTACGACAGCACGATAGGCGCATATGCAATCAAAGGTGGTGAAAATAAGTTTACCCTTATCGATTCAGATTATGAGTATCAGTACGAGAACGGCGGTATGGTGATCCGTAAACAGCACAGCCATAGCTGGGCCTCAGCATGGACAACTAATGCCACCCATCATTGGCACGAGTGTACTGCCGCCGACTGCCCAGCCACCAGCAACAATCAGAAAAACGGCTACGGCGAGCACACTTATGTCACATGGAAGATAACGAAAAACCCGACTGAGGCCGAAAAGGGAACAGCAGAGCGCGTTTGTACCGAGAATGATGGGCATAAGGAGACAAAAGAGCTGCCTGTTCTGACAGATACAACGGTTTGGATGGCTGGCGACAGAGTAGAGCCGACAGAGGAAAAGGACGGTTCACAGAAATATACTTCCGTGTACGGTGAAGTGACGGTTATCCTTTCCCGGCTACTCCATACCCATGACTGGGGAACATGGACAATAACCAAAAATCCGACTGAGACCGAAAGGGGAGCAGCGGAGCGCATATGTACGAAGGACAGCAAACATAAGGAGACAAAAGAGCTTCCTGTTCTGACAGATACAACGGTTTGGATGGCTGGCGACAGAGTAGAGCCGACAGAGGAAAAGAACGGTACACAGAAATATACTTCTGTGTACGGTGAAGTGACGGTTATCCTTCCAGCAACCGGAACAGAAAAGGAAACCGGGACTGTTACGCAGGAGGTTAAGCCGGGAAAAAATGCTCCGGCAATCAGCATTTCCACTCCGACTGCGGAACTGGAAGATATGCTTCTGACAGACGATGAAAAACAGCAATTACAGAAAGGAAGCAATATCCGAATCATTCTCGAAGTACAGGATGCCGGGAATACTGTGAGCAGTTTGGATAAGGCGGGAATTGAGCAGGCGTCAGATGGTTTTAATGTCGGGCAGTACCTGAATATCGACCTGTATAAGCTGGTAGAGAAAACCCGCACGGATATAACCGAGACCAGCAAAAAGATAAAGATTGTCATTGATGTGCCGGACAGCCTTAAAAGTAAAGACAGCGGAAAACCAAGAACCTATGCCATCATCCGTATGCATGGAGGCATGGCAGAAACACTGGCAGATTTGGATAACGATGCTGATAAAATTACCATAGCCACAGACTGTTTCTCTACCTATGCAATTGTATATAAAGAGGCAGGCGAGGATATCAAACCAAGTCCGGAACCACCAGAAAAAGAGACGGCTGCCGGAAAAGAAGAAAGAAAAATAGAAATTCATTCTGCTCTGAAAGCAGTACAGACGGGAAAGAAACTTCAAATCTCCTGGGGTAAAGTAACCGGTGCTGACGGTTACAGTGTATATGTGCAGTATTGCGGAAAGAGCTTCAGCGCAAAATCACTGAATCAGGTAAAGAGCGGCAAAAAGACAAAGATTACCGTCAATAAGGTAAACGGTAAAAAGCTGGATACCACAAAGAATTTTAAAATGTATGTTGTAGCATGGCAGTGGAAGAACGGAAAAAAGAGTACTCTTGCCAAAACACTGACCGTTCATATAGCAGGGAAAGACAGCGCAGCATATACTAATGTTAAAACCATTCAGGTAAAGAAAACCTCTTATACGCTGAAAAAAGGCAGTACCGTAACGCTCCGCCCAAAAGCTATTCTGTATAGCAGTGGAAAAAAGCAGCTCTCAGAAGTCCATACCAAGAATTTCCGCTATATGAGTAGCAATCAAAAAGTAGCAGCCGTAACGGAAGGCGGAAAGGTAAAGGCAAAAGGAACGGGAAGCTGCACCGTATATGTCTTTGCAAAAAACGGCTGTAATAAGACGATTAAGATAAAGGTAAGGAAATAAGCAGATAGTTAGATAAAAGCAAAGAAATAGAGCAGATAGACAGAAGGACGGGAAGCATGGCAACCTGTCCTTCTGTTTTTCATATCATCCAATAATTAACAAAAAGTTCCATGACTAAATACAATACATGCCATGCATCCAAGATATTGTCATGGGACTTATTTTTTTATCTCTATTTTGTGTTATGTAAATTAAAAATTGCATACCAAATAGACATGTGCTATATTATTTTAAGAACAAATGCAACATGTCTGAATTATTAAGGCCATGTGTTGCATTTTATCAAATCATCTTATTTTTTCAGTAGTGACGGTTTTAGAATAACATCATCCGGCTGGATTTCTTCAAGAGCCATAACCTCATGAATAGCGTTGTCTAAAATATAACGGGATATTTTATATGGGGTGCAGCCATTTAAACTATCCCGTGCGTAGCTATTGATATGGTTAGCCATAACCGTTATGTCCTCCTGTGTGAATGTATCAAATGATGTTCCTTTAGGAAGAACATATCTTATAAATTCATGATTCTTCTCAATCATCCCTTTTTCCCAGGAACAATTAGGGTGACAGTAAAATACATGTGTTTTTTGTTCCCCATTTATGTCTGATTCAATTGCTTCAGGAAACTGAAACTCTGAGCCGTTGTCTGTCAGAATAACGGGAAACAGCCGCTTAAAGTGTTCAATGCCCATTCTTTCACATAACCAGTTTAAGGCAGCAATAACAGCTTCCTGTGATTTGTTAGGTAATAAAATAATCAGCATAAGAGAGCAGTTGCGGAACAGAAGAGTAAGCAGCACTTTGTGGCTTTCTTTTCTGCCAATCACAGTATCCATTTCAACAACAGGCATATTAGGATTTCTTGCAACAAATTTGCAAAAATCTTCATATGTACGACCTATACGAAAACTAGAGTTTGCCAGTTCCGTATATTTTGTTGGTGATTTTCTGGGTTTGTATTTTACTTTTCGAGGCAGATCGATATTCCTGACTGATAGGACGTTCTTCTCAATATAAGAGTATAGAGTAGTGCGAGAGCAGTCTAATTCTTCAGCATGGGTAGCATAAATATGCGCAATAGATTGTCCTTGTTTAATTAAAGGAGAAATCAGCTGGTCGATTTCCTGTAATTTTTCGGGTGTTTGATTAATTCCCTCTCTGCATCCTGAAAGAATATTGTGGTATACGTCATCTGCATATTGTGCTACGTAAATCAGCTGTTCATATGTGCATACTCTTAGTTTGTCACATCCATTGCAAACATAAGGAGCCTGTGCCAATTTGGGACATATGCCAGGGTCATATTCCGGACATACCTTTTTGCATTCCACACATGACCTGCATTGATATTTATAGCATCGTATATCATGACATAATCCTTTTTTAGTACATTCAGAGTATTTCGTGCATTTAGGATATGTTTTGGGGCTCCTTCGTCCTTTATAACATCGTCTTTTCTTTATTTCACGGCTTATTGATGAAGCATTTTTGTCAAGTTTTAATGCAATTTGCCTGATTGAAAGATTGTCATTTAAAGATTGTTCAATTATGATACGTTCTGATAATGATAAATGCTGGAAGGCTTTCTGATTATTTGCTGGTTTTGTTTTCATTTTTTCTCCTTTCTAAAACGCAGCACATAACCATATTAAACTTTATATAATTATAAAAAATACAGGAGTAAATGCAACACCTTTAGATAAGGTTGCATTTACTCCTGAAAAATAGCATTTAAATTTTTATTTGACACTTATGATTTGCCTGATTAAAAGATTATTTGTCAGACAGATATAACTATTCGCAAAAGAAAAGTTTAACGAATAGTTTATGCAAAAATTTCCGAATCCAGTATTATTGTAAAGGGGCCATCATTTTGAAGGTCAACTTTCATATCTGCGCCAAATTCACCCCTTTCAACAATTGAACAGCTTTCTTCAGCTTTTTTTAATAAATATTCATATAAATAATTCGCCTTTTCCGGTGCGCCTGCATGGATAAAGGATGGCCGGTTTCCTTTGCGGCAGTCCGCATACAGTGTAAACTGCGATACAATTAAAAGCCCGCCGTTCACATCTTTTAAGGATAAATTGGTTTTTCCCTGTTGGTCCTCAAAAATCCTCAAATTTAATAATTTGCTTAGCATTTTATCTGCAATTTCTTCTGTATCCTCATCGGATATCCCTACTAGAACAAGAAAGCCTTTTTGAATACTTCCTATCATAGTATTTTGAACTGATACTGATGCATGATTCACACGCTGTATTACAAACTTCATTTTTATCTTTTCTCCATTATATGATATTAAAAATGTTATTTCTTCTTATTTAAACTATCTTTGGCTGCTTTCGTTTCTGTAGACAGCTTATGCTTTCCGTCGCTCCTTGTGGCGGAATCTTCTGAGAAGAAAATAAATTCCTGGTCTTTTATTTCTTCCACAAATAAGTATTCCTTTGTATTCGTAGGCAGCTTTTTCCTTGTTAAAAGCTTATTGATATATCTCTTTAAAGCGGCATAGATAACTGCAAAGGTGGGAACTCCTACTGCCATTCCCAGGATTCCGAAAAATCCGCCAAATATGGTAATGGAGAAAATAACCCAAAAAGAGGATAATCCGGTGGAATTTCCAAGAATCTTTGGTCCGATAACATTTCCGTCAAGCTGTTGCAATACCAAGATAAAGATAAGGAAATAAATTGTCTGGGCCGGATTTACCATTAAGATCAGTATTGCGCTCGGTATGGCGCCCAAATAAGGTCCAAAAAAAGGAATAACATTTGTAATGCCTACGATTACGCTGATAAGAGCCGGATATGGGAACTGAAGAAGCGCCATTCCAAAAAAGCATAATATTCCGATAATAATGGAATCTATGATTTTACCAATAATAAACCCACCAAAAGTACGGTCTACAAACCGGACGTCCTGTATAAAATTATTGGCATTTTCTTCATTTAACATGGCATATACTATTTTTTTACTCTGTCCGGCAAATAATTCTTTGCTTCCAAGCACATATATGGAAATAATGAATCCTAAAATAAAATTCCAAAGAAATTTTGCAACGCCTATTACACTAAGGGAAATTTCTTTGATTACTACATTTACCTGAGGCATTACCTTTTGATTCAGCCAGTCTTCCACTTCTCCTGAATATTTGGTAATCCAGTCCGTTACAAAGATTTCTACCTTTGTATTATTGGCAAGAGTCTGTTCTATCCATAATTCCAGATTATTGATATAAACCGGGAACTGTAAAACAATGCTCTGAATGCTTTTTATAATCTGCGGGATTACCATGGAAAAAAATCCATATAAAGCACAGATAAAAAGAAGCATCGTAAGAATAATGGAAAAAGTCCGTATTCTTTTCTTTTCCTTGTTTCCTATTGTGATTTCAAACCGGCTGTATAAGGGATAAAACAGCTTTTTCTCAAATGTGTTCATTACCGGCGTCAGCAGATATGCTAAAATAAGTCCATCCAAAAAGGGCATTAAAACATTTATCAATCCCGAAAAAGCTGTTTTGATATTTGTACCATGAAATAAAAAATAGTAAAACAATATACTTGCACAAATCGTTAAAAATGCTGTAATTCCCCAATATAAATATTTTTTATCCCAACGATACTTCATGAATAATGCCTCCGTTTATATTTTAATTGTTAAAACAGGATTTGTTCCTTCTCCATTATAAAGAACTGTCAAAGAAATAGCAATCCTAATTAAAAAACTACTGTAAACTCTTAAAAAAAAATGTATAATAAAGAAGTATCTTTAAATTCTGCATTATAGATTTTATAAATAATGTGCTATAAATGGCTATACAAATAAAATAATGTCTACATAAATAATTACTGTATAAATAATGGCTATATAAATAATACCTGTATGAATAATACCTGTATGAATAATACCTTTATGAATAATACCTTTATTGAATAATATCTGTATATGAATATTATCTGTGATACTATATAAATAACGAAAAAAAGAAAGGATACTATAATAGATAATGAAACAACAGCAATTATTAAGCTACACAAGAAGAGCTATAGATGATTATGAAATGATAGATGAGGGAGATAAAATAGCTGTCGGCATATCAGGCGGAAAAGACAGCCTTACTCTTCTATGCGCCATGAAAGGGCTGATGCGCTTTTATCCCAAAAGTTTTACCATACATGCCATTACGGTTGACCTGGGATTTGACAATCTGAATCTGGACAGTATTAGCCGGCTGTGCGAGGAACTGGACGTGCCTTACAGCATTGTAAAGACTGAAATTGCCAAAATCGTATTTGAGGAACGAAAGGAAACTAATCCCTGTTCTCTTTGTTCAAAAATGAGAAAAGGAGCTTTAAATGAAGAAATCAAAAAGCTTGGCTGCAATAAGGTTGCCTATGCCCATCACAAGGATGATGTTGTGGAAACAATGCTGATGTCCTTGATTTATGAAGGAAGATTTCATACGTTTTCGCCCAAAACATATCTTGACCGGATGGATTTGACTGTTATCAGACCCTTAATGTATGTGAATGAAATGGACGTGCTTGGATATGTAAAACAAAACCAGCTTCCGGTAGCTAAAAGTCCCTGTCCTGCTGACGGCCATACGAAACGTGAATATATAAAACAATTACTAAAGCAACTGGTGAAAGAAAATCCCGGTGTAAAAGAAAGAATGTTTACTGCAATCGTAAACGGAAATATGAAATCCTGGCCTGATACAAATCGCAGGAATCCATGTAAGAAATAGATAACTGAAAAAAAGAGAAAAAAGGACGGCATAGCTATGGAAAATAAAAATTACCACGACCAGCAGAATATTGCGAATCTATTAAAATTAAGGGAAATAACGGCTGAACTCCCCTCTTTCTGCAGGCAGTTTTTCCGGGGAATCGAGAACAATACCTCCTCCAGGACACGATTGGGATATGCGCTGGATTTGCGGATATTTTTTGACTTTTTAAAGGAGAATAATTCTTCTTTAAAAAATACAAACATTTCTAAATTCCCCCTGTCTGTTTTAGATTCCCTGACCCGGGAAGATATTGAAGAATATCTGGAATATCTGTCTTATTACATAAAGGACGGAAAGGAATATACCAATGACGAGCGAGGAAAATCCAGAAAGCTTGCCAGCTTAAGAAGCTTTTACAATTATTTTTTTACAAGTGAGCTGATTGAAAAAAATGTAGCAGCGCTTGTTCCCATGCCCAAGCTTCACCAAAAGGAAATTATCCGCCTTGACCCGGATGAAGTGGCTGCCCTGTTAGATGCTGTGGAAAAAGGTGAAAATCTTACCGCCAGTGAAAGAAAGTATCACAATAAAACACAAAAACGTGATTTAGCACTGCTTACTCTTCTGTTAGGCACCGGCATACGTGTTTCGGAATGCGTAGGACTTGATATGAAAGATGTGGATTTGAAAAACGGCGGCATTAAAATACGCCGGAAGGGCGGCTATGAAGCAGTTGTATATTTTGGAACTGAGGTGGAGGAGGCTCTTTTGCCATATTTAGATGAGAGGGAGCATATGATTCCATCAGAGGGGCATGAGGATGCGTTGTTTCTTTCCATGCAGAACAAGCGGATTGGCGTCCGCAGTGTGGAAAAGCTTGTTAAAAAATATGCAGGTCGTGTTACCAGCTTAAAGAAAATTACTCCCCACAAGTTAAGGAGCACCTATGGAACAAGCCTGTACCGGGAAACCGGGGATATTTATCTGGTAGCCGATGTGCTGGGACATAAGGATGTAAATACAACCAAAAAGCATTATGCAGCATTAGAGGAAGAACGCCGAAAACAAGCCGCCGGTGCTGTAAAATTAAGAAAGGATTGAACCTGGTTCAATCCTTTTTTAACTCTTCAAAATCCTGAATAAACTGCTTAATCAGCTTTACTGTACCCTCTACACCCAACACGGAGCTGTTCACAGTCAAATCATAGCTTGCTGCCATTCCCCATTTTTTAGAGCTGTAATAATTGTAATAGCTTTGGCGCTGCTTATCCTTTTTCAAAATCATGTCTTTTGCTTTTGATTCCGTCAGGTCATATTTTTCCATAATACGCTTTACCTTAACATTCATATCGCCCTGAATAAAAATGCTTAAAACGTTTTCATAATCTGCCAGGGCATAATCCGCACATCTTCCTACGATAACACAGCTTCCCTCCCGGGCTATTTTTTTGATTGCATCATATTGTGCAAGAAAAATCTTCTGGCTGATAGGCATATCTACCAATGCTGCCGAATTGTATCCAAAAGAATAAGTATCCATTACCAGATTATACAAAAAGCTGTTTGTGGGCCGCTCGTCATGGGCATGAATCATTTCTTCACAAAACCCGCTCTCCTTTGCAGCCCTTGTAAGCAGTTCCTTGTCATAAAAAGGAATCCCAAGCTCGTCTGCAAGCTTATTGCCAATTTCCCTGCCTGCTGAACCAAATTGCCTTCCAATTGTAATAACTGTATTCATATAAGCACCCTCTCACTTCATTTTGCCTAAATAATATAATATTATTATATAAAATTTGTGCAAAAAGTACAATACTTTTCATTAAAATCTTTTTTAAAATATCTTTTTTAAAATGGTAACAGTTCAACCTGCGGGTTTTGGATTTGAGGACGTAGGAACTGGCAGAACATAGAATAGTCTTC
>CANCYR010000065.1 GCA_947382355.1 uncultured Lachnospiraceae bacterium
TTCTTTTCGCCTCCGGCTTTCAACAAAAGTTCTGATACGGATTTTAACGTCCGATTTTAATACAAAGTGATTTTAATACAAATTTAATACAAATGAGACAGGAAACTCTTGACACGGACTCCCAAAATTCCTATAATAACATGTAGCGTGCTACATGAGAAAGCCGGCTGGAAGAACAGAAAAATATCCCAAATGGCAAAGGCAAGCCTGCTCAAATGCCGATAAGGGAATGGAGCAATTGATGGAAACAGAATATCCTCTTGGATATCAGTTTAAACTGATAAACGAAAAATTCAAAAAGCACTTTAATGAAAATCTGGAAAGCATGGATTTAACCTTTTCACAGTTTGTTGTTTTGGATTATCTGGGAAGGAACAGAAAGGGCAAGGTTACCCAGAAGGATATTTCAGAGGCATTGCAGTTAAAGCATTCCACGGTTATCGGTATATTGAAGCGGTTGGAAGCAAAAGAAATGGTACAGTGTATTGTGGATGCGGAAAATAAAAGATACCGGAATGTTATGCTGACTAAAAAGGCTGCTGACAGTCTGGAGGAAATGTACTGGCGCAGGGAAGAGATGGAAAAAGGGCTTGTATCAGAATTGACGAAAGAAGAGGAAACGGAGCTCAGAAGGCTTTTGGGCAAGATATTTGACAGTTTTCATAAGGAAAAATGAAATGCTTTACGGGCATTTTATTTTTTGGGTATATATGTAGCGTACTACATGAATGAAGGAGGAGTGAAAAATGAATCAGGACGTATTTGAAAAGTATTCTATTAAGAGGGCGGTTGCCACTTTGGCGCTTCCTACTATGCTTAGCATGCTGGTTACCATATTTTATAATATGGCGGATACTTTGTTTGTAGGATGGACAAAGGATGCCAATCAGGTAGCGGCAGTTTCTCTGGCAACTCCGGTATTCCTGCTTTTAATGGCTGTGGGAAATATTTTTGGCATTGGCGGCAGCACTTTGATTTCAAGGCTGTTAGGGGAAGGAAGAACTGAAAAGGTAAAAAAGGTCAGCAGCTTTTGTTTTTATGGCTGTATTGCAGCAGGGCTGCTTATGACGGTGTTGTTTCTTGCCGGAATGCCGGTTATTTTGTCTCTTATCGGCTGCAGTGAAAATACAGAGGTGTTTGCGGAGAGTTATTTAAGGTATATCGGCTGCGGGGCGGTTTTCGTAGTGCTTTCCAATGCATTTGGCAATGTGGTCCGTGGCGAGGGTGCGGCAAAGGCATCCATGTTCGGTATGATGCTTGGTACGATTGTGAATATCGTTTTAGACCCCGTTATGATTCTGGGAATGGGTATGGGAGTTGCGGGTGCAGCTATTGCAACGATTATAGGAAATATATGCACCACTGTTTATTATGTGATTTATCTTACCGGTAAAAAGACGATTCTTTCTATTTCCATCCGGAATTTTTCCATGGGTGAAAGGATTTTTAAAGATGTGTTTTCTATTGGGTTGCCGGCATCCATCAACAATGTGCTTATGAGTACGGCAAACATTATATTAAACAACTTTCTGGCTTCCTATGGGGACATTTCGGTTGCGGCAATGGGAGTTGCCATGAAGGCAAACATGCTTGTGGTCATGCTTCAGTTAGGTCTAGGCATGGGCATACAGCCTTTGATTGGATATTGTTATGGAGCAGGAAATATAAAGAAGATGAAAAAGACAATGAAGTTTTCCATGGTCTGCAATGTGATAATGGGAAGCATATTAACGCTTTTTTACGTGTTCTTTTCAAAGCAGATTGTCAATGCATTCATTGATGACCGGACAGTGGTGGAATCCGGTATCACCATGCTTAGGGCATTGATGATTTCAGGACCTTTTATTGGAGTGATGTTTATTTTCAATTTCAGCTTTCAGGCAATGGGAAAAGCAATTCCTTCCCTGATTTTGTCATTAAGCAGACAGGGGCTGGTATTTTTGCCGGTGTTAGTTGTTGCTAATCATTTCATAGGGCTGAACGGGTTGATTTATGCCCAGCCTGTAGCGGATATTGCTTCTTTGCTTATGGCATTTGGGATGTTTTTGTTTATTTTCCGGAATTATAAGGAGGAGAAAGAGAACGAAAGTGTGCCTGTCAAAGAGGATATGGAGGAGAACGCAGGGGAAATGGCATAAAGAGAAAAACATGTAAAGGGAAAAGGTATGTAAAGAAGAAAGCTGATTGGCGGAGATGTTTTAATATATTTAAATGGATTGACAATAAGTATTATTTGTATTATTATTACTAATACAAATAATACTTATTTGCGTTATAGGATTTGGAGGAGATGGAATGATAATTCGATTGGAAAATAAAACGGATGTGCCTATTTATGTGCAGCTGCGCAATCAGATTGTGATGGGAATCGGAAAAGGGGAATTAAAAACGGGTGAAGCGCTTCCCACTGTCAGGCAGCTTGCCCAGGATATAGGTGTGAACACCATGACAGTCAATAAGACCTATCAGATTTTAAAATTAGAAGGCTATATTGAAATAGACAGAAGAAAAGGGGCAACGGTATGCGCCGTAAGAGAGGCTACAGCAGAATTTAAAGAAAAGCTGGAAGGAGAGCTGGAGCTTTTAAGCGCCCAGGCTTGTTTAAAGGGCTATGAAAAAGAAGAATTTTTAAAGCTTTGCGCCGATATGTTTGACCGGATGAACGCAGCTTCTTTGAGTTCACAAGAACAGGGTCAGGGTTTTGGCGGGCTGGTTTTTTAGGAGATTAACCGGCAGGGGCTTAATTATTAAAATATTGTTTTGGAACAATAAAAAATATGCTACAGCGTAAAGGAGGAGGGTTATATGATTTTTTTTATTATTATGTTAATAAGCAGCGCATCTTTGGCAGGAGCATTTTATTACTGTTTTATTACGGCAGGAAAAACAAAAAAGCAGATATTATTAGGAGTCACTCTTCCCGACCAGGTGCTTGAGCGGGAAGATATCAGAGAGATTGCCAAGGGCTATAAAAGGAAAATCAATCGCTGTATGGGGATACTGCTGCTAATAGGCATTCCGGTACATGCGGCAATGGCAGGTTATGTTTCCGTTTTTTTCATTATCTACATGGTATGGGCTGTTCTGCTTTACTGGCTGCCATATCAGATACTGAAAAAGGAGCATAACAGGATGTATCGGTTGAAATGCGAGAATCATTGGACGGTTGGGGAAACACGGACCATATATATTGATACGGCTGCAAGCAGTCTGGCAGGAAGATATCCCCTTTCTTCCATTCACTTTCTGATTTCCGCATTGCTCTGCCTGCTTCCTGTTTATATAAGCGACAGTATTTCAGAGTTTTTTCAGGAAGAAATGGCAGGGGTGATATTTGCAACCTCCCTGTTTACAAAGCTTGCGCTTTTTCTGTGCTATTCCTTTTTTGCAAAGGGGAAAAATAAGGCTTTCAGCCATGATACGAAAATTAACCAGAAATGTAGCAGGCTGAAGCGGAATATTATGGGAAGCTGCATGGTGATTCTTTCCTATTTAGACAGTATTTCTTTTGTCATTATGGAATGGGGAATGGGAAAGGAGCAGTACACCAGTCATTTTAATGAAAGAATATTGTTATTCTGCTTTGTTCAGCTGATAGAGATTTGCTTTTTGATTTCCTGTTTTGTTTATTATGAGAAAAGGAAAAGAGAAATATTAAAGGCGGATAAAACACCTATTCTGGTAGATGAGGATGAATACTGGAACGGAATGTATTACAATAATCCGGAGGACAAAAGAGTATTTGTGGCTGACCGGGTTTTTGAATCCAATCTTACATTTAATATGGGACATCCGGCAGGGAAGCTTATCGTGTATGGGATTACCGTTTTTACCGTTGTTTCCATGGTTTGGCTTTCTGTAGCCTTGCTGCGGATGGACTTTGTTCCTTATACTATGGACATCCGGGAAGAAAGTGTGAAATTCACGGCCGGAGGATATAATTTAGAGGTCCCTTTGGAGAAAATTGAAAAGGTTACCCTGCTTTCCGGGCTTCCGGATAAACGGCTGTCCAAAACAAATGGAGGAGCAACCGATGGGTATCTGCTTGGAAAATTCCGCATGGAGGATGTTGGAAGCTGCTATATGTACGTGTATCGGAAATATCCGGTGATTATTCAGGTGGATACAGAGGAGAGGGTGATATTTTTTAATACAAAGGAAGAGGAAAAGACAAGGGAACTGTATGAAAGACTGTGCGAGGCAGTGGGGGAGGAATAGTTCTGATTCATACTTTTTCAAATTTCTAAAAAGTGTGTTATACTCCCATCTTTGACATTTCAGAAATGGAAAAACAGCCGCAAACTCTTTATGGGCATTGCGGCTGTTTCTGACTTCATTTCCATATGTGCGAAATTTCCGTATCCTGATTCTTATCAAAAGAAACCATATATTTTAATAAACCTAAATTTATTTACGTTACAATATAACATTTACATACAACATCTGTCAAAAATAATTGTAATTATTGTAAAAATATAGTATAAAAAATATATATAAGTAAAATTTTGTATTACATTTAATATAGCACACAGAGGTTGGCATGAGAGAAGAAATATTTAAAGACAAATTTTCCATGGAAGATTATATTCAAAAAAGGCTTTTGGAAGTAGAGAATCTCCGGAACAGAGAAACCTTGAGAGAGATTCTGGGCAAGGTATTTCTGCCGATGTGCGAATATATGGAAGAAGCCTGTCGTGGTCTGGAACAGCGCATGAAAGAAGAGAATCCGGCAGAAAAACAGGCAGCAATTAAAACCGCAGTAATAAGCAGAGAAAAATATGACATGGCAGAGGAAGTCTTTCGTCCGTTGCTTCCGGAAGACTGCTGTCCGTCCCAAATCGATTTAATCAAATTGGCAGGAGCCGTGGCGGCAGGGAAAGAGTATTTTATGTTTAAAATCTTTTTAAAGCTTGATTATTTGGAACTGGAAAGATTGGAAAAAAGCAAAAGAAAATTTCCCGGAACAGTGAAAACAGTAAATGGAGAGTATAATGCTGCTTTTCAGTTGAAAAGAAGTACTGCCTATATACAACGGGCAGGACAGATGTACCGGACCTTTTTACAAAATAAAATTCAATGGCAGACTTTATGTATTCCGTATTTACATAAGTTTTTTGATGTTTATATGATGGCAGGTGATGATTTTCTGGAAGAAGAAGTGACAGAAGTTTCCATAGACTTTCAGGAATATAAAGAAACTGTTTGTTATGATTATATTCCTCTTTGGAATGTTGATACCGTTTATGCAAAGACAGACAGTTTTCCAAGGTTATGCATTGACCGGATTCATTATGAACATGAAATTTATCAAAACCGGCTGGAGAGAAATTGTGAATATCTGGTTGCGGAAGAGGAACAGGAGTTCATTGGAATACGGAAAAAAGAGGGCAATTTATGCATTACCTGTAATGCGGAGAAAGGAAAAAAGTGGAAGCTTTATAAAATCGGAAAAGAAAGCAGCATACGGTTTCAAGAGCCTGTAATGGATAATACAAGAAGGGAAATGGGACATATTCCAACCAGAACCCGGGGAGGAATCTGTAAATTTATACAATCCCTTGGAGTGGATGAGAGGCTTATCCTGAAAAATATTATAGTTACCGGGGACAAACCAAAGATTATAGAAACCTATTCCATGGACGGTTTTATAGAGGATGAAATTGCTCCCGGAAACAAGGAAAACTGTATGATTTTAGAATTTGAGCCAAAAGAAAAGGAATGGTACTTAAACCGGGATGTTTTAAGTTATGCAGTGTCTGCATTAGCACGGGAATACCGGGAGTTTTCCTGCTTTGGAAGATTGGTATGAGGATAAGAAAATGGACAATATGTGGGAGATGTATCTGAAAAGTAAAGAAAATATCCGCTTTCATCAGGCAGAAATATTCAGCCCATATTATGAGCAGATACCGGTATGCTCTAAGAATACACTGAAAAATACAATTGAAACGGAAGTGAACGGATTTTACCGTTATGAAACCATATTTACCCCTCTTTTTGAAAATGCGGACGGAATGGAAGCTGAGATAAAAGAAACTTTATTTGATGTTTTTATGCATTATCTTATGGAAATGGATTTAAAGTCGGGAATGACAAAGGAAGAATATTACATAAGAAAAGAGATGCAGCAGTTAAGTCAGGGGGAATACGGACAGGAAGCAAAGAAAGCTTACCTGCTGCTTACAGAAGAACAGAAATACCTGACGGGAAGATACTTACTCATACAGGAAAAAGTAGGAGAGTCCGTAGAATTGTTTGCCAAAGCTTTGGATCATATCAGCGGCATGGGAGTTGTATATAAAAATAAAGTAACGCCTGAAAAGCTGCTTTTTTATACAGGAAAAGAGGAGCACAGCAGTTTAAAACAGGTAATTTCCTTCATCGAGCATTTATTTCTGCCTTTCCATTATACATTAAGAATTTTCTGGCAGGAGCATTTTGGAGTGGTTGGGAAAACAAATACCATGGAATTAGGTTATATAGAG
Organism: uncultured Lachnospiraceae bacterium; assembly: GCA_947382355.1. Lineage (GTDB taxonomy): Bacteria > Bacillota > Clostridia > Lachnospirales > Lachnospiraceae > RGIG3040. Next base: position 6,486 of record CANCYR010000065.1, read on the forward strand.
CTTTTTTAACAGGCAATTGCGAAACAGCCCCCAGCCCGAATTTTGTTATGCAAGACAGACAAAATCCCCGCAGGGCACGCTTTCGCTATATGTGGCTCGCAGCGGTACATAAGGTGCCAAAGTACGGCACCTAAGTGCCGGCGGCCACAAAATACCCTGCTTGTGATATTGTCTGTCTTGCATAACAAAATCCGGGCTGGGGGCTGTTTCGCAATTGCCCGCAGAGTTTTTAAATATGGGAGGTAAAGTATGAATTTAAAGGGAATGCGGATTCCGATATTTACAGAAGGAAATATTCTGACCGGAGAAATGTTAGAAGAAATGAAAGAGTATACGGTTGGTTTTGCAAAATTATCCTATAGAGAATATGGAAAAGGTATTTTAAAGGGCTGTAACCTGACGACTACAGACAGTCATATTACACTTCATCCGGGGATTGTAATTTGCTTTCAGGAACCAATACTAATTACAATGCCCGCAGAGATTCCGTATTATCCGGTAAACAGATGGACTGCTTTGAAACTGGAAGTGGATAAGGAATATGAGAACAGCTCCTGGAATATTCGCAATATAAGCCTTGCTTTTACAGAAGATTTAGAAGCAAAAGAAAATGTCATTGAACTTTGCCGTTTCCGGCTTCAGAAAGGGGCAAGGCTGAGAACGGAACACAGGGAATTTAAAGACTGCAATACAGAATTTGACACCATAAATCAAATTTATTCCGAATGGGCTGCCTATAAGGAAACGACTTTTTCCCCGGAAATCTTAAGAAGCTATGGGGCGGAATTAATGAAATCAGAGATAACGAATCCCTGGGATATGGTATTTGTGCAGCAGATATTCAATAACCGGGGAGAACCTTTGGAACGAAAGGCGATTCAAATGTATTTAAGCCAAAGGCTGGGGGAACCGGTGCAGGAGTGGAGTAATGCGGAAATATACAAAAAGCTTACAGAAGTGCAGGGGAAGGCAAAGGAAGAAAGGTCTGCTCCTGTAAGAAGGCAGGGGAGCGGACGGAGAATCATGGTGGATTAGAAACAGAATACAGCCATAAAACACAGAAAGGGCAGAAAAAATGGAACTAATGAAAATCACAGGAGATTTATTGCAAAATACAACCCGGTATATGGAAGAACATTACGAGGAAACCGAAAAAGCGCTGATGTTCCATATGGAAAAATGCATGGAGGAATATGACAGGTGCCAGAAAGAAATAACGCCAATCCCGTTGCAGATGATAGCGGTTACCTTTTTAAACACAGCGGTATATTTCGGAGAACCTGTGCTTAGGGTATGGTTTTACGGAAAAGACAAAATATGGGAAGAACCATTGCTGATTCATGATATGGAATGCGAATGGATATTTCAGGGCTGGCAGGAATATGAAAAAGCTTTAAAAGCTTATGCAAAAGAAAAAAGAATGAAGGAAGAGGAAGGGGAAGTCCTGAAACGAAAGATGTTAAGAGTTTATATGAAATTCATAAGTTGCTATATGAAATATCTGTTAAGGGGCGTAAGAGAACTGGAAGTCTATAAAAATATAGTAAAAGCAAAGGACATGATAGTGACTTTTGGAGAATATATGGACTGGCAGCAGAGAATTGTCATAGAGCGGGAGGAAATTGATATTTTCCAGCACAAAGAAGAAACTCTGCAGTACCGTTCTTTTACGGAAAAAGTGTATAAAAAGAAAGAGTTTTTCCATATGGACCTTACCGGCTGCGTGTTTCTAAACTGTAAGTTTGAAAGCTGTGAAATGGAAAATGTATGGATTCATGATGCAATATTTCAAAATTGTATATTTGAAAAGGTACATTGGAAGCAATGTGAATTTTACGGAGCCACATTTCTGAAATGTTCCTTTAGAGAAACGGACTTCTGCGAAGTAAAAGAAATACAGGAAAACGTCACTCCGGGGGAATTAAGGAGCTTTTATAAACCTGTAGAATATGTGGAATGTACCGGATTGGAGGAGAAATAAATGGAATATTTTTTATTGAAGTTAAGTCCCAAAGTAAAAAATCCTATCAGACTGCGTGCCTATTATGCAGATACAGATTCTTCCATTGTCACTTATGAAAGCTTAAAGGAGCTGTCAGTGGCATACATAGAGGATAAAGGAGAAGTTGAACTGACAGATATCCTTACCAGTCCCGTTTTTATGGTGTCAGGGCAGGTGAAACAATTACTGCAGCTGTTTGAACCGGATATAAAATTTAAAGCGATACAGATGTTTGGATTTTACCATAAAGAAGAATTAAAACCCTTATATTACGTTCCTGAATTTCCGGAATATCCATGTTTACATAAAGAAGTGACAGTAAATCCCAACGGAACAGTAAACAAGGTAGTCCTGGATAAATCTAAAATGCCGGAGGCTTCCGTATTCCGTATTCAGGGACTGATAGAAAACAGAATCATTGTATCCTTAGAGGCAGCGGAAAGCCTTCTAAGAAGACCTTTTTATGGTATCGGACTGGAAAAAGCGGAGGTGAAGGAATGAGTGAGCAATATATAACAATGTATGCAAAATTAACATGCGATATGGGATGTATGGAAAATTACCTGAATGTGGGAACCGACCATGGGGTATATAAGGTGACTGTGGAAGGAGAATCTTATCCTGTTATGAATGGGGCGGACCATATTGCGGGAGATAATATTCCCCAGTTTGGCATGTGCAAGTCCCCAACCAATATGGATTATGAAAAACAGGGTTTACAGAAAAAAATCTGGGGAAATATAAAAAACTTTTTTATAAAAGACGGGAAATGTAAATGTACGCCTAAAATACTGACAGAATGGATAGAAGTGAAAGATGACAATATTTTAGAGGGCAAAGGAGTACTTACAGAAAAAAGCAAGCTGGTATGCGCAAATGGAGGAATCATATCCATTGTAATTGAGAAAGGAGAAGAAACAGAATGAACTACGCAGATGAAGAAATCTTAAAGCAGCGGATTGGAAGAAAAACAGAGGAAATGAAAGGGGAGGAAAATTCAGAAGAAGAAATAAAACCTTCCGGGGAAGTGTTGTTAAAAGAAACAAAATTGTATGAAGGAAAGCTGAAAATAAACCTTCCGGAAGATGCAGAAGCATTAACAGAAGAAGGAATCCGGGCAACTCACCCCCACGGCAATCCGCCGCAGCATTCCTATGTTTCCTTAAATGCGGGAGTTTCCGTAAGCTTTCACCATACCATAACACCGCTGAAAGAAACAGGAGTGGCCGGAGCCGCCGGATTTGCAGCTAAATTCCTGGAGAAAAACGGAGCAGGCGTAACTGTTTTTGGAAAGAAAATCATTTCCCTGGGAGAGAAAAAGCTTGCAGTTTTGGAGGCGGTAAGCAAAGGAATGGACGGTGGAGTTTTCAATCTGTTTGTTTACGCCTCCATGGAGGACAGGCTGTTGCTGCTTAATATCAGTATGCCTGCAAAAGAAGCGGAAAAGAAAAAGAAACTGGCTTATGAGATATTAGAAAGTATAGAAATAATAGAAGAACAATAAGAAAGGTAACAGTTCAGCCCTCAGTTTCCCCCGCAGGAATCGGGAACGGCTGCCGACAGAAAATGTTTCTACGTCGCCCCGCTCCCGCTCTGATAAAAACGCTAAACGGAGGACTGAACTGTTACTAAGAAAGGAAGTGAAAAGGTGAATAATACAGGAAATTATCAGGACATTGGCAGAGTGCACCTTTCTCTTGCCGGAATTACAGGACATATACTGGATATATCCATTCATTCCAAAAGGAATCGTTATGCTGCTGCAAAGGTAAGGATTATGCTGGATTCCGCTCTTAGCATGTCCCGGATGGGAGCGTTAAATAATCAGGAAATGAACCTTTATCTGGAGGACGGAAGTCTGCTGTTTTCCGGTATTTGTGTATCCTCCGGCGCTGCATGCACAAGCGGCTATATGGAACTGGAGCTGAAGGCTTATTCCAGAGGATATCTTATGGATAAGAAAAAGAAACGCAGAACCTTTCAGGACCCGGCAAAAGACCTGCAGACCGTTGCGGATGATGTGGGGAGTGAATATGGCGCTGTCATTCAGCCAGAGAAGAACGTGCCGCTGCCTCAAATAGAAATGCAGGACGGGGAAACGGACTGGGCATTTTTACAAAGGCTTGCCAATAAAGAGGGAATGAACCTGTATGATAACATGACTGCACCCAGGCCGTTTCTTGTTATGGGCAGTCTTGGAACAGGAAGCTGCCCGTCTGTTTCTGAGGCTGTTCCCGTTTCTGTGGAAAAAAACATAGAGGAATATGAGAAAACGGAGCAGAACCATCCGGAAGAATTCAGCGGAAGCTATGAATTCTTACAAGAAACCGTTGCAGTGCCTGAGCTTACTATCAGTGCAGGGTATCTGGTGGGGAACTTAATCGTACAGGAAAGCCGCATTATCAACAGAAGCGGACTGCTCCTTAACCTGCTTACCATTAAGCGGAAGGAAGCTGAGAAAGTGCCTTATAAGCTGCGAAGCACAGGCAGAGGGAAATTTTCCGCCATACTGACGGGAAAAGTGCTGGCAGTAGAAGGAACCAATGTAAAAGTGCATTTTCAGGCGGATGAAAGTCAGGCAAAAGCACAGGCTATGTGGATGCCATATGAAAATACCATGAATAACTACTTTTACTGTATGCCGGATGAGGGAGACAAGGTATTCTGCTATTATGACAGTGAGGGAAGCAGCGTCTGCCTTGGCAGCATTCATGAAAATACGGGCAACAGCGATTTTTCTGATTATAGCGTCAGACGTCTTACCAGTCAGGATAAAATGATACGGTTTGGAAAAGAAGACATGGAGCTTGTAGCAGGCAGGGAGGAAGCTGACAGAGGCGGAAGTAAATATTCCCGGATTTCCTTTGACCTGACAGAAGGAATCAAGATTCACAGCGATAAGGATATTATCATAGACGGGAAAGAAGACCTGATACTTTCGGCAGAAAAAGCACAGGCGGAAGGAAATCTTTACCTATATGCGGCGGAAGAAATTGACTTAGAAACAGGAGAAAGCAGCATTTTCATTGACAATGAGGAAATAAATGTAAAAACACCCAGGTATGTGTGGGAAGGCTTTGTGAAGGAAAGCGGTTATGAGCATATAGAAGACGAGTATCAGGACTGGTTTGAGGTGGGAGCCGATATTCTGCAGATGGGACTTGATATTATCGGAATGACAGAAATCCCCATTGTAAGTCAGGTGGCGGACTTAGCCAGCGGCCTGATTTCCCTGGCAAGAGGAGATTATGTGGGCTTTGGACTGTCTTTGGTGGGAATGGTACCGCTTGTGGGAAGCGCAGCCACTGCCGGGAAAATGGGTAAGACCGCTCAAAAGGTGGCAAAAACGGCAACCAAAGCCATCAAAGGAATTAAAAACTTTGAGAAAATATATGATATTGGAAAAAAAGTAGTAAAAACGGTGGAGCTGATTACTATGGGGTTAGGAGTACTCAGGTCTGTCAAGACGGATTTTGAAATTTTGAAAAGGATTGTCTCCGGCGAATTTGATCCTTTCCATAATGCGGAGGATGCCAGTCTGCTGCTAAGCTCCATTCAGGGAAAGATACAACTGGCTTCTGCGTACAAACGGTATAAAAAGAATCAGGCGGGGAAGAAATCCCAGGGGCCGGATAATGGGACAAAATCAAATAATAATAATACGGAAGGGAATGGTAATGGAACAAAGCAATGTGAAGGGGATCCTATCGATGTGGTGACCGGAAGTATGAGCGTTACCCATATAGACAGCAGTTTATATGACATACTGGAACCCTTTGATTTAAAAAGGATTTATGAGTCTGTTTATACTAATAAAGACAAAATGCTGGGAAGCAAGTGGATGTTTAACATGGAAACCTGCATAGAAGATTTGGGCCAAGAAATTGTATTGCAGATGGAAGATATGCATTTGGAAACATTTGCAGAGAAAAAGGAAGAAACCGGAACTGTTTATGAAAATAAGAAACCCGGAAACATAAATTACCTGTTAAAGAAAACAGAAGAAGGGTATGAGGTAAAAGACACAAAGGAGAGAAGACTTTACCGTTATAACAGGCAGGGAAAGCTTACAGAACGCAGGGACCGTTTTGGAAATCAGGTGATTCTTACCTATCAGGGAGAAAATTTAGAGCAGATTTCCTTAAGCGGCGGACAGTATTTAAAGTTTGGCTATGAAAACGGAAAAGTGCAGACGGTGACAGATACTTTGGGAAAAGTCATCCGCTATGGTTATGAAGGAGAACTGTTGACTCAGGTGACCTTTGCAGACTGCGGCAGTATCCGTTATGCTTATACGCCGGAAGGATACATAAGCTCCATTACCGATCAGAATGGAATTACCTATGTGACCAATGAATATGACAGAAAAGGAAGGGTAATCCATCAGACATTGATAAATGGTGAGGAGTATATCCAGATTTACAATGACAAGGAACGAAAAAATGTCTTTCTCAGAAGCTCTGATAATTCTTCCACAACTTATGAATATAATGGAGCCAGATTTCCGGTGAAAACAACATACAGTGACGGAACCTGGGAGGAAACCGGATATGATGCATCAGAACATGTGGTTTACCGCCGTGACCGCAGAGGGGCGGAAAGCTGGTACACCTATTCCAAACAGGGGAATCTGATTCGGGAGACTCAGCCAAACGGTCTGATAACGGAATGGCAGTATGACAGTCATGGAAACCCTCTGTGGGAAAAAGACAATGATGGAAAAGAAATTTACTATGAGTATGACAGATACGGAAATCTAAGCAGAAAAAAAGTAAAGCTAAAGGAAAACCAGTGGCAGGAAACAGGTTATGAGCATGACAGATACGGGCGACTTTTAAAAACAACCGATGCCCTGGGAAATACCACCAAAAGAACTTATGAAACCGGCTTTAACTTGCCTGCTGAAATCATTGGGGCGGAAGGGGAATATACCCGTTTTGTTTATGACAGGGCAGGCAGGAACATGGAAGTACATAATATTTATGGAACCACAGCCTATGGTTACAACAGCATGGATCTTTGCATGGAAGAAATATGGAATGGGAACATTATAAAAAGATATTCCTATGATAACCTTGGAAATCTGATTCGTTTCCATGGACCAAATGACTGTACCCCGGACAGCCAGCAGGTAACCATAAGCTATGAGTATGATGCTTTTGACCGTCTGGTAAAAAAAGAAGATGCTTTGGGGAACATTCAGGCAGTCTGCAGGGACAAGGCAGGTAATATCCAAAAGGAAGTTCATCCCAATACATACAGCAGGGATACCAAAGACGGAGAAGGAATTGTATATGATTATGATGCTGATGGCAACTGCACCAGAATCCTTTACCCGGATGGAGGCATCGTAAGAATGTGGTACGATGCCTGCGGCAATTTAATCAAAAGAGTGGAACCGGAGGAATACCGGGAAGAAACAGATGACGGAGCAGGGTATACTTATGGGTATGACTGCATGAACCGCCTGGTTTCCGTTACAAACCCTTATGGAATAGTGGAAAAAAGATATGTGTATGACCTGAAGGGAAATATTGTAAAAGAAATTGATGCAAAAGGAATGGAAACCGGAAATAACGATGCAGAACGTATCGGGACAATCTACCTGTACAACAAAGCCGGATGGCTTTTGGAAAAGCGGGTTCCCATAACCTATGAAGAAGAAACCAGGGAAGCATCCTACGAGCTTACGGCTTATGAATATGATATGCTTGGAAACGTGGT
>CANCYR010000066.1 GCA_947382355.1 uncultured Lachnospiraceae bacterium
TGAAGGGAAAACTTATGCCATGAAAAACGGCGGTTATGCATTTGCACCGGCAGGGACAGGACTTGGCTTTCAGGCTGTCAGCTTTCAGGCAAAAATTTTATTGTATAAACAGGTATTTATTCCTTATAAGGATTTAAAGCCTTATGTGGTAACCGGCAATATTGAGGAGGTACCCTTCCGTATATATGATGAAATGAGCAATGTACATATTAAAGATTTCCTTCCTGTGGATGATGTGGCGTTTGACATGAATATGCATATTCTTTCCTTTGAACCGGGGGGATGTCATCCCTTTGTGGAAACCCATGTACAGGAGCATGGTGCATATATTTTAAGCGGTGAAGGCATGTACCTTATGGATGATACTTGGCTCGGAATTAAAAAGGAAGATTTTATGTGGTTTGGTCCCTATTGCCCGCAATGTGCTTATGGAGTAGGAAGGGAGCCTTTTGCATATATTTACTCCAAGGATTGTAACAGGGATGTTATTTTGTAGCAGTTTGTTCCTGGCACAAGGGAAAAGGAAACGGACCATAAGGCAGATGGAGGAAGAGGATGCTGGAACATGCAGATGAAAAAAGGATAGAAAACTGGATAGACGGAATGAATGCTTTTAATTCCACTCCGGAATTTGGAACAACAAGAATTCTTTTTACAGAACCGGAGCTTAAAAACCGTGTATATGTAAAAGAAGAGATGGAAAAGCTTGGATTGCAGGTAACAGAGGATGGGATAGGAAATATATTTGCAGTGTTAAAAGGCAGCCAGCCGGCAATGGCGCCGGTTTGGACAGGCTCACATATTGACACGGTACCGAATGCAGGAAAGTTTGACGGTATGGCAGGTGTTGTATGCGGGATGGAGGCGCTTCGTCTGATAAAAGAAAGCGGGGCGCCTCATAAAAGAAATCTGGCAGTAGTGGTATATACGTCCGAAGAACCCACCAGATTTGGATTAAGCTGTCTTGGAAGCCGTGCAATGGCAGGAGAACTGAAGCTTGAAGATGCTGAAAATCTGTATGATTCAGAAGGAAAAAGTCTGATTCAGGTGTTAACGGAATTAAAATATGATTTAACGGAATTCCCGGCATTGAGAAAACAGCAGGGGGAAGTACATGCGGCAGTGGAGCTTCATGTGGAACAGAACAACCGGCTGGAGAAAGGCGGAGAGACTATAGGAATCGTAAAAAAGATATGCGCTCCTTCTAATTACACAGTTCTGGTAACAGGCTGCCAGTCACATGCAGGAGGTACGGACATGACGGACCGGAGAGATGCATATGCCGCAAGCTGTGAAATGGCGCTTCTGTTGGAAAAGCTGGCAAAAGAATGCAGAAGTGAGTACAATACCGCTACAGTGGGTCAGGTGGAGGTCATACCGGGAGCAATTAATGTTATACCGGGGCTTGTGCGCTTTTCCGCGGATATAAGAGACTGTAACATGGAAACCAAGCAGGAGTTAATTGCAGCATGGAAGGAAGGCGTAGAAAAGATAGCAGGGAAACGACAGGTGAAAGTTGCCATAACAGAAGAAAATAATGATATCCCTCTGACCTGTGATGAGGAAATTGTTGCAAGGCTGCAAAAAATATGTGAAGAAAAGAAACTGCCTTTTAGTTTCCAGATCAGCGGACCATATCATGATACTTTGTTCGTAGGGAGGTTTACAAAGGCAGCCATGTTGTTTGTACCAAGTAAAAACGGTATCAGCCACAGTCCTGAGGAATGGACGGATTATGCAGCTCTGGCAGCAGGCACGGATGTGCTGGCGCAGGTGTTGCTGGAACTGGCAAATGAGTGAGCGGATGAATTATCTGAATATTGGCACGTATTAGATGATTTATATAGTTTGAATAAAGGCGAAAGGAAAGAAAAACATGAAGATTAGTTTATTGGAACCTATTGGCGTAGATAAAAGGGTGATAGATTCTCTGGCAGAAGGGTTGGTGGAAAAGGGACATGAATTTGTTTATTATGGTACAAAAACTACCGACGAGAAGGAACTTTTAAAACGTTCTGCCGACAGTGATATAGTCATGATAGCCAATAATCCCTATCCGGCTGCCGTAATAGAAAAAACGGATAAGCTGAAAATGATGTCCGTTGCCTTTACGGGAATTGACCATATTGGAATCAGGGCATGCAGGGAAAAAAATATTATGATTTGCAATGCGGCAGGATATTCGGATCAGACTGTAGCAGAGCTGATCATAGGCTTTGCCGTAGACGGACTTAGAAATGTGGCAAAAGCCAATGAAAGTGTAAGAAAAGGCGGAACAAACGCAGGTATTGGCGGCAGGGAAATTTGCGGGAAGACTGTGGGGATTATCGGACTTGGAAGAATCGGTTTGAAAGCCGCAAAGCTTTTTTTGGCATTTGGGGCAAAGGTCATTGCCTATAACCGCAGTCAGTCTAGAGAAGCATTGGATGCCGGAATTGAATACAGGACATTGGAGGAGCTTTTAAAAGAAAGCCATATCATATCTTTAAACCTGCCCTTAAATTCACAGACAAAAGGATTCATCGGAAGTAAACAGATTCAACTGATGAGAAAGGATGCTGTTTTTATTAACTGTGCAAGAGGGCTGATTGTGGATAATGAAGCATTGGCAAAAGCATTGAATGATGATGAACTGGGATTTGCCTGTGTGGACGTATTTGATATGGAGCCGCCTATTCCAAAGGAGTACCCTCTTTTACATGCAAAAAATACACTGCTTACACCTCATCAGGCATTTATTTCAGAGGAATCCATGGAAAGAAGGGCAAAAATCGTATTCCAAAATGTATATGCATATTTGGAAGGACAGCCCGAAAACGTGTGTAAATAATCCATGAAGGATTGACCTGCGATTGGGCCCCCTCAAACAAAAAATGCCCGTTTAGGCGGAAAAATGCCTGTTCATGGAATAGGGGTTTTGTTTTTTGGAAAAGTGTGTATACTGATAACTGTGTAAAAGATGAAAATATATATTTCATATGACAGTATGAACAGATGCAGCAGGCAGCTTTTCGTACTGTCTTTTTTTGTGTGACAGTTGACGATAAGAATTAGGATATGATAATATAGAAGTGTTTAAAAACAGTACCTGATGCAATAAAAGGTAAACGGGAAAGAGGAATAGGATATGGACGAGAAATTCAGGAAGCAGATGGAAGAAAACGGAGCCAATATAGATACGACTCTGGACAGGTTTATGGGAAATGAAACCCTGTACATGAAATTCATTATGAAATTTCTGGAAGACAAAAATTATGAAGCGCTTGTGGAAAATATAGAAAAGGATGATTTTGAAGGAGCCTTTAACAGTGCCCATGCATTAAAGGGCGTTACAGCCAATCTGGGGCTTGACCCGATTAATGCCCAGGCGGCAAAGATTACAGAGCTTTTGCGGAATAAGCAGCCCGAAGAAGTGGACGTGGAAACGTTAAAGAAATGCAGGGAGCAGTTAGAAGAGGTTTACAGCCGTTTCCAAACAATTATCAGGGAAAACAAGGCTCAATAAGCCATAAACGTTGCCAGAAATGGATTGACAATTACATTGAAAGATGGTAATTTAATTGATAAAGGAAATTACCGATTGGATAAGGAGATAGGATGAATAAACAGCAGATTTTAATTGTTGATGATGAAGAAGTAAATCGAGTGATTCTAAAAGGCGTGTTTCAGGATGAGTATGAAATCATTGAAGCGGGAAACGGAGAGGAAGCAATTGCCAGGCTGGAGAAAGAACCTGACATCGTGCTGGTGTTGCTGGATGTGGTAATGCCCCTTATGAATGGTTTCGGGGTATTGGAATATATGCAGAAGCATGACCTGTTGGAAAAGATTCCCGTAATACTGATTACCAGTGAAACAGTCATAGATACAGATGATCAGGCATATTCCTATGGCGTAGCTGATGTTATGCATAAGCCCTTTTATCCCCATATTGTAAAGCGCAGAGGAAAGAATGTTATTGAGCTGTATCAGAACAAGCAACATATGCAGGAGCGGCTTAAGGAACAGGAAGAGGAAATCCGGGCGCAAGAGAAACAGATTCGTGAAAGCAACGAATTTATGATTGATGCACTGAGCTCTGTTGTGGAATTTAGAAGCCTTGAGACGGGAGAACACATAAGGCGTATTAAGTATTTTACCAGGATTTTGCTGAAATACCTTATGAAGTATTTCCCGAAATATGGACTGACGCCTGTACAGGTTGATGCAATTTCCAGAGCGGCAGCTTTACATGATATTGGAAATATAGGCATTCCGGATGCCATACTTTTAAAACCCGGACGTTTGACTCCGGAAGAGTTTGAAATTATGAAGACCCATACCACGATTGGATGCGATGTTCTGGAAAAATTCCGTGAAAACCAGACAGATGAATTTTATAAGTACTGCTATGAAATCTGCCGCCATCATCACGAAAGATGGGATGGCAACGGATACCCGGATCATTTAATTGGAGAGGAGATACCAATTAGCGCGCATATTGTCGCTATTGCAGATGTTTATGATGCGTTGGTAAGCCCCAGGGTGTATAAAAGTGCATATGCTAATAACATAGCTTATGATATGATCATGAATGGCGAGTGTGGGCAGTTTTCGCCGGATGTAATGGAGTGTTTTGCGCTTGCCAAGGAGGATTTCTTTAACATTGTAGAAGTCATTAAAATGTTCAGCTTTTCTTGATGAATGGATAGCAGGCAGCAAAAGTTTATTTTTTGCTGCCCGTTTTTTGGCTGTGTTCAAGGAGGGATAGGATGGAACAAAGGGAAGAGAGCATATTTCCCATAGAAGAAGCCCTGGAAATGATTCTGGTATTTGACCATGCAGGAAAGATTTCTTATGCAAATGCAGCGGCAAGGCAAAAGTTAGGATATGATAACGATTTATGCAAAAGGCATATCAGCGATGTGTTCCCTAATGCTTTCCGTGCTGTGGAGAAGGGGTTTGAGACGGACTGCACTTTTGGCAATGAACTGCAAAACCTTGTGGCATATCGGAAAAATCTCACCTGTTTCCCGGTGGAGGCAAGGCTTGTACAGGATGCTGCTGATTTTGGCATGTACATATGCATGGCCAATGATATATTGGAAAAGGAGTTCTTAAGCAGGGAAATAGACAGAATAAAGCAGGAAGCCAAACAGGCAATGAAAGTAAAGTCAGAGTTTGTTGCCAATGTGACCCATGAGCTTCGCACACCGGTAAACGGGGTGCTTGGAAATATAAGGGAACTGCTTGAGCGGGGAACGGACGAAGAAACGGAAAAGTCACTGCGTCTGGTGGAACGTTGCTGCAACGACATGAATAAGATAATCAATAATATTCTGGATTTTTCCAAGCTGGAAGCGGGCAAATTTACTTTGGAGCCACGCAGATTCCATTTCAGGAATATGCTGGATTATGTAAGGGCAAATCATATCAATAGGATTACCGAAAAAGGTCTTGGTTTTTTTATGACAGTGTCTCCCCAGATACCGGAGTATGTGATAGGAGATGAGCTTAGGATTGTACAGATTCTGAACAATCTTTTATCCAATGCCCAGAAGTTCACCTCGTGGGGCAAGATTACTTTAGAGGCAGTCAGGACAGCACAGGTAAATGACAGGATGGAGCTGTTTTTTATCGTATCGGATACAGGAATCGGAATCGATAAAGGGGACAGGGATAAATTGTTTCAAAGCTTTTCCCAGGTGGATGCATCCATTTCCAGAAAATACGGCGGTACTGGTCTTGGACTGAATATTTGCAAGCAGCTTGCGGAGCTGATGGGCGGACAAATCGAGGTGGAAAGCGAAAAAAATAAAGGAAGTACCTTTTCTTTTTCCATATGGGTAGGCGCCTGTGAAGACGGGGAGACTGCCTGGCAGCAGGATGATGGAAAAGGAGTTTCTTCTGCTATGGGGGCCATGCTGCATACTACAGGGGAGAATGGAGAGAATCCGGAAAATATCAGAAAGTATGGTACGCCGGAAAACCGTGAGAACCTTAAGAAAAACCTTTCCAAGCTGATTCTCAGTGTGGAAATGGAAAATTGGGAAAAGGCGGAGATGTTTATGGAAACCGTCAGACAATTGACGGAAGAAGCGCCCAGAGAGGTTAAGCGGGCAGCCTTAAAGCTGAAGATGGCAATTCAGAAGGAAAATTATGAGAAAGTAACCGCAGAGTTTGAAGAACTGAACAATTTCCTGCAGTCGGAAGGAGAAGTGTCGCATGGCTTATGAGGATAAGGATACAGGAAAAGCGAAGATTCTCGTGGTGGACGATGTGGAAACCAACAGGATTATTCTGGAAGAAATCATAAAAAATATGGGAGAACAGCCTGTTTTGGCTGAAAGCGGGGAAGAGGCTTTAGAGCTGGTAAAGCAATGCCTTCCGCAGCTGGTTCTGACGGATATTTCCATGCCGGGAATGGACGGATATGAGTTATGCAGGATTTTGAAAGGGAATGAAGAAACAAAGAATATTCCCATCGTGTTCATTTCTGCATTTGACGATCCGAAAGATATTATGGAGGGATTTTCATTAGGAGGCGAGGATTATATTACAAAGCCTTTTATTCCCAAGGTGGTGCAGGCGCGGGTAGGCGTCCATCTTCGCCTACATGAAGCAAAGAATGAGCTTATGGAAATGAACAGGAGGCTTCAGGTTTCCGTCAGTGAACAGTTAAAACAGATGGAGCTGGAGAAAAAGAATATATTATATGCCATGGCTGATATTGCTTCCCAGAATCTGGACTATGAGAAGGAGCACATGGACCGTCTTGGCCAAAACTGTCGGATACTGGCACAGGGAATGCAGCTTTCGCCTATATTCGAAGAGAGGATTTCGGATACTTATGTGGATACGATAGAGCTGGCAGCACCTCTTTGTGATATAGGAAATATAGGGATTTCCAAAGAAATTCTGCAGAAGGGGGCAGAGCTGACCGAAGAGGAAGCTTCTATTATACAAAATCATACAAATATCGGGGCAAAGCTTTTGAAGGATATCCATGTGAACAGCGACTATAATGACTTCATCAGCATGTCCATTGATATTGCTAAGTGTCATCATGAAAATTGGGATGGAAGCGGCTATCCGGGGGGCATGGCAAAAGAGGAGATTCCCCTTGCGGCGCAGATTGTAGCCCTTATGGAAAGATATTGTGCATTAACAGGAAAGGAGGCTTGTTCCAAAGAAGAGGCCCTTGATATTATGAAGGGGGAAGCCGGTGTAAGATACAATCCGGATATAATTAATATATGTTGTAAAATATCGCGTCAATTGTGCTGAACGATATATTTCATTATTTTGACGGGAGGAATGAAAGTTGATTACAGATGAAGAGTTTAAAAGAATTTCAGTCTTTATGAAGCAGCGGTATGGCATTGACTTAAGCCAGAAAAAGATTATTGTAAATGGCCGATTGGAAAACTATATTAAAAATTCAGACTGGAATAATTTTCACGAGTACATGGATGCAGTGGAACGTGATAATACCGGGAAGCTGGAAAAGATGCTGGTAAATTTCCTGACTACCAACCATACATATTTTATGAGGGAATTTGAGCATTTTGACTTTTTTAAGGGGACGGTGCTCCCCTGGCTTCGGAAGAAGGAAGCTTCCAGAAAGGATTTGCGAATTTGGTGCGGAGCTGCTTCCACAGGAGAGGAGCCTTATATGATAGCCATGGTTTTGGCGGATTTCTTTGGTCTTGAGCGCAATCAATGGGATACGAAGGTGCTTGCTACCGATATATCCACAAAGGTATTGAAGCAGGCGATGGCAGGCATCTACAGCTCAGAACAGTTAAGGAATATTCCGCAGCAATGGAAAAGGCACTTTTTTAAGGCGGTTGCCGGAGGCAGCCAGTATCAGGTAACAGAAGAGTTAAAGGAAGAGGTTATCTTCCGACAATTTAATCTGATGGATCCGTTTCCTTTTAAAAGGAGAATGCATACTATCTTTTTAAGGAATGTTATGATATATTTTGATGAGAAGACAAAACAGGAGTTGGTTCAGAAAGTGTATGACGCATTGGAACCGGGAGGATATTTTTTCATAGGGACTACAGAGACACTTGACAGAAGCAACACGCCTTTTCAGATTATTCAGCCGTCTATTTTTCGGAAGAAGGAAGGGAATTAAAACATGAGACCGATTAGAGTTTTAGTAGTAGAGGATTCCATCGTATTCAGAGAGCTGCTTGTTCAGAATCTGAGCAAAGATCCTGCCATTCAGGTGGTGGGAACGGCAAAAGATCCCTTTGAAGCAAGGGACGCCATCTTAGCCCACAAGCCGGATGTGATGACTTTGGATGTGGAACTGCCAAGAATGAACGGGATTGAATTTTTAAAAAAACTGATGCCTCAGTATCCGCTTCCGGTAGTGGTAATCAGCTCTTTAAGCGATAAGGTATTCGATGCCCTGAAGGCAGGAGCTGTGGATTTTGTGGCAAAGCCTGCCGTATCCAATCGGGCTCAATTAGAGGATTTTATTAAAAATGAGCTTCTTGTAAAAATCAAGATTGCTTCTACTGCCAAAATCAGCAATATTAAAAAAGTGGTTATGGAGGGACAGGAGCAGCATTTGTCCGTAAAAGGAAATAATCTGATTGTGGCAATCGGAGCTTCCACTGGCGGAACGGAGGCAATTTGTGATGTAGTAAAGGAGTTTGGAACAGACATACCTGGAATTGTTGTAGTACAGCACATGCCCCCCGGATTTACTGCAATGTATGCCAGAAGGCTTAATGAACAGTGCCGAATTACAGTAAAGGAAGCGGAGACAGGTGACAGGGTGCTGCCGGGACATATGCTCATTGCTCCCGGAGGCGACAGGCATATGAGGCTTTTAAAGGTAAATGGAGTATATCAGGTAGAGTGCAAGCCGGGACCAAGGGTAAACGGGCACTGCCCGTCTGTAGATGTGTTGTTTGATTCCGTTGCCAAGTCGGCAGGCGCCAATGCGGTAGGAATCATACTGACCGGAATGGGAGGTGACGGCGCAAAGGGGCTGTTAGCCATGAGAAAGGCCGGTGCACGGACTATCGGGCAGGATGAATCCACCTGTGTGGTTTATGGAATGCCAAAGGTTGCTTATGATCTGGGTGCGGTGGAATATCAGGAGAAATTATCCGCTATCGCAGGAAGAACATACTCAGTATTAAATAAAATGTAAAGGAGAGAGGATATGAAGATTCTATTAGCAGAAGATGATTTTGCAACAAGGAAGTTTATGGTAAATTTCCTGTCAAAGTACGGTGAATGTGACGTTACTGTGGATGGAATGGAAGCGGTGGATGCTTTTATGATGGCTTTAGAGGACGGCGAGCCATATGATTTGGCATGTCTTGATATCATGATGCCGGTTATGGACGGATATCAGGCACTTGTAGGCATTCGCAATCTGGAAAAGGAAAGGAACATTCCGGAAGATAAGGCGGTGAAGGTCATCATGACCACTGCTTTAAATGATGAGAGCAATGTGAAGATGGCATTTGAATTAGGATGTACCATATATTCAGGCAAGCCCATTGACCAGACAAGATTTGAGCTGGCGCTTAAAAAGCTGAATTTGATATAACGAAAGAATATATTGGAATATGCAGGAAAGGAGAAGGTTATGGCTGAAGAATTTAACACAGACGGCATGTTGGATATGTACTTGTTTGAGAATGAACAATTGCTTGAACAGCTTCAGGAAAGAGTTTTAGAGCAAAAAGATGCGGATTGTTTTGATGAAGATAGCATAAATGAAATATTCAGAACCATGCATACCATTAAAGGCTCTTCGGGTATCATGATGTTTGATAATATCACTGCAGTTTCACATAAGCTGGAAGACATCTTCTATTACTTAAGAGAATCTAAGCCTGAGAATGTGCCGCATTTGGATCTGGTGGAGCACGTGTTGGAAGTAGAGGATTTTATTTCAAACGAGTTGGAAAAAATCCGCAACGGCAGTCCGGCAGATGGAGACTCAAGCGAAATAATCGCAGGTCTTGACAAGTTCCTGGAAATGATCAAGAACGGAGGAGTGAAAGAAGGAGGGAAAGAGCCTCCTGAAAATGTACATGAGGAGCCCAAGCAGTTTTACATAGCTCCTGTTGCTACAAGCGCCAGTCGGTTTTATAAAATTTATCTTACATTCTTTCCGGAAACGGAGATGGCAAATGTACATGCTTATAAGACCGTATATGCACTAAAAGAAATAGCAGAGGATCTGCTGTATTCTCCGGAGGATATCATTTCAGATGAATCAAGCGCACAAAAGATTATAGAAGACGGTTTCAGGATTCTGCTTCAGGCACAATGTACAGAGGAAGATATACGCAAGGCAATCGGTATAGGCTATGATATTGAAAAGGTCGATATTTTTGAGTGCAAGGCGGAAGAGTTTCTTCAGGGATTCGATTTTGGCGAGCAGGATGAATCAAAAGCAGTCATTGATTTAGAGTCCAGTGTGGAAGAAATTGAGAGCAAGGCAGAGGCTAAGCAGGAGGCGGCTGAAGAAGCAAAGAAACCTGAAAAGCCTAAAATAGCGCCAGGTGACTTTGTTATTAAGTCCAAGGAGCCGGGAAAAGCAAAGAAGCTGGCAAAAGATAGAAATAAAGGTGAGAAGGCTTCCTTTATCAGTGTAAACGTAAAGAAAATGGATCAATTGATGGATTTGATTGGTGAGCTGGTTATTTCAGAATCGGTAGTGTTGCAAAATCCGGATCTGAAGGTGCCGGGACTGAATCTTGACCGCTTTAATAAGGCTGCTTCTCAGTTGTCCAAGATTTCTACAGATTTGCAGGACGTTATTATGTCCATGAGAATGGTTTCCCTGTCAAATACCTTCCAGAAGATGAACCGTATCGTATTTGATGTGTCCAGAAAGTTAGGAAAAGATATTGAGTTCGAGATGGTAGGCGAACAGACTGAAGTGGATAAGAACATTATTGAGAAAATCTCAGACCCGCTTATGCATATCGTAAGAAACTCGGTAGACCATGGAATTGAAGAAAAAGCAGAACGTTTAGAAAGTGGAAAGCCGGAAAAAGGCAAGGTTATTTTATCAGCCAAAACAGAAGCCGGAAAGGTATGGATCAGTGTTACGGATGACGGAAAAGGCCTTGACCGGGAAAAGATACTTGCAAAAGCAAGGAAACAGGGAATTTTAGATGATAATAAGCCGGATGAAGCTTATACGGATAAGGAAGTATACCAGTTTATAACGCTGCCGGGATTTTCCACCAATGAAGAGGTTACGGAATATTCAGGCAGGGGAGTGGGCATGGATGTGGTAGTTCAAAACATTCAGTCAATCGGCGGTACGCTGGATATTGAAAGTACAGCAGGCATGGGAAGCAC
This sequence comes from uncultured Lachnospiraceae bacterium, assembly GCA_947382355.1. Lineage (GTDB taxonomy): Bacteria > Bacillota > Clostridia > Lachnospirales > Lachnospiraceae > RGIG3040. Next base: position 11,332 of record CANCYR010000066.1, read on the forward strand.
AATGAGCTTAAAGATTCCTCTGACCCTTGCAATTATTGACGGCATTGTTTTAGAAACCGGAAAATCTTCCTTTGTACTGGAGACAGGCGTCATTAAGGAGTTTGTCCGTGTGAAAGAGGATATGATGATATATGAACCAAACGGAGATGAGTATATCATGATACGCGGCGAGTGTTTCCCGGTGCTTCGGTTAGGAAAATGGTATGGCTTAAAGGAATACTGTGAATCCGTTGAAGATGGAGTTATGCTGATTCTTGAAGTGGAGGAGCAGAAGGTTTGCCTGTTAGTGGACAGATTGATTGGCGAACAGGAAATTGTCGTCAAGCCAATTCCTTCTTACATCAAGAAGGTGAAAGGTTTGTCAGGCTGTACGCAGCTTGGTGATGGAAGTATTGCATTAATTCTGGATGCTGTCGGATTAATGGAATAAAAAATAAAGAAAGGAACGGTAATTATATGGATGAAACAAACGAATTGAAGAGAGTGGCAGCAGGCTCCGGTTCGGATGAAGATAACAATGAAAAGGGCAAGTATATGACCTTTAAATCTGGCAACGAGTATTTTGGATTGGCAATTCAGTATGTAAATGAAATTATCCAGATGCAGGAAATTACGGCAATTCCCGAAACGGAGGATTATATCAAAGGTCTTATCAATCTGAGAGGAAAGGTTGTTCCCGTTATTGATGTAAGGCTGCGGTTTAAGCAGGAGCCATTGGATTATAATGACAGAACCTGCATTATTGTCATCAATGTAAAATCGGCAGTGGTAGGACTGATTGTAGAGAAAATTGCTGAGGTGGTTGAGATTAATGAAGATATGATATTGCCGCCGCCTAAAATCGGTCATGGGGATAAGGCCCAGAATAAATATGTTTATGGTATCGGCAAAGTAGGCAATGCCGTTAAGCTGTTATTAGACCCTGATAAGTTGTTAAATGATGAGGACTTATCAATTGCAGAGCAGGCAAACGATATGAATGTGGATGAAGAAGGAGAGGTATAGTTATGAAAGACATGAAGATGAAAACAAAAATGATTGTGGGTTTTGTTATTCCTACCATATTTATAATTATTAATGTGTTGATTGGAATCAGTTCAATACGAAACATAAGTGACAAAGTGGCTGAAGTACAGAAAGAGGAAGTTGCAGATATTCAAGCCACAATGAAAGAGATTGGTGCAGATGAAGCGAAAGCAGCAGTTTTGATAGAAGCAATTTCAGGCGTACAGGCAAATAGTCTGAAAAGTATAGAAAGACTGGCATTTAATTCTAATATTTTTAGTTTTTGCCTGGTATTTATTTCCGTTGTAATTACAACTTTCATATCAACATCATTAATTAAGGTTATAAACAAGTCTATTACTCAGTTGTCACAGGCAGCAAAGGATATAGCAGCAGGTCGTGTGGATGTGGAGATGGTTAAATACCATAATGACGAGTTTGGCGAACTGGTAGATGAGTATACTCATGTTATCGATAATATGAAATATCAGGCAAGCATAGCTGAAGAAGTTGCAAATGGTAATCTTACCGTTCAGGTTGATGTGAAGTCCAGTGATGATGTGCTGACCGGCGCATTAAAGAAGCTGGTAGAAGACAATCTGCATGCATTATCCAACATTAGTGATGCAGGTTCTCAGGTTACAGTAAGCTCTTCACAGGTAGCAAGTGCAAGCCAGGCGTTGGCTCAGGGCTCTACAGAGCAGGCAAGTGCAATCGAAGAGATTACAGCTTCTATTGATGAAATCGCAGAGAAGACAAAAGAGAATGCAGAAGAAGCAAATTCTGCAGCAGGACTGGTAGCACGTGCAATTCAAGACGTACAAAAGGGTAATGCACAGATGAAGGATATGATGACTGCTATGCAGGATATCAATAAATCCTCCGAAAGCATTTCCAAAATTATTAAGACAATTGATGATATCGCATTCCAGACCAATATCCTTGCATTAAATGCAGCAGTTGAAGCAGCGAGAGCAGGAGAGGCAGGAAAAGGCTTTGCAGTTGTTGCAGAAGAGGTTAGAAGTTTAGCAGCCAAGAGTGCGGCAGCATCCGGTGAAACAGCTGAATTGATTGAAGAATCCATTAACAGAGTAAATGCAGGTTCCAAGATTGCAGATGAAACAGCAAAAGCTATGGAAGAAATTTCTAAGGTTGTACAGGAAAGCGAAGCAATTATTAACGGCATTGCAGAATCCTCCAATTATCAGGCTACTGCAGTTGCACAGATTGAGCAGGCAATCACACAGGTATCACAGGTAGTACAGACCAACTCTGCTACCAGTCAGGAATGTGCGGCTGCCAGCGAAGAGCTGTCCAACCAGGCTTCCAGAATGAGGGAAATGCTTTCTATCTACAACTTAGGTTCAGGCAGCGGTTCTTCCTACAGAGGTTCCTCACAGGATTCCTCCTCCAATGCCAATGAGCAGGTAATCTCTCTTGGAGATGGCTTTGGAAAATATTAATTCCAACATATAGAACATATAAGAAGAATTTAGGAGCCAGGGCACAAATCGGTGCCCCGGCTCTTTTTGCCTGTTGTTTGCTTTTTTATTTGCTTTAAGTCGGCTATTTTGTGTCAGGCTCTTCGTTGTCTATTTTCAGCCGCAAAATCATAGACTGATAAAAAGATGTGAAGTTCAGCCAGTCTTGGAGGGGGCGGTGGATTGATTGGGGGCATGGAAGCTGCAGGGACATA
>CANCYR010000067.1 GCA_947382355.1 uncultured Lachnospiraceae bacterium
ATTTCAATCCACACTCCCGCCAAGGGAGTGACGCATTTAAGGCGTTTTTATGGCTTTATGGTACTAATTTCAATCCACACTCCCGCCAAGGGAGTGACGAAACGCAAACACCGCTTGCCACGCATAGCACATTATTTCAATCCACACTCCCGCCAAGGGAGTGACAAAAACCACCAAAATCTATCCCTATACTTTTCGTTATTTCAATCCACACTCCCGCCAAGGGAGTGACCTTCAGTGTTCTCTTCCAAAGCTGTAGTATTTTCAATTTCAATCCACACTCCCGCCAAGGGAGTGACTACATAATCTACAGGTCTTACAGTTTACCTGCTTAATTTCAATCCACACTCCCGCCAAGGGAGTGACGATTCTACCTCCTAAACGCAGGTTTACCCCAGTCAATTTCAATCCACACTCCCGCCAAGGGAGTGACTTCTGAAGTCCTTACCTAAACACTTAAACCCTGTAATTTCAATCCACACTCCCGCCAAGGGAGTGACTGAGCGACTTAGTCAGGACTTCTACAACCGCAGAATTTCAATCCACACTCCCGCCAAGGGAGTGACGCCCTGCTAGTCAGTTAATGAGTTTCAATCATAGCAATTTCAATCCACACTCCCGCCAAGGGAGTGACCGCAACCGCACACGACAGCAAGCGACATATAGTCAATTTCAATCCACACTCCCGCCAAGGGAGTGACAGCAATAATAATATACATGGTCTGGACGGAACACATTTCAATCCACACTCCCGCCAAGGGAGTGACCGCAAAAATGCACAAAAAATACCTCTTATGCACATCTTTTCACAAACATATCTTACAAATCAAACCAACAATTCAAATAATATCTCAACAATAAATAATCCAACTGCCCCTCAAAAATGGTGCGAACCTCCAAGCATTCCCATGTTCACTATTCATTCGCACCTTTAAACCATCAAAATCCCTTCCGCTTCATACGAGGACTTAATACCAAAATGCTCCACCTTCGTATCATATTTATTTCCCAAATAATAAAATCTAAGGCTATCCTTTTCCTTATCAATCAAAGACAACAATTTATCTTTTAGCAATAACACCTGTGAAGCATCCAAAATGCACTCAAACACAGAATTTTGCACCCTTTGCCCATAATTCACACATTCCTTGGATACTTTCCTTAACCTTCTCTTACCAATAGCATCTTGCGTTGATACGTCATAAGTAATCAATACCAGCATTTTTAACCTCCTATTTCCATAAAAACGGCGGATATTCTTCCAAATCTCCCCGAATAGTCCTTGCCAGAAGAAGCGCCTGTACATATGGTACAAGTCCCCATTCCATTTTTTCTTTTAAAAACGGATGTGTGATTGTTTCTTTTTTATGCTTTTGCCATGCGGAAAAAAATACCTTCCTGCCTGAATCATTTAACAAAACAGCTCCATCCTTTTGTTTCTGAAAATGTTCCATTCCTATTACTTTCATATTTATCAGAGTCAACACAAAACGGTCTGCCATTATCCCCCGAAGCTCCTCCATAATATCCAGTGATAACGATTTTCTTCCCGGACGGTCCCTATGCATGAATCCTACGTATGGATCCAGTCCTACGCTTTCTAATGCATTAGCACAGTCTCCCGCCAAGACTGTATATGTAAATGACAACAAAGCATTTACATTATCCAGCGGCGGTCTTCGGCTTCTTGTTTTAAAATAAAACTCTTCTTTCTGATTTAAGATAAGCATATCAAAAACAGAAAAATATTGTTCTGCTGCCTTTCCTTCCAGGCCCCGCAGGCTATCTAAATCATGACTTGTTTCCACCTTTTTTACAGCTTCTTTCAATTCCCCGGAAACCGCTTTCAACTGCTCTGCATCTACCCGCAGTCCATGGTCTCTTAAAGTCCTCTCGATACTCCATCGACAATTGTATAACTTGCCGATTATCATGTTTCTGGCATATTGATGGCTTTTTTCCAAATTGTCCGAAATGCGGTACTGCTCTTTTCGCAGCAACACATTTCCATACTTTTTTCCTGTTACTCTTGCCAAAAACTTCCCTCTTGGTGAAAAAAATGTCATTCCCACGCATCTTTCTGCGCAGGCTCCCATAAGAGCCGGGGTTGCTCCCTTATAAGTAAAACAAATTATGTTTTCCAGGTTGTGCAAAGGAAACCGCCCCATTGTTTTTTCTCCGTTTACTATAACTATATTTTCACCTTCCAGGGTCAGGTAACTATCCTCACTCATTACATAAAGTGTATTCAGCAGTTTCTTCATTATCAAGCCTCCCCTTCCATGTCCTTTATTGTATCATTTATATATGCTGATACACTTTTATTTCCCTGAATGCGGGGCAGGCAGATATTTGCCAAAGAACAATTCCTGCATTTTTTTCCCGCTTTTACTTTGGGCGTATATCCTCTGCGAAACAGCTGGTGCATCTCTTCAAACAGCTTCTTAACTTCCTGACGCAATTCTTCTGAAAAAACAACCTCTTCCCTTCTTCTGTTTTTTCCATAATACAAGTATCCCTTCGGGATTTTTGTTAAAAACATTTCTTCCAGGCATATAGCCTGGGCGCATAATTGTAACAGGTCTTCATTTCCTTCTTTCGGCTCTCCGTTTTTATATTCCACAGGAACAACCTTCCATTTTCCCTCGTATCCAAATACATTGATTCCATCACTTGCCCCATGAAATTCTACAATATCACACTGCCCTGATATCCCTAAGCTTTCAGAAGCAATCCGAAGCCCTCTTGCAGTCATCCTGTCCCCCCGCTTTTCAAATGACTGCTCGTTATGCGCCCGTTTATGAAGCAGTTCGCCTGAAGTGGTCTGATAATTCTCTTCCCACTGCTGTTCAATATGAATCAGCGCCCATTGCCTTCTGCAATAGGCAAAATGTTGAATCCCCGATAGCATTAAATATTCATCTTCCAAATACATAAATCCCCCATCTGCTTTTACAGCATCTGAATACACTCTACTCCATCCGGCATTTCCGTATCTATCTTCACTTCATAATCCTCATAACACCTTGCAGGCTTTGTTTCATCCTTTCTCGTTACCTGAATCTTATCAAACAGTTTAAATGCCGGCGCATTTCCCAGCTCACTTTCATGCTTGAATACAATTAAATTTCTGACTGCCATATTTCCTCTGGCTGCTGAATGGTCCTGTTCAAACATATTGATGATGGCATTCCACAACAATTGCAAATCCTCTTCGTCAAACCCGGTAACCTTTCTTGCCAGATTTGCGGAAACATATCCTTCTACCCGATAAAGTCCGTAAGGAACAATATATTTTCTTCCCATTTCTGTGGTCTTTCCTTCTGCATCCTTTTCCGTAGTAATGGCAACCCTTGTAATTGTCACTTCCTGGGGCACAATGGGATCAATGGATTTGGCAAACCCAAACTGCACCGGTCCCCTTACCTGGCCGCAATTTAAGGAGTTCTTTACAAAGGTGGTCATAACTGCTCCAAACGTGCGGATATCAAAGAAATTTTTGCACATGAAATCCCTAATATCATTGTCCAGATTTTCATTATCCTTTTTCTTTTGCTTGATACTTTCCTTGGCATTCTTTTCATCTATTCCAATCTCTAAAAACGCCTCAGCATCACTTCTGTTTAACGGAACTCTTTCTTTTATGTAAATCCGATAGCCTGCTGCATCTTCCTTTGCTATTTCCACATAATTCCTGATTTTCCGTTTCAGGCATACATCCGTCACAAGTCCGTTTCCTGTTTCGGGATCAATTCTTGGCATATTGCCTGCATCCGGGTCCCCATTTGGATTTCCGTTTTCCACCTCAAATAAAACCACAAAATCATACCTGTTCTTAATTGCTTCTCCCATTTACTTTTCCTCCTTATTTTCTGTATTTTTGTTTTCTATATCTTTATTTTCTGAATTTTTCTTTTCATATTTCTTCTGCAATTGATGATAATAGCCTACAATAAACGTGCCTTGCTCTTCCAAAGATAATTGCCTTGGAAACTTCTCCTGAAAGCTGCCTAAAAGCTTTTCTATCCGCTCATTCAAAAAAACATACTTTCCTGTTTTTTCTCTTTTTAATATGCGCATATGGCTGTTGGATAATTTCAGTAATATTGGAAATACAACTGCAGGCGTTGCACATGCTGAATTAAAGTATTTATCTTTTATTGTAGTGTTTAAATCCTTTTTATCGTATGCCTCACTTTGGATTTCCTCCAAGGTTTCAAACAACCTCCCTAAATTATAGGGCACATTTTCTGAATTTTCATTTAATCCCATAAAATTTACTGCCTCCTTCATTTCCGGTATATTTTTCATTATATATGCTTTTATCATTGCCGCACGATTTCTATTGATTTCTTTATCTGCACGAATCCGTATCATAATATTTGTAAAAACAGCCGTTGGATATGGTGTATCGCTCAATATGGCATTCATAAATCCTCCCGTCAATATTGGCTGTATTTCCTTTTTGGAAGACTTTTTATTTACTGTTTCAAATAATATGCCTCTTGGTGACGGATATTTTTTCTTTAAAAAGGCGGGCATTTGAATTTCAAGCCTTTTATAATGCGCTTCTATATTTTTTATCATGTCTCCAAAGGTTCCGGCATAAAAGAAACGTACAGAAAGTCTTGCTGCATTTGGAGAAAGTCCCAATATATAAAATTTCGTATCGGGACTCATATCACTTTCCTTATATCTGCATGGATTCCCTCTGGCAATTGACTGCATTACATCTAACAACTTATCTTCATCAGATTCTTCGGCTTCTCCCAACAGTTCCAAAAAGAAATCCGAATATTCCTCCTCCCCTGTGTCCGCCCAATATACCATTGTAGTCTCTCCAATGCTCTGGTGGAATTCTTTCTTCTCAAGAAGATAATTAAGGGCTTTTCCATAAGCTGCTGCCGCATATTCGGAAACCGGCGCATTTGCTCCCTGGCTTTTCCCATAGGATTCAAATGCAGGCGCATTATAGGATACCAATGCCGCTCCACTGGATTGTGCGCCCCGCACCCCCTTTATCAATGGATGCAGCCGGGCAACCGGAGCAACTTGTCCAGTTACAAGACATCTTTTTTTCTCCCCTGCCTGCTCCTGCTTGCAATATTGATTCCAGGCTTCCACAATTTTTTCATTTTTCTGCAACTCCTCTGTAGTTTCATAAGAACGAAATACAAGATTTGTGGCAGCTAATAAATCTTCTATGGAAATACCTATTTTATCCCTGTATTGCTCAAAATCCCATTTTTGAAAAAACAGACATATGCTTTTTGCTTCCCTGGAATCTACAGCTTCAAGCAGTTTCTGGTGATATTCGGAAGCTGCCTGGAAATATTCCTGTGCTTTCTTCCTGTTCTTCTCCGTTTCATCTTCTGTTCCGGACTCCAGCCATGCCCCCAGCAGATATTTTGCATTATCACACATAAAATTAGGAGAAATCTTACTGGATCTTCCTTTTTGCAACGGAACTTCCCTGCTGACAGAAACTAAAACCTGCTTTTTCCCTCTTGTCTCCTGAACCATAAGGGATTGAATTCCCTGAAAATTTCCTTCTCCATCAATGGTAATGGCATAAGATACTTTTGCAGTGCTCCACCCGTCTCTGCCAACCTTATTTTCTCTTGCCAATTGTTCATAACATTCTGTCAATGCCTGTAAAATCATCTCAACACCTCACAATCCGTAAGGTCCAACACCCCGTCTTTTAATATTGCGTGAAAAAACATAGGCTCAATACTTTCTTTTTGATAATCTAAGTCAAATAGCATATATCCCAAGTCTTTTTCACCTGTTAATGCTGTTTTCACTTCTTTTTCTTCATAAAGGGCAAACTTGGCGGGAAATTCTCTTACTCCAAGGTAAGGAACGTGAAAGCACTGTCCTTTTTTCAGCCTCCGTTTCATAATATCTTGAAATTTTCCCGGATTATCCGTTTCATTTGCCTTACTATTTATTTCGAAATGCGCCTCTATAACATAGCGTACATCCTGCAAAACAAGCGCTGCCCTTTGCTGTATATCATCTGTAGTACAAAGATACAACTCACTTTTACTTCCCTGCATAACACTTTTGACCGATTTTGCATTTACTTTTGATTTTACCTCGTTTCTTCTGATATTGGTCATTTTTATAGGGTTGCAGACATAAATCCTGTCTATAATCCACCTAAGCCCTGGATGCCAATAGACAGCTTCCAAAATACCTCTTGCCGCAGATGGTGTCATAACCTCATATGATACCCGTTCTATTTTTAGTTCCGGGCGGTTGAAAGCAGCATAATCCCCCCATACTTCAACTTTAACTGCCATTCCCATCTCTCCTTTCTGTAGTTATAGTAATACATTTTTTCTTGCTTGTCAATATTCATTTTTAAAATATGTAACAAATTCCGTTTCTTACTTCTTCTCTATTGCTTTTTCTTATGATATAATCCACTTGTCAATAGCCCTTTACAAATACGTAAAGTGTTGTTGTGGATTGAAATATTTTTAAAATCTGTAGTGCAAATGGTTCTTAAAAATCCAAAACCATTTGTACTACACCCCTTTCCTCTAAACCATCAAAAACAAATCATCCCCGCATACCAGCCCCATATCCTCCTGATAAAGCATAATACTCTGCAGCACAGCAACTCCTTCCACTACTTCATATATGTGTCCATCATTCAAAAGTCTTTCATAGTCATATTCATACAAATTAACAGAGTACATTCCCAATTTCCTTAATATATTTTTAAATCCATATCCCTCCTTTACAGCTCTCTCCAATTCCTCTGTCAACTGCCTTGCTTCCTCTTCTATTGGAATAATAAGCATCTTGGTATAATTATCAATCAGGTGAAATATTTCACCGACTTTTTTAAAGGGCATTTTAATCCCTTCCATTCCGCTTTCAAATGCCTGAATAATATGAAAATGGTCCAGAGTTTCTTCATCCAGCCCCTGTAATGCCTGAAAATAATAATAAATTGCCTCTAAGGTATCAAAACTGTTAAACTTTGCTATCGTCTCATTGGTCATTTCAATGTTTTTTTCTATCAGCCGCAGGTTTTCCCCTTGCAGGTCAAATACCCTGACCCGGCTTTCTTCCGCCTTCCTCTTCCCTTCCCGGTTGCACCTGCCTGCTGCCTGTACAATAGAATCAATTCCTGCTTTTTCCCGGAATACAGACGGGAAATCAATATCAACCCCGGCTTCAATTAAAGATGTGGATATAACTCTTACAATCTGCTCTTCCCCGCCATTTGAATTATCCAGTTTCTGTTTTATATCTCTTATTACCTTTTTCCTGTGAAACGGAGTCATATTGGTGGATAAATGATACCTTCCCTCTTTGGGCAGCCCTTTAAATATTTCCTGGGCAGTTTTCTTTTTATTCACAATGGTAAGAATTTTTCTTTCCTTATTTATTTTTTCAAGCAGTTCATCCATGGTATATGTTCCCATTATGCTGATTTGATTTCTTTTTAATGCTGCAAAATACCTGGAATGCTCTTCACATATTTCCCGAATCTTTAATGGCTCAAACCATTTATTCAATGCGGGCTGTGTTGCAGTACATAAAACTGCAGTTGCATGATAATTGGTCACCAACTCCTGTATTACCCTTACACAGGGTTTTAAGTAATTCAGGGGCAGCATTTGCGCTTCATCAAATATAATGACGCTATTGGAAATATTATGTAATTTTCTACATTTGGACACTTTGTTTGCAAACAGGGAATCAAAAAATTGTACATTTGTTGTTACAATCAAAGGGGCATCCCAGTTTTCTATCGACAGCTTATGACGTTGAAAAAATTCATCCTCTTCCTTCTTTTCACATAAGGAATTGGAGTGGTGTTCCACCACATTTTTTTCTCCAACAATTTTCCGAAATACCTCTGCATTCTGCTCTATTATGCTGCTGTATGGTATCACATAAATGACCCGCTCCAGCCCCTTTTCTTTGGCATGGGTCAGGGCAAATGCCAGGGATGATATTGTTTTTCCTCCTCCTGTGGGCACTGTCAAAGAATACAGGCCCCTTTCACCTTTTCCCTTCTCCAGACACTCCTTCAAAATATTGGTACGTATTCTGTTTATTTCTTCTTTTTTATCATTTTCAACCATCCAGGGAGCAATGTGCCTTGTTAATCGTTCATACAGGCAGTGAATGGAATCGTATCCGCCTCTTTCCACACTGCCATCCAGCATAAATTTTTCTGTCTGAATAAAATCAGCATCCACTAATGTAGAATACAGCATACGAATGAAAAAGGACTGAGAAAAAGGATTCATTTGGGGCTCCTGAACGGCTTTTAGAGAAATTTCATTTGAATAGCTGCTGTAGTCTTCGATACAGTCCGCTTTCTTTAAACGCCTGATCAGGCAACTGTCTTCATTATCCTTTCCGTTTGGAATGCCCGCATGGTGGCCTGCAACTGCAAAAGCTGCTGCCGGCATTTTTCTTTTCTGCATCTCAATTGCGCCGGCTGTGGAATGGTCCACCTGCATTTCCGGCCTTTCATTTATTTTCTTCTGAAATGCCGCAGAATACTTTCCAATGTCATGTGCCAGTCCTGTTATGTACGCATAATCTCCCACGTTCATTTCTGCAGTTCCAAAATGCAGCGCAAACTGACGTGCCAGTTCTGCAACATCCTTTAAATGCGTTTCGATTGTTTCTTCTCTTTCGTCAATGCGGTGTGCTATTTTTTTCTTTTCCATATTCTCACCTTTATCAATAATGTATTTTGATTGTTTTAAAAATCCGTTTCAAAAATAAATGATATTTTATTGTATCATATTGATAGTCCAAAAAACAGTACAAAAATAAATTGTAGAGAAAATCATAGTGAAAATAGTAATAATTTTTATAAAAAAGCTTTATTATAAAATTCAAAAGCAAAGATTTGTAAATTTAATTATAAAATAAGCTTTTTAATGTTCATACTTTTTAATTCGGTATATAAGGTACAAAAAAAGAACAGCTTACACAAAAACAAACTGTTCTTCCCTCTTTACAAAACACTAATATTTCGCCTTCTCCTCCCACTCACTTTCCTTAAATCCAACCAAAACCATCTCATCCCCCACCAGAACGGGTCTCTTCACCAGCATTCCATCCGAAGCCAGAAGTTGATACTGCTCCTCCTCAGACATCCCCGGCAGCTTGTCCTTTAGCCCCATCTCCTTATACAACATTCCGCTGGTATTAAAAAACTTCTTTAAGGGCAGTCCGCTTTTTTCATGCCACTCCTTTAACTCAGCAGCGCTTGGATTCTGTGCCTTTATATCCCTGTCCTCATAAGAAATTCCCTTTTCATCCAGCCACTTCTTTGCCTTCCGGCAGGTTGTGCATTTTGGATACTCTACAAATAACATGTTAATTTCCTCCTTTATTCCTGCATAAGCAGTTTCTTAATATTCATACTCTTTCCATAACATTTTCTATAATCATGCTATCTTTCTGTCGCTCATCCTTATTTTCATAACATATATCAATAAGTTTTTCAAGTACTGAAATCTGAGCTTATCCACTACCAATAAAATAAACGGTGTAAAAACCCTAAGCAATTAAGGCCTTACACCGTTTTCCTCTTTGGCATACCATTCGCCAAATCATCAATAAACCTATTTAGTTATAAGACGTTTCTAATAATTTCTCAAATTCAAATTTCGTAATAACAAGACCGCCTGCACTCTCTTCCGCTTCTTTACATGCAGCCTCATATGCCTCATCATCTACTATTCCATCTTCATCACAAAAATCTTCTACATCAGGCCATGAAACTGACGCCTCACCGGAAGTCAGGCTATACAAATAGCTGCCCTGACGCCTTGAAAGATAGCCGCCGGTGGAAGCACTTAAGAATTCCGTTTTTTCATCCTCCTCAAAAGCAATGCCAAGCTCTTCCAGATGGGCTACAAGCTCTGACGGTTCTGTTTCAAAAATATCTTTTCCGTTTACAGTAACGCTGGCTTCATCAGGATTGCCCAGCCCGTCCGATACTGTCATTTGATATATCTTGCATTTTTCCAAAGGCTGGCTGGTCAAAGAATTGTTATAAAGGTATACAATCATACAGGAAGATACCGCTTTCTTCCCATCTTCTGTGGGGACGCCGATATGCCAGCTTTCCAGGCTGTAAGTATTTCCTTTCATTTCTTCACAGGAAGCCAAATCAACAATAGTGCCATCCGTTTCACACAAAACAAGACCGTTGTCATACATTTTTTGTATTGTTTCATCCATGGGCACCTTGCAGCCCGCAATTTCAACATCAAGCAGGATACCTCTTATAGAGCTGCACCCCTGCAACAGTATGCTGCTAAAAAGCAATGCACAAAGAGTAATTATAACTGGTTTTTTTCTTTTTATCTGATTCATTTTATCTATCTTACCTCCACTTTTGTTCTTTTCTTTTGCTTTGACATATGTATAGATACAGGCTACCGGAAATCCACTTCATCCCGGCAGCCATCTTAAACTATATCCTGGTTTATTATTCCTTGTTTTCTCTATTTGGACGGAACCATCCGGATAATCCTGCCTGCAAACTCATTAAAGTTCTGAGTCTGTAAAATTACCTTCCCCGGTCCTGTCAGTTTAGTAAGGAACAATCCCTCTCCCCCAAGGAAAATATTTTTCAGCCCCTTCACCGTTTCAATCTCATAGGAAACGCTTTTCTCAAATCCAACCACGTTTCCGGTGTCTACCTTCAGCACTTCTCCCGGAGCCAGGTCCTTTACCACCTTATTGCCGTCAATCTCCAAAAATACCATGCCGCTTCCGGAAATATCCTGCAGGATAAATCCTTCCCCGCCAAATAATCCGGCTGAAAATCTCTTAGTAAAGGTAACGGAAAGATTCACACCCTCCTGAGCACAGAGAAATGCTCCCTTCTGACAGATTAAACCGCCGTTTGGGCCGATATTCACAGGCATGATTTCGCCTGCCACTGTAGAAGCAAAAGCAATGGTGCTGCCTGCCCTTTCCGCCTTATATGTAGCCATAAAAAGGGATTCTCCCGCAAACATCCTGCCAAGGCTTTTTCCAAGGCCTCCCTTCATATTGGAATCCATGGAAATCCCTTCCGTCATCCATGCCATACCTCCTGACTGAGTATACATGGACTCTCCCGGCTCATCAAAAGTGACCTCTACCGCTGGCATTGTATCGCCTAAAATCTTATACTGCATAAAATTACCCCCATATTTTTATTTTTTTCTTCCCATTTTATCAAAAAAAGGAAAACCAGTCTACTATTTTCTTGTTGAACATTCAATCTAAAATTTATCCCTATCTGGTATCAATCAACATTCAAAAATAAACATACAAAAATCCATTACCAGCCTGCCCCTAACCTTCGTAACTGATTCTTTCCACCAGTGACTCCTTTTGCAGCTTTTTGCTGAGGAACAAGGACAACACAATCTGCATAAACAGAATAACGCCAATCATAATACCAATCTCCAAAACAGGGAAATGATATTCATATATTCCAATCCAACCATCATCTTTCACAAAGGAAAATGCCATATAACCAAACATGGTTCCTGTCACAAGTGCCACCAGAATGGTACCTGCCGTAAACACCAGTCCTTCCAGTTGAAGCATTCCGTTCAGCTGCCTTGGAGTCATTCCTACTGCCTGCAGGATTCCAAGCTCCCTTTTTCTTGTAATGATACTTGTTATCATTGTATTTGCCATATTCATAAATCCGATAATGCCGATTATGGCAAGAAGCCCATACACCATTCCCTGCATTAAGCTTATGGTCATTTTCGCTGTGTTAAGTGCATCCTCATAGGTGTCCATTTGTACATAATCCACATATTCAATAAGACTTTCCAGCTGCTCTTTTACCTGCTTTTCACTGCCCTTTTCGCAGTCCACATATACCAGTGTATTTAAATTACCCTCCATGCCTGTTTTTTGAAAGGTGTCCTCCGTCATTGCAAAGGTTCCGTTCCTCCTGTTCTTTACTGTTCCCTGAATGGTAACAGAACAGGAAGCTTGTTCATTTCCGTCAAAAAGAAGCCATTCCAGATTTTCCCCGATTGCCAATCCATTATAATCCAGATAATAATCCGTTAAGTATATGACCCCGTTCTCCTTTGCCGCCTTTTCATAGTCCACAATGCCTCTTTCTGCTTCTTTGGCAAGCTCCTTAAACTCCTTTTTATCCAATATGGCTACCATATCATAAGCATATTCCTCTTCTTCAAATTCCTTGTTGGTATTTTTCACTGTAATGAATTTTTCTGTTTCAACCGCTGTGACTCCTTCTATATTTCTCACTTTTTCCAGAAATTCCGCTCCAAAAGGATTGTTTTTTTGTATGGACATATAATTATTTTCCGGATAAGTGCTGTCATAAACAGAACCGTCCAGCTCAAGCATAAACTGTCCCTTGGGCACATCCTTCCTTGCCTCATATTCCGCATCCATATTTCCCGCCACATTTGCAATGGTTACGAACAATACGCAGGAAAGCCCCATAGTTGCAATAGTAGTAAGAGTTCTTTTTTTGTTGGCAAGAAGATTTGCCAGGGTAAGCGTGAAAAGCCCCAGCCTTTCCCGACCTTTTCTCATTCCTTTTTCTTTGCTGCCCTGCTCCTGATAGCGTATTGCCTCAATGACAGAAACAGAGCCTGCAATTTTCATGGGTTTTTGTAAAGAAATATATACAGTAAATAGAGAAATCACTGCAGCTATGAGCAGGATAGAAAAACTGAAAAGGGATGTTCTCACATATTCATCTCCGGCTATCTTCATCAACGTTTTTTCAACAATCATCGTAAATCCGATTTTGCTCACAATAAATCCCGCTATAAGCCCCAAAGGAATACTGACGCCTGCCAGAACCATGCCTTCCCGTAATATCACTCCCCTTAGCTGCTTCTTCGTTGCACCGATTGCTTTCAGTTTACCGTATTCCTTTATTTTCTGAATAATACCCACGTGGAAAATATTGTAGATTACAAGTGAGCTGAACACTACTATCAGAACAACAATTCCCATGCAGACCACGATTGTTTCCACAGGAGGCTCTAATGTCCAGAGCAGGTAGCCGTCATTAATCCTTACATCCTGTTCTTTTAATCCCAATCCTTCCGCCAGCCGGATAATTTTTTTCTCCATTTCATAGGAATTAAGCTTTTCCTGATTGTTCACCTAAAAATATATAGTATAGCTTCTGTCCTCCGCATCAGTATGGCTTGCATAAAATTCTTCTGATATATAAGCAAAAAAAGTGTTTTTCAGTTCATTGCTTTCGCTGGAACGGGTAAATCCGCTAATGGTAAATTCTTTTTCCTGTATTTCCCCTTTACCATCTATGCGATAGGAAATCCTGACTTTTTCGCCAATCTCCGGTTCTTTCATGCCCAGCCTCTGAAACATCTCCTTTTGCGCAACGATTTCATTTTCTTTTTCAGGCATCCTTCCCTCTTCCGGTTTTACATGGCAAAGCTCCGATACTGTGGAATCCATATAGCTTAACATGACATTGGCGGCTTCACTTTCCACAGTAGCTGCATTTACATATGAACCTATCCGCAAAAAATCAGCAGTGCGCTTCATTTCTTCCAATTGCTCCCCAGACACATTGCGATAGGTAGCAAAATGTTCCCCATAAAAGCCTCCCGCGTTTTTTT
>CANCYR010000068.1 GCA_947382355.1 uncultured Lachnospiraceae bacterium
CTGCGTTTTTATCAGAGCGAGAGCGTGGCGACGTAGAAACATTTTCTGCCTGCAGTCGGTTCTGATTCCGGTGTGAGAAAGCTGTGGGCTGAACTGTTACATTTTTTTATATTCATTTTATATTTCAGGATTGAAGTATTCTTCCGTTTGTGTTAATATGGGAATACATTCAAATGATGGGAAATTCAATAACGTTTTTACGTTCTGGGCAGTTCGCCAATGATTCCAATTTGAGTTTATTATCAATAGTATATTTGTACCTTGAAAATAGTATAGACAAACGATTTAACGTATGATATTATATGCAATATGATAAGGCGGTGAAAATATGGAAGAAAGAATACTTGCTGTAATGATGGAAGAGTTTGCGTATATGCATAAGGAATTTGCGTATATGCATAAGGAATTTGCGTATATGCATAAGGAGTTTGATGCAATTCATGAAGAGATGGACGGAATGCATGAAGAAATTCGAGAAATCCGAGAGGACCTTGCAGGAGTGCATGAAGAAATCCGAGAAATCCGAGAGGACCTTGCAGGAGTGCATGAAGAAATCCGGGAAATCCGAGAGGACCTTGCAGGAGTACATGAAGAAATCCGAGAAATCCGAGAGGACCTTGCAGGAGTGCATGAAGAAATCCGGGAAATCCGAGAGGATCTGGCAGGAGTACATGAAGAAATCCGAGAAATCCGAGAGGATCTGGCAGGAGTGCATGAAGAAATCCGGGAAATCCGAGAGGACTTAGCAGGACTGCATAAAGAGATGGATGGAGTACACGAGGATATTCATGAAATCCGAGAGGACTTAGCAGGACTGCATAAAGAGATGGATGGAGTACACGAGGATATTCATGAAATCCGAGAGGACTTAGCAGGACTCCATAAAGAGATGGACGACCTCCATGAAGATAATAATGGAATCCACCAAGAAATCATTGACATGAACCAAAAGGTAACATACATTTACCAGCTTGCATTAGACAATTACGGTCAGATAGAAGAAACAAAGACCCGGGTCAAGCTTTTGGAAAAATGATTATTTTGCCTGATACTATTGATAATAGAAGAAAATTCCCCCAAGATAATAAGCATTTATCTGCAATTGCTTATTATTTTGGGGATTTTTTATAGAAAAAGCTTATTAAGGGTGCTATAATGAGGTAATTACAATATAGAATGAAAAGAGGTATTATAAGATGAATATTTTAGTAATTAACTGCGGCAGCTCCTCATTAAAATATCAGTTGATTAACAGTGATTCCGAAGAGGTACTGGCAAAGGGTCTTTGTGAAAGAATCGGCATAGAAGGCAGCGCCATTACCCATCAGCCTCAAAATGGGGAAAAGAAAACGGAACAGGTGGCTATGAAGAACCATACCGACGCCGTAAAATACGTGATTGAAAAATTAACAGATGAACAGGTTGGGGTAGTGAAATCCTTAGATGAAATAGAAGCAGCAGGGCACCGTATTGTGCATGGCGGAGAAAAATTTGCAAGCAGCGTAGTAATTGATGAAACAGTTTTAAAG
Organism: uncultured Lachnospiraceae bacterium; assembly: GCA_947382355.1. Lineage (GTDB taxonomy): Bacteria > Bacillota > Clostridia > Lachnospirales > Lachnospiraceae > RGIG3040. Next base: position 1,530 of record CANCYR010000068.1, read on the forward strand.
GCAATTGAAGAATGCAATGATTTGGCGCCTCTGCACAATCCGGCAAACCTGATTGGAATTAACTCCTGCAGGGAAATTATGCCTGATGTGCCAATGGTGGCAGTATTTGATACAGCTTTCCATCAGACCATGCCTGAGAAAGCATATCTCTACGGACTTCCATATGAATATTATGAAGCATATAAGATAAGAAGATACGGATTTCATGGAACAAGCCATGATTTTGTATCGAAAAGAGCGGCAGAACTGCTGGGAAAGGACAGAAAGGAATTAAAAATAATCGTGTGCCATCTGGGAAACGGAGCATCGGTTACTGCTGTAAAAAACGGAGAATCCGTTGATACTTCCATGGGACTGACTCCCTTAGAAGGCTTGATTATGGGAACCCGTTCCGGTGATCTGGACCCTGCCATTATCAGCTTCCTTTGTGAAAAGGAGCAAAAAACTGCAGCGGAAATAATTGATATCTGTAACAAAAAATCAGGAGTTTTGGGATTATCAAAAGGAATGTCCAGTGATTTCAGGGATTTAGGGCAGGCGGCAGGAGAGGGCAGCGAAGCTGCTAAAACCGCATTGGAAACTTACAGCTACCGGGTTGCAAAATATGTAGGAGCCTATGTGGCAGCCATGAATGGAGTGGATGCCATTGCGTTTACTGCAGGGGTAGGAGAAAATAACGGAAGCGTAAGGTCAGGCATCTTAAGCTATCTGGGCTATCTGGGAATAGAAGTGGATGAAGACAAAAATGCCATAAGAGGCGAGGAAACGACTATTTCCACGCCGGATTCCAAAGTAACCGTTATGGTGGTACCCACCAATGAAGAGCTTGCCATTGCAAGAGAAACTGCAAGACTGATAAAATCCAGATAACATTTTCTGCCTGAAGTCTGTTCGGGTATTGGCGGAAATAGTTTCAGGCTGAATTGCCGCAAATAAAAGGAAGAAGAAAAATGAAAAATCGAATTTTAAGCTATATGGAATATATGGATAAGGTTCTTGAAAAGAATGAAACCGGACTTACCTATGAAGAAATTATGCAAGAGCATTTGATACAAATACAATTTTTCAGTCATGAAAGACTGGTTCATCTTTTAGTAACCATAACCTTTGCCTTATTGGCTTTCGGCACTTTTTTTCTGCTGATAGTATCATTTTCACCGGGGCTGATATGTTTGTTTATTGCTGTGTTTATTTTGCTGATTCCTTATATTATGCATTACTACTTGTTGGAAAACGGGGTGCAGAAAATGTACCGGCAGTATGATGAGCTGTTAAAACAAATGCGTAACGAAAGATAAAAGTTAGAAATGAAGACTTGGAAACTTCCCAAGTCTTTTCTCTTACTATAGGATTAAACAGAAAATATTTTTGATAATAAATGAATCATAGAGACAATTGCAAAGCGTCCTGAAGTTGCATGGTGCTTTGCAGCTGACTGTGTGTAAAATAAGAAAAAAGGGGAAAAATATGCAGGTAACAGAAGTAATAGGAGATAAGAATGAAAATCAGAGACTGTTAGAGCAGTTGAAATATGATGTTTTTTATAAAAAACAGGAGCTGGAATTTGCCATAGCCCAAAATGCTTCCCGTCAAAGAAATTTAGAAATAAATCTGGGGCTTTGCGCTTCAAGATTTAAGGTTTCTGTATCAATACTTTTGTTTCTGGTAATTTCAGGAATGGTATTTTCAGAACTTATCAGCGTGGGCAATTCCTTTGTGACATCTGCTTTTGGATTGATTTATCTTATTGCCAGAGTATTTTACTTCGGACTGATGATAGCGCTGTTTTATAATACTTTGGAACGCTTTATGCGCTGGTTTGAAAATGTCGATACGAAATGGGGAAAACAATATTGTGAAAAAAAGGGAATATTCACTATGTCCATGGAGCATGCAGAATGTGCCGGACAGTTGGAAAAGCAAAAGAAAGAAGTGGAAACAGTCAGGGAAATAGAAGAGGAACTGGAAGGTGAAACTCACATCAGCCGGGTAAAAGAATTGATATACATAATTGCCTCCATGGAAAGCCAGCCGGAAGTGCCAAAAGGAAAGACAAAAGCAACAAAAGAAGAAAAACGAAAATGCGTCATATTAACAGTTATTTTTTTCTTTGTATTCTATTTCATATTATAAATAAAACAGAAGAATCAAAAAGTGAAAACTTTCTAAAAAATCAAAAAACCTTCTTGCTATTAAAAAATAAGCTCATATAATAAGTAATTAGCCAATTCAAGATTGGTAATTTAAGTAAGGAGATAACTCTATGATTAAAGTTCTAAAGTTTGCAAAAAAATCATGGTATATAATGATTATCATTTTGCTGTTACTTTTCGTTCAGGCTAATTGCGACCTTGCCCTGCCCGAATACACGTCTGACATTGTGGATGTGGGCATTCAGTCAAAGGGCATTGAAAGTCCGGTGCCGGAAAAAATGAGAGAGGAAACCTTTGAACAACTGGTTCTTTTTATGAATCAGGAGGAAGAAGAGCTGTTTCGGACCGGTTACAAGAAAAACGGTACAATATATGAGCTGGCCGTTGCCTGCGAAAAAGGCAATAAAGGAGGAAAAAAGGACGGTATTACATATATTTCAGAAGAGGAGTATGAAAAATTCCGGCAGCTGCTGATTGAAAAGGAAACCATATTTTCCATGCTCATTTCCGAAGGGGAAGAAGCAGATGCCATGAAGTCCCAAATGCTTTCTAAAATGGGGCTTCCGGCAGATACCGATATCATAACTGCATTTTCCATGCTTCCAAAAGAAACGGTGCTGGAAATCTGCAACGGTATTTCAGAAAAAATGGCGGATATGTCTGATTTAATCGGGGAATCCACTGCCATAGCCTTTGTTTCTGCTGAATATGAAGCAATGGGCGTGGATGTGGATAAGCTGCAGATGGATTACCTGAAAAGAAAAGGGCTGGAAATGCTTGGAATTGCGGTTCTGGGCATGATTGTCTCCATAATTGTAGCCTTTATAGCTTCAAGGCTTGCAGCAAATGTGGCAAAGGATCTAAGGAATAAAGTATATAAAAAGGTGGTTTCTTTTTCCAATGGGGAAATCAACCAGTTTTCCACTTCATCTCTGATTACCAGATGCACTAATGATATTCAGCAGGTACAGATGGTGCTGATCATGATTTTCAGAATTGTGCTGTATGCTCCCATTATGGGAATCGGAGGCATTGTGAAGGTTATTGAGACAGGAACCCATATGACATGGATTATAGCAGTAGCAGTGGTGCTGGTGCTTTCTCTTGTGGGAATCCTCATGATAATCGCTATGCCTAAATTTAAAATGATGCAGACACTTGTAGATAGATTAAATCTGGTTTCCAGGGAAACCCTGACAGGTATTTCCGTTATCCGTGCCTTTGGCAGGGAAAAATATGAGGAAGAGCGTTTTCAGGATGCCAGCACGGATTTAATGAAGACCCAGCTATTCACTCACCGGACCATGGCATTTATGATGCCTACCATGATGTTTGTCATGAATGGCATTACCGTGTTGATTATATGGGTAGGAGCCCATGGCATCGATTTGGGAAATCTGCAGGTTGGCGATATGATGGCATTTATCACATATACAATGCAGATAGTCATGTCATTTTTGATGATTACCATGGTTTCCGTTATGCTTCCGAGAGCGGCTGTATCTGCAGTTCGTATCGATGAAGTGTTAAATACGAAAACCCATATTCACAATCCGGAGGAGCCTGAAAAATTCGGAAAGAATGTAAAAGGCGTGGTAAGCTTTGAGCATGTATATTTTGCTTATCCCAATTCAAATGAGGATGCCTTGGAGGATATTGACTTTACTGCCAATCCGGGAGAGACAACGGCTATCATTGGAAGCACCGGTTGCGGCAAGTCCACCTTGGTGCAGCTTCTGCCAAGGCTTTATGATGTAAAGGAAGGCGCTGTTAAAATTGACGGGGTGGATATCCGCAAGTTAGACCTTGCTGACTTAAGGGAGCGGATTGGTTATGTGCCCCAGAAGGGAATGCTGTTTTCCGGCACCATTAAAAGCAACATTGGATTTGGAGGGAAAGAGGTGCCAATGGAGCAGATTAAGGAAGCTGCCGAAATTGCTCAGGCAAGTGAGTTCATTATGGCAAAGCCTGACACCTTTGAGGAGCATATCGCCCAGGGCGGCGGAAATGTTTCCGGAGGGCAGAAGCAGCGCCTTTCCATTGCCAGAGCTATTGCAAAGCAGCCGAAGATTTATGTGTTTGACGATAGCTTTTCCGCTCTTGATTATAAAACGGACCAGATACTTAGAAAGGCTTTAAATGAAAAGACAAAGGATGCCACTGTAATTATTGTAGCCCAAAGAATCAGTACCATTTTGCATGCGGATAAAATTCTTGTGCTGGATGATGGAAAAATTGTCGGACAGGGCACGCATCAGGAGTTGCTTTCAGAGAACGAAGTGTACCGTCAGATTGCAGCCAGCCAGTTATCAGAGGCGGAAATGAATGCCAGTGCAGGAAAAGACAGTAAAAAGAAATCCGGGCAAAAGGAATCTGTAAAAAAGGAGGTACAATAGCATGAGTGAAGAAAATAAGCAGAACGTTATAAGTAGACCTCCAAGGAGAGGACCCGGGCACGGTCCCGGGGGCGGCATGATGCCGGGGGAAAAGGCAAAGAATTTTAAAGGGACCATGAAAAAGCTGATTCAGTATATGAGCAAATATCATGCGGCTATTATCGTGGTAATGATTTTTACAGTAGGCAGTACCGTATTTAATGTAATCGGTCCAAAGGTATTAGGTAAGGCCACTACAGAAATTTTTAACGGTCTGATAGATAAGATTAACGGAGGCAGCGGAATTGACTTTGCAAAAATAGGCTGGATTCTAGCGGTGCTTTTAATCCTTTACGGGGTCAGCGCCTTATGCGGTTACGTGCAGGGTTTTGTCATGTCGGGCATTTCCCAAAAAACAGCCTTCCGCATGAGAAAGGAAATTTCCGAAAAAATCCACAAGCTGCCCATGAATTATTATGATAAAAAAACATATGGAGAAATCCTCTCCAGAATCACCAATGACGTGGATACTTTGGGCATGAGCTTAAACCAGGCTATCACCCAGCTAATCAGCAGCGTGGCGACCTTGATTGGCGTGTTTATTATGATGTTGAGCATAAGCCCGCTTATGACGGTGATTGCCCTGCTGATTCTGCCGGTTTCCGGAGGGCTCATCGGCTTTATCATCAAGCATTCCCAGAAATACTTTGTAAAGCAGCAGGAATACCTTGGCCATGTAAACGGTCAGGTGGAGGAAACCTTCGGAGGACATCAGGTAGTAAAATTATTTGGCGCGGAGGATAGCTTTGAAAAGGAATTTAACAGGGTAAATGACGAGCTTTACGATTCCGCCTGGAAGTCCCAGTTCTTTTCCGGCCTTGCCCAGCCCATTATGGGCTTTGTAGGAAATCTTGGCTATGTGGCGGTGGCAGTGGTAGGCGGTTATCTGAATATAAAAAGAGTCATTGAGGTAGGAGATATTCAGTCCTTTATCCAATATGTAAGGCAGTTCACACAGCCCATTACCCAGATTGCCCAGGTGTCCAACCAGCTTCAGTCCACAGCGGCGGCAGCGGAGCGTATCTTTGAATTTCTGGAGGAAGAGGAAGAAGAGCAGTTTGCTAAAAACCATGCGCCAATACATGCTTCTGAGCTGGTAGGGGATGTAACCTTTGAGCATGTAAAGTTTGGCTACAATCCGGATAAAATCATTATTAACGACTTTTCCGCCAGGGTAAAACAGGGACAGAAGATTGCCATTGTAGGGCCTACCGGCGCAGGAAAGACTACTATGGTAAAGCTGCTCATGCGTTTTTATGATGTGACGGACGGCGCTATTTTACTGGATGGTCATAATATAAAGGATTTTGACAGAACGGAATTGAGAGAGGCGTTTGGAATGGTCCTTCAGGATACCTGGCTGTTTAAAGGCTCCATTATGGAAAATATTCGCTACGGCAGGCTGGACGCCACAGACGAAGAGGTTATTGAAGCGGCAAAGGCTGCCCACGCCCACCGGTTTATCCAGACCCTTCCGGGAGGCTACGACATGGAGCTGAATGAAGAGGCGTCCAACGTTTCCCAGGGACAGAAGCAGCTTCTGACCATAGCAAGGGCTATTCTTGCCGACAATCGGGTGCTGATTCTGGATGAGGCTACCAGCAGTGTGGATACCAGAACGGAGGTCCGAATACAGAAGGCTATGGATAATCTGATGGAGGGCAGAACAAGTTTTATTATCGCACATCGCTTATCCACTATCCGGAATGCGGATTTGATTCTGGTTATGAAGGATGGGGATATTATCGAACAGGGCAGCCATGAGGAATTGATGGAACAGGGCGGGTTTTATTGTAATTTGTATAATTCGCAGTTTGAGGAGAGTGCGTAGGAGAGGTGAAGTATAGGAAGGTTAGTGTAAGAGAAAAATTGTTCTTTTGGAAATTTATATGATAAGTGATGGCAAAAAGTCCCGGGATGAAAAATTCGGGGCTTTTTGTTTATTTTAGTTGTATAAGATGATTTAGTGTTGTATGATATAGATAATTGAAAAATGTTTAGATGTGTGGATATGTATTTATGCTTATTTGTGATGAAAAGGTAAAAGAACTTCCCGACTCAAGCATTTGTAAACAAACACCGTACAGGAAGCCCCTTTTTATTTTTGCAATACACTTATGAGCAAAGCATCTATAAATAGACACCGGGCTTTTGGGCGCATTATTGCCTGATTATTATGAGGATTATTATATAGGATGTGGGGGAAGTTGTAAATGGGAAATATGGTTTTGGCTTATTATTATTTTAGTACGAAAGTTTTAGTATTTTGGATGAAAAATTATTAGCTGAAAGATTATTAGAAAAATTTGCAGTAATGTATGACAAGATAAGCATTGGATATAGCGTCAGAGAAGTAGAAATAAAAGTTATATATAATTGTAATTGATGGCTGGAATGCAGAAAAGGATGGCTTAAGAAATGAAGGTTGTGGAAGTAGTTGCGGCAATTATCCAGAAGGAAGATAAAATATTTGCAACCCGGAAAGGATATGGAAAATTTAAAGGTATGTGGGAATTTCCGGGAGGGAAAATTGAGATGGGAGAGACACCGGAGGAAGCTCTTGTAAGGGAGATTCGGGAGGAATTGGATAGTGAGATTTTAGTTGGGAAGTGTTTCGCAGAGGTAGATTATGATTATCCGGAATTTCATTTGCATATGAGATGCTATTTGTGTACGGTAAAGTCGGGGGATTTGAAGTTGTTGGAGCATAGCGAGGCTAAGTGGCTGGCGAGGGAGGAGTTGGATTCGGTGGAGTGGATGTTGGCGGATGTTGGGGTTGTTGAGAAATTAAAGAGAGAGACTACAGAGGGATGGAAATTTTGTGAATGAAAATATTATTTTTAAATTAATAAGAAGGTGTGACTGTAAACACATTATTAGAGAGACCCTAAAAAGCAATTTGATGAGGAGTTTTTAGCTATAGAGGAAATATAATATGTTTGTGGAATAAAAGAAATATTTTATAAAAATGCATGATTTACATTAAAAAATAAGAGTAGGGGGGTATCTAAATAGTGGCAAATAATTTTATAAATATTATACTTAGTAAGTGCGATATATATTTCAAAGATGCTCTAATTTCAAAAGAAAGTATTATAGAAAATTATATCTCATTTTTTGATAAAGTTTTTGCTGGTGAAGAGCATTCCATTAGCTTTGCATTACATACTGGTTCTATTTGTTTTGATGTTATATCGATTGTAGCCGTTACTTTGGGATGTCTGTCTTATAATCTCTGGACAAATGACGATATCATTTCCCAACTTCAAATCGGTGATATGGTAATGTATGAAAATAAAAGATATCGTTGGAAGGGATTAGAAGACAGTAACGGAACCAAGTATATGGTTCTTGTACAGGATGCAAAAGGTAAAAACGGAAAATTTATACGGAAAGTACCCTTTATGCGCTATAAACATTTGGTAAAACCATATTATGGAACGTCTTCACTGACTGACGGAAGAGGTGTGCGTAAGCCAAAAACAAATCGTGAGGAATTTTTATCTCATATTTTTGATATACCTATTGCGGATGTCCCAAGTTTGATTAATGTGGCGGTAGTCATTGTATCCAACAGAGGAGATTTTTCGGAAATATGTAAGCATTTGAGCATTGTATATGGAGAGAAAAAGCGGATAGGATTGCTTGATATTGTACCGGCGGCGTATTATACAGGCCAGGAAGAAATACAATTTGGGACTAATCCGATAAAAGCTACTCCTGTTCTTAAAATTGCCGGGAAAATGTCTGTTGCAAGAGAGCTTGTTCTTGACAAATACGGAAACAAGGTAGTAGGATTGCTTGTCAACGGAGTGCATTCTTTAACGGAAAACAGTTCAGAGTTAGCCGATTTGTTAAGGAGAAAATCTCTTTGTTTTGTACATATTGCTTTGCTTCTTAATGTTAATGCCAGTGACCATATTTTAGATATGTACGAGGAAGCGAACATATTTGCCTGTACAAAAGGTTATTTGTTAAAAAGTGCAGGGGAAATTAAATGCGTTAATTCATTTACGGTAGAGTTAGAAAAGCAGATTGATAATATTGTTAATAATACGGTTTCGTCGATTCTTGTCCCGGGTGGGTGGACTTGGGACGAATATCGCAGAATAAAGAATACACTGCTTTTGATTAGGCAATCTAATTGGATTAGCGAACAGAAAAACGAATTTATTTTGTCTGCCCATGGACTATTGAATTTGTTAACCACATCTGTATTTTCAATGTACCAGATGGAAAATATAGTTGCAAGTTTAAAGATTGGTGCTACGGTTTTGTCCCCGAAAGAGCGTATTGATAAATTATGGGATATTGCCGATAAAGCCGGTGCAGTAGAAGAATTGTGCATTGCCGTGATAAACGACATAGAAGAAAAATATTATGAGTTTATGAACCAATCTCCGAAGGCATTGGCGATAAAAGAATATTTGGCTAAACACAGCGGGAGAAAAATTGTAATAGTAGTACCAAAGGCTTATTATGCAGAGATGCTGGTTATGACAGGTGTTTTGAAAGATAATGATGACAGTGTTATATGTGTTACGGCGAATCGCTTTGATGCAACTCATGAATATGAATCGATTCTTGTGGTCGGAGACATAAACGGTAAAAAATTTAATCCGTTTCAATGTCATTCTGCAAAAAATATTGATATTTTGTTGTATGAATGTGAAAATAAATCGTTTGGCTATCAAAAGAAGAAAAAAGATAAGTCCGAGAAAAGATTGAATTCTAAGATTTGTGGTATCAGATATAATGAAGAGAATTCGGAGGATATATATTCCGATAAAGAAGAGGAAATTATTGTTCAAGAATTTTCGGATTTAGAGGAATATATTGAAAAATTAAATGTTCTGGATATCGGTAGATTTGTAGAGAGCGGGCTTGTTTCCAATAGCAATTCCCCTACTTCGGAAGTTAAACATGTAGGTGTGTTCGTGACCGGTGAACGGATTTTTTTCTCAAAATACTATACGGCGGTTGTATTCAATCACGAAGCAGGAAGTGTTACTGAGAAGACAGTGGATAAGTTGTTATCGGGGGATTTTTTGGTATTTACAAGAAGGGATGACTATACCAAAAATATTGTTGACTTCATTTATGAAAAACTGCTTGATACGGGGAAATTGAGCACAAAAGTAATAGAGGCTTCTGAAAAGGCCGAATATTGGAAAAATGCGCTAAGGAGATATAAGATGCGGGGGGATTACACATATTCCGATATTGCAAAAAAATTGCGTAAGATTGGAAGCTCATTACAAGAGGCTACAATTCGCTCATGGTTAGTAGAGGACAGTCATATTGTGGGGCCCAGAGATGTAGAAACTATGGGATATATTGCTAAAGTTACTCAAGATGTGAAGATTTTGAATGATATCAACGGTTATTTTGAGGCATGTCGCATCGTTAGGCGCGAGCGCAGGACAATCCTTGAACTTATCGGTAAGGCAATTAACAATAAGTTGAGCGGGCATATTCCGCAAGAAGGAAGCGTACTTGAAGTCGTATATAATAATGTGGATAATCTTTCGGAAACGCTGGAATTGGAAAATGTTATAGAGTTGTCTGAAAGTGTCAATGTAAGTATTAACTTGGTTAATAAACCGATTACGGAAACGGAGGTATTGATGTGAACGAAAGTGAAATCAGAAAACAATTGATTGATGCACGAGAAGAGTATATTAAAATTATCAAATCGGAACTGCTTGGACCGGGATCGGAATTTTCTCTGCCGGATATTGAACATGAACTGATTTCCAGCACACCGACAAGCCGTTATTCCGTGGGAATACTTTTTCCGCAGGGAAATCAAATGAATCAGGATAATAATGAAACGGTCCCTTTACCGGAAGCAGACGGGAGTACCGATAAAGAAGAATCTGATGCGGAGGCTGAAATTCAAACGGAACTGGTGCAAGCATCCCGTAAACATGTGTCTGAATTTGACGAAACGGCAGATGAAAATCTGGATGAAGAGATTGGCATGTCCATGCAGTATATGCCGTCGTCAATGGGTATTACGTTTCTTGTAAAGGGAAATGCGGATATTATAAAGGGAAAAGTAACGTTTGCAACGTATAGAAAGGCGTTAATAACGGATTGCGCAATACCGTATACTCCTGCCGATCCCGAACATTATGCTGTTCCGTCGGAACTTGCACATAAAATGTCTTTTGATAAGAATACGGGGACAATGAAACTTCTGACTCAAATCAAAGCAAAGGAAGTCAGAGATATCTTCGAGAAAGATACTATTCCCGAAAACGAATCTCAGATTTTGAAGCAAATAGCATATAGATTTGTGGATTATTGCAATGCAGGATATGTCCGTGTTCCGCATGAAATTTCGGAGTTTATATTGGACTTTTCAAAAGGGGAATACGTTGATGTCGAATCAAACAGAGAACTTGACGGAACAAGTGCAAAAATAGTTGCTTTACGAACGAAGGTATCGGATGACATATGGTCAGTTACGGTTATGCTTGTAAACGAACTTGAAGAAGTTCCGGCGAAAGCCAACCATTGCATATTTCAATCACGTATTGAGATTAATACTCATAATAATTGTTTTTCCTTTGTTGAGAGCAATCCCAATCCGGATATTCATTTGATGGATGAAGAAGAATGCTCTCTTGAACTTCTTTACCGCCACAAAAAAATATACGGTACGGGACTTGGTACTTCGGTAGACTGGGATATTGACGAGCAGGGTAAGGGCAGTGTCTGGAATGATTTTTTCCCTATAGAGGAAATTCCGGCCATGAATTTTTCTCTTCCGAAGAATAGGGTAATAACAAATAATGAACTGTCAATGAAATATTTGTCGGATTTAAATTCTATAGATAAAGATACCAAGATTTCCTCTATGTATAGTTTGGTGGATTTATATAAAAGTTGGGTAGTTGATTTAGAAAAGACGGCTTCTTTGCTTGATACTAAATATATTTCGGCGGCTTCTAAGAATATTGCGGAATGCAGGCGGGCATATGAAAGGATGTATACTGGCATTAAAACTTTGAAAGAAAATGAAACCGCATATAAAGCGTTCCTTTTAGCAA
>CANCYR010000069.1 GCA_947382355.1 uncultured Lachnospiraceae bacterium
ATGTTCTGCCAAATCCCCGTCCCGGTGCCGGTCTGGAAAGCTGAGGGCTGAATTGTTACCTTTTCCACTGTTTAAGTTTATCGGACAACACGAAAAAAAATACCTGAAAAGAAATTCTTTTCAGGTATTTTTCCTATCTTACCAAATCCAAATGCTGCACTGTTCCTACATTTCCGTTTTCATAAAGAAATATGCCGCTTTGCCTGATTTGGCCGTTTGCCTTATTGTCTTTTAATGAATTCAGGGAAAATTCTGTACTTACCCGCTTTAAACAGATTGCTCCCACACCTGCCTGCGCCAGATGATATAATTGATCCTTACCATTTTCATCCTGAGTCCAGATTAACAGCTTATCCCATATTTCATCATTTTCATCAATCCAGCCGTTACCGTCTGAATCGTATTTACTTAAATCCTCAAACCCGTCGCCGGATTTTGTTCCGAACAATTCGTTTCCGTCATTAATTTTACCATCACCGTTTTTATCAAGAGCTATATAGCCGCTTCCTTTTCCCAGTCTGGAAATACTGTCTAAAATGCCGTCGCCGTCAATGTCAAATTCAAATTTCTGATCTGATACAGATGCCACATTTCCCTCTAAGTTAATTACCAGAGGGTCAACTGCCATTACGGTTTCTTTTGTATAATCGGCTTCATAATATGCCTCAAAGCTGCGGCTCATGGTCATATCCAGATGGAACTGTATCTGTCTGCCGTCAGCCGTTACTACAGTACCCATAGTAGAAAATGCTGTAGTTTCTGTTTCCCTTTCATAAACTTCCTCATGGGTATTGAAATTATTTACCACAAGCTGCACTTCTGATGTTTGTGCTGCCTGCATCTGCTGCATGGCATTTTCCTCCTGCCACTGGCTAAAGGATTGGTGCTTTCCTGATTTTCTTCCGTGAAACAGCCAGAAAATCAAATACTGTACACATTGCTCCTTAATAGCTTCCATAGACTTTTTATCCTCTATGCTCGCCACAGAACTTATATTTCTCCTGGAAGCTATATAAGCTCCTGAACTGCCGGAAATGCTTTCTTTATTTCCCTCCCCGGTGTCAGATAAATCCTGAAAGGGTTCTTCCTGCTTCGGCTGGTCATTTGTCAGCCCGATTTTTAAATTTCCTATCCTTTTTTGCGCGGATAAGGAATAAGTAATCTTTTTTTGCGTTACTTTCCTATAACTTCTTGCGGATTCCATTCCTATTATACTGGAATTTACTTTCAAATATTGCCCCTTTCCCCGCATATACCCTTTTGCCAAAACTCCATCCGTGGACGTCTCTGATGAGGCATCATTCTTTCATTCATCCTTTATGCCCTTATCATGTAATATTTTTACAAACAAAAAGAACGCCGTTCTTTAAAGAAAATCCTTTTTCCCTAATTCACACCGTCCCTGGTTATGCTTATTTAGATATTCAAGGCGGAGCCGTTGGCCTTACCGTCCCCGCCCTGTTACTTTATATATCGGATATTTTTACCATTTCTTAATAGAAATCATTCTATTTTCAGACTCTGTTGTAATTGATAAGGCAGCCCTTTAGTATGATTTCTCTTTCTTCATCGGTAAGCTCACCCAATCTTAAGGTGAATTCCTTCATAGTGCCGTCTGCCGCCACATAAGCCGGAATTTCTGAAGCTTTTTCCATAACCGCCTTTTTTATAGAAGGGATAAAGAGATAATCCAGCTTCTTAAACGGCAAATCTCCCTTATCAATAACAAATGGAAGCATGCCCCAGTTAATCAGATTGGAGCGATATCTTTTAGTTGCATATTCATTGGCAATATTTGCCCAGCCTCCAAGCACCTTCTGACAGGAAGCAGCCTGCTCCCTTGCGGAACCGTCCCCGGGCTTTACCGCAAAAATAGTGCTTCCAAAGCCTGTATTGGTATGGTTTGTTTCCGGGAATGAAGCCTTTATTACATCCATAATACCTTTTAATGCAGGTACTGACTGGCAGGGCTTTCCTCCCTCCATTCTGGATTTTTCCGCTTTCTGAATTTCCTTTGCAAGCCCTACATAAGCGGGGTCTTTTCTGGACAGGGTAAACTCTGCCAGACCAAGAGGATTAGAGCGGTAGGATGAGGTTTCTCCTGATGGAATCAGCTCATCTGTAGTAGTAACCGGGTCATGAATTTCAGAAACTACCTGAAGCACCAGATTTTCCGGCAGTTCTCCCATCTTGGGCCAGTCTTTGATATTTGGTCCGAATTTAATTTCCACGGAAGAGTCTGCAACCCCTTTGGAATCATACACACGGTTTTTATAAATAGTATCGTCAAAATAATATTTATATTTTTTCAGTTCGGTATCCACTTCCGTAGCGGGAGTCAGGAAGCCTTTATTTGCTGCAGTTGCCGCAATGGAACGGGCATCCATAAGAGCCACGGAGGCAATCTGTCCGCTTTGCAGCTTGGAGCCTTCCCTGTTGGGGAAGTTTCTTGTGGAATGGCGGATGCTGAATGCATTGTTAGCCGGAGTATCTCCTGCGCCAAAGCATGGACCGCAAAATGCCGTCTTCACAATGGCTCCTGTTGCAAGGAGATTTGCAACGCTGCCATTTTTCACAAGCTCCATATATACCGGGGTGGAAGCCGGATATACGCTTAAGGTGAATTCATCCGGACCAATGCTGGCTCCCTTTAAGATATCCGCCGCCGCACATATATTTTCAAATCCGCCGCCGGCACAGCCTGCAATAATTCCCTGCTCAACATAGAGCTTTCCGTCCACGATTTTATCCTGAAGAGAATAATCCACAGCGCCGTCTAAGCTTACCAGCGCTTTCTGCTCCACATCATGAAGAATATCCTTTAAGTTAGCATTGACTTCCTCAATGGTGTATGTATTGCTTGGATGGAAAGGCATTGCAATCATGGGCTTAATGGCAGATAAATCCACTTCAATCATACCGTCATAGTATGAAACTTCTCCCGGATTCAGTTCTTTAAATTCTTCACTTCTTTTATGAATATCATAGAAGTCCTTAATTTCACCGTCTGTTTTCCAGATAGAAGAAAGACAGGTGGTTTCCGTAGTCATAACATCGATGCCGATTCTGAAATCAGCGCTTAAGCTTTCCACGCCGGGGCCCACAAATTCCATTACTTTATTATTTACATAGCCATTGGCAAATACGGCTCCGATAATGGCAAGAGCCACGTCCTGAGGTCCCACTCCTTTTACGGGAGCGCCTTTTAAATATACGCCTACCACCTTTGGCATATTGATGTCATAAGTCTGATTCAATAACTGTTTTACTAACTCCGGTCCGCCTTCTCCCATAGCCATTGTACCAAGAGCTCCATAGCGTGTATGGGAATCGGAGCCTAAAATCATTCTGCCGCCACCTGCAAGCATTTCTCTTGCAAACTGATGGATAACCGCCTGATGAGGAGGCACATACATACCGCCATATCTTTTGGCACAGGTCAGTCCAAACATGTGGTCATCCTCGTTAATAGTTCCCCCTACCGCACAAAGAGAATTATGACAGTTGGTAAGAACGTAAGGGACAGGGAACTTTTCCAGTCCTGAAGCCCTTGCCGTCTGTATGATTCCCACAAATGTAATGTCATGGGAGGTCAGCTTGTCAAACTTTATTTTCAGTTTTTCCATATTTCCGGAAGTATTATGGCTTTCCAAAATCCCGTAAGCAATAGTAGATTTTGCCGCCTCTTCCTTTGTCACATCCCTGCCCGTTTTGCTTTTTACTGCTGCAAGGGCATCCGGTCCGTCCGGAATGATTTCCGTGCCGTTTATCAAATAAGCGCCGTTGTCCAATAATTTAATCATGTTTCCTCCTTATATAAATGGTTATTTCCCTGTTATAGTATGAGACGCCAATAAACAGTAGTTTGTTGGCGTCATTGTCACTAAGGTGTATTTTAACATGAATGAACCGTTTTTGCAAATATTCATAATTTACAGCTAAAAATTCTTTTTTACACTTCCAATCTCTTCTGTCAATATTCCTTTCATGTCCTTGAACATATCCAAAATTCTATTAAAACTTTCTAAAATATAAAGTCCAAACTTGACCTTTCCATACACACCCCTTACAGTAACAGTTCAGCCCTCCGCTTTCCTCCACAGGAATCAGATCTGGCGGCAGACAGAAAGTGTTTTCTAAAGGAGTCCTTATAAAAACGCCAGCGCTTAGCGAGGTATTTTCGAGCTTAGCACTGCTGCGTTTTTATCAGAGCGAGAGCGGGACGACGTAGAAACACTTTCTGTCTGCCGCCAGTTCTGATTCCTGTGGAGGAAAGCGGAGGGCTGAACTGTTACCTCTCACAACCTTTTAATAAGCGCCTCCTTCAGCTCCCTGGAATCTTCCCCATGAAACTTCCTTGCAAACACATAATCCCCTTCCACAATCCTGTCATAATCCTCCATATCCAGATAAGCCGGGCTGCTTCCATCTCCCTTTTCCCAGTTCATATAGCGGAGATTTCCTTTGACTACCTTGTCCTTAAAACGGGAATTCATAAAGAGTGTCTGAAAGAAAAACTCCTCCGGCACCTGACACTTTTTTAAATCCTTTAAATATTTTGGATGCTCCCTGCAATAATTCAATACATATTCTCCTGCTGCCCTTGGCATGGAAACATATACAAGTCCTTTAAATATATTCTGAAATTCCCCGATTTTTTTTCTTTTAATAAACAGGAGTTTTTGAAGATTTACTGTAAAATTCTGAAGCTGCCACAACCATGGATTTTTTACATTTTTATTTGGAAACAGATTGTAATACCGGTAACGGATTTTAACCGCATCGCTCAGCTCCTCCGGTGAAAAGCAATCCATGTAAATGGGACTTCCTAAAAGAAAACGTTCTTCCATCTCTTCTGTGGAAATAACCGGATAATCCTCTCCCGTTATGCAGTGCAGATAAGAAACCTCCTTTTCTTCCAATGCCCATGCTAACAGTTCCAGAAAAGCATATACATGGTTCATGCTTCCCCATGCAATATTGTAAACAGAAATTGCCATACAATTGGGCAGATGATTCAGCTTTTCTATCTCCTCTTCCCTTATTTCCCTGCTTTTTGTATCCACATGAACATATACCCTGTTATTTTCAGACAGATAAGAAGCCAGCTCATAAAGAGAGGGAAAGTCCCTGTATGCCGTTATTAAAAATGCCTGTTTCAATAATTTGCCCTCCTATCCTTTCATCCATCTTTATTATATCCAAATCTTTTCTCCTGCCAGCTTCCACATCCGCTTATTTATCCATTTTACTGTGTCGTTGGTCCCACTTACAAAACAGGCAGAGCTGTTTCCAGCTCCACCTTCTCCTGCAATCATCAGGGCCGCCTACTGCTACCTTTTTAAAATCTGTTTTGCCCGTTCTAACTGATTATCCGATTTATCCTCTAAATACTTTTCATAATCAAGTTCAAGTGTTTCATCCGGTTCTATTCCAACGCCATGTATGTCATTGCCATTTGGAGTATAATAATGACTGACCGTAAGCTTAATTGCGGAACCGTCTGAAAGTCCGAATATTCTCTGAACAATTCCTTTTCCAAAGGTGGTGGTTCCTAAAATCGTCCCTTTATCATAATCTTTAATAGCTCCTGCCAGAATTTCCGCTGCGCTGGCGCTGTTGCCGTTTACCAGAACTACCATTGGCACCTGTATTTCGTTTTCGCCGTCACAGCTGTATTCTTTTCTTTTGCCGTCCCTGTCTTCTGTATACACTACCAGACCTTTAGGAAGAAGCTCTTCGGATATATCTACCACATCTGACAGATTGCCTCCCGGATTATCCCTTAAGTCAAGAATAAGGCTTTTCATTCCTTCAGACTTTGCCTGATTGAGCTTTTCCCTGAACTGGTCTGTAGTAACCGAATCAAACTCTGTAATCTGGATATAAGCAATGCCGTCTTCATACATCTCATAAGTAACAGTAGGTGATTCAATCTTCATTCTTGTTACGGGAATTTCCAGATAATCCGCTTCCCCTTCCCGGTACAGTGTAAGCATTACCTGGGTTTTTTCCGGGCCCTTTACCTTGCTGACTATCTCACTCAGGGTCATTCCCAGCACGTTTTCCCCATCCACTGCTACAATAATATCATTATCATGAACACCCGCTTCTTCTGCAGGAGTATTGGGCATGACTTTTGTAATTTTACCGCCGCCGGTTGCTTCATCCAGAGAAATATAGGCGCCTATGCCATAGTAAATCCCTTCTGTGCTGTCATAGACCTCTTCCAGTTCCTCCTTGGAATAGTATGTAGAATATGGATCACCTAACCCGGCAACAAAGCCTTTGTAAAGACTGTTTTCCATCTGTTCATTTTCCACATCTTCCAAATAATATTCGTCAATGCTTTCCTCTAACAACTTCAGCTTTTTTAATACATCATTGTCAATTACCTGTCCGGTTTCTTCTTTAGTCGCATTTAAAACTGCCGTGGAAGCTTTTGATGGTGTAAGCTGACTTGCTATATAGGATGTACAGATAATAATCGCTCCAATCACAAGTCCGGTAGTAATACCCCCTGCAAAGCCGCTTTTTCTGGCAGCATTCAAAAGCTGTTCCTGGGTCACTTCTTTTTCCTTTTCCAAAATAAATCCCTTCCATCCATTTTATTTATAACATGCTTCCGTTTTCCTTTCATAAAGCCCCTATAAATAATTCCGGGGATTTACATAATTTCCATTCAAGCGAACGGAAAAATGAAGATGAGGTCCGGTAGAACGTCCTGTAGACCCTACTGCTGCAATTTTAGAGCCTTTGCTTACCGTTGCCCCGGAGGATACATACAGCGCCGAGCAGTGCATATAGACTGTATACAGTCCATCTCCATGATTTATCATAATATAATTACCCATGCTGGCATTATAAGAGGCTGCTACCACCATGCCGTCATAGGCTGCCAGTACATCACTGCCGGACGGGGCTGCCATGTCCAGACCGTTATGGAACCTTTCCACTCCAAGGGTAGGATGCATACGGTTTCCATAATCAGAAGAAATTCTTGTATAGGCAGGTGCCGGCCAGGCAAATATTCCTCCGTCATACTTTACATTGGTATTCTGCCCCAACGCCTCCAGTCTCTTCTGTTCCTCCTCCACAGCTGACTCCAGGCTGGCAATTGTAGCATTCTGTTCTGCAATAGAGGCTTCATATTCCTTGATACGTGCTTCATGTTCGGATATATCAGAATCATATTCCTTAATCTGCTGGCGTTTTGTGGTAATCAATTCCTCCACATTTTTCTGCTCCTGTTCAGCATTTTCCTTTGCAAGCTCCAGAACTTCCTGTTCATCCTGCAGTTCCTTTTCCAGACTTATGATTTCCTTCCTGGTATTCTGGTAATTAACTAACAGTTCTTTATCATATGCCGCAAGCTTTTCGATATATTTCGCCTTGCTCAGCATATCTCCAAAGGACTTTGAAGAAAAAAGCATTTCCAGATATACAGTATTTCCTCGCTCATATATGAATTTAACCCTGCTCTCCATAGCAGCATATTGCTTTTTTTCTTCTTCTTTAATAGTCTTCAGATTTTCCTTTGTCTCTTCAATCTCTTCTTCTTTTTCAGAAATCAGATTATTGATTTTCTGCAATTTGTTCTCGATTTCTGTCAGACTGCTGTCCAGCTCTGTTACATAGGATTTCAAATCTGAACGGGACTTTTCCAGCTTTTCTTTAATTGCCTTAATATCACTTAAATCAGATTGCAGTGCCTTTTTTTCCTTTTCTGCATTGCTTAGCTTTCCTTTTGTATCCCGAAGATTCTTAGAAGTAACAGGAGCAGACATTCCGCTGCCCGTACTTTGCTGTCCGCCTGTATTTCCTGTTTGGTTGCTGCCGCCGACGCCAGTGCTCTGCCCTCCTGCAGTGCCGCCGGATGTCTGTCCGCCGGAACCACCAGTGCCTGCCGGTTCTTCTACCTGTACAGAATCATCTTCTTCCGGCGTCTGTGTGCCGTCATCCTTAATTTCTTCTGTTTTATCGCTCATGGTAGCATATACATTTCCGGCAGGATTTCCAGCCAGACAAATTATAAATGCAAAACAAATTAGTCCTATCTTTTTCTTCATATGTTCACCTACCTATACCCGGATATGCTTTCGTACCGTAATAAAGCTTCCAATAAAACCAATACCAATACCAAGTATGAGAGATACCGGAATCAATGTTGTAAATATCTGCTCTACTGTTAAAAATTTTAATAATTGAGACAAAATATTAAACTTCTCTATTACAAATCCTATGATTTTATTATATAAAACATACATCACTCCCAAGGGAATTGCCGCTCCGACTGCACCAATTATAATTCCCTCAATAACAAAGGGGGAACGGACAAAGAAGTCAGTAGCTCCGATATACTTCATAATGGAGATTTCTTCTTTCCTGACAGATATACCGATAGTAACCGTATTGCTGATCAGGAAAGTGGATACTGCCAGCAGAATCAGAATAATCCCGATAGATACATATCCCACCAGCTTATTGACTCCCGACAGCATATTGGCCGTCAAAGCAGACTGAACCACCTCTCTTACGCCTTCAATGGACTCAACAAACGCAACTAAATCCTGTTGTTTGGAAACATCCTTTAAATAAACCTTATAATTAGCACAATCCTTTAAGGGATTGTCTGTATAACCATCTGCGTACTCACCAAGATAATCCTCTGAAAATTCTTCCCATGCTTCTGTTGCTGAAACATATTCCGCCTTCAGCACTTCTTCACGATTTAATATGGTATCACCGATTTTCAAAATTTGGTCTTCACTGATTCCATCTTCAAAAAATACCTTGACTGCCACGCCTTCCTGGGCAGATTTTAAAATGTACTGAAAGTTCATGACAACGGAATAAAACACACCAAACATGAGAAGACAAGTGGTAATGGTAGCCAAAGAGGCAAGGGAATACCATTTATTCCGGAATATGTTTACGATACCCTGCTTTAATGTATAAAAAAATGTACTAATTCTCATCGATATAAAAGCCTTCTTTCTCGTCGCTTACAATAACTCCCTTATTCATTGTAACAACGCGTTTTTTCATGGCATTTACAATCTCCCTGTTATGAGTCACCACCACGACCGTAGTTCCCTTTTCATTGATTTCTTCTAAAAGCTTCATGATTTCCCATGAATTTTTCGGGTCCAGATTTCCGGTAGGCTCGTCTGCAAGAAGGATAGGGGGATTATTTACAAGCGCCCTTGCCAGCGCCACTCTCTGCTGCTCGCCTCCTGACAATTGCCTCGGCTTTGCTTTATATTTGCCTGCCAGCCCTACAATAGAAAGCATGGAAGGCACATTTTTCTTTATTTCTTTATTGGAGACCTGTATGACTCTCTGGGCAAATGCTACATTTTCATATACATTTCTGTCTTTTAAAAGTCTGAAATCCTGAAAAACCACTCCCATATTCCTGCGGAATTTCGGAATCTGCCTCCTTTTCAATCTGGCAACATCGTTACCGTTTACAACAATTCTTCCGGATGTAGGCAATAATTCCCTTAACAGCAGGCGGATAAAGGTTGATTTACCGGAACCGCTGTCACCTACAACAAATACAAACTCTCCCTCATCAATCTGGATGCTTACATTATTTAAAGCCGGCGCACCCGTTGAATAGGACTTACTTACATTTTCTAAAGTAATCATCTGACTCTCCCTGTTATTTAATATTCAAAGCTTTCCATGTATTTCATATATTTCACTACCATTAAGGCAATTTTAAATGTAATGGCATCTTCAAACACCCTTAAATCCAGCCCCGTACTCTTTTGCAGTTTGTCCAGACGATATACAAGGGTGTTTCTGTGTATGAATAACTGTCTGGATGTTTCGGACACATTCAGGCTGTTTTCAAAAAATTTGTGAATGGTCATAATCGTCTCATCATCAAAATCATCCGGGCTTTTAGCGCCAAAAATCTCCCTGATGAACATCTTGCACAGCGGAATAGGAAGCTGATAAATCAGACGGCCGATTCCCAGTTCGCTGTAGGCAATAATGCTTCTTTCGCTAAAAAATATCTTGCCGACATCCAACGCCATTTTAGCCTCTTTATAAGACCTGCTCACTTCTTTTATCTCATTTACTACATTACCATAAGCAACATGTACTTTTAAAGCCCCTTCTTTTTCCAGCATTTCCAATATTAGCTTAGCTGTTTTTTCTATTTCATCGCCAGTTCCTTCTTCTATTAATTCCTTTACCATGATTACGTTATTTTCGTCTACTGCAGTAACAAAATCCTTTCCCGTCTGGGCCAGGCTGCTGCCAAGGAGCTCTACCAGATTTTTTTCTTTATTCTGGTCTGACTCTATAATGATGACAGTACGCTTTGCCTCTGTTGCAATACGGAGTTTTTTGGAACGGCTGTAAATATCTACAAGCAGCAGATTATCCAGCAGCAGGTTCTTTATAAAATTGTCCTTATCAAAACGTTCCTTATATGCAATTAAAAGATTCTGAATTTGAAATGCTGCCATCTTGCCAATCATATATACATCTTCACTGGCTCCGATTGCCACAAGCACATATTCCACAATCTGTTCGTCATAAATTTTAAAAAATTGATACTTTGATACTTCCTGACTGTCCGCAGGAGATTTTACAAAATCCGATACCGCCAGAGCATATCCCTTTTCCTCTTCCAATGTGGTTGCAACATCATTTCCTTCAATATCTACAACAGCAAAATCCACTCTGGAAATTCCCTTTAATCCCGCAATCGTGTTTTGTAGAATTTGATTGGAAATCATCATACCACCCCTTCTCTTAAACAAATTTCACAACATCTGCAAATGCAGACTATTATTTCTACCCATTTCATTTTATTTTAATATAAAATCACAAAAAAATCCACCGATTTTCTGTATTTTTTTATGCAATATATATGTTTTTCACAGAATTTTCATATTGTTAACCTAAGTACAACCCTTATGACTTATTACAAAATAGGATTCCGTTTGCAGAATTTGTGACAAATGTAAGAAATGCAATGAGTCCTTTCGGTTACCCGGTTTCCATGGCACTTGCTCCAACAATCATAGCGATAAATTCAAGTTCCCTTTTATCCAAATAAATACCAACTTTCTGCACGCAAAATAATTTGATTGTATGCTTTTATTGTATAAAAGTGCAAAGCAAATTTCAATGGTTTTAGGCAGACATTTTATCCCTACCCTCTGATTTTAATTCTTTATATGTAAATAATTTCTTTTAACTTCCCTTTTGAATCCGCTTTTTAGAGCAGACAATACAATATCATCAATATGCTTAAAAAGGGGTTCTTCCTCTTTCCCAAATACTACATTTAAATCTGCCAGTGACATTTGTTTAGTTTCCATATTCTTCGTCCCCCTAAAACTAATTTATTTTTCTACAGCCGTACATTCCTACAGTCATACATGACTATGACAATATTTTACTATTACTGTCAATTTTTGGCACCTGCTATATATGGTGCACCGTGCATCAACTTGTTTTTTTATATTTCTTGAGTTTTTTCTTTGTTAAAAAGCTTATTCTTTGTCGATATTTGTCAATCATTTTAGCTTTACTAAAATACCCTCATATTGTATTATAGCCTAGGGATAATTGCATAAGTTTTTTTACATAACAGCAGCAGACAGCTTTTAGCTAGAGGCTGCTGTTTTATTTTAAGAAAATATTTTATTGGGAATATTTTCTCATGCCCTTTTATTCCATTCTATCATCTTCACCTCTGCTATTTTCTACTACTTGTACTAAATTGATTACCCGTACCATCTTTTCTTTGAAGGAAAAGGCCACTATTCCTAACATATAATCGCTGTCACGTATAATCCTCCTGTCGTTGCTATGTCAGTAATTAAACATATGATTAATATTGTTCCATATAGCTTGCTCATGGCTTGTCCTTACTACCGGCTTTATGCCGGTGGCTCTTCTTTTCCTTCCTGGTTTTGAATATACCGGCGAAATTCTTCATTTATTACTATTTGAGATACTCGGTCTATAATCTTTTGTATTTCCGCCGGGTCATGAGTTATGTAATCATCATGTACGGTGATGTGGCAGGACCCATTGTAGTAATCCTTAATTACAGCCATGCGAATACCTCCTTTTTTATAGATTATTTTTATAAATTGTAAAATATTACACTTTTCGAGTTTGTTCACTATTTGTCGTTGCACATTGCGTTTATATCATTTATAATCTCCTATGGGTGTTGCCGCACCTAATATGTGTGAAAGGAGACAAATATCTATGACAGATATATTGGCTAGAGCCATTAACAGTATAGTTGAAGAACAATTGTCGCTAAACGAAGATATGATAACACAAAATCTGCTTACCGAAATTGCAGAAACAGATAACTATGAATTGATTATGACGAAACTGGTTAGAAACTCATTACATCTATCAGTGAACATATCTGCTCAAATCATTATTGATATGCTAATCAATTCAAACATTATTGCCCCTGCCCCGGATGAAGATTTGAGACGCATTCTTTTATCCGTTGTAAAGGACTAATATCTTTATTAGGACAACTTCGATTCGCTTCAAGGTTTTATTAAAACTTTGGAGCGTTTCTTCTGTTTTTTTCTCCAACTCTTTACCTCGTTTCCTAAATTCATTTTTCCTGAATCGACTCATTCATATGTGAGATAAACCCCTTTATTATTGCTTCGTGTATTCTATAAACACTTATCTCTTCGCAGCATCTGCTTGAAACATTGTTTCCATATCAATTTTTTCGTTTACAATATTTCTTATTATTTTATTAATGCTTCATTCCATGTAAATTTGCTCATGTGAGATAAAGAAGTAAAAGAAGTGTAAAAAATTTTGCCGTTCCCTGTCCGGCTGACTGCCGGACGGGTCGGGCTTTAGTCGGGCAATTCTACCTTGCCGACAAAAGAGTAATAGATTTCGATTTCCTGTCTGCGGAGCTTCCCCCGGCGTTTCCCGTCAAGGGCTTCCGATTCGTGGATTACGATTTTCTCCACAAACTCCCGTAACAGGGTAGGGGTGAGTTCCTCAAAGCTGGTGTACTTGCGTACCACTTTCATAAACTTTTCAGCGTTTGCCGTGGCTTCCAG
>CANCYR010000070.1 GCA_947382355.1 uncultured Lachnospiraceae bacterium
AGTAAGCAATGCCAAAAGGAATATACCGAAATTCAGCAAATCCTTAAAATCAAAACGATTCTGATTTTTCATAGCATCACCCCCATTCCCAATAGAATAGAGGCCATCCCACCCTGTAACACGATTGTTCCCTGTTTCATATAATAACACGATATTAAGAATAAAACAATTCCATATCCCGAAATTTCAAAAAAATAATTGAAACAATATAATAACATGACATATTATTGTCATATTAAAAGGTATATAATAGCAATACACTTCAAAATAACGGAGGCTGTCATGCAGATTCAACGCCTGTTTGAAATTGTCTATATCCTATTAGAAAAAAAGAATGTTACTGCAGGGGAACTGGCAGAGCATTTTGAGGTTTCCGCCCGAACGATTTACCGGGATGTAGAGACCCTGTCAGAAGCGGGAATCCCCGTTTATGCAAATAAGGGAAAAGGCGGCGGTATCAGGCTTATGCCGGAATTTGTGCTGAATAAGGCTGTTATTACACAACAGGAAAGAGATGCCATTTTATCCTCATTAAACGCTTTAGGGAAAGTGGACTTAAGTGATGGAGCAAGTGACAGAAATACAGCATTCGGGAAGTTGGCAAGTCTTTTTGGTGGTCCGGAGGCGGACTGGATAGAGGTGGATTTCGGGCTGTGGTCAGATGGAGAAAAAGAAGCCCGGTTATTTCAGAAAGCAAAGCAGTGTATTTTGCAAGAACAAGTAATTCGTTTCCTGTATAACAGCGGAAGCGGAGAAACCCTTATCAGGGAAGTGGAGCCTTTGAAGCTTGTATTTAAAGGAACTGCATGGTATTTATATGGATTTTGCCGGATGCGTGAAGATTTTCGTTTTTTTAAGCTGAAAAGAATGGAAAGCCTGATAGTAATGGATGAAAGGTTTTTAAGAAAAATACCAGAAAAGGTTTTCATTCCCAAAAGAGAAGAACCGGAAAAAACGGAGCTGATGAAAGTAAGGATTCGATTTGAAAAGGAAGCGGCATATCGTGCCTATGATGACTTTGAGCATTGCAGCTTTCAGGAGGACGGCAGTGTAATAGCAGAAGCGTGCCTTCAGAAAACAGACTGGCTTATAAATCATCTATTGAGCTTTGGGGATGACTGCCAGGTGCTTGAACCAATGGAGCTTCGGGAAGAAATAAAAGAAAAGCTTCATAATATGCTGGAAAAGTATCAGTAAATATTGGCTCAGTTCATTTTATTGTGGGGGATGAAGGTTTTTTCTTTTGGGGATTTGCGGATGGAAAGCGAGTGATGGAAAAATGAATGAAAACAATGAACTGCGGAATCATTTGGATAAGCTGCACACAACGGAATTAGGCGCAGTCAGGATAAAAAGGAATCTGTCTTTGGATATGGATGATATTGACGATATTGTACAATGGTGTAAAGATAAAATCAAATCTTCCAATGCACATATTACAAGGAAAGGGAAGAACTGGTATATTGATGGAGACAATTATATTTTGACGGTAAATGCCCATAGCTATACCATTATTACCGGGCATAAGAAAAAATAATGAAAACGCATTGGTTTGCCTGCCGGAAAGGAGTCAGAATGCACTTTGTAGATGCCAAAGGAATTTTATCTGCCAGAAATGGAATGAATCTATACAGAGGCTGTACTCACGGATGCATTTATTGCGACAGCAGAAGCAAATGCTATGGATTTTCCCATGACTTTGAGGATATTGAAGTAAAGCAGAACGGACCGGAATTGTTGGAGGCTGCTTTGCGTTCAAAAAGAAAAAAGTGCATGATAGGCACCGGAGCCATGTGCGACCCGTACATGCATTGTGAAGAAAAGCTGAAGCTCACAAGAAGGTGTCTGGAAATCATAGAGCGTTATGAATTTGGCGTGGCAGTCCAGACAAAATCAAACAGGATTTTAAGAGATTTGGATTTGTTGAAAAGCATTCACAAAAAAGCAAAATGTGTGGTGCAGATGACGCTGACTACTTATGATGAAGCATTATGCAGAATATTGGAGCCCAATGTATGCACCACAAAGAAAAGAGTGGAAGCTTTAAAGGTCTTTCATGAAAACGGTATTCCCACCATAGTATGGCTGTCTCCCATTCTGCCTTTTATCAATGACACACGGGAAAACATAGAAGGGATTTTAGAGGCATGTATTCAGGCAAAGGTATACGGGATTATCTGCTTTGGAATGGGCACCACTCTCAGGGAAGGCAGCAGGGAATATTTTTACAGCGCATTGGATAAGCATTTTCCGGGGATAAAGGAAAAGTATAAAAGCGCATATGGGTATTCCTATGAAATACCTAGTGAGAGAAATGGAGAGCTGATGAAGCTTTTTTATAAGAAATGCGGTGAAAATGGTATTGTATGCGACAGGGATGCCTGCTTTCAGTATTTGTATGAATTTCCTGAAAGATATGAGCAGTTGTCGCTGTTTTAAAATAACAGTACAATTTATTTTACAATTAAATACATGCAATAGTTGTAATGAACGCAAAGAATATACGTGAATATTGAGAAAAAATAAAATATTTTCTTTATGATGATATAGTGGTAGAATACGGGATATAGAGAATATTTCGGCAGTTTCAAAAAATAAGTATTCACAGGAGCCGGATACGGAGTATTGGAGAGCTGTTGTGGACGAAATTGTTAAGGAAGAAATAGGAGAGTAGGCAGGAGGGGAAACATGAGGAGAAAAGACAGAGAAGTAACAAACATACAGGAAATAGAAGATATCATACAGCAGTGCAAAACCTGTCATGTTGCCATGGTTGACGGGGACATGCCCTATGTGGTGCCACTTTCCTTTGGGTATGAAATAAAAGAAGGTGTATTGAACTTATATTTTCACAGCGCTAAGGAAGGGCGTAAAATGGACATTTTACATAAAAATAATCAGGTCTGCTTTGAAATGTGCCGGGAGGGAGAGCCTGTATTTGCAGCAGAGACCCCTTGCAATTCCGGTTACTATTTTTCCAGTGTACACGGCTTTGGAAAGGTTGCTTTTATTCAGGACGTGCAGGAAAAATGCCATGCCCTTTCCCTGCTGATGAAGCAGCAGGCTCATATGGAAGTGGAATTTACTAAAGAGCAGGCGGATGCCGTTTGTGTTTATAAAATTGCTACAAAAGATTTTGTCGGAAAAAGAAAGCCGTTGAAGACGGTGGAGAAAAAGAATGAAGAGCTATGATACTATATTATTTGATTTGGATGGAACCCTGACAGACCCGGGAGTGGGAATTACAAATTCTGTAGCATATGCACTGAAAAAATATCATATTCAGGTTGATGACAGGAAAAAGCTGTACCGGTTCATAGGACCTCCGCTTCATGAATCCTTTGAGACATACTATGGATTTTCAAAGGAAGAGGCAAAAATGGCAGTGGAGTATTATCGGGAATATTTCAGGGAAAAGGGAATGTTTGAAAATGTTGTTTATGAAGGAATCCCGGGGTTATTAAAGAATTTAAAGGATCGGGGAAAGACACTTGTCGTTGCCACTTCAAAGCCGGAATTATTTGCCAGACAGATATTGGAGCATTTTGGTTTAAAAGAGTATTTTACCTGTATTACCGGTGCCAACATGGACGGAACAAGAACAAAGAAGGATGAGGTAATCGCATATGCGCTGGAATCCTGCGGGCTCTCCCACACATCAGGAATCGTTATGGTAGGAGACAGAGAGCATGATATCATGGGTGCTAATAAGATTGGACTGGATTCCATAGGAGTTTTGTTTGGCTATGGAAGCCGCAGGGAGCTTACTGCTGCCGGAGCAACCTATATAGCAGAATCAGTAGATAAGCTGTCGGAGCTTCTTCTTACAGGCAAAAAGCTGTCAGAAATGAGCCTTGAAGAATTATGGCAGCTGTTTCCCATATTTCTCACAGAACACCAAACATGCTGGAAGGATTGGTATGAGGAGGAGTCAAAGCTTCTCCGACACATTCTCCCATTGGAAAAGGTGATAAGAATAAGCCATGTGGGAAGCACTGCCGTTGAAACAATCCAGGCAAAGCCCATTGTGGACATTCTGGTAGAAATAAAAAAGGAATATTCTATGGGCAGCATAAAGGAAGTATTGTGCCAATACGGCTGGGGCTGTATGAATCAAGGTGAAAGCAGAATGTCTTTTCAGAAAGGTTATACAGAGCATGGATTTGCAGAAAAAGTATATCACCTGCATTTGCGATATGCAGGCGATAACCGGGAATTATACTTTAGGGATTACCTGATGGAAAATCCTGCACAGGCAAAAAAGTATGAAGCTCTGAAGCTGGAATTATGGAAGAAATTTGAACATGACAGGGACGGCTATACAGAGGCTAAAACAGATTTTGTTGAGAGAAATACAGAGAAGGCAATGAAGACATATGGGGACAGATACTGTTAACCAAATATGTGATAGAAAGAAAAGAATAGAATAGAACAGAAATGCAGAAGAAATGGTGATGTTTCATGAATAAAATCTATTGGGGCAAAGACAAAATAACAATGCTTACAGACCATCTGGCTGCCAAAAACCACAGCCATCTTATGTTGCAGCTTTTTTTAAGTCTGGAAGGAAGCATGGAAATCCGGGTATCGGGAAAGAGGATTTCCTGCAGAGGAATTGTTGTAAGCGGCAATGTTCCCCATGCCGTTTATGCAAAGAAAAGACTGCATTTATCTGTTTTGATTGAGCCGGCTTCCGGTCTGGCGGAGCAGTTTTACAGGAAATTGGAGGGAAAAGCGTATCTGCTTCTTGAGGGGCATGGAATGGATGAGCTTCAAAAACAGGCAACGGAAATGGCAGAGGATGAGAGCGCTTCCTGCTATTACAAATTTATGGAAAAACTGTATCAGTTTATGGATTTGAATCCATCTCCAAAAGAGTATGATGAGAGGATTCAGCAGCTTTTTTTACTGTTAGCATCCTGCAACTGTGATGACCACAGGATTTCTGTTTTTGCGGAACAGACAGCCCTGTCCCCCAGCCGGCTGTCCCATCTATTCAGAGAACAGACCGGTGTGTCATTAAAAAGCTATATTCTGCTGCATCAGATGGAAAAGGCATTTATGGAACTGCTAAAGGGAGCTTCCATTACCCGGGCGGCTATGGAAGCAGGCTTTGATTCTCCTTCCCACTTTGCGGCAACCGTAAAAAGAATGATGGGAATGCCGGCAAGCCTGTCTTTAAAAGACAGCCGTTTTTTGAAAGTATAAAATACAGAAATGTTTTAAAATAAAGCCAGAACAGAAAAGGAGGCTTTATTTTTTATGGAACAATATTTAAAAGAGACAGCTATGCTGAATTATAATAAGAAGGAAATGCAGCAGTTAATTCATATGCGCAAATGGAAGGAGCTTGATGAATTTCATAAAATAAAAGAGATTTATTGGTTTGTACAAAATGAAATCTTATTTGGCTATAATCGCTGTGACACATTAAATGCGGTACAGGTATTAGCAGACGGTTACGGTCAGTGTAATACAAAGGCAACCCTGCTTATGGCGCTTCTGCGCGGTACAGGAGTGCCCTGCAGACTTCATGGCTTTGAAGTCTCAAAAGATTTTCAAAGAGGAATCACATCAGCACTGATTTCACTTCTTGCACCAAAGACTTTCGTTCATACATGGGTAGAAGTGTATTATCAGGAAAAATGGATTGTGCTGGAAGGAGTTATTATCGACCAGGCATATTTGTCCGCTCTTAAGAAAACATACAGTGACGTTACCGGAGAATTCAGGAAATATGCAGTGGCTACCCCAAATTTTAAAGAGCTTTCCGTGGAATGGAAGGGAGAGGACACCTTAGTTCAAAAAGAAGCCATTGTTTGTGATTATGGAATTTTTTACAGCCCGGATGAATTTTTCTGTGAGCATGAGCAGCACTTTCATTGGATAAATCGTTTTCTTTATATTCATTTTGGCAGGAAAATCATGACAAGGAATGTGGAGAGAATGCGAAAAAGGAATGTGGAAAAGAAATATGGGAAAGGAAAGCGGAAATCCAAAGGTAAGCAGTGACTAACTGTAACTTATCGGGATAAAATGCAGTTCATCCAAAACCGGTTGAAAGGAAAAAACAGAATTGCTAAGATTGCTGTGAACAGAAAAGAAAACAGGAGGAACAGTCATGGGAAGCAGCATTCTTTGTATCCTGATTGCAGTGGAGCTTATTATTTTGATTTGGGATATGGCAAAGAAAAGAAAGCATAAAGAGGAAAGGGCGGCAGGGAAGGTTATTCTTCTTTTGCTGTTTGAACTGCTTTGTGCAGCGGGGAAGGTAAAACTGGACTTTACATATTATGGAATTTTGGTTGTTTTATCGGTACAGGCAGTTTTTAGTGTGTTACTATTAGCTAAAAGCATACTTAAAAAAGAAAATGCCCACAATATGAGTCTGGATAAATCCCAAAATGATATTCCTGACAGAAGGTTTTCCGGCGCAATGGGCATTATGGCATTTGTGGCAAAGAGCCTGCTTTATGCAGCCGTATTGTTTCCGGCTGTTTTATTTCCCCAGTATGCTCCTGTAGAGGAAACCGGAACATATCAGGTAGCAACTGCTTTATTTACCTATGAGAATGAAGGACGGAAGGATATATACGGTCATGAGAATGAAAATCGTAAGGTGAATGTACAGTTCTGGTATCCACAGGATGGAAAGGAAACTTATCCGCTGGTTATTTTCTCCCATGGACTATATGGAATCAAGCTTTCTAATGAAACATTGTTTCGGGAGCTGGCAAGCCATGGATATGTGGTATGCTCCATCGACCACCCGTACCATGCGTTTTTTACAAAGGGAGATGATGGAATCAAGCTTGTGAGCAATGTATATTTATCCCAGTATAAGGAGGCAAATGAAAGTGAAAGCCTGGAGCTTATACAAAAATATTTTAAGGAATGGATGGATATCAGAACAAAAGACATGGATTTAGTCATTGAAACTATATTAAGAAAAGCAGCCGCCGGAGAAAAAGAGCCGGTGTATGAAAAAGTGGATGGAAATACGATTGTAGCGGCAGGACATTCCATGGGCGGTGCGGCAGCCCTTGCGCTAGGAAGGCAGAGAAAGGATATCCGGGCGGTTATTTCTCTGGAGGCTCCTTATGCCGGGGACATAACAGGTATAAAAGGAGAGCACTTTTTATGGAATGAAGAAGCCTATCCTGTTCCGGTACTTCATATTTACTCGGATACTGTGAGAGGGGATGAGGAGGCATTTTGGGATTCGGTTACGTATGAGCAGAATGTAAGAATGGAGAAGGATCCGGATTCGGAAGTGGAAAGCATTTATATAGAGGGCACAAGGCATTTGGGCTTAACGGATTTATCCCTGTTTTCTCCCATGCTGGTAAGGCTCATAGATGGAAAGGCTCCAGAGAAGGCTCCGCACCAGTGCCTGAAGGAAATCAATGAGATTTCTCTTGATTTTTTAGAAAGATATGTGAAATAATACAGTCTTGGGTAATTGCGAAATACCCTGTGGTCACAATTTTGTCTTGCAATTGCTTATGATTAGTCTGTATAGAAGGAAATAAGCGGAGCAAAGAAGGAGAAAATAGGAAAACGATGAAGGTATCCATACGAAAGGTTGAGAAAAAGGAGCAGGAGCAGGTTTTGCTGGAATGTGTTTCCATGACGAAGGAGTTTGAAGATATCAGGGAATATGCTCTGATGAAGGGAAATCAGCTGACTGCTTATTTGGATGGAAAGGCATATCAGATACTCCTTGGAGATGTATTATATTTTGAGGCGGTTTCCGAGCATGTTTTTGCTTACATGGAAGAAGAGGTATATCACATAAAAAAGCGGCTGTATGAGGTGGAGCAGGAATACAGCGGACAGAAATTTGTAAGAGCGTCAAAGTCCATGGTGATAAATCTTATGCAGGTGGAATCCTTCCGTCCGGCATTAAACGGCAGGTTTTATGCAAGAATGAAAAACGGGGAAGATATTATTATTTCAAGGCAATATGCAAAGGCAGTAAAGCAGAAGCTGTTAGGAGAAGCAATATGAGTATAAAAGAATTTTTGGAAAGACAATTGAGCAATATGTTGATGATACAGGCGGGAGTAGGGCTGGCAATGGGAGTGCTCGGCAGTATCTATGAACCGGAAGCCAGATTTGGATATAAAGCCTTTTTTGCTCCGCTGATATATGCGTTTTTCTGTACACTTCCCGGTATTGTGGGATATTCAGCCAAAGAACTGACCATGAAGCAGATGCTTATAAGGGAGCTGATTAATTTTCTGCTGGTGGAGCTGACCATGCTGTCTCTGCTTTATGTACAGGGGGCATTAAAAAGCGTGGACAGGGCATTGGCATTAGCAGTAGCTGTTCTGGCAGTTTATCTGGTAACTTTGCTGGCAGGCTGGCTCCGCGATGGCAGAGTGGCACAAGATATGAATGAACAGCTTAAAAAAATAAAGGAGTAATGACATGGAAAAAAACAAAATGAAAATTTTATATGAGAAAAATGAATTGAATTTTGCAATTATCTGCATTGTGGTTTATTGCGTTCTGCAATCCTTAGCAAATCCGTTAAATGAAATAATTGGGATTGAATATTCTGCAAGTGCTATTTTTTGTATCTTACAGGCTGTTATCCTTTTAGTCTTTATTCAGAAGAACAATTTACGGGAACGGTACGGGCTTTGCAAATCTCTGGTACCTGCCCGTCGGTTTCTCTATTATGTGCCGCTTTTGATTTTAATTACAAGAAATTTCTGGAATGGAGCTGCGGTTAATCTGAATCTTGCGGGTACTGTCTGTTACATAGCCTGTATGCTTTGTGTTGGATTTGTAGAGGAAGTGATTTTCAGAGGGTTTCTTTTCAAAGCCATGGCAAAAGATAACGTGAAAATGGCGATTATTGTTTCCAGCGTTACATTTGGTCTGGGGCATTTGCTGAATCTGGTTAATGGCAGCGGCGCAGCACTTGCAGAAAACCTGTTTCAAGTGACGGGAGCAATTGCCATAGGTTTCTTGTTTGTGGTTTTGTTTTATCGGGGCGGGAGCCTGCTGCCCTGTATAATTACCCACTCTGCAATTAATATAACAAGCGCTTTTGCAAATGAAACAGGATTAACAATAGAAAAACGCATTCTCTTTCAACTGGTGCTGTTTGTGATAACTGTGGCATATGCCTTTATTCTCACAAGGATGCTTCCAAAACACCTTTGAAACATGCCCTGGACATTATTGGCCGATACAAATGCAACTATGTTGCTGATATGCGGACGGGATTTGAAAATATAACGGAAGATACCAAATGGGTCGCAGATTATTTTAAGCCCAAAGCGGTTGAATATGGCTGTAGGTGCATTTGCTTTATGATTAATAAAACCAATGTTCTAAAGGAAGAAAGTGAAAGGCAGGAAGAGAATTATCGGATTTAATTTGTTTAAATTTGTTTAAATGATAAGAAAAACTGAAAATAACAGTTGACAACAGCAAAACAATATGATAACTTATGAAAGTACGCAAGATACAAATCGTGTTTTGCAGGAAAACAAAGCAGAGTATCCGCTCTCACCCTATGGCAGTCAGGCTTATAGGCGTTTATATTTATAGAAGCTCTTCTATATATCGGATGTTGGTATACCGTAACAGTATATATCAAATATATAAGCAGGAGCAACTGTGAATTTATGTGTGGATAGTTTGGCTATCCACTTTTTTTATGTATCAAACGTTGAATATTTTATGGAGGTGCACTACTATTAGCGATTTAATGATTAATGAACAAATTAGAGACAAAGAGGT
The DNA here is from genome assembly GCA_947382355.1 of uncultured Lachnospiraceae bacterium. Taxonomy (GTDB): domain Bacteria; phylum Bacillota; class Clostridia; order Lachnospirales; family Lachnospiraceae; genus RGIG3040. The sequence continues at coordinate 9,760 of CANCYR010000070.1, forward strand.
TCGGCTTATTGGCGAAGACGGGGAGCAGTTAGGTATCATGTCGTCCAGAGAAGCTATGAGGCTTGCAGAAGAAGCAGGACTTGATTTGGTTAAGATAGCCCCTACGGCTAAACCGCCTGTTTGTAAAATCGTTGATTATGGAAAGTTCAAATATGAACAGACCAGAAAAGAAAAAGAAGCCAAAAAGAAACAAAAGACCATTGAAATCAAAGAAATCCGTTTGTCACCAAACATTGATACCAATGATTTGAATACAAAAATGAATGCGGCAAGAAAGTTTTTGGGCAAAGGAGACCGGGTAAAGGTAACATTGCGCTTTCGAGGCCGTGAAATGGCTCATATGGCAAACAGCAAGCATATTTTAGATGATTTTGCAGAAAATCTGTCAGATATTGCAACTGTGGAAAAGGAGCCTAAGGTAGAGGGCAGGAGCATGACCATGTTTCTTGCCGAAAAGAAATAGCCCTGAGGGATTTGTTTTTAACTGATATTTTTACCAGTTAGAATAGATGTGGCGAAAGCCACAGAAGTGGACAAGGATATAGGAGGGAATTAACATGCCAAAAATTAAAACAAACAGATCAGCAGCAAAACGTTTCAAAGTAACGGGAACAGGAAAGTTAAAAAGAAATAAAGCTTATAAACGCCATATCTTAACTAAGAAGTCTGCTAAAACTAAGAGAAATCTTAGAAAAGCTACCATGACGGATGCCAGCAACGTTAAGAATATGAAGAAGATTACACCATATTTATAAATCGTAAGGAGGAATTAAGAAATGGCTAGAATCAAAGGCGGAATGAACGCAAAGAAAAAACATAACCGGGTATTAAAGCTTGCAAAAGGTTACAGGGGAGCAAGATCCAAACAATACAGAGTAGCAAAACAGTCTGTTATGAGAGCATTGGCTTCTTCTTATGCAGGACGTAAGGAAAGAAAGCGCCAGTTCAGACAATTATGGATTGCACGTATCAATGCAGCAGCAAGGATGAACGGCATCAGCTACAGCCAGTTTATGCATGGCTTAAAGCTGGCTGAAATTGATATTAACAGAAAGATGTTAGCAGAGATGGCAGTGAACGATGCAGAAGGCTTTAAGGCTTTGGCAGAGCTTGCCAAGAGCAAGGTGGCATAATTAAATTATGTAAACTAACCCGCAGTTTTCCTGAGAACAGGAAGCCTGCGGGTTTCTTATGTAGAAATTCAAATTGCTGCTGGGTTTAATTTCTGTGTGGGGGAAAGGTGAGGGCTGAACTGTTATGTTTTTTAATACCAAATTCGCCTCAAATTTGCCCAAAATGAATAAATCTGGTTGACTTTGGAAATCATCATGAATATAATAATAATGTATTCCTCGATAGCTCAATGGTAGAGCACACGGCTGTTAACCGTGGGGTTGTAGGTTCGAGCCCTACTCGGGGAGTTGGACAAAATCCGTAGACATCAGTGTTTGCGGGTTTTTCTTGTTTAAAGCTTCAGCCTCAAAAGAGGTACCATAGATCGCATGGCTACAAAAGTGGGCATGTGAGTGTTAACCGAAAAATGAACCGGGATCGCGCTGCATTTCGTATTCCGGTTGTAACTGCCTGATGGTAAACAATACTTTTACTGTCAGGCTTTTTTTGTTGCCATTTTTTAGCCACGGTGTAATGTTGTGGCTTTTTTTGATGGAAGAAAGCAGGAGGGATTCTTATGGAATTTACGGAAATGGAGAAACGGATGCTGTACCAGACGGAAGGGACTGAACGGTATGCCGTCCTGCAGGAGATGTTCATGTCCTAACAGTATGCCGGGGACCCGGCTAGGCGGAAAACGGCAAAAAGCCTTATGGAGAAGCTACGCCCCTTAAACGGATGCGGAGTGCATTGTGGAGAGTGTGACAGATGGCGTTGTGAATACCATAGAGGGGAACAGCGGCGATAGGGTCGCAAGGAGAAGTTATGATATTGGCAGTGTATCCATATATGGCTATGGTGTCTTTTAGGTTAATCGTGGAAAGAGTTATCAAAAAAGTGGGAAAATTCTAAACGATAAGGGATAATATGTTTTCTAGCAGGGTGGAGGATACTGCCCTGCTAAAAAATATTATCCAATAATAAATAATTCCTAATATTGATGGTTATTAGAATTCATGTAAATTAATCGTATCTGAAATTCTATTTGTGGTATAATGTAGCAGAGTGGCAACAGAGAAAGAGAAACATAGGAAAGCATAGTCCATTATGAAAAAGAGAAAAGGCAAGGCAGCTAAGAAAGCCATGATATTTGAAGAACGCAAATTGAAAGCAGTGAAGTGGGTAGCAGAGTATGATGGTAAACTTTATGGTGGAATATAATAAAAGCATATCAGAAATTGCAGGATGATACCTTTTACTATATAGCTGGTTACACTTCTGGTGGCGCACCTTATGGAGTTACTTGGGAGGAAATGGGACTGCAATATGATATAGGAGAATTTGATGATTAAGGGTAAGATAAAGAAAGTTAGCCGAAATTTTGAAGTGCTTGGATTGGAGGGCATATGATATGACATTACAGCAATTAAAGTATATGATAATCATAGCAGAAAGAGGCTCTATTACAGAGGCGGCAAAGGAACTGTATATTTCTCAGCCGAGTCTTTCTGGTGCAGTTAAAGAAGTGGAAAAGGAAGCTGGAATCACAATTTTCAGCCGTTGCCGGGCAGGTGTGGCATTAACAAAAGAAGGAATGGAGTTTTTAGGGTATGCAAGGCAGGTTGTGCAACAGATGGAATTGTTGGAATCAAAATATATTAACAAAAAGCCGGTAAAACAGAGGTTTTGTGTTTCAACACAGCACTATACTTTTACCACAAATGCGTTTGTGGAACTAATACAGCGTTTTGGACAGGAAAGATTTGAGTTTATATTGAATGAAACACAGACGCATCAGATTATAGAAGATGTGCGGAACAGATTCAGTGATTTAGGAATCCTTTATCTTTGCGATAGCAATGAAAATGTGCTGAGAAAATTATTTGAAGAATATA
>CANCYR010000071.1 GCA_947382355.1 uncultured Lachnospiraceae bacterium
TGTCCGTATGCAAAATAGCAGTAGCATTCTTTTTTCTCCTTCAGACAGGCTGTCAGCTGGTCCACCCGGATAGACTGCTTTTCCAAATCCTCTTCAAATATGGGAAACATGGTGTCTTCATAAGCAATCAGCTTATTTTTAGGGCAGATTGTGGTAACGATATCAAAGGCGGCCTCCTGATTGTTTTTTTGAAACATCCGCTGCTCCAGCTTTTCATACTTTTCCTCCATATATTGATAAAACGGAGAAAAAAAGGAATTCATAATGGTCCTTAACTGTTTTCGCTCTGTGGAATCCTCTATCTCCAAAAGCCTTTCATTTATATATTCTTCCGGGTCAAATCCCCGTTTTGATACTTTATTTTGCAATGTGTACTGTCTCTCCTTTCTTTCCCTTTTCAAACATTACGGTGAATGTGCAGGTGTTGCTTTTTTCTTCTATGTCATATTCCATGGTTTCTCCTTCTTTGATAATGGAATTGATATATTTTTTGTTTTCCATCCACTGCATACGGATGCTTCCGGGCCGGTTCTGGAAAAATTGTTTAATCAGGTTTTCCTTATAATCCTGAGTGGTGCTCCGGATGATTCTCTGAATGTAGCTTATGGTCTGCACATGATAAATTTCATCATTGATTCCCTTTAAATAACCAAGGGTCCTGTCGGTGGCGGCTGCTATCTTTCCTCCGTAAGGAACAAAAACAACTCCGGCTGCCTTTCTTTTCAGCTCTTCCATCAGCTCCCCCGGAAAGGTGAGAACCTCCCTTGCCATGGTGGTAGGCGTTATCAGCGCATGGTCTTCTTCTGTCATCCTGTATGCCACTCCCGGAAAATCCATGTTAATATCGTTTTTGTATCTGGCTTCCAGATACTTAGGGCATTGACAGGCTGCAAACAGCCCTGCCGCTATATATGCGGCTTCTATTCCCAGACCGTCCAGCCACAGCTTTTTTTCTCCCTGAATCCTTACCTGCTCCTTTAATTCGTCATAGGAGGTATTGTGGCCCAGTATAAGCTGTGCCTGTTCCTTTGGAATCACCATACAGTTTGGATAACAGGGAATCACATATTCCAGCCTGTCCAGCCCTTCATACTCTTTAATCGTCTCCATCCAGTTATCCATACCGTGCTGTTTCAGCCATTGGAAGGTGGTCTTGTCCGAAATCTGAGGGCTTATAAAGGTCTGGATTTTATATTCCGTTAAAATCTGCAGTAAAACGGAAACCTCCTGACAGGTATTTGCTGGATATTGTATCTTTTCCCTTGTTCCCTGAAATCTTTCCCGGAGGTTTTTCTCTTTTTCATTATCCGCCAGAGAAATATTCGGTATGATTCCGTACCACAATGTGTTTTTTCCATAGTTTTTCTGATTGACGGTTTCCAAATAAATCTGCAGCTTTTTAGGCGCATCCATGGATAAAATATCCTTTGCCGAAACATTTGAAATGACTAAATAGGGCTGCATTCCTTCGGAAATATTTCCGTACTGTTCAAAAAACATTTTGATTCCCAGAAGCTGTTCCAATAAAGGCTTTCCCTGAATCCAGAACATTTTGATAATATCGGAATAGTATGACAGGTACTTTTCATATACGGGCTGCAACTTTTCTATTTCTTCCTTTGTTTTTATGGTGGGGAGCCGCATGCACAAGGTAAACAGCTCTCTATGGCAGACAAGCTGCTGTCTTGCTGCTTCTTCCGTAATGTCTTCCATGATATCTTCCAAAAAATCCGCATATTCCTTCTGTTCCTCTTCCAGTAAACGCGCCTCCTTTTTTTTCAAATTGTCTGACAAGGCAATGGGCGTAACCAGATTGGAGGAAACGGTATCCGCAATAAACCGGTCCTTCTGGGTTTCGGGCTCCTCCGTTACCATAACTTCATAGGCGCCCTGCAAAAAAAGCGTTAAAAGAAACAGGCCCTTGTTGTGCTCTTTCTGTATGCTTTTACAAAGCTTTCCGGCTTCTGCCGTCTTATTTTCATGAAACAGGGTTATGCATCGATTTCTCTGTTTTAAAAACTTTTTTTTGCGCTCCTTTGGTACAAGGGCGTTTAAAATATAGTTAAAATTTTTCAACAGATACTGCCTGTTTTTTTTGGAATCCATCAACTCCAGGATTACGGAAAGCAGAGAATCCTTTTGGTCTAACGTAATCTTGGAAGCCTCATGGCCTTCCAGAGAATAGCATTGTCTGGAAAAGCTCACGCTGCAGGCGGAGGTGTTTAAGTACATGTAAATTCCCGGTTCAAATTTTTCAATCAGCTGCCGGAAAGAATCCACCTCTAATTCCTTATGTATCTGTTCCACCATTTCGTCTGTAAGGCTTTCCTGTTCTTTTATGTCTCCAATCATCGTAAATAAATCCGGCTTATTGGGATTTATTTCTTCAAACAGGAGGGTTCTGTTTGTCTGTTCCATGCTCATGCATTCCTCCCTATTTTCCTATTTTCATTCCAAGCGGCACCAGTAATAATTCCAGTAAAACAAAGGCTATTGCCGCAATTGCAGTTATTTTTTGATAGGCGGGCCTCCATGCCACGTTTTCTGCAAGATAGGAATCCACGGTATCGGATTCTTTTCCATAGAAAATTTTTCCGTCCGTACCTTTAAATACCCTTAAATTCAATACTGCCTTTTGATTCAGAAGGTCATTCATTTCCTCTGAACTGGATACCTCATCATAGTAGGTGAATGTGGAGGAATCCAGCTTTGCCGTATATTTTACATAATACTTCGTCACTGTAACCGCACGCTTTCCGTTAAAATTTTTCACATTTTTAATGCGTGGTGCGGTGGCAACGAACTCCGCCACGCCTTTATCCTCTAAATCAGTTGTTATGGTTTCCCTTTTGTCCCTGATGAGCATAAGCACAAATGTGCAAAGAAATACGGTAAGGGCAAAAGCCACGCCTTTTCCTAAAATGTTCAAAGCCGCATGCTCATATTTATCCAGCTGCACCTTTTCCATAAAGGCGTTTACCGGAAAATAAAGAAAGATAATAATTAAAACTAAAACCATGTTCCACATATGAAAACTCCTTTGCCTGTTTTTTATTACTATATGTCTGTATATGTATAAATCTAAAATTATCTTCCGTAGCTCTTACTTCATTCCATCAAAGAAGTCCATTTCCCAGCAGTCATTTTCAAATGCGTAAAAGGCTTCCCTTCCCATATACAAAATGGAATTTTTTCTTGTGACCGGTACCAGGAAAAAGCCCCACTGGTCCTTTGCCGCAAATATGAAAAATTTCACTTCGGATTCCACAATATCGTCGGTGTCATCCTGCCTGATGCATTCCTTGTATGCTATGTATTTATCTTGAATTTTTTCGTAGGTGGTCTCCACATAATCTTCCGGTTTGTTATCATAAATATAACGGTATTTCAGATTGCCGCTTCCATCCTTTAAGAAAAGCTCCAGCTGTCTGATGCCGCTGTTTCTGGACAAATGGCCGTGGGTCTGCTTCCGGTCCAGGCTGTAAATCAGCATGACTTCCTTATTTTCATGGGTATAGCCGCTGATGGAATAAGGGATTGCCGGCATCCGGTAGGTGAGCACCACGTCGGTAAAGCCCATTTTTCTTGCATTTACATATTGAATGGCGCCCCGGACGCAGGTCAGCTTCAATTCCATAATGCTCTGCTTTTCCTTTGTCTGCTGCTTGAACTCAATGCTTTTTCCGGGAACAAATTCCTTTAAGGCTTCCCTGAAAATATCAATCCGGCAGGACTGCCCGGTAAGCTTGATGATGGAGAAGCCGGAAAGGGAGTGGTCTTCGTAAAATTCATGAAGGAATTTATTGACGATTTCATAAATATCCGCTTTCAGCAAAAGCTCGATTTCCTTGATGTTGAACACCACCTCCGGGAAGGAATGCTTATAAATGAGTCTTCCCTCTTCCCTGACTACCAGGTTCCATCTGTCAATCTGGGTCACCTTCAGGTCGTCGTTTTCCTTTTCGTAATTGTTCTGGAAGCTGTTTCTTAAAATACCTTCCCGCATGTAAAACTGTTTTTTCATCCGGTCTGCAATGTCAAACAGGAAGTAAAAGTTGTTTTTTACCATGAAATATTCGTCTCTTGTATGGTTTTCATAGTTTTTGAATTTGGTGGGGATGACGGCTTCCGCTTCGTCATATGCCCTTTCCAAATCCTTATAGACTTCCTCTCTTCCAAACTCGTCCACAAAACGAAAAATATCCTCGCTTGCCACGGTAATCAATTCATCGATGCGCACCTGCCCTCCCTGACTGTAGTGCTTGGCAAACATGATTTTGATGTACTGCATGATTCGGTAAGTAATATTGTTTCCTCCGAAATTGGTATCGCCGTTTTCATAGGTAGTCTCAATTTCCACCTTGTAGGATATGCTGTCGTTTTCTATGACGAAGTTACAGGAAGACAGGTCTGTGGTGCCGCCGCCGCAGTCAATAATCAGCGCGGAGATTTCTTCTCCCTCGTAGTACCGTTTCTTTTCAATCAGGTTATGTATGGTGTTGTAGATAACGGCGGTTCCTTCATCCAGCATGTGCTTTGTGTCAATGTCATATTCGGGCAGAAGCTCTGCAAACATCTGGTTATACTGCTGCTTCAGCTTTACCGGGCTGGTGAGATGGAGGTGCTTGAATTTACATTTAAACCGCTGCTGGGCGCAGGCAATCACATAGAGCAGGTATTGGCGGATGATTTCGCCACGCACCACCATTGCCGTATTCCCTTCCTTGTCCATAACTTCCTGCTTCACGTGGTAGCTGTTGACCCACCGCTTGATTTCATAAAAGATACTAAAGGATTCATCGTAATATTTAATCTGGGTATCCTTTTGCGCCTCATAGCCAAAGTGGTATTTTACATTTTCCGGGTCCTTACAGTCCGCCACACACACTACGGTAGGCAACATGGGCACCCATTTTTTCCGGGATTTGGAGTTGTCCAGAAACTGCACTTCATTGATGGCATCCAGCTTGATTCCCCCGTTTAATAAGTCGTTGCTGTCGTGCCGGTTAATATATCCGTAATCTAAGTAGGTTCCTGCGGTAGTATTGGAGGTTCCAAAGTCGATGGAAAGGATTGCCTCCGTATCCTCTACATCCCTTACCTCCAGATCCACAAGGGGAATTTTGTAGTAATTCAAGGCTGCATAAGGCTTTTGGTCAATATTGTAGTAGGCGTTGTACAGGTAGTCGGAGTCTCTTTTTTCAAAGAACAGAAGATAGTAAAACTTGCGCTCCCCTAAGTTGATGGGCTGCTCCCCTTCTCTTTCCAGATAGAACCTTTCATCCTCCTGTCCGTCGCTGACCAGATTCAGAATCGTGCAGATTTCTCCGTCCGCCCCTACTAAAAGCACGTTGGATTCCACGATGTGGTTGATGACAGTCTTGCTGATGTCGTTTTTCTTGCTGCGGTCAATGCCAACCTGATATTTGTCAAATAAGGTCAGGTTCAGGTCTTTATAGAGAATCAGCTTTGCGGGATTGTGGATGGTTCCTTCATCTTTTAAGAGGGTGCCTTTTTTTCGCTTCAGGATGTCCTCCAGACGCTCCAGTCCGCCCTCTTTTACCTTGCGGATGAAAAGGGCTTCCTTTTCTCCACGGTATCTTAAAATGGTTTCGATGAGCTCGTAGCGGTTTAAGGGGTTGGTGATTCCCTTGATAATCATTTCCTTTGTGCAGATGTCGCGGAGCTGGTGGGTGGTCATGTTTTCCAGCTCGTTTTTTTTGTAGGTGTTGTTGAATTTTTTTACCGGGCTATTGTCCAGGTATAAGGAATAGGATTTCATCTTATGCTTTTCTCCTGTCTGTTTTTTTGGTGTGTTGTATTTGTTTTTTGCTGCTTTATTTGTTGTTTTTATGTAAGTTCTTTCTTTACTTAATATTTTTTATAAAGTTAATTTTTATCCATGCTTATACGTTCAGCCAGTATTTCAAGAATGATTTTCTCGTTCCACGCATTCATAAAAACAAAACTTTTTACATTTTTTATTTCATCAAAATAATCTTTATAATCCTTTTTTAATTCTTCTAATAATTCTGACTGTTCTTGTAATATAATATCGCCGATTTCTTCACCTATGGAATTCTTATCTTTAACGGCATAATAATTACTAAATTTTAAAACTCTTTCATTTCCATTCCATAGCTTAATCCATACAGCTAAAGAATTATCTGTGATTGCTATATTTGATATAACACTATCGTTATTACTGATAACATTTATCCAATCCAATTTATCACCTCTTGGCAAAATCAAAATTTTTAATCAATTTTTATTTATTTTCGTCCAATATCATAAGTTGTTTTTTCATAATATTTATACCCTCTTTATTGTCAATTTTATTTTCCAGGTCCTTAATAGCAGAAAACAAAAATTCTTTCAAAATACTAATGAAAATTTCAAATTTCACTAAATAAATGCCTCTTTTTGAATTAAATATAATATTATTTCTTTCCCAAAAAATATTATCCCAGGATATCTCTATATTTTCTTTTATCCTTCTAAAATATACACTGGGCAGAACGGCTCCATCTCTGACAGAAAACCAGCAATGATTAAAAACCCACCTGCTTTTTGCCGCATACCATAAATCAAACTCCAGCATATTATCATCTTCATATTTATCTGCCTTTTCTATCAGTTCCAATGATGTATTTCCCTCTATCGGCAGCGGAAATGCATCATAGCCTAAAATAAATTCTATTTTCTCGCAAAACCATTCTAATATGGGATATAAATCACACTCACACTTTTGGTTTTGATTATATTCGCAGATATCAATACCTTCTATCCACACACGAATATATGCATATGTACTGTTTTCAAAACTTGAATCAAGTTTATATTCAATTGCAAAATTATCCTTATTGCCAAATATCTTATACATAAAAGCATCCTCTATTTTTTATATTAAGACTTTAGACTGTTTGCTGTTTTATGTCTTATAAGTATTGCTTATTATAGGTTTCCAAATCTTTTGTCCCTGATTTCTTTTTCATTATTGATTCAATATCCTTGTTCTCTTTAGAAACTGCCAGAATGACTAATTTGGTATATCAAAAAATATTTCCTTTGCCCGAATGTTCTTATCAAGTCAATCTTTTCACTTCACATGTGGCAAATTATTTTGATGTGTATTACGTGTAATAGTCTCATTTAGATGCATTTCTTTTCCTTTTTTATATCTATTCATGTCAATATGATTCAATACAATTCCTGCGCTAGCGGCACATTTTTTCTTTCCTGTTTTGCCATTTTTACACTTTTTTCAAAAGCTAGCTTAATACGGAGTGTCAAAAATATTAAATTATAAATGCTTTATTTTTTTCATAAAATCATCATATGCTTCATTCATTTTTTCTTTACATATTTTTTTCCACATACTTACATATTTTTCTTTTTTTTCTGTTTTAATTGGTTCCATATCACCTCCAAAACCTATGCAATCTTCAACTGTTCCTTTTTCGTCCGATATTGCAATTTCATTTGGACAAAATGTATAACTAAATTTTGAGCATTCAAAACAATAAACTCCTAAATTTAAGGTTCCGTTACATGGATATGTATTTAAATTTTTATTTTCATCACAAAATCCTTCAATTATTAAATGTTTCATTTTCATCTCCATATACCTCTCTAATATCTATGGTCTGTTATTATTTCAATAATATAAATTTCTAAATAAAAATATATAATTTATTGTATTATTATTTCCATTTTTGTCCCTTCATAATTGTCCATAGCTGTATAATATAAATATCTGGCTTTAGTATTTGCTTCATCATGTATAAAGAAATTTATATTGCAATATCCTACAAAACTAACAAAATTCAAAAACATTTTTTTGGCAGAAACAAGTGAAAAATCATTTAATATTATATTTATTATAACAGTTCCATTTAAGTCTATATTTAAATCATAATTTTTTATTCCCTCCTCTCCTTTTAAAAAAGCTTGTATATCCTTGCTCATCCCTAGCTCCAATTGCGAATTAAGCTTATTAAATAAATGTAGAAATTTATTATCCATCTTAAACCTCTCCAAAATTTTATTTTTTAGAAATATAATTTCCTTGATTCTTACGACGTGGATATGAATATACTGTAACTATCTTATCACCTGTTTCATTTGTAATTACGGTATTTCCACGCTTGTCTTGATATCTCCAAGTCACCTCACCCGTAACCTTATCAATTTCTTTTACTCTACTTTTATAATTATTATCTATTATACTGTCAATTTTTTGCGAATCAAAACCCCTTTCATTTGCTCTTTCCGCACCATGTTTTGTATACTCTCGTCCTCTAGGTGTTTTATCACCAGCTTTAAACCCAGAACTTGAGTTACTCTTCTTTTCAAGATCCGGTGAAGTCCCATTATCCCCAGACTTACCTTGTTTATTTTTATCCTTAGAATAAACTTTTTTCTGTACAGGACATCCATCATGCCCACTAGGATCCTCATACCCTACCGGATTATTCCCGCAATACGCATACAGATTCAACCCATCCCCATAATACGTATCTTCCTGCGTAAATCTCCCAATAACAGGATTATAATATCTTGCCCTCAGATAATACTGTCCCATCACTGCATCATATTGCTCCCCGTCATAACGGAAACGGTTCTTTACCGTTTCCCGAATGACAGTCGTATTGCCAAAGGCATCGTATTCATAATAATTTAAGACTCTGCTTCCTGCCTCTTCTACACCTGCAAAAGCTATCCTATCTGCTTTTCCGATGCGCAATGATGATATGTTCTTGCACTTTTGATATCAAAGTTTTTAATAGCAAGTATGTGTTCAGTATGACTAAATCCAAATAACTGTTTTAATAGCTTTGACACACAACTGTCCTTTTTCCACAAATTGAGCATTTAAATACATATGCAACCGTATCATAGCCCAAATCTTCCCATAGAACATTGATATCATCAACTTTTTTTAATGTATCACCATTTAACATTTCCCTAAAAAATTCTATTTCATTTTTACTTTCATTTTCAGATACCTTAATAAATTCTTCTTGTTCCCACTCTCCAATATATTTCATATAATCATCACAACATACTTGCCAATCATTATATTGAACCCACGGAATTGGAGGTGTATATTTTAATTCTTGAATTTTTTTATTAGGATCATATTTAATACGCTTTTGGATATAATCTGGAATATCTACACCAGCCTTTTTTTCTGCAAAACACCTTAAACATACTGAATCAATATTATCCTGATTAAAATATATACCCTCCAAGCAATCCTCTTTGCTTCCACAAAATTGACATTTATTTTCTGTAAATGCTGCTTCTTTTTTAACATTATAAAAATATTTATATTTATTTATGATTTCCACCCTCCTCAATTCTATTTTTATTGATTTGAATGCTTCTTTTTTACTCCCAATACTTATTTTCAGATAAACCTTTTCCTATATCGAATATATACTATATAAGAGAGATTCTTATGTTAGAAGTCAAACCCAACAATTGTTTTATATCTAATTGCTAATTCTAAAATTCTTTTAAGTTTTATTAGTTCTTCATTTTTATTATTACTTATTAATTGATTTACAACTTCCAATGCTGTTGGAATTTTATCTAATTCAAGAACCTCCTCTTCATAATCATCAATAATAATTCCACATTTTTCATTTATTTCATCAAAGACTCCTGTATTATCTAAAGCCTCATACTGAACTTCTGATAATATTATTTCTTCCATTTGTTCTTTTTTTTGAACTCCATAATCATAATCTTTCATGGCTCTTTCATCTTTTGGAACTCTAATAAATCGCTCTCTTTCCATCTAATCACTCCTTTATTTATCAGTATTATTAAAATGCGTAGCTTTTTGATAATCCGGTTTACTCCTACCGCGTGTTTTTCCATTTACTACTTCATTGTTCATATCATTTCCATTCAAATCTAAATAATTTCTTTTACCTGATCGTGTTGTATCTTGAATTCTAAAATAATTACCATTTTTATCATATATAACACTTATTCCTGTTTTTGGATTATGATATATAATCTTTCCTTTTGATGTAAATGTGGGCGTTACATTTGGTGCAAACTTATTAATAGCTTCTTGTAAACTCGCATTTCCCCATCCTGCGGAATATTTTGCTGCACGTGTTGCTCCATTTTTTTAGAACTATTACCCTTCTTAAAATCTGGCGAAGTCCCACTATCCTTATACCCAGATTTCCGCTCTATCTCAAGCTTCTTCTTCATTGCTTCATATGCCTCTTTTTTAGACATACCCTGCTCTCTAAACTTCTTATACACGGAGTACTGTGTAGGACATACTTGATGCCCACTAGGATCCTCATACCCTACCGGATTATTCCCGCAATACGCATACAGATTCAACCCATCCCCATAATACGTATCTTCCTGCGTAAATCTCCCAATAACAGGATTATAATATCTTGCCCTCAGATAATACTGTCCCATCACTGCATCATATTGCTCCCCGTCATAACGGAAACGGTTCTTTACCGTTTCCCGAATGACAGTCGTATTACCGAAGGCATCATATTCATAATAATTTAAAACCTTACTTCCAGCCTCTTCTGCACCTGCAGAAGCTGCCCTGTCTAGTTCCTCTGCTTCCTCTTTCTCCTCCCCCTTCAAAACATGGGTAATACTCCCCTGCTCATCCGACACATAATGATAATACGTCCTTGCACTCTCACTGTCAGAGCTGATAATGCCAAGCCCCCGGATATAACGGATAACATTCCCGTTACCTTCCTCCTCTGCCACTACCTTGTCGCCGGAAAACAAGAACTTCACAAGCTCCCCGTTTTCCTCCATCTCATGGCGCAGTCCTTCCGCATCATACCGGTTTACCTGTACCCTGCCACCTGACATTTCCGCCCTGCTTAAACGGCTGAAGCCATCATAACTGTAAACATTGGTCCCGTCTGACAGCAGATTGCTCTGCTTATCATACTTATAATGAATCGTCTCCGGAACTGCCTGTGAACCTGCAGCTTTATAACTGCTTTTGGTCAGCTTCACTAGACGGTTGCAGTTGTCATAATGATACTCTCGGTTATCTGGTATCAATTAACAGACATCTTTCTCTTTTTCATTTTACCTGTTTGTTTGTCAATTATAATAATTTAAAGACCAATAACCATCCCTAACATCTTTTGAGTTTCTAATTGTTTACATTATATCTGACCAAAATGGTATGGGTGTAATATTATGAAATTCGATTTTATCCTGTGTCTTCTTACCAAATTCAATATTAAAATAATCCTCTAAATCTTTACCATAATATATAATATCTATATCATGTATAGAAATTATTGGTGGATTCTCATCTAATACCATTGGCATATATCGATGTGCGTAAATTGGTACTAGTTTGGGGGCTTTTTTTAACTGTTTTCTTACTTCTTCCAACATAATTTTTTCATCCTTGGGTTTTTCTCCCCAATCATCACACCAATAGACTTCTCCTGCCAGATTATAGATATCTGATAATGGCTTATTTATTATTTTTTTAATAAATTGTACATTATCATCCTGAATCTTCCTCCAATTATAAAACCCTTTTGAAATTGGCAATGCCATCATTAAGAATTTTCTTAAGCTCCTGGGGAATTTAATCTGATAAATTTTTTCTATTTGCTTCAACTCATCTAATGTAAGTCCTTTTTCAAATTCAATTCCTCTCATTTTTAATAAATTTAAAATGTTTTCATACATAAATCATTTTACCTTGTTCTATTCACCGTTTTTTATTAAAATATCTTCTGGAGTTGACCAATTTAAACTATTACACAATATATTTGCTAGTTTTTCTTTCTCGCTTATTTCATATGTTTTCTTGACAACTTCATCCTCACGAATCAAAAAAATAAAAAATTCATCTAATTTAATTACCTTTTCTAAAAACTCAAATAATTTATTATTGCTTATTTTTTCTCCCTCTCTATTAATAAGAAATTCTAAATCCAAAAGAGTTTCTCCTCTTAATACAAATGCAACATATTTATCCTTGTCCAATTCTTCTTCTAGAAGTTTATTATAATAACTTAAGTCGTTGAATTGCTTGAAGACTAAATTTGAATCGCTTATATACTCTGGCGGATCAAGAGGAAATTTTTCACCACCCCATTCAACTAATTTTTCATTCAAACTAAGTTTTTTTACTTTATCCCTTGTAATAATAATGTCTAATGTAAAGTCCAAATCTAATTTTCCTCCTCATAATATGGTGTTGGTCCTCTCCTAATCCATCCACCCTTGTCTGGATTATATTCAAATATATGCTGATGTGGATTTGTATGATGTTGAGGTGTATCGTGATCAGTCCAATGTACCTCGCTCCATGGAACATCGTGACCATTTGCCGCTGGCCATGTACCTCCTGGAAAAGTTGCAGTTTGTAAATATGTTTCTCCTGTTTTTGAACTTACCTTTCCGCCCAATACAGTATGAGGTCTACCTTCGGCTGCTGGATCAGGCAATGGAATATCTTGGCCATTTATTCTTTGTTTTTTCAAAGGTATAGGATTGCCCTCGGCATCTGTAGGTATATATTTCTGTGGAGATTTGTAATCCTTATCCCCAGACTTCTGCCCTAGCCCAAGCTCCTCTCTCATCGCTTCACATGCCTTTTTGGGAGACATACCCTGCTCTCTATACTTCTTATACACGGAGTACTGTGTAGGACATACTTTATGCCCACTAGGATCCTCATACCCTACCGGATTATTCCCGCAATACGCATACAGA
>CANCYR010000072.1 GCA_947382355.1 uncultured Lachnospiraceae bacterium
TACACATACCAAGACACTCTTTCCCTACACGACGCTCTTCCGATCTTAAGGATAAAAATTTAAAACAAAAAGATCTGGCTGATCTTTTAAATCTTTCCATAGGCACTATATCAAATTATGAAACCGGTTCCCATGAGCTTGATTTCACCACCCTTAACAAGCTGGCTGACTTTTTCCAGGTTTCCACTGATTATATGTTGGGCCGTACTACTCTGCCCTATGATATTAGCAAACTGAACGAGCCCTTGATGGGTGACGTTACCATCAGCAGTCTTGCCAATACGCTTTTAAATATGTCGCCTGAAGATTTAGCTTCTGCAATCGAATATATTAATCTGCTCAGATATCGAACCAGAATGATTGCCGAAGAGAATAATTATAACAAATCACCAGACAACTGATTGTATACAGATTCTACCCCTAAAGAAAGCTGCCGGAAGATATTGAAATCTTCCGGCAGCTTTCTTTTGGCGTTATCGGATAAAATTCGTCCGCAGCGGCTCTTCTTTTTCCGGCAGTCCATACTGTTCTTTTCCAAGTGCTATGCTCTTCATAAGAAACGTCATGTTCCCTGCCAGAGTCCGCATGGTCTGAAGGCCTTCTTCATCCCCTGCCGCTTCACCGACGGTTCTTCCGTGAATGCTGTTCCAATACTGGCTGGAGGCAACCGGCATCCCCGTAATAGTAAAATATTTATTCAGCTCATCAAAGGTTGCCGACAGACCTCCCCGTCTGGCCGCAACCACGCTTGCGCCCACTTTCATTCTCTTATCAAAATGCGTGCTGTAAAACAGTCTGTCTAAAAATGCAATCAATGTGGCATTTGCAGAGGCATAATATACCGGGCTGGCAATCACAAGCCCGTCACAGGCTTCGAACTTAGGCGCCGCCTCATTTACAATATCCTCAAAGACGCATTTTCCCTTTTCCATACAGGAGCCGCAGGCAATACAGCCCCTGACAGCTTTGTTTCCAACCTGCAGGATTTCCGTTTCCACGCCTTCCGCTTCAAATACCTTCTCCATTTCATGAAGTGCTATGTAGGTATTTCCTTTTTCATGGGGGCTTCCGTTAATCATCAATACTTTCATGTTCCACTCTCCTTGTTCAGTTTTTTTGTTCTTTTCAATTTATGCATGCCCTGCTATGCAGTTGCCTTTCTTATTACAGTGATTTTTCACTTTTCAGGCTACCGGCAGATAACAAGCTCACTCTTTATGCCGTTTAACTCAATCACATTTTCAGCCCCGTCTGTACAAAAGCTTTCCGTCCGCTTTCCATCCTGTTCATAGAATATACTTGTCTTTATGCCTTTTGCAACAGCGGTAAAAGGGATTTCCCGGGGCACACGGATTTTGGAGGTTGCAGACACCTGATTGAGTTCCACTGCACCATTTAAAGTGTTTAGCAGGATATTCATATCCAGATTACAATTGATTTCCACGATACCCGTTACATCCTCCAATGTCATATTTTTTGTTTTCGTATCCAGTTCGATACTGTCACATTCCAAAGACTCTATCCGTATGCTTTCCGCATTGACCGCCAGCTCAATTTTTCCCGCATATTGATTGGGAAGCTGTACGAATATGACCACCGCTTCCTTGGCTGTTGCTTCCGTCATTTCATTCCTGCGGCTTACGTCCACATCAATGCGTTTCCTGATATCGTCTATTTTTACCTTAAAATCACTTTGCAGGGTGGAAACCGTATTGGATGCAAGCCTTACCCGTATTTTTTCTCCCCGGTAACCCGACAGCACAAGCATGTTCGCACCGCCTAATTTCATATCAAAACGTTTTATTTCGTCTATATCATATTCGGTTATGCTTTCATATAAATAATCTTTTTGGTTTTTCATCCCCTTTTCATTGGAAAAAAGCTCGTCAATGGAAATATGGAACAGGGAGGAAATTGCCATAATGTTTTCCATATCCGGAATGCCCGTGTCCGTTTCCCATTTGGTTACCGCCTGTCTGGAAACACCGATTTTTTCTGCAAGCTTCTCCTGAGACATGCCCGCCTGCTTGCGGATGGATTTTAATTTTTCTGCAAATGTCATCTTATGACCTCCTGTTCTACTCTTTTATCAGGGAATATGCGGTTATTTTTTTGATGGGAAGTGACAGGCAGATGCTGATGATAAAATTAATCAGTATCTGCAAGGCTGCAAACAGCAGTAAAAACCACAGGGATACATGGAAATTGTTCTTCATGGCCCCTATCATCCCAAAAATCTCCCGATTCAGCAAAGGCACATACCATAGCCCTGCTGCCGCTGAGGAACATGCCGCCAGAACGGACACCGGAAGAAAGCTTCCTGCAATCTGGAGCATCAGCTGGATGTTGGAATATCCCATTGCCTTATAAATGCCAAGTTCCTGTTTTCTTTTCACAATCAACGATTTTATTATCATATATAGAATCAGAAGCACTAAAAGCACCGTCACAATAAAAATCGCTGCAATAATCCCTTCTATCATTCCCTGATACATATCCTGGGAAACCTTGTTCATTTTCCGGTAATTCACAGTATTTATAATATCTTCGCCATACTCCTTTTCAAGCTCCGGGAGAAACTGCTCCACATCCACGGCTTCTTCTGCATACACATACAAGGACTGACTTTCATAGCTGTCATTTAACTTTAAATACCCTTCTCTTGTAAGCTCTGCAACTTCTCCCTGATAATTTACGCTCTGAATAAAGCCTGTAATCTCATAGACATAAGTATTGTCACCATCCGAAAGGCTGATTTCATCCCCGATGGCATATCCCTCCGCCAATGCGCTTCCAATGGCAATTTCATTTTCCCTCTCCGGATTTCTGCCCTGATAGCATAAATCATTGGTGACCAGTGAAAAATCCTCACATATAAATGCAGTTATGGTGCTTTTCTCTGCTTTTACCGTCTTGGAATCATATTCTAACAGCTTTTCTATCCGCGGCTCATCCATCAGGCTGCTTTTCATTTGTTCCATGCGGTCTGCTTTTACTGAAAGGATAATATCCGGCGTCTCTTCCGCCAGAGTGCTTGAAAAATTATCCGGCTCTATTGTCACATTATAAAAAAGTGTTCCTGCAAAAGCCAGTAAAACCATTATAAGAAAGGATACAAAGAAAAGCAACACATTCTGCCTTGCTAAAGCCCCAATCTGTTTGAGTATCAGATTCATCTGCAGGCTTCCCGCCGTTTTGTCCAAAGGAAAATAATTTCTTTTTCCATGAGGGCTTTCGCTGTTTCCGGAAATTGCGTTGATAGGCTGAAGCTTTTTTATACGCCTTGCGGAAAAATAAGTAAACAGTAATGTAATAAGAGCCGGCACAAGTACAGTGAAACAGAGGGCTCCAAAGTCAAAATGCAGGGAAAAAGAAAAGCCGGACTGCAATGCAAGCCCCTCTGCCAACGCAGGCAGTACGCCATAGGAAAGCACGGCTCCTGCCAATGCCCCTGTAATTCCCATAAACATATAGGGAGTGACTGCCGCCCACAAAATCATGTTTCCGGTATATCCCATTGCCTTTAACACGCCCATATCAGCCATGTCCTGCTCCACCGTGTTCTGAATCCGGAATTTGCTCAAAAACATGCTCAAAAACAGCACAACAAAAGCAAAAGCAATGAAAACCGAAATGGTCAGGCTGCACACCATGGTCCTTACCTGTTTGCAGGAATCGCTGTTTAATATCCACACCGGATTTATATTTTTATCAGATAACATGGTGCTGATTTCATCGGAAACTTCCTCAAGCGAAACGTCTTCCTTCGTTACAAGGGAATATTCCATAACCCTGTTTTCCTTATTTTCCCCTGCAAACCACTGATATGTTTTTTCCGGCAGATAAATGCCAATCACTCCGCTTCCGGCATTTCCATACTGCATTTCCTCCAGGATTCCCGCTATCTGAAAGGTATAGTCTCTGCCTCCTGTCTGGAAGGTAATGGAATCTCCCAGCTGAAATTGTCCAAACTGTGCCACAAACAGGGACACATAAACAGGAGCCTCGTAATGCCTGCTGCTTTCTTCCAGAATTTCAAGCCTGTTCAGCTTCCGGGAAGCATCCAGATGATAAAACATGATGTTCATGGAAAAATCCGTTCCCCGGAATTCCTTAATGACAGCGCCGGCAAAAATTCCTTCTTCCGTTTCCAGGCTCTTTATTTCAGAAAGATTTAAAAGTTCATCCTTTAAGAAACCATTATCCTGCAATTCCGGTATGGAAAAATTGATATTTGCGGCATTCAAATCCTGAAACTTCCGGTCATATGCCTTATCTACCTGGAAAGACAGCACGAAAGCCAGATTCAATATAAAGGCAGTGATAAGAATAATGATTCCAAAGGAAATATACTGCCCTTTTTCTTTTTTTATGTTATGCCATATAAGGCCGCTTATCTTTCTCATCCTACCACCCCATTTCCATTAAGAAATCATTTAGCCGCTTTGTCCTTGTTTCATCCTCCGGCTTATAAGCACCCAAATCACACTGCCCGAAAATCTGCCCGTCCTTTAAGTAAATAAGGCGGTTTCCCCGCAATGCGGATTTTTTGTCATGGGTTACCATAATGATACTCTGTCCTCCCCTGTGCAGCTTTGTAAAAACATCCAGCACTGCATCGGAATTATTGGAATTCAATGCCCCGGTAGGCTCATCGGCAAATACTACTTCCGGCTTGTTGATAACAGCCCTTACGATTCCCGCCCTTTGTGCTTCCCCGCCGGAAATCTGTGTGGAAAACTTTTTCTGGGTATTTGGCGGAATATTTACCATTTCAAACAGTTTTAAGGCTCTCTTTACGATTTCCTTCCTGTTATTGCTCACCAACGCCCCTGCCGTAATCACATTGTCCATCAGGCTCATTTTTTCCAGAAGATAGATTTGCTGGAATACAAAGCCGCAATTTTTCCTTCTGAATACGGCAAGCCGGTCATCATTTAATTCTGTCAGGCTTTTCCCCAAAAATGTAATATTGCCTGCCACCGGTCTGTCCATACCGGACAGGGAATATAATAGTGTGGATTTCCCTGCTCCGGAGGAACCCATGATTATGGTAAAATCTCCCTTATAAATGTCCAAGTCCAGATTGTCAAAAATAACCTGCTGCGTGTCCTGATTGGAAAAGCTCTTTTTTAGTTTTCTTGCGGATATGACCGCTTCTTTTTTGCTTTCATTTGTTTTACCTTTACTTTCATTGTTTTGCATTTTTGCCTCCATCTTTCTACTCCTTTTTTTCGTTTATTTTTTTGTATAGGGGCATTATAGGAAGGTTGGATTTGCAAAACAAGAAAGTATGGATAGCATTGGAATTTTTTCTGCTACTCTTGGTAGCATTCCGGTTTTTTCAGGGATTTTGGGACTGATACGCTGATAATTGACAACCGTTCAGCCCGCAGCTTTTCTTCATAGGAATTGGAAGCGGCAAAGTGTCTTGTAATTATTTGACTTAATTATTTAACATTGCCAAATAAAAAAAAGAGAGCCTTCCTTTTATGGAAACAGCTCTCATTTTATAATGTCTTTCAGATATGACAATTATTTTATTTCCTGTAAATAAAAATCATCCATACAGCATCTTCCGCTTGTATATTCCAAAATGGGAAACTCGCTGTATTTTTTCATATGAAGCTTGCGCATAATCATTCCTATATTCTGACGGTCCGCCGGCACTACACGCTCTGACACGAAACGCCTCGCCCATTTATCATTTAACTCCCTTATCCCCTGCTTTGCAAGCAGGGATAAAATAGCCGGCAGCTTATTGCAATCCAGGGATTTTGGAATGTGCACAGCATATTGTTCCGAGTCTTCATCATAAGTAAGGATAGCATGCTCGGCAGAAGGTTCCAAAGAATCATTTAAAATCCGGAAGGTTCTTAACATAATTTACACGCTCCTTTACCATTTCATAAAATCACTCCCTGCTTCCTTTATAACATATGGGGCACGAAAAAGAAAGTCCGGCTTTAGGGCTCTTCTCTATAGACCCACTGAATATAATCCGCTCTGGCAGGGCCTCCAAAACGGCTGGCTATATCATCCAGGGTAGAATCCTCTGGCATTCCAAGCTCTTTTAAAACCCGCTCCCGCAATTCCATCTGCCTGGCAATCACCTTACTCATTTCCTCGTAAATGGGAATTCCAAGAGAGGTACGAAAACTATGGTCCATCCAGTCTCCATGATACCCTTCAAACAAATCCTGATAAATGTCCGGATTTACCCGGAAATGGTTGAAGCCCCAATAAACTTCCCCTGACTTTTTTGAACATGCAAATCCCAGATCAATATCCTTTTCCGCTAACCTCTTTCGTCCGATAATCGGATAAGTATTCCATAATACCTCATTATCCTGTGCCATGTCCATTGGATACATGGGTATATTCTCAAGCTCTTTTGGCGCCATATTCTTATTTTCCGTTACAATCTGATACTGTCTGAATAAAATGGGCTGTGCCATCATACCATGCATCGGATGGGACTCTGGAATCTTCTCCCACTTGATCACTTCTCTGGCAATGCCAAGTATGAGCCCATAAGTATATGTGTTCGGGGACAAGGCTACCCGAAAAATATCCCCTGCCCTTAATTTCACTGTAATTCTCTTTTTCTCATGAAAATCTGCAATGACCTGATCATAGTCCTTTGGTAAAGACTTTATATACTTCTCTGTATATTTCTCAAAATCTTCTGCTGACTGCACGGTTCCCTTTGGCAAAGGAAGATACTGGTCATTCTGACTGTTAAAGGAGGAAACGCACCGGTTACCCTCTGCAAAACTCACATGCAACTGCTCCCTCATATAGGTAGGCGCCATAAGTCCGGAAGGTGTCCATGGCTTCTTTTTTCCCCTGGCGGTTTTGGGAAGCAGCAAGGTCTGATTCTCGGTCTGTTCCTCCATATCAAACTCCAGATAGTATATTTTGGGAACAGGTTTATTGCCTTCCCCAATATATTTCTCTTCAAATATCATTTTTTTAAGAATATTTCCTTCAAAAAAGATAATAGAACGCTTACACAGGTTATGAGTTACTGAAAATCTTACAACCTTTTCCCAACTTTCTTTTACAGGGGATAATCCATAATAATAGCGCTGCTCATTGGTCAGGCGGATACAACACTCCCCCTCCTTGAAATACTGCTCTGCCCTTGACTTCTTTTTCGTGCCCGTTCCGGCTTCCCGAATGACTTCTCCCCGTACGGTATGCTTCTCATCCAATAAATCTCCGGTTACTTTTCCAAAAATATTCCTGACAGCGTTATACGAAATCCCGTGTTTCCCCCTCCAGAAATTCAGAGGATAAAACAAGTCATACTCATAAACGAATTCTTTATCCTGATCCCGTACAAAGCCCCCTGCATACCCTTTATGCTCCAGAGTATCAAATGCTCCACAGGCTGCAAGCACGCCTAAAATCACATAAATTTCATTTTTATTGGCATGCAGCACCTTTTCTGCAGTTATCAGCTTCTGCAGCGCAATGATTTTATTCCCCGCTGCCAGTTCCTCTGCCAGTCCGAAAATCCGGTTCAGAATAAAAATGTCTTCCTTTACAAAATCAACCTTTGGCAACATCTGAAACTGCTGTAAATCAAACAATACATAATCTGCCCTGCATATATCCTGGTATCCATCCGGAAAATAACGGTATGCCTGGTAATCCGAATTTTTGATTTCTACTTCTCCCTGGTCCCCGGACGGCTTTAAACCGCAATAGGCACATCTTTTTTTCCATTCGTATTTACCATAGATAACCAACTCATGTGCCGGCAGCGCCTTTGCATACAAAAGACTTGCCAGGGCAGTGCGATACTGGTTTTTGCCGGTTGACAGGCTATGTAAAAACGCCCGGACCGTATCCTCTAATAAAATCTCATCTGCCAACTTCCTTACTTTTTCAACCACCTCTTCATGGGACATTTTCACCGGAGGAAACAGCACTCCCTGCCGGATGCCATACTGCATTTCCTCTTCTGTAAGCGTCTGCTTATATGCCTTATACCGTTTCAGTATTTTCATTGCCTTTTCTTCCATATCTGCCTCCTTCCTGTAACTGTTCCTTTTAGAAAATTATACTCGGACAAAACAGGCCTGACAATAAAAAACTGCCGCTCCACGATATTTACATCGTGAAAGCGACAGCCTCCCTTTAGAAAATCCTGCATTTCTTTTTTATGAGATGAATGACCATAGGAAAAACTTCTGTTTTTTAGTTGGAATCCAACTGCCTGAATGTTGCTATTAAGTACTTGTTGCTAAACTGATCATAACTTACTTTCCCATCCTCATATTCCGATAAATCAGTATCACAAGACTCATAGCAGCTATTAGTGCCACCTTTCCAACATGTATTAAATTTGCCGTTCCATAAGTATTCTACTTCATAAATACCGTCATCTTCATTTGTAAAAATAAATTTTACTTTCTTGGTGGTTATCCCATCATCTTCGCCTGTTTCATAATAGACATATTCTTTTTCAAAGGATATTCCTATTTTTTCCTTCATAAAAGCTGCCGCTTTTTCATGCAATTCAGGAATTTTACCTTCTGCTTCCTCTGCCTTGATTCCTTCCTGTTCAAAATAGTCATCACCAAGGTACTCTATACCAATCAACTGCCCGTCTTTTGCTCCAATATATAAATAATATCTTATATCATATACAGGTGCATCGGACCATTCTACTAAATAGTAACTTCTTTCTTCCAGATCTCTTTCTTCCAGAGCATCGTAAGAAACAAAATGACTAAGCATCTCCAGACCTTCTCCCGTAATGCCATAAATGTTTTGCAAATACCTTTTTGCAATCTCTACCGCCTGCTCTTCTGTAATGCCTCCGTCTGCGATAATCGCTTCCATTCCAGCCTTTTCTTTCTCCCTTCTCTCTGCAAGCTCATCTGAAATAATAACCTCAGCACGTTCCTTCAATGCATAGTCTCTTTTCAAATCAAAGTCTATGATTTCCAGCAGCTCTTCATCAGTCAGTTCCCTTTCCGGCAGACAGAACTTAAACCCTTTTACAAGATAACAGAATTCATACTGTGCAGCTTCCTCTTCACTGTATGCCTTTTGAATTCCCTTCTCCGGAAAAACTCCCTGCTTGTATTGCTGATACAGACTTCGCATCCTTGCTTTTTCATCTTCTGTATATTCTCTGGAATAGCTGTCCGCATCTGAAGTGGCACTATTTTCCGGATTGTCTATATCCTCCAGAATCTTTTTACTTTCTTCATCCGCCATATCTTCCATATAAAGCTGAACATCCGGACTTATGAAATAATCGTTTATAAATGCCCGTACCGGAAAAGCAATGACTCCCCCTGCTACCACCACAATAGCTGCCGCCGCTGCTGTCTTCTGCCATTTACGGCTCTTCATGCTTTTTCGTTCTTTTCCTTTATTCTCTTTTATGTTTTTAATCATACTCTCCTTTACCTCCTCACTTAAATGAATGCCCCTCACAGCATCCCTTAACTCACTTTTCTTCACTGTGTCACTCCTTTCCGGCAGTCAGGCTTCATGTCCCACAACTTTTCTCCCCATTATTTTTCGTTCCACTGCCCCACACCCCTGCTCATTCTCCGACTCCTCCGATAAAGAAAGCTTTAAACAGGCTCTTCCCCTTTGCAGCCTCTTCCTTATGGTATTGACGGTTACCCCCATCAGCTTTGCTATTTCCGTAGTCTTATACCCTTCAATATAATGCAGATAAATCACGGTCTTTAATTTGTCCGGCAGCTTCATAAGCTCTGACAACACTTCACTTTGTTCCGGCATTTCGCAATACTCTGAAATGTCATCTATGTTTGATGTGGGATGCCTAAGCCTGCTTCTGTGCATATCCCGGCAAATATTCGCAGCCACTCTGATAAGCCATGCCTTTTCATGCTCCTTGCTTTCAAATTTCACCGAATGCTCCATATACCGGCAAAACGTCTCCTGCACTGCGTCCTGGGCATCCTGCTCATTGCACAGGCTCACTACGCAGATTCGATAAAGCATATCGCCATAACTTTCAACAATTTCTTCCACTGTCATCCATCTCATCACCTCCTACACTTATAACACGCACTGCTTGTACAAATGATGCCAAAAAATTTTTAAAAAAACAATGGATAATTGTTGGAAGAGAAGGGTGGGATTGGATAAGAGGACGCAGAAGCAGGCAGAGCCTGTGAAAGTCTTATGGGCACGCTCTCGCTCTATGAAAACGCAGCGGTACTAATGCGCCAAAATACGGCGCATAAGGACCGGCGTCTTCATCAAGGCCCAAAAGACTTTCACAGGCTCTGCCTGCTTCTGCTGGATATCGAAAAGCCCCCGCCACTGTCCAATGTCCAGGCAAAGTCAAAAAACCACTCAAAAAATACCGGCTGAAAAAAACAGCAAAAGAGGGATGTGGGCGGATTCCATGCATTGTTTTGGATGGTGCTTTTCCTTAACAGCCTGCTCAAAACCCAGGGTAAAATTGCCACGGATGGCAATTTTAGTCATATTGCGCCACGGACGGCGCTATATGACGCCCCGTCCTGCCTCCGCAATCTCCCTCAGGCTGTTTAGGAAAATCACCATCCAAAACACAGCATGGAATCCGCCCACATCCCTCTTTTGCGTCCCCCCAGCCACTCCCCCCCTATTTTAATCCCCCATACTTTTACTCAAACTTCGCCACAACCTCTTCATTCGCCTTCATTGCAGCCTCTTCCATACCCTTTCGCTCCTCTGACAGCTGCCTGCGAATCTCCTCATGCTTTACCCCCATAATCTGAAGCGCCAGATAAGCCGCATTCTTGCTGCCATTAATGGCAACTGTGGCAACCGGGATTCCGGAAGGCATTTGAACGATGGACATTAACGCATCCATACCATCCAGCACGGAGCCGGAAAGAGGCACGCCGATAACCGGAAGCACCGTCTGGGAAGCCACCACGCCGGGCAGTGCTGCCGCCATGCCTGCAGCGGTAATAATCACTTCTGTCCCATTCTGATTGCACTCCTTAACAAACTCTGACAGCCCTAAATGTGCCCTGTGAGCGGATAGACATCTCACATTTACCTCCACCCCATATTTTTTCAAAATTCCTACAGCTGGCTCCACCTTGGATAAATCACTGGTAGAACCCATAATAATCGCAGTTTTCATAATCCTGTCCTTTCTTAATCATCCTTTTTCTTTCTATATGATTGATTGCTTCCTTGCCGCCATTGCACAACCATATGTTACCGGCAGCCTTTTATGCACATTATAAAGGAAGCCGCCTGCAAAAGCAACAAGCCCTTTTCACCTTGAAATATTTCTATACATATTCTATTTAAATTCCTAATCCCATTCTTTCGTCTGATAAATAAGCACATCCCCCACCTGAATCCTGCTCCCGTCTGCTGGCACGATTACCGCACCTTCACGCACAAATGCTATAATATCAATATGATATCGTTCTTCAGCCTTCTTCACAGCTATCCCCGCAAAGGGGCTTGCCTTATCCACCGTCACGCCAGCCGTTCCCCCGGCTTTTCCTCCTGCACGGCTCTTTGTCTGATTCTGTAGCTGTGTATACTGCTCTACAAAGCCTGCTGAAATAATACCGGTTGGAATGGCCACTGCCCCTACTCCAAGAAAGGATATGACAATCGCCATCATCCGCCCTAACAGTGTGACCGGATAAATATCCCCATAACCCACGGTAAGTATGGTGGACATGCTCCACCAGATTCCCGAAAAGGCATTTTGGAACACCTGAGGCTGCGCCTGATGCTCCGCACTGTACATGCATAAGGAAGAAGCCATCATCAGTATTAAAATAATAAAAACAGAAGAAATAATCTGATTTTTCTTTTCCGCCAGAACCGATGTGATTACATGAAAGGAATCATAATAGGCATTGATACGGAATAAATGGAATATCCGCACTACCCGGAGCATCCTTAAGGCAATGAACCCTGACAAAAAGAAAAACGGCAGTATCGTACATAGGTCCACAATGCCGTCAAATGAAAACAAAAAACGAAGCCTTGCTGCTTTCCTTGTCTTTTCGGGGTAGAGATATTCTGCCGTCCAGATTCTAAGCAGATACTCCACTGCAAATACAATCATGGTGACGACTTCAACAATATGTAATACATCTGAATACTTTGCCATGTCTTCAAAGGTTTCCATAAACAGAACCGCTATGTTGGCAAAAATCACAAGAACAATAAAAATGTCAAAAGCGCGGCTGACAAAATCCTCCTGCCTGCCAATCTGTATAATATCAAAAATACGTTTTTTCTTTTTTTCACTGACAAACCGTTTCATGACGTTTCCTTTATTTTTTCTTTTTCCTTTGCTTTTTCCTGTCTTTTAATACCCCTTGCAGACGTCTATCCACCCTTCACAATGCGAATATTTCTCTAATTCCGGAATGTTAAGCTCTATGGCGCTGTTGGAGCTTCCGCAGGCAGGGTAGACCGTTTCAAACCGTTTCAGGGATATATCCAGATATACTTCCACCCCTTCCTTGATTCCAAAGGGGCACACGCCGCCTACAGCATGACCGGTTAATTCCTCCACCATATCCCCTGACAGCATTTTTGCCTTTGTGCCAAACTGTGCCTTGTACTTGGGATTATCTATTTTGGCATCCCCGGCAGTACAAATCAGCACTACCCTGTCGTTCACCATAAAGGAAAGTGTTTTGGCTATCCTTTCCGGCTCACACTGCAGGGCAGCCGCTGCTAACTCCACCGTTGCGCTG
>CANCYR010000073.1 GCA_947382355.1 uncultured Lachnospiraceae bacterium
ATCGAGTTTTGCCTGCGAGTATCCGAGTTTCCGTGATAATAAGCGACTTTTGCCTGCGAGTATAAACTATCAGGCAAAACAACCCCAGAACAGAAGTTCGCACTCTCTCTAATGTAAAAATGCCCCTAAAAGCACACGGAAATAATGTAACTTAGAAACCTATGTAGTGCCAAAAGTGGCGGATTTACGGGCTTTGTCAGCTTTCCGTGTCTGTATCTGCCGGGGAAGGAGACACCTTTGGATGATAACATTATTGCCCCTATTTAAAGATGCCAACACTGTAAAATAATTTCCATCCTTCATTTTATCATATCCATATATTCTCTAATGGTTATGTTTGTTCAATCGCAAGGAAAAACCATTTCTTTCATCTTTTTTGATGCTTTATCGTATAAATCTTCCATAAAAGCTGTCATTCCGATGTCTTCATACCGTTCTTGCAGATAGTTACTAAAAGGGCTCAATACTTTGCTGTTGTAATAGTCCCTCAATATGTCAAAAACATCATACTGACGCTCTAGCAAATACATTAGCATCTCATACTCTTCAACGCTAAAATTATAATAATATTTTGTTTTTTCACACACCTTTCTTTTTTGGATATTCTTATGTATTTCATTATAATAATCTGGAACGGCATTTATATTGTCCATAGTTACCGAAATAATATAAGCATCCTCAATTCCAAAAAACTCAGTTTTATCCTCTATTATCACAGATAAACATAAGTCCGCCTGAAGAACTGGCTTTACAAATAATTTTTCATTATTTTTCTCTACTTGTTCATTTTTAATCATACAATCAATTAGAACAGAAAAACCTTTTACCTCAACCACCAGCAAATTTGTTCCTTTTCGGATGTACGCGTCAGAAGATTTTTTCTCTTTTTTCTTTTCCTTATAACTAAATTCTGCAATATATTCATAATCCCCATTTGTAGCTTTTTCCGTAACATCCTGAATATATTTTTCAAATAACCTACCGAAAAATGCCATTGCACTTTTATCAGCCTGTGGATAGCACTCCCTAATAAGCCAAAATATTTTTTCAAAAAAAGCATTCCTTAACGTAATGTCACAAATAGATATATATCTTCCATCTTTGTCTTTTATAAAAGGTAATTCAAAAAATTTGCTAAAATCCCATTCCTGGTTTTCGCTTTCTATTGCCCATTTTTTATATGCTTCAATTGAGCATGACAAAATATTAATAACTTTAGAAATCAACTCTTTTTCTTTTATTTGGCCATAAATTTCCTCTATATTCCTCCACATTGAATTACAAATTAGACCATTTACATCTTTATAATAAGTTATTAACTCCCCAAACAAAAACGAACTATATTGGGTTGGCGTAAAACCATATTTTTGAGCAAACGCCGTATAGTAGTCCCTATACTCACCCTGAATATCAAGGTCAAAATTATTTTTATCTCGACCAACCACTTCCATCATATAGTACATACGTAAAAATTCATGTGCTACATTTCTTTGATAGTTCAAATGGTATGTGGAATAGAGAAAATGATTCGCATCTAGTTCTGCCAAATGTTTTTCATTCACTTTTTCCACCACTACTAATTGTAATTTAATAATCTTTTTATAATCATCTTCCAGAATTTCATAGTCTATTTCTTCCATTGTTTTATAATTACCAAATTGGATAATTCTTTTTAATAATATGAGCAACATTTGTACAGATATGATATGCACGTCTTTTCTTAGCAAAGGATTGGAAAACAGTTCCTTTGTTGACTTAGGATCAATACCACATATTTGCCTTTTCAAAACAGTTTCAAACGGTATTCTAAACTCTCCCCCTAAAATTCGAATTGGCTTCATCATTGCGTCTCTTACCCGAATCAGTTCACAAATAATTGAAATTGCTTTATGCATATTTAACTTTTCAATTTCTTCTTTTAAATTAGGAATATCATCGAAAAAAACATCTGAATATTTCACTAATAACTGTGCATTACTCGCATCACTTAAATACATTAATTTCTTCCTTTCTTCTGCTTCTCTCCCAAATTTATAAAAATAATCAATCTTACAACTCTTCTATTCTCATTCCCATGCTCGTAGTAAAGCACTTCTACACATACTCTTTAACCATTAGTTATCCTCAAGAAGCACCTTGGGATTAATTATAAAATATTTGCCTGTTATTGCTATCCAGTCATTAACTAACACAATTATATTGCTTATATGATGTGCAAAAACTGATACTGCTTTATTAGTAAGTTCATAAGTGTTTATCATTGTTTGTGATGATACATTTTTAAATTCCCCTCCTGCTATTACAACTGCTTTATTTTCTTCTATAGGTTTTAAAAGTAAATATGAGTCTTCTGAATTCTGAAGATTAATTGATCTCCCCTGTTTAACCACATACTCTACATTTACTCCTATACAATTAAATATTTTATCTGAATGAAGTATGTCTTGATAATTTCTCAGTGAAAATACTAATTTAGCAAGAATCCTTTTTTCTTTTTCATTTAAAAAATATGTTTCTAATTCATCATTAAACAATTGGGTAAATTCTTCTATATTAATTTCTATATTTCTGTATAAGAAAAAACCTAAAAATTGCTTATGCAATAAAACTTTTATTAATGACTCTGTTGACATATGTAAAAGCTTATCATAATTATATTTATCATGCGAATTTCTATCAAAAACAATATTACACAAATCAATGAGTATACTTTGCATCGCTAAATCAATATTTCGCTTAGTTGAAAGATATTCCTTTTTATCCATGATTCGACTAAATATGATATCTTTAATTTGAGTTTTAAGCATTTTAATTAATATTTCTTTTGATTCAGAAATTCCTTCTAAGGTGTTATAAATTATAGGTTTTCTAGTCCGGATATCAAATGGCAAAAGTTCCACTTTACCATATTCACCATTATATACGCACAAAATATTTGACCAGCTAATAGCTTTTGCTGCAAATCCAACTTCAAGTAATACATTCGGATTTGGTGTTGGTCTACAATTACTTTCTGCGTTTATTATACTAATATCAGCAACAAATATGTCGCACATTTCAATTTTTTCAAATATACTCTCTACCAAATCAGGTGTCCCTATGTCATTACGACTATCGCTTTCAATAGAAAATTCCGATACCTCATTAATTTCATTACTCAAAATCCTTATTGCCTTTTTCAAACAACTCTCAATTAAATTTCTATTTTTAGCATTAGGCAAATCAGATTGCCAAGAATAAAATATATTGACTTTCATAATCTTTATTGTTCTCCAAAATTTATTGTTCATTTCTATTTTTGTAAAGTATAACAGAGTTAGCATTTTTCTACAAACAGGCGAAACTCCAAACAAACACGGAAACTCGGATACTATCACGGAAACTGCCGACTTTTGCGTGATAGTATATTTTTGCCCCAATCGCCATATTATCAGCGGCATCAAAAACGTAAAAAATAGGGGCCCACCACCCACCGTGATGAACCCCACCAAACCTCAAAATCCCTTGATTTTAAGCCATTCTTCAATACTTTTGCCTGTTAGTACCAAAAATTCTATGGCATCAATTTAAGATAGCCGCCTGTGCCGCCGCCAGCTTCGCAATCGGCACCCGATACGGAGAACAGGACACATAGCTAAGCCCCACCTTATGACAAAATTCCACCGTACTTGGGTCTCCTCCATGCTCGCCACAAATACCCAGCTTAATATCCGGTCTTGTCTTTCTTCCCTTTTCAGCCGCCATCTGCACTAACTGCCCAACACCGCTTTGATCCAGCCTTGCAAAAGGATCTGACTCATAAATCTTATTCTTATAATAATCTCCCAAAAACTTACCGGCATCATCCCTGGAGAATCCAAAGGTCATCTGGGTAAGGTCATTAGTTCCAAAAGAGAAGAACTCCGCTTCCTCTGCTATCTCATCCGCAAGCAAAGCTGCCCTTGGGATTTCAATCATAGTTCCGATATGATATGCGATGTCGGAATTTTTCTCTTTCTTTACCGCCTCGGCAGTTTCCACCACCACATCCTTTACGAATTTCAGCTCCTTCTTTTCTCCAACAAGGGGAATCATGATTTCCGGCACGATGTCAAAGCCCTTTTCCGCCTTTACCTCAATTGCCGCTTCCATAACAGCCCTTGTCTGCATTCTGGCGATTTCCGGATAAGTCACTGCCAGACGACAGCCTCTGTGGCCCATCATAGGATTGAACTCATGAAGGGAATCGCATATTTCCTGTACCTCCTCAGAGGTCATCATCATTTCCACTGCAAGGTCGTCAATATCATCCTGATTGGTAGGCACGAATTCATGAAGAGGCGGGTCTAAGAAACGGATGGTAACCGGCCTTCCCTCCATAACCTCATACAGCGCCTTAAAGTCTTTCTTCTGATAAGGTATTAAATCGTTCAATGCTTTTTCCCTTGCATGGACGGTACGTGCCAAAATCATCTGGCGGATTTTGGGAATCCTGTCCGGTTCAAAGAACATGTGCTCCGTGCGGCAGAGCCCGATTCCTTCTGCCCCATAGCGGATTGCATTGGCAGCATCCTGGGGGGTGTCCGCATTGGTCCTTACCTTTAGCTTGCGGTATTTATCCGCCCATTCCATAACTCTTCCGAAATTGCCGCTTACGCTGGCTTCCACTGTTTGAATATCGCCTTCATAAATCTTTCCGGTAGAGCCGTCTAAGGAAATAAAGTCGCCCTCATGGAAAGTCACTCCTCCCAGTTCAAATACCTTTTCCTCTTCATTGATGGCAATTTCCCCGCAGCCCGATACGCAGCAGGTTCCCATTCCCCTTGCCACTACGGCAGCATGGCTGGTCATACCGCCGCGCACTGTAAGGATTCCTTCTGCAGCATGCATGCCTTCGATATCCTCCGGAGAGGTCTCTAAACGAACCAGAACAACCCTTTCCCCTTTTTCGTGGGCAGCCTTTGCTTCATCTGCAGTAAAGTAAACCTTACCTGCAGCAGCTCCCGGAGAAGCTGGAAGTGCCTGTCCGATTACTTTGCCGTTTTTAAGAGCTTCCTGGTCAAAGGTAGGATGCAAAAGCTGGTCTAAGGATTTGGCATCGATACGAAGCACTGCCTCCTCCGGTGTAATCATTCCTTCATCCACTAAATCACAGGCAATCTGGAAAGCGGAAAGAGCCGTTCTCTTACCGTTTCTCGTCTGCAAAAAGTACAGCTTTCCGTTTTCAATAGTAAACTCCATATCCTGCATATCCCGATAATGCTTTTCCAGTCTTTCTGCAATCTCCATAAACTGCTTGTAACATTCCGGCAAATCCTCCTCCAGCTTGCTGATAGGCTGTGGAGTACGGATACCTGCCACCACGTCCTCGCCCTGAGCGTTGATTAAATACTCACCGTAGATTTTCTTTTCCCCGGTGGATGGATTTCTTGTAAATGCCACGCCGGTTCCCGATGTATTTCCCATATTTCCAAATACCATGGCCTGTACATTTACAGCCGTGCCCCAGTCTCCCGGAATGTCATTCATACGCCTGTATACAATGGCTCTTTCATTGTCCCAGGAGCGGAATACTGCCTTTACCGCTTCCATAAGCTGTACCTTTGGCTCCTGTGGGAAGTCTGCATTCATCTTATCCCGGTAAACCTCTTTGAACTTTACAATGATTTCCTTTAAATCCTCTGCCGTCAAATCCGTATCGAACTTGGCTCCTTTTGCTTCCTTCACTTCATCCAGTATCCGTTCAAAGAAAGATTTGGGGATTTCCATAACCACATCCGAAAACATCTGGATGAATCGTCTGTAGGAATCATATGCAAACCTTTCATTGCCGGTTTTTCTGGCAAAGCCTTCCACCGCTTCGTCATTTAAGCCCAGGTTCAGAATGGTGTCCATCATGCCCGGCATGGAAGCCCTTGCACCGGACCTTACGGAAACTAAAAGCGGATTTTCCGTATCGCCGAATTTCTTTCCCTGTTCCTCCTCTAAAATACGCAAGGCATCAAATATCTGTCCTTTAATCTCTTCGCTAATTGCCTTTCCCTGCCTGTAATAGTCTGTACAGGCTTCCGTAGTGACGGTAAATCCCTGGGGTATAGGCAGACCTAAATTAGTCATTTCTGCTAAATTGGCTCCTTTTCCTCCCAAGAGATTTCTCATATCGGCCTTACCTTCTTTAAATAAGTAAACCCATTTTGCCATACGTTTTTGTCCTCCTTTGAACTCATTTTCGTACTTGGTCTTTTTGCCATGAGCCTGTTTTTAAGCGGCCCATGGCTGTCTTATATAGTATACCATATATTTCCTGTGATATCATTAGTTTTTTCTGATAACTTTCATATTTTTTTGCGTCTTTTCTGATAAATAACAAAAAAAGTGCTGTTTGCAGACTTCCTTTTTCCTTAAAGCCAGAATTTTAGCAATACTTTCCATATATAATCCTTAAATACCGCTTCTTTCACAGAGGCTCCATACAAAATATCCACGGAGCCGATTTTTGCCCCATCCAGCATATATACGGCTTCTCCTGCCTTCTGTCCCTCTTCCACCGGCGCACTGCCTGTTTTTGCCACTTTTATTTCCTTGGTGACCTGGGACAGATTCTTTCCGGTTACATCCAGATATTGAAAGGCTCCCCCATATACCAGGGGCACGCTTTCCTCTACCCCTCCCTCTATCTGCTGTTCATTTAAGCTGTCTTTATTTTCATCTTTGTAAACATTGCTAACGGAAAATCCATAATTCAACAGACTTGCCGCCTCTGAAAACCGCACCTTCCCATCCGGCGCCTTCATAATAACAGCAATCAGGTCAATGTCATTTTTTCTGGCTGTTGCTGACAAACAGTACTTGGCTACGCTGGTAGAGCCGGTCTTTAAGCCGGTTGTATATTCATATTGCTTTAAAAGCTTATTGGTGCTGGACAAAGTAAAGGGAGTGCTGCCCTTTGCCGTTACATGAACAATATCCTCCATCCAGATTTTCGTATAATTGTATATGTCAGGATGCTTTACAATCAGCTCCCTTGACATAAGCGCCACATCCTTTGCCGTGGTCATATGTCCTTCTGAATCGGTGAGCCCGCAGCAGTCCTCAAAGGTGGTCTGTGCCATGCCAAGCTCTTGTGCCCGATTGTTCATTTTCTTTACAAATTCTTCCTCGCTTCCCGCTATGTACTCCGCCATGGCAACTGCCGCATCATTTCCGCTGGCAACTGCAATACATTTAATCAGCGTGTCAACTGTCTGTACCTCCCCTTCCTCCAAAAACACCTGGGAGCCCCCCATGGATTTGGCATAGGCGCTGGTAGTCACTTCATCGGTCAGACTTATCTTCCCTTCCTCCAAGGCTTCAAAAATCAAAAGCAAAGTCATGATTTTGGTAATGCTTGCCGGATGAAGCCTTTCTTCCGCATTTTTTTCATAAATTACCTGTCCTGTGGAGGCTTCCATCAAAATAGCCGATGGTGCAGAAATATTTAAGGAAACCTCTTCTGCCGATACAACGGCTCCAAAATGACAGAATATGATAATGGGTGCCAGTAATGCTGCTGCAATTTTCTTCATGCCGCTTCTCTTCCATTCTCTTCTGGATTATTACTATCATAATAAAAAAAGCAGGAAAATATTCCTGCTTTTTCTAAAATCCGTCTAAAATCCGGAACCCTTTGCTCCGTTTGCCCGTTTGGAAAAGCTGCCCGGACAGACCACAGAGCCACGGGGCATATAGTAGTCTTCCGGACATGCTCCCGCTCTGCAAAGACGCAGCGGTACTAATGCGCCAAAGTACGGCGCATAAGGACCGGCGACTTTGCCAAGGTCCGGAGAGACTACTATATGCCCCGTGGCTCTGTGGTCTGTCCGGGCAGCTTTTCCAAACGGGCAAACTACCACTAAAACCACTACTAAAATTCGGGAAAACGTATCTTCATATAGCTCTTGATTTCTTTGATGCAGCCCTCAAAGCCCAGCTTGGAGCTGTCAAGGCACAAATCATAATTTCTGGCATCATTCCATTCATGGCCTGTATAATATTTATAATAATCAGCCCTCTGCTTATCGGTCTTTGCAATATACTTTTCTACTTCCTTATCGGGCAGTCCAATCCTTTCTTTTGCCTTTTCCATGCTGAACTTTTTATCCGCATGGACAAATACGGAAATTACATATTTATAATCCTTTAGCACGAAATCCGCACATCTTCCGATTATCACACAGGATTCCGTATCTGCTAACTCCCTGATGACCTTTGCCTGATAATTAAAAAGATTGTCGTATGAGGAAAAATCGTCACTGTCCGGAGGAATCAGCTGTCCTTCATAGACGTTCCGGATAATCCTTTTTAACGGGCTGTTTTTCAGTCTTTCATCCGCCTCTCCGAAAAGCCCTTCCGAAATCCCGCTTTCATCGGAAGCCATCCGGATGATTTCCCTGTCATAGCAGTTGATTCCAAGCTCCCTTGCCAGCTGCTGTCCAATGGTCTTTCCGCCGCTTCCATAATGCCTTGCAATAGTAATCACATAATTTTCCATGGAAATCCCCCCTGTCTATTCGCCTAAGTATGCCTTTTTCACAGCATCATCGTTTTTCAGCTCATCCGCTTTTCCGGAAAGCACGATTTTCCCTGTTTCCAGCACGTATGCCCTGTCTGCAATATCTAAAGCCTTTTTAGCATTTTGCTCTACCAGTAAAACCGTGGTCCCGGTTGCGCTGACTTCCTTTATAATATCAAATATTTCATTTACAAAAATCGGCGAAAGTCCCATGGATGGCTCATCCATTAAAATAATGGAAG
Organism: uncultured Lachnospiraceae bacterium; assembly: GCA_947382355.1. Taxonomy (GTDB): domain Bacteria; phylum Bacillota; class Clostridia; order Lachnospirales; family Lachnospiraceae; genus RGIG3040. The sequence continues at coordinate 8,773 of CANCYR010000073.1, forward strand.
GATGGCTCATAAGCGCCCGTCCCATGGCAAGCATCTGCTGCTCGCCGCCGCTTAAAGTTCCTGCCGGCTGGGTCTTTCTTTCCTCCAGCCTTGGAAAACGGGAATATACCATATCCAGAGACTCCCTGATTTCCTGTTTATCCTTTCTCGTATATGCTCCCATCAGCAGGTTTTCATATACGCTGAGCTGGGCAAATACCCGCCGCCCCTCCGGCACATGCGCCATGCCAAGGGAAACGATTTTATGACCGGGCATTCTGGTAACATCCTTTCCCTCAAAGTGAATACTTCCGCTGCTGGCCTGCAAAAGCCCGGAAACCGTATGGAGTATGGTGGTTTTTCCGGCGCCGTTTGCGCCAATCAAAGCTACTACTTCACCTTTATTTACTTCAAAATCTATGCCCTTAATAGCCTGTATCATTCCATAATGAACCTGCAGACCCTTTACTTCCAACATTGCCATAACAGCCGCCTCCTATTCGCCCAAATATGCAGTAATAACTGCCTTGTTATTCAGTACCTCGCTGGTCTTTCCCTCTGCAAGCACCTCACCGAAATTTAAAACGGTCAGTTTCTCACAAATACCGGATACAAGCTTCATGTCATGTTCGATTAAAAGAATGGTCATATGAAAATGCTTTCTTACAAAGCTGATGGTGTCCATAAGCTCCTTTGTTTCATTGGGGTTCATTCCCGCAGCCGGCTCATCTAAAAGAAGCAGCTTGGGATTGGTTGCCAAAGCCCTTGCGATTTCCAGCTTTCTCTGCTTACCATAAGGCAGGTTTGCCGCAAGGAAATCCGCCTCTTCTTCCAGAGAAAATACCTTTAACAGCTCCATGGCTTTTTGATTCATTTCCTTTTCTACCTTAAAATACCTTGGCAGCCTGAATATGCCTTCAATGGTGGAATAATGATACTGATTGTGGAGCCCTGCCTTCACATTGTCAAGCACGCTCATATCTTTAAACAGGCGGATATTCTGAAAGGTCCTTGCAATGCCCGCTTTGTTGATTTCGATATTGTTCTTTCCGGTAATATTCTTCCCGTCCAGAAAAACAGAGCCTTCATCCGGTTTATACACTCCGGTGAGAAGATTGAACACCGTTGTCTTTCCCGCACCGTTTGGTCCAATCAGTCCGTAAAGCTGTCCCTTTTCTATTTCAATGTTGAAATTGTTGACTGCCCGCAATCCTCCGAAGGAAATACCTAAGTTCTTTACCTCTAAAAGTGCCATTTCCTAAACCTCCTCCTGAGTCTTTTTCCGCCTGCTGAATTTTCCTGTAATGGTCTCCCGAAGCTCTCTTGCCTTCGGACTCCAGTTAAATAACATCATTACAATAAGAACTACCGCATAAATAAGCATACGATAATCATTTAAGCCTCTTAACAGCTCCGGAAGCAGCGTTAAGATTACAGCCGCAATAACAGAGCCCCTAATGCTTCCAATACCGCCCAGCACCACAAATACCAGAATCATAATGGACATATTATAGCCGAAATTTTTCGGAAGCGCCGTTAAGGTGGACAGATTGTGCGCATAAAGCACCCCTGCCACTCCCGCTAAGGAAGCGGAAACAGAAAAAGCCAGAAGCTTATATTTTGTAATATTGATTCCTAAAGATTCCGCTGCAATCCGGTTATCCCTGATTGCCATAACCGCCCGGCCCGTTCTGGAATTTATCAGATTGGTAATAATAAATATGGTAATTAAAACAAGCACAATGCCGATTACAAAGCTGGAATCATTTGGAGTCCCCGTAATACCCTGGGCTCCTTTTATCAAAATCTCTCCATCCGGCTCCATATTCAGTGACATGGTATCCTTCATGGAAAAATGGAAGCCTTTGCTGTCCCTGCCCAAATAAATAACATTCACAAGATTTTTAATAATCTCCCCAAATGCCAGCGTTACAATGGCAAGGTAATCTCCCTTTAACCGAAGTACCGGAATCCCAATTAAAATCCCAAATACCGCCGCCGCTGCCGCTCCTATCAAAATAGCAAGGAAAAACCGGAAACCGCTGTTTGGAATGGAGCTTTGGGTACATTTACTAAACAAAGCGCTGGCAAAAGCTCCCACACACATAAATCCCGCATGCCCTAAGCTCAGCTCCCCTAAAATACCTACTGTCAGATTTAAAGAAACAGCTAAAATCACATACGTACACAAAGGAACCAACAGTCCCTGCATAAGGCTGGACACCTTTCCTGTGCTTAACAGAATCTGCACAAGAATAAATGCAGCTACCACAATTCCGTATGTGATAAAATTACCTTTTGTCTGTTTACTCAGTTTATTTTTCATTCCTACACCTTCTCCCTGATATTCTTACCAAGAATTCCTGTGGGCCTTACAAGAAGCACCACAATCAACACACCAAATACAATGGCATCTGCCATCTGGGATGAAATATACGCCTTGCTCAGGTTCTCAATGATGCCAAGCAGGATTCCTCCGATAAAAGCTCCCGGAACCGAGCCGATTCCTCCAAATACCGCAGCCACAAATGCCTTAATGCCCGGCATGGAGCCTGTATATGGAGTCAGCGTAGGATACGCTGAACAAAGAAGCACTCCCGCCACAGCCGCCAGAGCAGAACCAATTGCAAAGGTCAAGGCAATCGTACCATTCACGTTAATGCCCATAAGCTGCGCCGCCCCTTTATCCTCCGACACTGCCAGCATGGCCCTGCCGGCCTTGGATTTATTGATAAACAAAGTCAACGCAATCATAATCACAATACAGGTCAATATGGTCACTATAGTTTCTCCCGAAATAGTAAGGGCTCCGTCCGCCAATACCACTGCCGGAATCTTCACCATGGAAGTAAATGCCTTTGGAGCTGCCCCAAACAATAAAAGAGCTATATTCTGAAGCAGGTAGCTGACACCAATTGCAGTAATCAGCACCGCCAGAGGAGAAGCCATACGAAGCGGCTTATAAGCAATCTTTTCTATCACTACGCCAAGCACCGTGCAGACCACCATGGAAATAAGCACTGCCAGTACAGGCGGCAGTCCCATGCCGCTTACAGCAAAGAATGCCACATACCCTCCAATCATAATAACGTCCCCATGGGCAAAGTTCAACATCTTTGCAATTCCATAAACCATTGTATAGCCAAGGGCAATGATGGCATATACACTGCCGAGACTGATTCCGTTTACTAAATATGATACAAAACTCATTTGGAAACACCTTTCTTTCTAAAGTCTGTTACTCGTGACAGTATAACACATATTTTACACTTTTTCCATAAAATATTTGATTGAAGGCTTGTTGGGGGGATTGGGGGAGGGGACGCAGGGGCTGGCAGGTGATAGAGCAGTCTTATGGGCACGCTCTCGCTCTATGAAAACGCAGCGGTACTAATGCACCAAAGTACGGTGCATAAGGACCGGCGTTTTCATAAGGCCCATAAGACTGCTCTATCACCTGCCAGCCCCTGCTGTGTATTGAAAGACCCCGTTTGGACAAGCCTGCCGAGGGGGGGAGGGGGTGCTTGGATAGGCGAAACTTTTTTACTCCCTTTTAGGAAAAGTGTTCCTATTACATGTGGTTATTGAATATACAATATACAATCACTGAACTGTTTTACGGCTAATCCAATGTAATGCTTACAGCCTTAAAATGCGGCGGGTAAGGATATTTTCTTACTCTCCGTATCTTTTGATTTACAAAGGGGTTAAAGCAGGTTTGACTTTTTGAACAGTGTTCAGTATAATGTATTTTTAACATTAGAGATGAGCAAAACTCATTGATTTAAAAGTAGGACTTGGCAGTCGGCTTCC
>CANCYR010000074.1 GCA_947382355.1 uncultured Lachnospiraceae bacterium
TAAATTTTAATGAAAAGGGTTTCTCTTAAAAAGGTAAGAAAGAAAATGCTAATGTTATTTTTCATATTATGTGCAATAGTTTTGTTGATTTTCTTAACAGTTGCATTTTTTCGTATTCATAATTTATTGGAATCGAAAATAGATACGGACTTAGGAATACATGAAAATACCTATGTCACAATAGGCGGTATAGAGCAATATCTGCAAATCCGTGGTGAAGATAGGGACAATCCTGTTATCCTCTGGCTTCACGGCGGTCCCGGCTTTCCGTTGACATATTTAACTTACTATTACCAGACTGCTTTGGAAAAAGATTATACGATTGTCTGCTGGGAACAAAGAGGCTGCGGACGGACATTTTACCGAAACAAAGGCGACAACAATCTGACTATCGAACAATTACTTGCTGATACAGATGAAGTAATTGACTATTTGCGGGAGCATTTTGATAAAAATAAAATTATTATCATGGGACAATCGTGGGGAACGGTACTCGGAATAGATTATATCAATCTCCATTCAGAAAAGGTAGCTGCATATATCGGTATTGGACAAGTAACCGATTTTTCACAGGGGAAAATCTATGCAGCGAAGAGTGCAGCACAAATAGCAGCAGAAAATGGTAACAGGGAAGACGTTGAATTTTTGGAACGGTGTATTGAACGATTATCTGAAACAGAGAATATTGCAAAGTTAGATATAAAATCTCTTGAAGAAATGATTATTACATCTATAAAATATTTGAAATGCGATGGAGAAATGTCGGGAATAAAACGAATATTTGCTGCGGTTACATCGCCGGAAATGCTATGGAATGACGTGAAATGGTTTTTATTTGCAAGTGATACACAGAATATAATCACTTCCCAAAACAGCCTTGTGGACTATATGTATTTTCAGTTTGATGTTATGAAGTTGAGCAAAGAATATGATATTCCGGTTTGTTTTATACAAGGTGACAGCGACTGGGTTACTCCAACAAGTTTGGTAAATGATTACTATGGGGTTATTGTGTCTGATAAAAAAGAAATGATTGTTATTAACAATGCGGGACATACCCCGTTCCTGGATAATCCAGAGCAATTTTGTGAAGCAGTTAAAATTTTTTTATCCGAGTGTGAAAACGAATAATACACAAGAAAATTGTAGAAGTGATATTTATGGCTGAGTGGGTACACTGTTCTGTTTGCGGAAATAAAACAAGATTACAGATACAGAGCTGAAAAACTTTCCCTACTGCCCGAAGTTCAGACAGGAAAGTTTGATTAACGAAGCGACAAATCGGTGTTTATAGGGAGTGATTGAGAATGACAAAAGAACTGTTTTATCAAGCAATATTAAAATTTGTACTTGGTGTAGTCATTATAGGAATACTAATATTTTTACCGGCAGGAACATTCAATTATTGGAACGCATGGCTATTCATGGGGATATTGTTTATTCCAATGTTTTTTGTAGGAATTGTGATGATGATTAAAAATCCGGAATTGCTAAAAAAGCGATTGAATGCGAAAGAGGAACAGGCAGAGCAAAGTCTTGTTATAAAACTTAGTGGCTTAATGTTTCTTTTAGGGTTTGTTATTGCAGGATTAAATTTACGTTTCAAGTGGATTGTGTTGTCGAAATGGGTTTCGTGGGTAGGTGCAGCTATATTTTTATTTTCGTATCTTCTTTATGCAGAGGTATTAAGGGAAAATACTTACTTATCACGAACGATAGAAGTTCAGAATGGGCAAAAGGTCATTGATACTTGGTTCCATTATCTCTTTTGCTATTTTTCTTACTTATCCTGTCATTATTGCAAAGAGAATTAGGAACGAAGAAGCTGTGCTCATATCTACAGTTTCTTTCTATATATAAGGCATTTCGATATTCAGCAGGAGGGGCAAGGTAGATAGAAGTCTTAGAGGCCTTATAAAAACGCCAGCGCTTAGCGAGGTATTTTCGAGCTTAGCACTGCTGCGTTTTTATCAGAGCGAAAGCGTGCCCCTAAGACTTCTATCTACCTTGCCCCTCCTGCGTCCTTAAATCCAAAACTTGCAGGCTGAATTGTTACCTTTTAGGATTTATCAAGAAGAAATTCCTATTGACACAATTGGTATCATTGTATACAATTATACATAAGTGCAAAAAGAACATGCTACACGGAAGGGATGGAGGAAGATGAAAAAAGACAGTACCTTTTTAGACAGACCTGTTTCTATGAACAATCACAATAATCTTTTGGAAATAGAAGAGCATATGTACATTTTGGATGATGTGGAAAAGCCAAATGTATTCCGCAATATGTTTCCATATTCGGAAGTGCCCAAAATACCTTTTAATGACAGGACAGTGCCTCATAATATGCCAAAGGATATCTGGATCACGGATACCACGTTTCGGGATGGACAGCAGTCCAGGGCGCCTTATACCACGGAGCAGATTGTAACCATTTATGATTATTTGCATAGGTTAGGCGGGCCTAACGGGATGATTCGTGCCAGTGAATTTTTCCTGTACAGCAAGAAGGACCGGGATGCGGTTTATAAATGTATGGAAAGAGGCTATGCATTTCCGGAGGTGACGAGCTGGATTCGTGCCAATAAGGAGGATTTCAAGCTGGTTAAGGAAATCGGCATGAAGGAAACGGGAATTCTGGTAAGCTGTTCCGATTATCATATTTTCCTGAAGATGAAGATGACCAGAAAGCAGGCAATGGAGCATTACTTAAGCGTTATCCGGGATTGTCTGGAGGAGGGAATCAGTCCCAGGTGCCATCTGGAGGATATTACGAGAGCGGATATATACGGCTATGTGGTTCCTTTCTGTTTAGAGCTGATGAAGCTGATGGAGGAATATCATATTCCTATTAAGGTCCGTGCCTGTGATACTATGGGGTATGGAGTAAATTATCCGGGTGCGGTAATACCCAGAAGCGTTCAGGGAATTATTTATGCACTTCATACCCATGGCGGAGTGCCTCATGATTTGATTGAATGGCACGGGCACAATGATTTTTACAAGGCGGTTTCCAATTCCACCACCGCATGGCTTTATGGCTGCAGCGGCGTGAATACTTCTTTATTTGGCATTGGGGAGCGTACCGGGAATACTCCTTTGGAAGCAATGGTATTTGAATACGCTCAGCTAAAGGGTGACTTAAACGGCATGGACACTACGGTAATTACTGAGCTTGCGGAGTATTATGAGAAAGAAATCGGCTATCATATTCCTGAAAGGACTCCTTTTGTGGGAAAGAATTTTAATGTGACAAGGGCAGGAATCCATGCGGACGGCCTCTTGAAAAATGAGGAGATTTATAATATATTTGATACGGAAAAGTTTCTGAACAGACCGGTGCTCTGTTCCGTCTCCAATACATCGGGGTTAGCGGGTATTGCCCATTTCATTAATGCATACTATTCTTTAAAAGGGGAACGGCAGATTGGGAAAAATGATGAGCTTGTAGTTCATTTAAAGGAGCTGGTAGACAGGCAGTACGACGAAGGAAGGGTAACAGTCCTTACAGACGAAGAGCTGATTTCCATGATGAAAGAGGTATGTGAAAAATGGAAGCTTCCTTATCCGGAAGCTGATTAAGGGGATTAGGAAAAGAAGGGAAAAGGATGAATGATTATCATTTAAGCAGCAGCCCGGAGAACTATTCTTTAAGAGGAAAGGTGTTTCACAAGCTGCGGGAAGATATTTTAAATGGAAAATACAAACAGAATGAAGAGCTTAAGGAGGCTGCCATCGGAGAAGAACTGGGAGTGTCCAGAACTCCTGTCAGGGAGGCATTCCGACAGCTGGAACTGGAAGGGCTGATTCAGATGGTGCCCAATAAGGGCGCCTATGTAACAGGCATTACCATAAAGGATGTACAGGATATTTATATGATAAGGTCCCTGTTGGAAGGGCTTTGTGCCAAATGGGCAACGGAACACATTACAGAAGAGCAGCTTAGTGAAATGGAAGAAAATATTTATCTGACCCAGTTCCATCAGGAAAAGGGCCATATGGAGCAGTTTGCTGCTTTGGACAACCGGTTTCATGAAATTATGTATGAAGCCTGCAACAGTAAGATTTTGGAGCATACCTTAAAGGATTTCCACCAGTATGTGTACCGCGTCAGGAAAAAAACGCTGGCAAACGGAAAACGGGGAGCGGATTCCTGCAGGGAGCATAAGGAAATTATGGAGGCAATCAAGGAAAAGGATGCAAAGAAGGCTCAGATGCTGGCAAATAAGCATATGATAAATGCTTATGAAAATATGCTGAAAAAAGATTTTGAACACGCTTTTGAAAAAGAAGATTAGGAGGAAATGACATGGCAAAAATTCAAATGACAACGCCGCTTGTAGAAATGGATGGGGATGAAATGACACGAATCCTCTGGAAGATGATTAAGGAGGAATTGTTGCTGCCTTATATTGATTTAAAAACAGAGTATTACGACTTAGGGCTTGCTTACCGGAATGAAACAAACGATCAGGTAACGATAGATTCCGCAGAAGCAACAAAGAAATACGGAGTTGCCGTAAAATGTGCAACCATTACTCCAAATGCAGCCCGCATGAGTGAATACAATCTGAAGGAAATGTGGAAGAGCCCCAACGGAACCATCCGGGCGGCTTTAGACGGCACGGTTTTCCGCTCCCCTATTGTAGTAAAAGGAATTGATCCCTGTGTGAAGAACTGGGAAAAGCCCATTACTTTGGCAAGACATGCATATGGAGATGTATATAAAAATTGTGAAATCAAGGTTCCGGGCGCCGGAAAGGCAGAGCTTGTGTTTACGGCAGAGGACGGTAGCGAAACAAGAGAGCTCATACATAATTTTACGGGAGCAGGCATTATCCAGGGCATGCACAATACGGAAAAATCCATTGGAAGCTTTGCAAAGGCATGCTTCAATTATGCGCTGGATACAAAACAGGATCTGTGGTTTGCCACAAAGGATACCATCTCCAAAAAATATGACCATACCTTTAAGGATATTTTCCAGGAAATTTTTGAAAAGGAATATGAGGAGAAATTTAAGGAAGCAGGCATTGAATATTTCTATACCCTCATTGACGATGCAGTAGCAAGAGTCATGAAGGCAAAGGGCGGCTTTATCTGGGCATGTAAGAATTATGACGGAGATGTAATGAGCGATATGGTTTCCAGCGCTTTTGGTTCCCTTGCCATGATGACCTCCGTATTGGTTTCTCCGTCCGGCGTGTATGAATACGAGGCAGCCCATGGAACGGTTCAGAGACATTATTACAAGCATTTAAAGGGAGAAGAGACCTCTACCAATTCTGTGGCAACCATTTTTGCATGGACAGGAGCCCTTCGCAAGAGAGGGGAATTGGACGGAATCAAAGAGCTGATGGAATTTGCCGATAAACTGGAAAAGGCAACCTTAAAGACCATTGAGGGCGGAAAAATGACGAAGGATTTAGCCTTGATTACTTCTTTAAAAGATGTTACAGTATTAAATAGTGAGAATTTCATTAAGGAAATCCGTAATACAATGGATGAAATGTAAATGTCTCACAATGTAAGCTTGGTGAGAAGGAATTATGAATCATGGATTTTATTGAGGGTATTGCAGCGGTTTTTAAACTGGCAGTGGATGGAATGCTTCAGGGAATCAGCTTTACATCCGTTTACTTTTTATTATTTTTACTAATAGGAGCAGTGCTTTATTATATCATACCGAGGAAAGGGCAGTGGATATGGCTGCTCTTTCTGGGTATGTTTTTTTATGCGGTAAATGCGGGAAAGCTGACGATTTTTATTTTGTTCAGCATTGGAACCTCATGGCTTTACGGGTATGCAGTGAAGGGGAGAAAAAATGGAAAGAGTCTGGTAGGCACAAAAGCGGGAAAAGCAGGGCTTATTTGTGTGGTTTTCTTAAATACCGGGCTGCTTCTTTTTCTAAAGCTTGCGTCCTCCGGCGCTTTGCTTGCAAACAGGCTTGGGATTGACCGGTTTGCTTTCCTGATTCCCATGGGCATTTCCTTTTATACATTGCAGATAATCGCTTATATGGCAGATGTGTACAGGGGAAAGGCGGAGCCGGAAAAAAATCCCTTTAAATATGCCCTGTTCGTCAGCTTTTTTCCACAAATCCTGCAGGGACCCATTCCCCGGTATGAACAGCTTGCCCCACAGCTGTATGAAGGGCATAAATTTGACTATGAGAAGGTTACCTTTGGCTTACAGCTTATGCTCTGGGGCTTTTTTCAGAAAATGGTAGTGGCGGATGCGGCTGCTATTGTGGTAAACCGCGTATTTGGTGAATATGAGACATATAAAGGGCTTTTCGTATTGTTTGCAGCAGTGCTGTACAGCATTCAGCTGTATGCGGATTTTGCCGGCTGCGTGTGCATTGCCATGGGTGCGGCACAGGTGTTTGGAATCCGGCTTTCCGATAACTTTAACCATCCCTATTTCAGTACGTCCATAAAGGATTTCTGGCGCAGATGGCATATTTCTTTAAGCAGCTGGTTAAGGGATTATATTTACATTCCATTAGGAGGAAACCGGAAGGGCGCATTGCGCAAGTATGTGAATATTCTCATTACCTTTCTGGTAAGCGGCCTCTGGCACGGCGCGGGTTCCCATTATATTGTATGGGGGCTTCTCCATGGCTTCTATCAGGTGGCAGGAGAGCTTCTTATGCCGGTAAGGAACTGGTTCGTAAAAGTATTCCGGGTTGACAGGGAAACTTTTTCCCACCGGTTGTACAAGCAGATTACCACCTTTCTTCTTGTAATGACCGCATGGATTTTTTTCAGGGCGGACAGCGTGAAGATGGCATTTGTGATGATAAAAAATATGGTGACGGTTTATAATCCATGGATTTTATTTAATGATGAATTATATGGCCTGGGACTGAATCCCAAGGAAAGCAGGCTGATGTTCTTTGGCATTTTTGTCATGTGGGTGGTAAGCATGCTGCAACGGAAGATGAATATCAGAAAGGAGCTTTCAAAGCAGTCGCTTGTATTTCGGTGGTTCATTATATTTGCAGGTATTTTTTCTGTGCTGATATTCGGAATATACGGGCCGGGATATGATGCAAGCGAATTTATTTATGGGAATTTTTAGTGTGCTGTACCATTGAATTTAAAAACAGGTTGATTATTTCTTGCAATCTGTATATCTCTATGATTAGAAGTAAATGTTTTCCGCTTGCTGATGGTGCTGGGTATAAGTGATTCAGTTCGTAAATGCTGCCACTTGCTATACAGGTGGGATATAAATGGTATAGTGCGTAAATGTTCCCCATCGGCTGATGTCGATGGGGAATTTGTATAATACGAAGTTTGCCCAAAGGAGAATGTTACAGCATATGGAGATACATCAGGGATATTCTTTTCATATCAAAGATGAATTTTTTGATATAGTGCAAGATAAATATTTGATGAGTAATAAAGAAAACGGAAATTATCGTCCACATTTCTATGCAATACAGGATAATAAGAATCAAGCTTTTTATTGAATGATTCCTATCAGTTCACAGGTAGAAAAGTATAAGGTCATTGTAGAAAAAAGAAGAGAAAATACGGAAAATGCAATATAATCCTGAATTATTCATGATCATTCATTCCACAGCAGCCAAAGCCGCATAGTTACAAGTTTTTAACTGAATATTGCTTTTCACTTGCTAAGTGATATAGAAAAAGAACCAAACTTTTGTTAAAATTTAGGTGTCGAATCCAAATCAAACGAAAGAGAGGTTCTCATATGGACATTTTAGACACTATTTCACTAGAAAGCAATAAGCAGATTAAAATAAATTTTGACGGAGGCGGTTTATCCTCCGATGCAGGCTTGATCCTTATTAAAGAATTCGCCTGCAAACCTGGTTTTATCAAGATTTTACAATCAATGTTTAAAACCAATAATTCTGCCATTTTTCGTCTGCATAAAGATGACCAGAACTTATGGCAGATGATTTTGCAGCAGTAAGCAGTTCATCTAAAATCGTAAATGCAAACCGTCTCTAGGTACACGCACTGGCATACAACATATTTAATTGGTTTAAACGTCTGGTATTACCAGTAAAAATGCGTAAGCAACTAGTTGATACCATACGTTTGAAATTGCTGAAAGTAGCTGCGAGAGCAGTTCGTTCATCAAGATATATAACATTCAAGCTTTGTAGTAGCTGCCTTTATAAAAATGAGTTTTACGAAACATTGAACAATATAGGGAATCTACAACCTAAGCTGGAATAGCGTAATTACAATGAACCTTGAAAACGATAAATGCAGATTTTTAGGCTTACAGGGAAAGTCTGCCCTTTTTTAGTCACTTCACATACTAAATCTCATTATCGTTGGATCACAAATGCAGAAAATGAATTTTCAGGCTATCTTAAACCGCCATGAATAATTCAGGTTTAGCAAATAATGCAGCATCCAATACTTGTAAGAGTACCGGAGGCAGTTATAGTAGCAGTACTTATAAAGAGGAATCGAAAGAAGAAAGTTCGTCCTATAACAATCAAAGTAATGTAAGTAATTCCGGCAGTACTAAATCAAGTAACAGTACAAAAATTATGATACTTATGATGTATATGATTATGATACTCCGGATGATTATGCTTCCGATTTTGCAGAAGATTTTGCATATGACGAATTTGGAGAAGACAGCTGGGAAGCATACGAATATGGTTATGAGGAAGCATATGATTATTGGATGGATGAAATGGGAGAATGATGAACGGAGGTAGCGAATATGGCATTTCATGATTGGAACCACGATGGAAAGAAAAATTTTACAGATGATTTTATTGAGTATCAGATTTATAAGGATTCTACAAGTAATAGCAACTATACTCCACATACTGACGGTGGCATATCAACATTTGGTGCTATTGTAGCAACAATAGGTGGACTGTTCTTGGCGGCGGCTATTGTTGCTTTGCTTGGTGGTGGGGAAGATACTCCGGTGCTGATTACAATCATCTTGTGGATTGTCTGTGGTGCAGGACTTGGTGTTTGGTTTGATAATGCGGGATTTTAGTGGTAAGGAATGATTTTGCATTTAACTATAGGGTTATTGATTTTTGAATAATGACGATATAGTATATGAAAGCAAGAAAATTTATTGATTTTCATATTTGCTGTGTCAAAAATGACGAAAGGTGATATAATATAAAAAAAGAGATGACAGACTTGTTTTTTTTGTATTATAATGAAAAGACTTATTGTATAAAGAAAGAGTAGGAGGTGTGCTTATGCAATATATCGGTAGTGAACTGCAAGATAGAATGAATTTGTTAGGCATTGATATTTCTACTTTATCTGAAATGACTTTTATGGATGAAGAGGTTATTAGTGATATAATTAATAACGAATCTGCTTATGAAGATATTGATGAGTTTGATTTGTCGTTGATTTGTAGTGCCCTTCATTGTGATGCCCAATATTTTATTGATGGTGAAGTTAGAAATAATGATTTGCTAATTTCAACAATGAACAGAGGGAAAGATTCTATAAAATCTAAAAATGTAAAAGCTAAGATTCAAGATTTTATGAATGATTATGCTTTTGTTAATGAGGTACTGTTGGAAGAGGTTTAATTTAGAGAAAAGAGGTATTCTTTTGACAAGAAATGTTCTTGAAGCAGTTAATAAAGCCAGGGAATTCTTTGAAATAGAAGGCTTCCTTGGCGATTTTTTTACGCTATTGGAAAAAGTTGATTATACAGATAAATACAATTTACTTCTGTTTAAGGAAGATATTGACAAACTTTCTGGATTTATCGGGTATGGCGCAAACGGTATAGCTGTTATTTGTGTTAATTATAAGCGATCACAGGGACATCAGAATTTTACTCTTGCTCATGAAGTAGGGCACTGGTTTCTTCATAAAGGTAAGAGTATTTCAGATGATGATAGTGTGCTTGGATATTCATCTGATAGTGTAGAACAAGAAGCGAATGAGTTTGCCAGAGAATTATTGTATCCTGAAGAGTATTTAGTGAGAGATTATTATGTGGCGATTCAACAAGATTTGTTTTTCAGTGGAAATAGAGCTCAATTAGGAAAATATGTTAATGAGTTGTGTCATAAATATTGTTTGAGCTTTGAAATGGTATTGCGTAGATTATTATATAAAAATAGGCAAGGAAAGCAATATAGCAAGGTCAGAAAAGAAATCGAAAAGGCTTTAGGCGGAAAAGTTGCAGAAAGTTTTGATAGAGATTTTTATGTTCCAAATGAAGAATTACCACAATACCAGAAACTTATGAAACCTTATATGCAGTTGAAAAAAAAGGTTGATTATCTTGTGGAGAATGGAAAAATCGGAAAAGCCACAGGAGAATCTATCAAATTGAGAAACGGAGTGAAGATAGACTGATGTATTTTTTGGTTGATACAAATGTTTTTCTTCATTCTATTTGTGATAAGATTTTTGCAATTGCAGATTTATGTAAGAAAAACGAAACAGAAATAACGGTTACTGAAACAATTCTTAATGAATTAGAACCAGGATATTATCTGGAACTTGAGGATGAAACAGCAAAAAATGCATATAATGCTGTATATAATCTTACATATGGAACAATGGGGATAAAAGCAATCCGTATTGTAAAGTTGGATGATATACCCGGTGCAAAAGAAGAATTGAAAAAAATACGAAAGAAATTTTACAGTTGGATGAGTGACACCAATTATTTGAATTTGCTTATATCACAAGGTGTAATTACTGCAGATGATATTAAGAAAAAGAGTTTTAGAAATAAAGATTTGGGAGAATGTGAACTGATTGCCATAGCCAAAACGGCAGAGGATGAGTATCAAATTGTAACAAATGACAAAGGGAGAGTTTATCTTCACCCAGAACAAAATTTGTTTGATGATTATGCATCTGGTATAGGATTAACTGTTCTGAGCAGTGAAGAGTGGTTAGATAAAATTGGCTATGAAGCCGAATAAATGTGGTCGTCTCATGAGGCGACCATTATTTGATTGTACTTTAAAATCCTTAGTAGTAGGAATTTTTGTTTTACTACGATTTTTACTACTATTAGGTCGCAACAACTTGCAAAAATATGCTATAATTTGCCCAGTAATCGAATTTTTGAAGAAAAATACAATTGTCTGGAAATGCCTTAAAAACTGGCTGAAACTCGGCATTTTTTGGTAAATCAGGAAGGAAAATATAATGATAAAAGTTCTATTCATCTGCCACGGCAGCACGGCGGGGAGACGGGAATTGGCGGCATTTGTGGGGCAGAACGGGGCAAATCGCGGCAGTTGGGAAAGTGGGTTACTACGGTTTTACTACGAGTGAGGAAACGAAAAAAGAGCCTTTGATTCAAGCCCTTTTTTCGTGATTATGCACTTGGTTTTACTTTCTTAGGATGCCTGTTGCGGCTCTGCAAAAAGGCATTTCTCCAAAAGCATCTCTTTGCAGTCAGAATAGCCGAGTAAGTAGGCGAGCATCCCATACCGGGAGCCGAGAGCATTCTGCTCGCTGACGTAGCTGTCTATCAGCAGTCTGGCTTCCTTCGACAGATCCATTTTATCCAGCTTGTCGGAGTATTCGTTCGATTTCCGGATGAACGCCTGATATTCTCCGTCACGGTTCGTGATGCCATTCATGACGCTGTTCATGCGGATGTCCATCAACTGGTACAATGCAGGTTCCATTCCCATCCAATCCCTCCTTCCTTGGTATCGTAGCTTACCTCTGAAACAGGGGATTAGCAAGCGGGAAAAGAAAAAAGCCGGAAACCGCTTGCAGCGTCCGGCTTTTCTGATTAATTGTTTTTCTTATCAATAAATTTATCATGCATCTGTTCGAGCAATGTAAAATCAACCGTGCTTTTCAGATATCCGATGGCAGGATTGTTTTCCTTTTTCTGTTTATACAGAATTTTTGCATTCTGGACGATTTTGTTTTTGTTTTTACGGATAAAAAGCATTTCCTTATGTATGAGAGCCTTATAAAATAAATCTTGTTCATGCTCCATATCATACAGGGTTAATTCTGATGCAGGAACAGGAATCATATTACTCAGTTTCAAGGTTCCCTTTAATTCCGGTTCCCCGGAGGAAGATTGGGCAGTGATACGGATGATAGGGATAATGCTCCCGCGGATTTTCTGTACTCCGTTTTCCAAACGGTAATCAGAATTTTTAGGGGAGGAAAGGGGAATGTAATAGTTATACCCGTTAA
>CANCYR010000075.1 GCA_947382355.1 uncultured Lachnospiraceae bacterium
CATAGCGCTTTTCTTCCCAGGTGCCGTCCTCGTAGGAGGTGATGGTGGGGAGCTTTTCCTTTCCGTAGCTGTAGGTGATGCGGTTCCCCGTTGCGGTGGTCACGAAGGTGTTCTTCTTTGCCCCGTCGTCATAGAACATGACGTATTCCTCCCCGTTGGACAGCTCCTGGCGCACCACCCTGCCTTTGCGGTCATAGTGGTTCACCACGTAGGTCCTGCCGTTCTGGTCGGTGACGGAGCGGATGTAGCCCTCCGGGGTGTACTCATACCGGATGCTGCCGCCGTTTGCAAGGGTGGCCTTGGTCAGGAAGTCCCCTTCGTATTCGTAGGTGAGCTTCCTTCCCAGGATGTCCGTGATTTCCGTGATCTTGCCATGCTCCAGGGTAAAGTTTAGGAACTGCCCGCCCGGATATTCTATCCGCTTGGGCACGCCGTCTTCATAGATGTATTCGGTGCGGTTGTGGTTTCCGTCCTCCGTATGGGAAAGCTTCCCGTCCGCCCTGTAGTACATGGATGTGCCGCTTGCATGGTCCTTTAGCACATAGCCTTCCTCCGTGTCAAAGAGGCGGTACTGCTGCTTTCCCTGCATCAGGTTCTCATAGCCGTTTTCCGTCTTCCGGAAGCGGATTAAGTGCATGTCCGGCATCTGGACGATGGTAAGGCCGTCTTTTCTGGTAACGCTGCTTTCCATTTCCGCCATCCAGCGGCAGCCGAACAGGCCGCCTTCGTTTACATAGATGGATTCATAGGTGCGCTTAAAGTAACGGTTTCCCGTAATGTCCGTAAGGGCAAAGTCCGTATACACCAGGGTCTGGCTTCCTGTTACTACATTGATCGGGTCGTATTTGCAGGTCTGGTTGTCCTGACCATCGTTGTTTCCATTCTTATTTTTATTATTATTTCCATCATCCGAATCGCCGCCAGTCTTGTTTTTGGATTTCTTTTTCCCAAAAGTATCATGGGTTTTCTTAAGATGGCCTGCTGTGGCAACTCCCAGATTCCCCATACCAATCAACAATTGCACGTCTGCCGGGTTGTTCCAGTCAAATGTTCCGTTTTTTACCTTATCGTAAAATTCAGCTATCTGGTCCTTGTTACGGATAAAGGTGGCCACCAGATTTACCGTGGAATAAAAATATTCCACCGCCTTAATCACTTTTTTATATTTTGACAAAACCTTTGTAACCTTGGCCACTGCCTTTGCAGCCTTGCCGCCAGCCTTTAACGCCTTGGCGCCGCCGCCAATAAAGCTTCCCACACCGGGAATGGCGGATACCAGGGAAGATGCCGCACCGAAATAATCCCCTCTTGCAAGGGAAATTCCTGCATTTACCAGATCCAGTGCGTCTCCGATACCCGGGATGAATCCGGCAATGTCCAAAGCAAGCTGAAGCCCGTCCAGTGCGGTCTCCCACCAGTCATGGAGCTGCTCCTCTACCTGCTCATGCTCTGTCTGATCGTATCCCAGCCAGCGGAATTCCGGTGTGGAAAAGGTGATTTCCGTGCTCAGGTCTATAATGCTTTCTCCTGTCACCAGCAGAAGCTTTTCACTGGCATACAGGGATAAGACTCCGGTTTCATATATGATTTCCGGCTCTTCTTTCTCCTCTCCTTCCTGCCCTTTACCGCCCCATAAGTCATAGAAGACCATTCCCTGAACGCCTTCCACAAAGCTGTCCTTAATATCGCTTCCCAGATTGCCAAGACCTGTACCTGTAGCTTTCAGGAAAGCTGCCGCCCCATCCAAACCGCTGTCTGCCGCATACTCACTAGCGCCTGCATCATTTCTTTGTTTAAATTTATCCCGTCCCTGTTTTAATAGCTCATTATGCTCATCAGGCTTTTTTTCTCCTGCTGCCAGACGAATATTCTGGTCTGCAGAAATCTGGATAGCCTGTCCGGAGGTAATGGTAATCCCGTCCTTATCATCCATCTTTATGGAAATTTCCTGGTCGGAATCGTTATCATGAAGCTCTCTGGTTGCGGTTATATTCAATCCGGTAGTGGTGAATTTTATCATCTTGTCATGATTGGTCATC
Organism: uncultured Lachnospiraceae bacterium; assembly: GCA_947382355.1. Lineage (GTDB taxonomy): Bacteria > Bacillota > Clostridia > Lachnospirales > Lachnospiraceae > RGIG3040. The sequence continues at coordinate 2,040 of CANCYR010000075.1, forward strand.
ACCTTTTCTTCCGGCTTGTCAAAATCCGGATGGGAATCGCTGCTTCGCTTGCTTCCCATACAGATGATTTTTCCATTGTTTTCATAGTAAATAAATGCCTTGTCTCCCACATCCGGCATACAATAAAAGCTGTTGCTGATTACGGATTCGTATGGAATCCAAGTAAGGCCTCCGCCAACTCCCCCATTGGCGTCAAACTGTACCTGTATCTGATTGCCGTCCACTGCGGTGACAGTTCCCGTTACAATTCCGCTGGCAATGGATGGGGCTGCCTGACTTTGATAGGAGGGCGCACTGCTGCTGCTTTTCTGCACCCGGATTTCATTTATGAGGATTCCCTTTTCTCCGGTGACCAAATGCTCCAGAATCGTTTCTTTTCCGATATGGTCTCCTGCTGCCATGGAAATATTTTTACTTACATAGGTCTGGGTTTCAAATGCATAGGCAGCGGCTGTGCTGTCCTGATTGCTCTGAACCTGACGAAGCTCTGAAATATCCTTGCCAACGGACTTTACCTCTCCAAGATCGGACTCCGGATAGGTGGCAAAGCCCACCTCGCCGATGGCAATGGAGCTGCTTTTCAAATCCGCATATACCTGATATTTGTACTGGGCTGCCAGACGTTTGATAAACTGCCAGGGCGTCTCATCCTGTCGGTACACTACATGGGAAATGGAAATATCCTTCTGGTACTGAGCAGTCAGTCCGGTGCCGGACAGGGCATGATTTACCATATCCGACAGTTTTTTCCCCGGATCCTGAAATACACAGCTGTCCTTCTTTTTATCTGCCAGAATGGACTTGGTGGCAATTACCAGACTTGCCCTGCAATACCCGTTTTCATTACTGAGTCCGGCCTGTGTAATCACACCCTTTAAAAGAATTTTTCCATCCAGGCTCACCGAACCTTCACCGTCTATAAGCGCATTGACCTGACTTCCTTTCGTGGCATCCCCTGCCTCCAAAAGCACTTCGCAGATACCATGCTCTCCTGCCTTTCCCTTTATCCTGCAGTCTAAAATCTTCTGATAGGAAAGACCGGCAGAAATTTTAAGCTGGGCTAACGTATACTGTCCCTGCATCATTCGTCTCCTCCCTCCATAAACTCTTGTTCCTCTTCTCCAATAAGCACCATAATTTCAGAGTCCTTCATCTCATGCCGTAAACTGCCGCTTTCCTCCAATACCGGCATTGCTGTGAATCCTCCTATTTTTCTTTTGCCTTTTGTATCTGATACAAGGGAGCCCATAACTGCCACCTGCTTTTTCCTTTGTTTATTATTTTTGGAATCTGTTCCTTTTTTATCCAATTGTCTGGCTTTTTCCTGTTTTATGCCTGCCTGCATTTCTTTAGCCGGTTTTAAGCCTATCTGCCCGGACTTGCCTTGTGACAGTCCCGTCTGCACCGCTTTCCCTGGTTTTAAGTCCATCTGCACCGCTTTGCCCTGTCTTAAGCCTGTCTGCACTGCCTTGCCCGATTTCAGGCCTGACCGCTTTGCTTCTCCCTTAACACCTTTCCCGCTTTTTTTACTGCCCTTTCCGGATGGTTTTTTGGTGCTGACTGACACATTGTAATTCAGCGCCATCATATACATAAGCAGTGCCACCAGTCCGTAGGATTCTTCCCCCAGCGAGGCATTTCCCATTATGTAAGGAAGCAGCTCAAAAAAACGGATAATAGACGCCATATCCGGATTTTGGAACAGCATGTTTACCGCATTATATGCGGCTACCACTCCATCTCCCTGTGAAGCCACTGTTCCGTTTCCCAATTTGTAATTGCCAAGCGCCGAAGAATCAATAATATTTCCTGCGGCATCCACTGCACCCGGCGGCATTTGCTGAGCCTTATTATTGGCATAATTGCCGGCGCTTTTCTCCGGCGATACCGCATACATACTCATGGCGCCTGCCATGGAATCCATAGCTCCATCAAAGGCTGAATCGGAGCCATCCTGTGGGCCGGAACAAAAATCATTTATTTTATCCGCCATGGAAGCCGGCATTTTATTGGTGGAATGATATCCCTTTTCCTCCGTCTCTACTGTCTCATCCGTATTTTCATCGCCCTTTGTCTCGCTTTCCGTATCTATCGTAATGCTGCCGCCATAATAGCATTGCAGAGTGCTTTCCACAGTCACTGCCGGCGCCCCGTCAATATAGTAGTCCTCATCTGTTTCCTTCCATGGCGTTATAGTCATAGGCTTGCATTTGCAGCCTTCACAATTTAACAGCTTCTTCAAAAGCTTGCTGCCCAAAAAGCCCCCAAAGGGAAACAAGGCTCCTATAATCATTTCCTCCAAGTTAATGGTATTGCCCGGGTTTTTAGAAGAAGTGCACCTTCCAAAATGTAATATATGCTTCTCCGGTTCATGGTCGTTTGCATTCATAATGGGCGTATCCGGAGACTGAAACCATACCCCGTGGTCTAATGGTAAATTTAAATACTGGCTCATGGAACCAAAGGAACATTTTGCTTTCATCAGTCTGGTGACATATTGTGTTTTTCCGGTTCCCTCCATTGCACCCTGCGCTTCCTGTTCTGCCATTTCCCAATTCCTCCTCTACCGTTTATTTTATCTTTACTTCCTCAAAATCGATTCCAAACAATCTGCGCCTTACAATGCTTTCCGCCACTGCCAGGGACACGATTGTAATCTTTTGTACGATTCCCCCGATTACGATAATATCTTTATTCCGAAGCCGGCTTCCCGCAAGGACTAAATCCGTTACCTGACCGTTTGGGGCAATCTGAGAGCTTTCGTGGAGACAGTCTGTCTGTTCCACATAATACACATAATAGGAAGGCGCCAGCTTAAAGGCATCTGTCTCCTTGTTTGTATAATTCTGTACGCTTTTAAACTGTATCGTATCGTCATACATATGAAATACTTTTCTGAGCCTTGGAGATACCATAGGGGTGGGGGAAGCCACATAATCCGGCACGTCAAAGTCAGGGGCATAGTCAAAATAGGTGACCATTGATTTGGGCAGTCTCCCAAACTGCTCCTTTGACGGATTTGCCACATAAATCTGATTGTCCAGCCCTTCCACAACAAAGGGATTACTCATCTTCCTGTCCTGACATATCCTCAAATATTCCATTTTCATCTATTTTTCCCTCCATCGTACTGTTTTCTAAACGGCAGCTGCTGACCTTGATTTTCACAGGGGCGTTTTCAAGCAGATTACAATAGCTTAAGTTGCAGTTTTCCGCCTCCATATAGTCTATTTGTGACAAAAGGATTTCCAAAGGCTTATAAATATCCTTTGCGCTTCCATCCTCTTCTCCTTCATAGTGAAAATTTACTTCCACACAGTTTAAATGCTCTATGATGCAGTTGTTCATAGTCATGCCATAGCCTGTACAGCTTTCCATTTCCGTATGGTAAAACCGGCAGTTTTCAAAAGAAGTATCTTTTAAATCGCACTTTTCAAACCGGCAGTTTACAAACTGGCATTCCACAAATCTGCTGTGGGTGAAATCCAGTTCCTTAAATTCCTTTTTTCGATATACCTTGTGCTGGTATTTTCTGTGTTTTAAAGCCTCTTCTTTTTTATGGAAGAAAATATCTATTTCCGGATATTCCGTATGCAACAGCACCTGACGGTCCATATAGTTTCCATAGCTTATATAGAAATTTTCCGTTTTTAACAGCTCCTTTAAAGGCTCCATAGTGCTGTCCAAAGCATAAAAAGGGTATTTTATGATTCCGTAGATAAATGCATTTAACATCGCTGTGCTTTCCATCATAATCTGCCGGATTCTTGCCTGACTGATAAAACGGACTGCCTGCATTTTTTTTACGTCTTCCTCCAGCCTTTCCCTGTATTCCTGCCAATAGGTAAGGAGCCATTCACAGGGAAAGTTCTTGCTGTAAAGCCTGGCGCCCAAAACCCCCAGTTCTCCAAATGCATCAAAGCGAAGCGCCGGTTCTTCCTTAAAAACGGAAACATCCAGCAGGGAAAGCTGTATGCATTCCACAGGCACCGGAAATTCCTTTTGTCCTGCTGCCACGCCCATCAGAAAAATTTCCAGGTTTTTTTCTATTTTTTTTACCAGCTCCTGCCTGTGTTCATTGATATATTGAAAGGTCTGCTCCAAAAACCATTTGCGCTCCTTAGGATGATATTCCTCCATAAATTCCTGCAAGTAATTGTGTTCCATTTTATCCTCCGTCCATTATGCGATGGTCACGTTATATGCGCCCACTTCGATTTTTTCCGGCTTCATGTCAATGTAGGATTCTGCAGTGGATATCAGTATATTGTTATCTGCCTGCAGCACCATGCTTTCGTTTGCCATAACGGAAATATTGGTTTTGGAGCATATATTGATATCCTTATCACAGCTGATGGTAATTCCGTTTTCATCTGCCAGATTGATAAAAATTTTATTTTCTTTACAAGTAATAAAAATTCCTTCTTCTGTCATCAGTATTTCTTTTCCTGCAGGAGAACGCCACTTTTTATGCTTGGGGTCATCCAGAGGAGACACATTTACGGAGCTTGCCGCAAAAGCCTCTCCTTCCTTGCCGGATGGAAAAAATACCCGGACCGTATCGCCCTCTGCAGGCATACAGTAAAACCCGCTTCCGTCAGAAGAGGAATAGGCGGTGGAATACGGGAACCAGTAGTCTCCCCCTCCGTCGTATTCTGCATCGATATCTACCAGATGAACCTGTACCTTGTCCTTTTTTACTGCCTGAACAATTCCTGTAAACATTTTTCCGGAAACTGCTGCATTGGTAGTAACACCCACTCCGTTTCCGCCGCCTCCTGCCGCGCCTGTGCTGAATGCCCCTGCCCCTCCGGCTGACATCAGGGCATTTTGCGCCTCAAAGCCTTTGTCAGAAGCCACTGCCACAGTCGTGGTGAGAATGCCGCTTACCATAGTTGCGGACAGCTCCTTTACCCGTTCCGTCTGTCCCCCGTAGCTTACCTTATCTCCTAAGTACATGTATTGATGGGTTTTAATGCCGGTGCCTCCCCCAAGACCGCTTCCATAGTCCGTTTCCACGTTGCTTAATTTGTAGGATTTTCCGGCTGTGGGCATTCCTATGGTAATATTAGGCTTGACAGTATCCACGTTAGTAAATACCGGTGCGTTGAAATTGGCTGCAATCCTTCTTGTAAATTCCCAGTCCGTTTCACTGTACTGCATTACGATGCTTCCAATAGCCTTATCGGAAACATTCATGGTAAGGGTGGCGCGGGAGCCATAAGTTTCCTTTAAAATCTCTTCATAGGTTTTTCCCGTATTCTGAAAGCTTTTATTCTTCTTTTCCGTATCTAACAGATAGCTGGTGGATTTCAGACTCAGCTTCAGCAGTCCGTAGGCATCCTGTTTTTCCACCCCCACATTGGCTACCAGACCGCAGAAAATCACTGCCGGCTGCCCTGATGCTTTTGTAGTTATCTCTACCTGGGTGGTCTCATCACACCGTTTTGCAAAATCTGATGCCGCCTCTAAAGGCGCTTCTCCTGTTAATTCCGCTGTGGCATGCTGGTTAATGGCATGCCGGATGGATAAGGTAACTATTTTTTCAATGGGCGTGCCGTTTACGCTAAGGTTTAAATAAGTAATGGTTTCCATTATTCATCTCCTCCTTCCAGAATAATCAGGCTGTCAATCGTTTCTTTTGCTATTTTTATGTAGGAATTTTTGTATTTTAAGGGGAAGGTGAAATTTCCCATTAAGAGCTGATTGTCAATGCTTATGTAAAACATCACATTGTATATGCTCATGTCAATGGCGGTGGAAATAAATTCCACAATTCCTATATGGTATTTTTTATCCTCCACCGGATGTTCAATCACATTGGAATTCATGACCTTGGTTTTGGGTCCCATGGCTTCCATAAGCTTTTTTGCCATGGGGACAAATTTCACCATTCCGTCATCCGGAACCTGATGGGAGGTAAGGGAAAAGGAAAGCTGATAAAAAATGTTTTCTCCTCCATATACATGAGACGGTCTGTTGCCTGCCGGATAAATATATTGTTTCACTTCATCCGATACCAGAAAGAAATCGGCAGGCATCAGCACGCTTATTTTCAGCTCCGGGATTTCTATGCGCTCATAGGCTACGGGCCGGTCCATAATCGTCACGGTGCCGTCAAATATGGATTCTTCCTGTTTGTCCCCCTTTATTTCCTTTTCCAGAACCTCCTGCTGTTCTTTTTGTATTCTTTTTTTCTCCTTTAATATTTCCTCGTCCATGAATTCACTCATAGCAATCCTCCTAAACATTTTTGGTTTTTTATCTTTTTAGTGCTTTTATAATTAACATTATAATTATAATAACAAAATGAACATTGTACATAAGAAGCACATCATATACAAACAAATATTTAAAAAAGCATTTTATTTTTGTTTTAATACTTGTCACATGGGAACATACAAATATAAACGGAAACAACATTATTAACGGGCAAATCAAAAAGAAGCATGGGTTTACTATTAAATCAATTCCCAAGATCAGCAAGGTTGAATAATAAAACTGTACTATAACTGAGAATGAAACTCCGTCGCAAACACTTCCCAGCAAATCCCCGTCGTATCTCTGGGTATACAAGTAATAAAGTTTATCTTTTGCTGCATAGCTAAGATACTCAACTTCTGGAAAAATAATCGTAAAAAGGCTCCAGATAATATAAAGTATAAGAAATAAAAAATTTGTATTAACTGTTAATGCCGTTAATGCCCATGTTATTATTATGCACATAAACATTGTTCCCCCAGCTATAGCCTGATATCTGCCGCTATGATAATAGTGTGATAAGTCCTTATTATGATTTACATCTCTAAAATTCATTTCTAATTAACCTCGCCTTTATTTCATTTTAAGAAATCAGGTTTATATTTATCCCAAACATTTTTCCAAAAATCACCCACATCTTCTATAAAATCACATACATCCTCACAAGCATTTTCAACCCTGTCTTTTTCCAAATAATGACTGCTTAAGGTTCCGGTAACATTGCTGGTTCCTAATCTATTATCATCTTCTGTGGCCTGCGCCGTACTTCCGGTTCCGCTTTTCCATGCTTGATTTTTTTCAAAACCTCCACCAGTCCTTCATAAATTTCCCGGTTGCTCATATGGCTTATTTCCTTTTCCAGACGCAGGGCAATGTAGGTCTCCACCGCTTTCCGGTTTATGCTTTGTCCCTTCATATTTTGAATCTGCAAAAGGAAAGCCATATCCACATCTCTTGTTATGTGGAAGCTACCGGCTTCCTTTGCAAACTGATACAAAAGCTCCGGGCAGATGGTGCTTTCCCCATAGCCGGCATATTCTGCCTCTATCATGCTCAGGGTGTCATATTCTGTTTCATAATCCTGCAGGTTTCTGTGATTGGTACGAAGCACCGCCCCCTTTTGCAGCCGGAATCTTGCAATTTCCACGGCAGAAGCTTCATACTCCGTCCGTTCTGTTATTTCCCCGTACATTTCCATTGTGGTAAAGCTCTGTTCCTTTGACAGCTGGCCGAAATAAAGCTTTACCGCATTCCATTTATCGGTGGAATGGTATTTAAGGTCTATGTTTTCCGTAATAAAGCATATATTTCCCTGATAGCTTACCAGGCCCTTATGTATGGTAAGGATGTTGTCCGTTATGGTAATTTCACATCCGCTTATAATTCCGTTTCCAAAGCCCTGATAGGAAAGCTGAATGGCATCCACCGCATAAGCTTTTATGGAATCCAGCATTTCCCTTGTCAATATGTTTCCTTTTTCAAATACAGGTATTTTTAGTCCTATCATTCTTTATCTCCTTAAAAAATCTCTATCTTATCCATTTCCAGTGTCTGCTCCGCCTCTATTACTCCAAAATGCTTTTCTTTAAAAATACGCATCGTATAATTCAATGGTAAAAATAACTCCTCCAGCGCCATCAGTATTTTCTGCTGGTTTGTAATATTTTTTTCCTGTATATATACGAGGATGACCGCTGGCTGAAGCTTATTCCGGTATACCACGCAGTTGTCCAGTATTTTCGTAACGGCTTCTGCAAACAGATATACGCTTGCACGGAGCCTGCTTTGCTTGTAAAGGGTACGGGCAATGAAATGCTTTTTTTCTTTTGACAGGCTTAGGAACATATCCTGTACATGGTCCCCGTAGACTCCCTGCTCTATAGCATGAAAGCATTGACGTATCTCATATTCCTCCCCTGTGATTCCCAGCTTAAATTCCTCACAGACAAGATAATGAAGAATACAGTCAAACAGCAGCTCCCTGCTTTCTTCCTTCATATCAATGTCAAACAGGGCTTCAAAAACCTTTTCATAGCGGTAAAAGCTGTTAAAGCTTACCTGATAAGTCTGTTCCTCTGTTTCTTTTATGGATTCCTGTGACACCTCATAATAGGGACTGAAATATTCGGTCTGCCGGTATCTGATTTTTTCCTGATTTTCATACATAAATTCCCAAATTTTGTTCATGACAGCCATCCAACCCTTCCGCTACATAATTTTTCCGAAGCATTCATATTCCGGCAGCTCCCACTGCAGGCTGCTTATCACGAAGCTTAGCACGTCGCCGTTTAAATAGCTGCCCTTGTCCACCGCTTCAAAAATAAAAAGCAGCCCCGGCCTGGTTCCCTTAGCCTGTAATTCTTCCTGTATGGGCTCGTTCATGGAATAGGTTCTGACTTCCTTCCATGTGGAAGAGTCAATCTTTTGCAGCTCCTTAAAGGTTAAATAGTCCTCCACCTGAAGCTCTTTAATCCGCTTTTGCAGCTCTCCCGGAGTGCGCATCAGCATTGTGTCCGTACTGCTTTTTCCGGCATTGCTCATAAGGGGGTATGCCTCCTTATAATGGCACTGGATATCCTGATGGATTTCAAGCAGATTCCAGGTAACCGGCTCTACCTCCTTGCACTCAATGCATAAATCCTCCGATTCCTTTCTCACATTCCAGTATTCTATCTGTTCATTTGCAACCAGATACCGGCAGTTCTTTTCCAGCTGGCTGCTGTATATGGTATGGGTAAAGTTCACCTGGTCCACTTCAAATGCAGGATATGCGCTGCTTCTGATTTTCTTTTTTCCAATGTTCCAGACCGGAATCATTTCAAACAGAATCTGTTCCTTGTATTCTTCAAAATCCACCTCAACGGATTCTATCTCTTCTCCTTCCGGATAGGATGCCTCCACCACATATACATCTATCATCTTATTGATAAAGGGGGCTTTCAGCGTATGCCATGGTATCTGGTTCCGGATAAATATTTCATATAGCTCTTTTATTTTTTCTCCGTACTTTTCATTTTTCTTCAGGATAAAATACGCCTCAAACTCCGCATCCGCCGTTTTTATTTTCCCTTTGAACCTTCTTTTTTCCTTCCAGAGCTTTTGCAGCTTTTCATACTCCATCTGTCCGTATGCAAAATAGCAGTAGCATTCTTTTTTCTCCTTCAGACAGGCTGTCA
>CANCYR010000076.1 GCA_947382355.1 uncultured Lachnospiraceae bacterium
AGAGCCCGTCCCGGAGCCTGTCTTGAAAGCTGCCGTCTGAAAATTGATTTCCGTGTTTTTACTGCCGGCAAATTCGGGCCGGCAAATGGTTATTTTCCTCATTGCCCGCAGGAATAAATATGCTATACTATTGAAAGAACCGAATCCACCTGTCTCAAAAGAAAGGAACAAAAACACCATGCAAAAAACAGCTTTCCTTACGGGCGCTTCCCGAGGAATCGGAAAAGCCATTGCAACCGCTTTAGCCAAAGAAGGGTATGAACTTTACCTGGTATGCCATACACAAAAAGAGCTTCTCTTAAATCTTATAGAGGAGCTTGAAAAGGAATATCATATTTCCTGCACCGGATTTGCAGGGGATATATCCGATTACCGCTTCGTTGAACAATGCTTTTCAAATATCAAACGGCTGGATGTGCTGATTAACAATGCCGGCGTCTCTTATGTAGGACTGCTTCAGGATATGACGCCTGAAGAATGGAAACGAATTCTGGACACAAACCTTTCCTCCGCCTTTTACACGAGCAAGTTAGCAATCACTAACATGTTGCAGCAAAAAAGCGGAAAAATCATCAACATTTCCTCCGTATGGGGAAATTCAGGCGCTTCCACAGAAACAGCCTACTCCGCTTCCAAAGGAGGACTCAACAGCTTTACCAAAGCCCTTGCCAAAGAGTTAGCTCCAAGCAATATTCAGGTAAATGCCATTGCCCTTGGCATGATGGACACGGACATGAACAACTGTTTTTCCATGGAAGAAAAAGCTTCTATTATAGAAGATATACCTGCAGGACGCATGGGAACCCCCGGTGAAGCCGCAGAGCTTGTCCTGAACCTGATAAAAAGTCCAGCCTATCTGACTGGACAAATCATCACTCTGGATGGCGGCTGGCTATAGCTTCATTCTCACCATGCTGCATCCGTTTAAATGTCTGCACCGCCATTGGGTCTTGAATCTTTTCAATAAATTTCTCTACCTCAATCCATGCCTTTCTGGACTCCGGCAAAAGCAGCATTGCCCTTTGAAATACATGGAACATTCCTTCATATCTGCTAAAACGCACCTTTACCCCTGCCTGTCTTGCTTTTTTCACTACCGAAACGGAATCGCTTAACAGCATTTCATGGGTTCCCACCTGCACAAGCATGGGCGGGAAATTCTCAAAGCTTCCAAACATGGGGGAGATATATGGATTTTCAGGGTCCTCTTCTCCCGGATACGCATTGTTATAAATAAGGCTTTCTCTTGTCTTTCCAAAAAGAGGGTCGGTTTCAAAATTATCCTCGTAGGAGGCGCCGCTGGCAGTTAAATCCGTCCAGGGAGACATTGCCACGATTCCCTTCGGCATTTCCTGTCCATGGTCCCTTAGATACATGGTCATTGCCATGGCAAGGCCTCCTCCTGCCGAATCCCCTCCTAACAAAATCTTATCCCCTGTATATCCCTGCTCCAAAAGCCAGTTATAGGCTGCTAATCCATCCTCCAGAGCTGCCGGATAAGGGTGCTCCGGTGCAACCCGGTAATCAATGGTCAGCACATTACAGCCCTTTCCTGCCCTGCTGTATAGAACTGCAGTTGCACGATGGGAATTCCGGAGCTTGCCTACATATCCTCCTCCGTGGAGCTGCAGCACTACCAGCTCTCCTTTATCCTCCTCCGATTGAAGCAGCTCCATTTCAAAGTTTTCCATGGAAACCGGAAGCACCTGATAGCCCTCCGGACTTTTCCACGGTGCTTCCTCCAGCCTTTTACGGATTCCCCCGCCCATGATGTCCTGTTCCGTCATCTGGTCCGAATGAAAATGGGCAATGATTTCCCTTAGTATACGCCCTCTGATGCTCACTTCATTTTCTCCGGTTCTATCTGTTTGTTTTCTTATCATTTTGTTTCCCTTTCAAATCCCGGTGTGCTGACATGCTTATTTGAAATCAAACATGAAATCTTCTTTTCAGCTCTGTTTTTGCCCTCCTGTCTCCAATGAGCACCGTACCCAGAAATAGCAGAAGTGATACTAACAGGCTGATAAAGGTAAGCAACGGCTTCTTTATAAATCCCACAAAAAAAAGTACAATGCCCACAGCACTGAATCCAATCATGGTTAGCTGCAGGGATATATAGCTCTGCCAGTTCAGATTGTTGGCAATCATCAGCACGATAATGGCAATATCCACCATGATGATAACCGACGGCATGGCATAGGTCAAAGACCAGCCCCGATATCCTATGATTACATCCACCAACAGGGTAAAAAGCACGATTACCACAGCCTCCACCGCAATTTTTAATATATGCCCATAATTATGATTGGAAACGGAAAAGCTTAATGTAAAAAACAGAAACAGAAATGCTGCTCCGCATATAACAGACCACCATGTACCGGAAAATGTCAGGCTGTTGATGACTACCAGTGCGATTTCAAGCAAAATAGATGCCACAAAATAGACCCTTACCACTATCTGGAACATTCTGGTGCGAAGCCTTACATCCGGATACATATCCTGTCCTTCCTCTTCCCCTTCTTTCACTTCAAGCACACTGTTACATAAAGGGCACACCATTGTATGATCTGCGACCTGGATTTTACACTGTTTACATCTACTCATAATACACCCCATTGCTTTCTATGGTTACATGGATTCCTTCCTCCGCCAGCTTTCTGAAAAATGCCTTTTGTATGGACACATCCTTTAAGCGGGAGCTGAAATTAAATACAAGAGTATCTTCATAGGAACATATGGCGCTTTTCATGTTCTGTCCCTTTGTCATGGACAGAACCACGTGGAACTTGTCCACATAAGGCTTATATTCCTCCTCTAAAGAAATGGCTCCTATATTGGTTACAGTAGTGGTATTTGCCCTTGCCGAGCTTTTATATACCATTTTCACTGCCAGATTTTTTATAAATAAAGGAACCGCCCTGACAATCAGCTTTTTTTCTCTGGAAACATTATAAGAAATCAGATTTTCCAGATTCTCTCTGTTAATCTGCTCCGCAAGGCTTTGCTTGACAATTGCAAGCACCTCTTCAAATGTATAATGTTCTTTTTCAGAACGAAACACTGCCGTGACTACTGTAAAAAAGTTTTTTGTAGTAATGGAATCAAAATAAGGGCGGAGATTTACCGGCACACATACCGCAACAGGTCTTTTATTGGGCGCTTCATGCAGCCATTCTTTATAAATGCCGTAAACCAGTATTCCTACCAGATACTGGTTTATGCTCATGCCCCTCTTTTTCGCCGCTTCCTTCACCTCAGCAATGGGCAGATAGCCATGGATAACCCCTAGCTGCCCCTGTTGTAAATACTCGCCTTTTAACAGAAATGCTTTTTCTGTCTTATAGCCTTTGGCATGGCTCTTTTTATAGTTTTTAATATAGCTGTCCTCTTTATTTAAAGAAGTATCACTGGATAAATGATTTCCAAGCTTCTTTCCAATTTCCGGATGGGAAAGCCGCAAATACTGATATGTAAGCTCTCTTAAAAAGGTGATGGCTCCCATACCATCAGTAAGCACATGAAAGACCTCTAAATTAATTCTTTTTTCATAATAAGTAATACGAAACAAATAATTATGATTTTTATACGGTTCCATATAAAGGCATGGATAGGTTCTCTCCTCCACTACCTTAGGCGCGCTTTTCCGGTTTGTTTCAAAATAGTACCAGAAAAACCCCTTTTTCATTCTGGAATTAAATGTATCGAACCAGGGCAGCACCATTTCCAGCGCTTCCTGCAAAAGCTCCTGTTTTATTTCTTCCCGCAGGGTCACGCTGATACGGTACACGCTGCTCATTGTTTCGTTTGCAATAACCGGAAATAAATGGGCTGTATTGTCTAACTTGTCCCATTTTATCTCATTGCCTCTTTTCCCCTTTGCCATGATAAAACCCTCTTTCCTGTCTGCTTAGTATAACATACTCAAAATGCACTGGCAAATAAGAAAGAGGGCTTTCGCACCAAACTTTTCTACAAAATATCGTCTTTTTCCTTTTTAAAGCAATGACAGGAGTTGGATACGTCTCCGCACCTGACTTTATTTTCCCCTATGTCAGTCATTGCGCAATACTCAATTGGAATCTTGACACAGATTGTCTGTGCGATTTCCAGCTCACATACTCCGTCACAGTCACAGTCTCCCTTTCTGTGGTCCGTAATCACCGGATTCCCACAGCACTGTGTTTCAATTCTTCCAACCCTTGCAAAAGGCTTTACCTTAACCGGAACACTTACTTCCGCATACTGATAAGTTACCTTTGTGCAGGCATGATGTTCTTTCTTACAGCCCCCGCAATGTTCAAACTTTTCGGACATATCCGGTTTGTCAAAATATTCTTCTACCATATTCTCATCCATATTAGAAGGTTCCTTTTTAATTCTTTCTAATAAGATATGCAGAAGCCCCAAAAGGTTTCCCCCGGATTCTGTATTTACTCAAAAGGATTTCCAAGGGATGATATAATCTTGTCCATCTCTTCCTTTGATTTTGCATCCCTGCACTTAAATATGATCTGTTCCTTTTCCGCTTCCGTTAATCTGGAATATCCCTCTAAAGCCTCTCTGTTCATGGCAAGCCCCATGCCAAAGCCAATTGGTATCTGTTGAAAATCCATAGTTTCTTCTCCCTTCCCATACTGTTTTTATTTTTGTTTCATTGTAATAGTTCAGGCAGTGAGAAGCCCGTCACGGTGCCTGTAGTAAAAGCCGCTGTCTGAGCTGTTACGTTTCTTGACTTTCGTCTTGATATTATGAAACCATTTGGACTTTATGATTAGTATGGGAGAAAAAAGAAACTTTATGATAATAATTTATTTCCATTTTTTATAAAACATGCTATAATCATTTTAGATATAAGAAAGGATGATATTATGTTTATTTTATTAGCTGGCGGATTGCTGGTGATTATTATTGCAGTAGTCGTTGCGGTTGTTGCTTCCGTTGTTTCTGCGGTTGCGGCAGATCAGGATGTGGAGGACTGATTCGGGGAATCGGTTCTCTTTTTTAATGGATTTGCCGGAAGGGGCAGGGGAGGGGATTGGATAAGAGGACGCAGCCACTCTACCCAACTCTGGCAATCTGCTCAATCCCCAAAGAACAAATAACCCCCCCTGCCTCTGTTTTCAATCCATGCTTCATATTAATCATTTCCATAATAGCATTCCGGTTATCTGCGGAAGCCACAATGGCAATAATCTCTTTTTCCGCCTGCAGGCTAATCCCGTAAAACTGCCCCAAATCCTGCTCACCTGCAAAACGTGAACGAATAATGGTGCCTCCCCTTGCACCTGCTCCTCTGGCGGTATCCATTACATCATCGGAATGCCCCTGATTTACCACTACCAATATGAGACTGTGTGCTTTTGCTTCCATTTTATTCCCTCCTGTCAGGTCCTCTCCCTGTTTTTGATTCATTAATATTGTTGTCAAAATATTATTCAGTCCAGTTAAAGGCATTTGAAACACAAGTCCCTTTAAAGAAATCCGGCTGTAAAATTCATCTTCTTCCTTCAATTTATAAAGGAAATTATTGGCGTTGGTATCCGATGCAAAGCTCAATAAGATATCCCTTTCCGTAGTGCCCACCCCAAGCACATCCAAAAGCTCTGAAGAAGCGGTTCCATGTCCGGAGCACTGATAATGACAGCTTATATCGTTTTGTTTGCAAAGTTTTACATAGCCTTTTCCCTGCCCTCTTTCCAAAATGGCAGCAATCAGCTTTATGCCTTCCTTTTTATCGCCCATGTCATACTCCTTCCCTTCCGTCAAAAAATACAATCGTATCTTCTATAGCTCCCGGCTGTATCTGAGCAAGTCTCTGCTTCTCCAAACGCTTCTTTACATTTACGCCAAGCCCCAACAGCTGGATGGTGCAAAGAGGCGTCATGGCAACCATAGCAACGATACCAAAAGCATCGGTTAAAATATCGCCGCCTAATGCCTCACAGGCTCCCATAGCCAGAGGCAGCAAAAAGGTGGCCGTCATGGGACCGCTTGCCACTCCGCCGGAGTCAAAGGCGATACCGGTAAAAATCTGCGGCACAAAAAACGTCATAAGCAGGGAGATAAAATATCCCGGAAGCAAGAACCACATAATATTGATTCCTGTTAAAATACGTACCATGGCAAGCCCTACTGATAAGGCTATGCCTGCCGACAAGCCAAGTTGAATAGAGTTCCTTGTAATGGAACCGTTTGATATTTCTTCTACCTGCTTGGTAAGCACGGCTACTGCCGGCTCCGCCTTTACAATATAATATCCGATCAGGGCGCCAATGGGCACCAGAAGCCATTTATGGCTGCCTCCTCCTATTGCTGCGCCGATAAACTGCCCCGCAGGCATAAAGCCTACATTCACTCCCGTAAGGAATAAGACAAGTCCTAAATATGTATAAAGAAGCCCTGCCACGATTTTCATCATCTGCCTGTGATGAAACCTCTTAAAGAGCAGTTGGAATAAAAAGAACAAAAGCGCTATGGGGATAATGGCAACTGCCACCTCTTTAGCATACATTGGAAGAGCCTTTGCAAACTGCATTGCCCCGTCTTTGGTAGTGACTAACTCCGGCAGGGACACCGGCTCATAGGAAGCCTCCTTTGGCCTGTAACAAATACTTAAAATCAGTACGGATAAAACAGGACCAATGCTGCAAAGGGCAATGAGGCCAAAGCTGTCACTGTTGGAATTCTTATCGCTTCGCACGGACGCCATACCAATTCCAAGGGCCATAATAAATGGAACTGTAATGGGACCTGTGGTTACTCCTCCCGAATCGAAGGAAACCGGTATGAAATAGTTGGGTGCAAAAATAGTTAATAGAAATATAATGGAATAAAAAAATACAAGTGTATAAGATAAAGGTATTTTCAAAAGCATACGAAGCTCTGCAACTACCAGAAAAATACCTACCCCTAATGCAACCGTCAGAATCAGGACCAGATTGGGGATAGAACTGACCTGTTGGGCAAGCACCTGTAAATCCGGCTCCGCCACCGTAATGAGAATACCCAGTATGAAACAAACGCTTAATGGAATCAGAATTTTTTTCGCCTTGCTCATTTTAATGCCGATTCCTTCCCCCATGGGAATCATGGACATATCCACCCCAAGTGTAAAAAAGCCCATGCCGAAAATCAGCATCAGGGCTCCGAATAAAAATAAAACAAGCGTCCCGGGAGTCAGGGGCGCAATGGTAATGCTTAGGATGAGAACAATGGCGGTAATGGGAATCACCGCTGTGATGGACTCAAATACTTTTTCCGTAAAGGGGTTATTTCTCTTCAACTAAAATGCTCCTCACTTTCTTATGCCGTTTATTGCTGACTGTGATAATTAGTATAGCATAAAAATCCTTTTATGGAAAATCATATTTTGCAAGCTGTGTAAGAATATTTGTACATGTTCAAAGCATATTTTCCATATACAACCCATGTTTTGTAACAGTTCAAGCCCAAAGGAACAATGCTGTTTCATAAGAATAGATTCCTCTTTTAAATCGACTCTGCAAATTAAAAATCTCATCATCCCAAACCTGTTGTAACAGATATATCCTGATAAAATTCGTTCAATCGTTTTTAATTGAAAAAAGCTCTTGCTGATACTAAACAGTAATTCCATTATTCTCAGGTAATTTAAGTATAGAGGGACATTATGCGCCAACGGCGAAAATTATCTATTGGCGTTATATCACAAATTAGCAAATGTTATCGTTTCCTGCTCCAATTCAGCCGCAACCTTATGGTTTACATCCATGCGGCTTGTGATTTCCGTCATATCTGTTACCAAATGCTGAGCGCTGCCTGCGACGCCGGAAATTCCCGAAGCCCCGTCATCAATGGCTTTTGTAATTGTTTCTATGGACGACACAATTTCATTCATAGAGAACTTCAGACGGTCGGTGTTTGCATTAAATTCAGCCATAGCCTGACGGATATAGGCGGCATCGTTTTGGTATTGCTGCCCGGAGGCAACAAAGGAAAGAAATTCTTTTAGGATAGAATCCTTAATATAATTTACAAGGTTTTGGGCATTTTCGGAGAGGTTGTATACGGCATGGGTTACAGTAGCATTCACTTTTTGAATACGGCTTGCAGTTTCGCTGCTGGAAGCTGCAAGCTCACGGATTTCATCTGCTACTACGGCAAAGCCTTTTCCTGCTTCTCCGGCTCTTGCAGCCTCAACGGAGGCATTTAAGGCAATCAGGTTCGTCTGTGAAGAAATTCCCAGAATAGCATGGGTGAGGCTGTTTACCTGGTCCACGCTGCGGCTTCCTTCGATTGCCTCATTTAGAACATCCAAAATCTCTTTTACTTTGACGTTAGTATTATTTAAGCTTGCTTGTGCGGAGCGCCCCATTTCCTCAGCCCGCATGTTCATTTCGTTGCAGTAGACAGTAATTTTTCCGCATTCCTCAGCCATGCTTTCTGCATCATGCTGTACGTTTTTCGCATTTTGGTTAATGAGAGTGGTATTGCTTGCCACCTCCTGAATTGTGGCAGACAATTCTTCGGCAAGGGAGGATAAATCCATGGCGCTTTCGCTGGAAGTGCGTGTGCGTGCCAAAACCTCGTCAACCACACCGCTGATACGGCTGGAGCATCCCCGAAGCGTTTCTAAAATATTTTTAATCGGTTTTACGACAGATCTTAGGATAAGGGAAACCGAAATAAACACGAGGACAATACAGGTAAGAGCGGAGGCGCTGTTCGTAATCATGGAGCTAAGGTAAACGGAAGAAAGCTGTGCTCTTGCCTGCGTTGTCTGGCTGCTGATAGAACTGTCTAAAATAGCGATATTGTTTTCAACCGCAGTGTTGAATGATGCCACATCGCCGTTGGCAAAGGCATAGGCGTCCTGTGTTTTGCCGGCTGCACTGGCGCATACAAGGAATACAAGAGCGTGCTTTAACGAATCATAGTCGGAAAGCAGGGCATTATAAGCTTCCCTGTCATCATTGGTAATGTAAATTTCGTATTCCGTCAGCATACCGTCCAGCTTTTTCTCTTCTTCTTTGATGTCGTTGACAAGGGTAATCATAGTATTATAATCGGAAGCCACAATATGCGATAATGCCATTTTATGTATGTTCATAACAGACTGGTTGATTTTCGCCAGATGGGTTTTTCCTTCCATATAATTGTCCGCAATATTGGCAGCATTGTCATTGACGTTTTTGATATTGGAAACTGCAAGGATATTTGATATAAGCGCTACCATTCCAAGCAGGGCAATGGGTAATATTAGCCGATATTTGATATTCCATTTTTTCTTCATAATTCCTATATCCTCCAAATAAAACAAATGTATTCTTTATGGTGCGGTAATCGCTTCCACCATTGTATCAAGTTGTTCCTGCAATCTTTTTCCTCCCGGATTCCCGTCAGCCATGTTTGTTGCAAATGCAGACACCGGATCCCAAAAGCTGCCTCCGATGCGCTGGAGACAGGAGAACTGCGACTGCTCAATTAAGGCAGTGATGGCGGGGGAATCCTGCACACTTGCGGATGCCGCGGCGTTTGTATTTGCGGGACCCTGACCGCGCAGTTCAAAACGAAGCTGTTGGTTTTCTTCGTTGGAAATCCATTCTGCCAGCCGGGATGCCCATTCATATTGCTTGGAGTAGGCGTTAACGCCGATTAATTTATAGCCGGAAAAAGACGCCATTTGTATCTGTCGGTTTGCGCAGGTATATGTAGGAAGCTTGGCAGCGCCATAATTTGCGCCCAAGGTCTCTTTTATGGCAACCGCATTCCATACGCCGCTGACTCCGGCAATCACGGAGTCAGCCTGAATTCCTGCAAGAAAATCGGAGTCCTGCGTATTCAAAAAGGAAGGGCTGCGGGAAATGGAAAGCATGGCATTGGCAACATCTACCCCTTTGATGTCTCCATCTGTTGCATTCCAGGTACAGTAGTTCGTAATTCCGTCATCATTTAGTCCGACTTCCAAACCGGTATTGCCAAAGAAGGCGTATACATACCATGCAGAAGACCAGTCCATCGTAACCTTTTTTTGGTTCTCTTCTGCAACCTGCAATAGGCGGTCAAAGGTTTTTACGTCTTCCGGATTAAAATAGCGCTTATTATAATAGAGAAGATAGCCGTTATCCGCCGTTAATGGATACGCATACAGAGTGTCCCCGACGCAGGCGGCTTCTACGGCACCGGACAGATTCTGCGATTTGATTTGATCCGCATTTGCTATCGGCTCCAAAGCGCCTGCCGCCACAAGGGTATTTAGCTGATCGTCGGCAAAAGCAAAGACATCTGCGCCTGCCTCCAAATCTGCCATCAATGCGTCTTTGCAGCCGGATTCGCTTTGGGCGGCAAATGTGATATTGAAATTTGCCTGTTCTTTGTATTCTTCCTGAAAGCCTTCAAAGATTTGCTGCAAAAGCGCCTCGTCCTCTTCGGCGCCCCAAACGACCAGCTCCACGTCTTTGCTGACTGGCGGCGTTTTTTCCGCATCAATATCTGAATTTGTAGCTTTTCTTTCTTCTCCTGCTCCGCCGCATCCAAACAACGTAACAGCCAATACAGTGGTTACAAAAAACATGCCGAATCTTTTGCTCATAATGTTTCAACCTCTCATTCTGTTATTTTTATCAGCGTTATTATAAGCGAAATGCTCATAAGACAATATTAGAATTTCTTTCCTTTATGTACAACAGTTTTTTGCGTAGTTAAACCATGCTGTCAGCTTCGTTTCTGTTGCTGATGTTATTATATCGGTTTATCAATTTTAATTCAATATTTTTTGTTTTTTTTCTGTAACATGCTTTTAAAAAACAATTCCCTGCTCGGTTTTGCTTTGCGGCGGTAAATCTAAAAAAACTGTGAACTGATTGTGAACTGACATTTTAGCTATTGACTTTTAAATCAGCGGGATGTATCATAGTTTTGTTTATTTAGAATTCTAATTACATAATAAGGGGCTATTCATGGACGAACAAAAGCTGATGGAAAAATATGATAAGCTGAATCGGAGAATACGTAGATACTTTGCGAGTTTTTTCACTGATACGCCAATCACCAGTGTTCAGGCGCTCATTTTACACTACATTATTGTTGAATCGGGAAAAAGAGATATTTTTCCGAAGGACTTAGAGGAGTTTTTGGAGATTAAGGGTTCCTCTGTTACAAGCCTTATCAGCAATCTGGAACGCAATGGATATTTGCGGCGTGAAAGTTTGGAGAGTGACGGGCGGTATAAAAAACTTGTGCTGACGGAACAGACGCTTGTGATACAGGATGATATAACCGAACGCATTGGGGAGTATATGCACAGTATTTTTGTTGGGATTTCCGAGGACGATTTAAAAATTTTTGAAAAAGTCATTATGCAAATGACGGAGAATACGAAATAAGTATT
>CANCYR010000077.1 GCA_947382355.1 uncultured Lachnospiraceae bacterium
GGGGCATACAGCCTTGAAGCCACAAGCAAAAACATAAAGAACAGCGGAATATCAATTTCCCCGCCAATGAGCAGGGAAGAACCTGTAAGAGCAATTGTAGCAATCCCCAATTTTAATATGAGTGAGCTGGAAACAACAAAAAGAGCAGTTCCAAGCTCTGTTATAATGTGACGCCTTTCCACATCGTCAATTTTTTTGTTCAGCCCTTTCAGATAACGTTCCTCTGCATTATTTGCCTTTAAGTCCTGTAAGCTTTCAATACACTCCTGTACACCGCTTTCAAGCGCCACATTTGCCGCTACAGATTTTCGGTTGAAATATTCCTGTATGCGGGCTGAAAAGAATGTGATTGTAAATGCAATGGGCAAAACCCAGACCGCTGCAAGAGCCATGCGCCAGTCATAAGCAAAAAGGCATATCCCAATCAGTGTTGTTGAAATAAGGGAACCTGCCAGGGCGGGTACATAATGGGAAAACGCCGTTTCAAGTGTGGCGCAATCGCTCATAATGGAATTTGTCAAATCGGCAAGGTCTTTTTTACCGAAAAAGGATAACGGGATCTTGCGGAGCTGTTCTGCAAGGGAAACACGCCTTATCCCGCTTTCCACATAAGTCGCCAGATAGGTGGCGTTATATTGAAACCGTGTCACGATAAATATAAGGGCAAGGCAAAGGAAAGCACCAATGCAATAGAAGGCAATGCGGTTTCCATTTATGTTTCCGTTCATGGTATCAATGACAAAGTAATAGAGAAGTCCCACAGGAAGCATAAAGGATATGTCCTGAAGGGCACAGGCAATGCAGCCTTTTATCAAATCCACGGCCCCCTGTCTTGATAACGCAAAGCGTTTTTGTAATATCTTAATCATGCAATTACCTCCATTCCCTTATTTTCATTCAGGATTTTCCATTGTGCTGCTTCGGAATAATCCTTCCACATGCGTGCAAAAATGCCGTTTTTCTCTATCAGCCCCCGATGCGTGCCGCTTTCTGCAATTTCACCGTTTTGCATTACATAAATGCAATCCGCCTCCGTAATTGACGAAAGCCTGTGTGCAATCATAATAACTGTTTTTCCGTTTGAGAGAGCAGATAAAGCCTGTTGTATGCGCACTTCATTATCAGGATCGGCAAATGCAGTTGCTTCATCAAGAATCAGGATAGGCGCATTTTTTAAAATCGCGCGGGCAATGGATATTCTCTGTTGTTCGCCGCCAGACAGGTATACGCCCTCCCCGCCAACTACTGTATCCATGCCATTTGGCAACTTTTCGACAATATCCAGGCACTGTGCAGTTTTCAGGGCACGGGCAACTTCTTCCCGCGTAGCATCAGGCTTTGCCATGCGCACATTTTCCAATATGCTCGCTTTGATAAGCCGGCTGTTCTGAAATACAAAAGCCACCTTATTCATCAATGTTTCTTTTGGAATGCGGCGTATGTCCACATTTCCTATCAGTATGCGTCCTTTTTGCGGGTCAAAAAATCTTGTGATGATATTTGCAAGTGTCGTCTTGCCGCCGCCGGAGGCGCCTGCCAATGCCGCCACCTGTCCCGGCATGACCTGCAGGGATACATCATTTAGTGCGTTTTTCTCGCCGTCATAGCTGTAGCTGACGTGTTCTAATATAATCGAATTATCAGAGGGCGCATTATTTATTTCGCTTTCAGGCAAGGGTTTTTCGTTCAGCACTTCATCAATCCTGCTTATCGCATCGCCTACAATCATTGCGTCCTCACTCATAAACATGATTTTTGTAAGCGTTGTACCGATAACCGGCGTAATCACAATATAGAAGATAAGGTTTAACAGCAATTCATTAGTTACACCGCCCCTTGTAAAGAGAATGCCTCCGGCAATCAGAAACGCAAATACACCGTTGATTGCAGTCGTATAGAACATCATAGGCAGGCGCAGAGCCTTTGTATAGGCAATTACCCATTGTTCGTAATTGTCAATGGCGTTTTTGAAGCGTTTGAATGAAAAGATTGTCTGCCCGAAGGTTTTCACTACGGGTATGCCCCTTACATATTCAACGGCTTCGTTTGACATATCGGAAAGCGCATTTTGGTATTGCTCCATTCTCTGTTCCATGTCTTTTCCTGTCATTTTCATCATAATCAGAAAGCCAAGAACAACAGGAACAAGGCTTAATAGTCCTAACCGCCAATCGAACGCAAGCAGTAAAAAGAGCAGTCCTATGGGCGTTGCTATCGCCCCCGCTTTATCAGGCAGTCTGTGTGCAAGATACGTTTCCGTGGCGGCACTGGAACTGTTTACTATTCGCCGCAGCTTTCCGCTTCCGTACTTTTCTGTTATCCCAAGGGGCAGGGTGGTAATATGCTGCATAAGCATTTTTCGGATATTAGAAGCAATCCGGAATGCGCTCAAATGCGAGCACATCAGGGCGGCTATATAAATAATAATAGATATAACCGCAAACGATACGGCAGACCAGCCGTAACCTGTGATGTTATCCGCCTGTGTAAAGTCAGGGGAAGCTTCCAGTATGTCGTGAATGATACGCCATATATACCAAAAAGGCACCAGGGCCAACAGCGCACTCATTACGGACAGTACCCAGGAAAGATAGGTCAATATCCTATGCCCACCGGCATAACCCATCAATTTTGATAGATTAGACTGTTTTTTCATTGAAAAAACCTCCTTTAAATTTTTTATGATATGGGGACAAATTACAGTCCTCGAATATCCCGTTTGGGTTAATTATACTCCTATATAGTTAGCAATAGCTAACTGACAAGGCAAATATAATGGAAAGCACATGCTTTCCATTTTTTATTGTTCAAGAATTTTCATCCATCCTGCAGTGTAAAAGGCTCTCATCTCCTGCAGATAATGTTTTGCTTTTTCAAGGGGCATTTCATGTATAATCAACTCAAAAAATGTGTTAAACATTCCGGTAATCAAAATATGTTCCAGACGTTCATCAATGGGCGGTGCGGGTCTGCCTATTTTCTCAAGAACCGCCAAATAATCATGGGTCCCTTTTGTTTCGATTTCCACCATTTCATCTATCATTTTTGAAAAACGTGTTCCCTCTGAACAGCAGAGAATGAGCTTAAATTCATTCAAATGTTCGTAAGCATATAAAAGCATTTCATTCATACACTCGCCGGAAGTGGAGGTAAGATTGTCTGGCTGTTCCTCTGGCGGGATTTCTGTAAATTCTTTCTGAGCCTTGCAAAAGCGGCCTATAAGAAAATCGTAATGTTCGCCTACCAGCGCTTCAAATAAAGCCTCCTTACTGTCATAGTAGCCATAAAATGCCCCCGTGGTCACGCCTGCTGTTTTGACAATATTCCGCAAGGAAGCAGATTTAAAGCCTTTTTCAAGAAATTCCTGCATAGCGGCTGAAAGAATCAGGTGTAATGTTGCCTGTTCAGCTGCACTCATTAGCTCACCCCCCCCTGTATGTAACACTGTTATATGACACTGTTATAAGATACAGGAAAAATAATGGTTTGTCAATTGTAAAAAAGGATATTGAGAATTTATTTCATCTTATTTCATCTCTTAACTTTTACAATTCCCATATGTGCAGAAAATTTATTTTGTGCTATACTATCCAAGAAATAAAAATAGAATAGAATAAAAGGAAAGCAAACAAAGAGAGAATAAAGAGGGATTAGGATGATTTATGAAAATGTATTAGAATGTATGGGGCAGACGCCGATTATACGCCTTAACAGAATGCCGGGAGAAAACAGCGCAGAGGTACTTGTGAAATTTGAAGGACTGAATGTAGGGGGCTCTATCAAAACAAGGACTGCTTATTATATGATAAAAAAAGCGGAAAAAGAAGGAAGATTAAAGCAGGATTCCGTTATAGTGGAGCCTACAAGCGGAAATCAGGGGATTGGCCTTGCACTGGTAGGAGCGGTAAAGGGATATGAGACTATTATTATTATGCCGGATTCGGTCAGCGAGGAAAGAAGGAAGCTGGTAGAGCATTACGGGGCAAAGGTAAGGCTGGTACATGATGAGGGGAATATTGGGGAGTGCATAGATGAGTGCATGAGGATTGCCCTTTCCATGGCAGAGGAAAATGAAAAGGTATATGTGCCGCAGCAGTTCGAGAACCCGGCGAATCCTATGGTACATAAGCATCATACCGGAGTGGAAATACTGGAACAGGTGGCAGGTCCCATAGACGGCTTTTGTTCCGGAATCGGAACAGGCGGCACCATAAGCGGTATTGGAGAGGTGCTAAAGGCTCAAAATCCGCAAATAGAAATATGGGCGGTGGAGCCGGAAAATGCAGCCATACTGGCAGGAGGGACCATAGGCACCCATTTACAGATGGGGATTGGGGACGGTCTGATTCCGAAGAATTTAAATCAGCATATATATGATGATATTTATGTAGTCAGCGATGAAGAGGCAATTCGGAGCGCCAAGGACCTGGCAAGGCTGGAAGGAATCATGTGCGGAATTTCCAGCGGAACAAACGTGGCGGCGGCATTAAAGCTGGCAAAGAAGCTGGGAAAAGGCAAAACAGTTGTAACGGTGCTGCCGGATACGGCGGAACGTTATTTCTCTACTCCTTTATTTGAATGAGTTAATACATAACATATTGAAATGGGATAAATAGTTTTTGTGTGGGCAGTTAAATGGAATGTCATGTGAGAATGGTTATCCGGCGGCTGGTACCGGGAACGGGGAGAATGCAAGAATGCCTGTTGCCGGGTATTCTGTTGTCAGCAGGGGAGAAAGGGGAAAGGAAAAGAGTTATATGAATAAAAATAAACCAGGGATATTTTTGATTTTGGGTGTGCTGTTGATTGCGGCATTGGGTATAGGTATTGCTGTGGGGATGTCTGACGGAAGGGTGGAAGAAGCAAATCTGCGGGAAGATGAACCGCAGGAAGCGAAGGAAGAAGAAAGCCCGCGGCAGGATGGCCGACAGGCAGGAGAAGAAGCAGATGTGCAGCAGGATAAACAGCGGACAGAAGGGGAAGAACCTGCAGGGGAGAACGTAGAACAGCAGGCAGGGGAAGAGACTGCGGCAGGGCAGGAGGAACAGCCAACAGATTCTCCTTTCGATATGAGCAATCCCGTGCCCGATGAAAATTATACGGCAATTGTTTCTTATCAGGCAAAAAGGGTACTGGAGTCGGAAAATGGATTATCTAAGGCAGAAATAACCGTAACCATGCCGCAGCTTACCATGCGCTCCGCTGAGGCAGAAAAAATCAATGAGCAGCTGCTTGATTTTTATAAGTCTGCTTTTGAGTACGGAATTTCTGCCGGGGAGCAGGATGAGAGATTTCAGGAGGAATCCGATGAAAGCACCGGCGAGGATTTTCATTATGACTATACCTATGAAGAAGGGTATCAAATCACACTTTTGAACGAACAGTATTTGTCTATTTTGGCACAGGGATATGAATATGCAGGGGGAGCTCATGGAATGCCTTTTCGGACTCCTCTTATTTTTGATTTGGAAACCGGGGAGCAGGTAAAAGGAAAAAGCCTTTTTGCAGTGTCAAAAGAGCAGTTTGGGGAGATAAAGCTGGAAGCGTACAAAGAGCTGATAGAACGGAGTGAAGAGGGAACCTATTGGGAGGATGCGCTGTCTCTCGTAGAAGAAAGCATTGATTTTGACAGCGGCTATTATCTGATCGAAAACGGGGTCACTTTTTATTATGATCCATATGCCCTTGCGCCTTATGTGGTAGGATTTGTGGAAGTGACGGTACCTTATGAAAAACTGCCGCTTTTAAACGGCGCAGAATAAAAAAGGCAATAAAAGAGGCTGCGGCACCGCAGCCTTTTGCAGTTACATAAATTCTACCGATAATACACCTTTTATATTTTCCACCATATTCATATATTCATCCAGCCTTTTCATATCCGGAATGATGAGGGTGGCAAAAATGGAAAGAGGCTGGCCTTTTACCTTTGGTTTTATCACATCAAAGTTATCCACCAGTATTTGTTCTGTCCGGAACAGTTCCATAAGAAGCGGAATTGACTTATTGGTCTCAATATCCATATAAAGAGTAAAATATCTGCTGTGCCTGTATGCTTTTTTTTCAATGACCGGAAGCACATGAAGGGCAAACAGCATAAGCAGGCAGACTAAAATTCCCCCTTCTAAAAATCCAATGCCCACGGCTACCCCAATGCAGGCACAGGTCCAGAGGCTGGCTGCAGTGGTAAGCCCTTTTACCTGATGGCCGGATACGATGATGGTTCCGACTCCCAGAAAACCTACGCCGCTGATGACCTGAGCAGCCATTCTTGCCATGTCGGACGTTCCGGGAAAAGCAACCTCCATGTATTGGGCAGTCAGCATCACCAAGGCGGAGCCAAGGCACACAATGGTATGGGTTTTGGTTCCGGCGCCCCTGCGCTTTACCCCCCGTTCCAGACCGATGATACAGCCAAGGATAAGGGCGGCAAAAATACGTATAAAAATGTTTAAAGGAGTCCATTGGGAAAAGGATGTGGAAAACATGAAAATCCCTCCTGTCTGTTGGAAATAGCTGTTGTTGCTTATGTATATATGAATAGTATATAATGGAATGGAAGTTGATTTCAATAGAAACCTTATGTAACAGTTCAGCCGAATGTGAAATTGAGAAACAATGCGTTGACGGATTTCGAAAAAAATAATATAATAATAAGGTGTCTTTAGGTGGAATAACTTCGTGAGAGCAAGGGGAACAGGAAAATGTTAAGATAAAGCAGGCGATGACGATGAATGAAACTCAGGTTCAAAAAAGCGAATTGGTTTTAGACGACGGAAGAATTGAAAAAATCGAAGAGTTTAAAAGTCCCGAAGAACTGTATCAGGACCTTATTAAACGTGTGCGCAAATATCATCCAAGTGATGATATTTCTTTGATTGAAAAAGCATATTATACCGCTGCGGATGCCCATAAGGAACAGGTGCGCAAATCAGGCGAGCCCTATATCATTCATCCGCTTTGTGTGGCTATTATTTTAGCAGATTTAGAGCTTGATAAGGAAACCATTGCAGCAGGGCTTCTTCATGATGTGGTGGAGGATACGATTATTACGGATGAGGAAATTGCAAAAGAGTTCGGAGGCGATGTGGCGCTGCTGGTGGATGGCGTTACGAAGTTGGGAAAGCTGCAATATAAAGAGAAAAATGCTGCGGTTGCCAATGATAAGCTTGAGATGCAGGCAGAAAATTTAAGGAAGATGTTTCTTGCCATGGCTAAGGACATCCGTGTGATTATGATTAAGCTTGCGGACAGACTGCACAATATGCGGACGCTGACCCACATGAGGCCGGAAAAGCAGCAGGAAATCGCAAGGGAAACCATGGATATTTATGCTCCTATTGCCCAACGTCTTGGAATTTCCAAAATTAAAGTGGAGCTGGACGATTTATCTTTAAAGTACCTACAGCCGGATGTATATTATGATCTGGTAGACCGGATTGCCGTAAGGAAAAGCGAAAGGGAAAAGTATGTACAGGATATTGTGGATGAAGTTTCAAGACATATCCAGAATGCCGGAATCAAAGCAAAGATAGACGGACGTGTGAAGCATTTTTTCAGTATATACAAGAAAATGAAGAACCAAAATAAGACAATTGACCAGATTTATGATTTATTTGCGGTTCGTATTATTGTAGACAGCGTAAGGGACTGCTATGCGGCTCTGGGTGTGATTCATGAGATGTATAAGCCCATTCCGGGGCGTTTTAAAGATTATATTGCCATGCCAAAGGGAAATATGTACCAGTCTCTTCATACAACGCTGATCGGAACTACCGGGCAGCCCTTTGAAATACAGATTCGTACCTATGAGATGCACAAGACGGCAGAATACGGGATTGCCGCCCATTGGAAATATAAAGAAGCCTCCGATGGAAAAAAGGTAAAGGCAGGAGAAGAAGAAAAATTAACATGGCTCAGGCAGATTCTGGAATGGCAGAAGGATATGTCTGATAATAAGGAGTTTTTGCACCTGTTAAAAAGTGATTTGGATTTATTTTCTGACAGCGTATACTGCTTTACGCCTACCGGGGAGGTAAAGAATCTGCCGGCAGGTTCCACGCCTATTGATTTTGCCTATGCCATTCATTCGGCTGTTGGAAACAGAATGATAGGGGCGAGAGTGAACGGAAAGCTGGTTACCATTGATTATCAGATTAATAACGGCGACCGGATTGAAATTATGACGTCCCAGAATTCCAAGGGACCAAGCCGTGACTGGCTGAATGTGGTGAAGTCCACTCAGGCCAAAAATAAAATCAACCAGTGGTTTAAAAATGAATTTAAAGATGAAAATATTATAAAGGGCAAAGAGTTGATTCAGGCTTACTGCAAAGCAAAGTCCATTAACCAGTCGGACGTTCTGAGGCCGGAATACATGGAAGCAGTCATGCGGAAATATGGCTTCAGGGACTGGGAATCTGTCTTAGCTGCCATTGGCCACGGAGCTTTAAAGGAAGGCCAGGTAATCAATAAGATGCAGGAGCTTTTTGATAAAGCCCACAAGCATAAGCCAAGTAATCTGGAGATTATTCAGGCTGTGTCAGAAAGCACCCATACAAAGCCCATGCAGCCCAAATCCCGAAGCGGCATTATGGTAAAAGGAATTCATGATGTGGCAGTGCGGTTTTCCAAGTGCTGTGCTCCGGTTCCGGGTGATGAAATCGTAGGCTTCGTCACAAGAGGAAGGGGAGTTTCCATTCACAGAACGGACTGTATCAATATCATCAATCTGCCAGAAATGGAAAGAGACCGTCTGATTGATGCGGAATGGCAGGAGGAAACAAGCGCCGGGGAAGAAAAGTATTTAGCGGAAATCGTGATTTATGCCCATAATCGTTACGGGCTTTTAGCGGATATTTCCAAGGCGTTAACAGAGAGGGATATTGATATTATGTCCATGAATACAAGAACCAGCAAGCAGAATATAGCCACTCTTGCCACAACATTTGAAGTCAGTAGCAGAGAAGAGCTGAATAAAATAATAGACAAAATTCGGGCTATTGAAAGCATTATCGATATAGAGAGAAATCCGGGCTGAGTTTTGAAAATTGCCGGGGCTTTGGCTACTGACTATAGAGTGGAAATTAACAAAAAAGAGAGGAAAAGACATGGTTAAAATCGGACGGCTGACAATGGGAATCTGTCAGACTAACTGTTATTTTTTATATGAGGAAGGAAAATCGAAAGCAATTTTTATAGACCCCGCAGACAAGGGAGCGCAGATTTATGAAAAGCTGAAGGAGGCGGGTTTTGAAATAGCAGCCATTCTTTTGACCCACGGACATTTTGACCATATCTGGGGCTGTAATGAGCTTAAGGAGCTGACAGGGGCAAAGGTGTATGCCTATGAAGAGGAACAGACGCTTTGCGAGGATGCGGTAAAAAATGTTTCCGACTATGCGGGAAGGCCCTATACGGTAAAGGTAGATGAATACTTAAAGGACGGGCAGCAGGTTACCATTGAGGATATGACTTTCAGGGTAATCGCCACCCCGGGGCATACGGAAGGAAGCTGCTGTTACTATTTTGAGGAAGATAAGATTCTGGTAAGCGGCGACACACTGTTTGCAGAATCCGTGGGACGCACGGATCTGCCTACCGGAAGCCAATCCGCACTGATTCGCTCCATCAAGGAAAAGCTTGCCGTGCTGCCGGAGGATGTAAAGGTCTATCCCGGTCATGGAATGGATACCACCATTGGCTTTGAGATGGAAAATAATCCGTTTCTGGCATAGTATATTTGATGTAACAGTTCAGATAGTAGCTTTCTCCGCCGGTGCAGGAAGGAGTCGCCGTCAGAGAAAGCTACTGCCTGAACCGTTACCATTGGATGGAGAATATTTAAAATCGGCAGAGATTATGAGGAAACGCATATGTTAATGATAAAAAGTAATATGCCCGGGTTTGAATACGACATTCATTCCCTGGTAAAGGCATTTTATGGCGAGGAGACGGTAAAGGTGGTTTCTACGGAGGTCTGGCAGCAGGGAGCTGACAGAAAATCCATAGAGCCATTTCTTTGTGTGGAGCTTTTTTCAGGAGAAGGGAAAGTGGAATGCACGTTTTTTTCGGATGGAAATTATGTGGAATCAGATGGAAATCATGTGGTATCAGATGGAAATCATGTGGAAGAGGAGAAATTCCTCTGGGAATTTGAAACAGATTTGCCGGAAGAAAAGAAAAGGTTTAAAAATGAGTTTAAAAAATTTTTCTACCAGTGTTTTTGCCGGATAACAGGGAAAGAACTGCCCTGGGGAAACTTAACCGGAATAAGGCCTACGAAAATCGCCATGGGAATGTTAGAAAAAGGCATGGAAGAAAAAGAAATCCTTTCCTTTCTGGAAGAAGAGCATTTTGTAAGCCATGAAAAAGCCGGCCTCAGCATAGACATTGCCAAAAGGGAGAAGAAGCTTTTATCGGCTATCCATTATAAGGATGGATACAGCCTGTATATCGGTATTCCCTTTTGTCCCACAACCTGTCTTTACTGTTCTTTTACCTCCTATCCCATTTGCAGCTACCGGGAAAGGGTAGAGGAGTATATAGACTGCCTGATTCGGGAAATGGATTTTGTATCGGAGGAATATAAGAGGAAAATACTGGACACGGTTTATATCGGGGGAGGTACCCCTACCACTCTGGAAGCAGAGCAGTTAGACAGGCTTATCTGTGCATTGAAGGAACGTTTTTCTTTTGAACAGGTAAAGGAATTTACGGTAGAGGCAGGAAGGGCGGACAGCATTACAAAAGAAAAGCTGGAAGTGCTCTTTAGCCATGGCGTTACAAGAATTTCCGTAAATCCCCAGACCATGAAGGAGGAGACCTTAAAGCTGATTGGAAGAAGGCATACGGTGGAACAGGTAAAAGAAGCTTTTGCACTGGCAAGAGAAACGGGATTTAGGAATATCAATATGGATTTGATACTGGGATTGCCGCAGGAAACAAAGGAGGATGTGGAAAGAACCATCTCTGAAATACAAAAGCTGGCGCCTGACAGCCTTACTATTCATTCTCTTGCCATTAAAAGAGCTTCTAAGTTGAATGAGTGGGTGGAGAAAAACGGCATATCCATGCTGAAGAATACAGATGAAACTATGGAAATTGCCGCAAGGGGAGCAAGGGAGCTTTCCATGAAGCCTTATTATCTGTACCGGCAGAAAAATATGGCAGGAAATTTTGAAAACGTAGGCTATGCAAGGGAAGGCTGTTTTGGGATTTATAATATCTTGATTATGGAGGAGAAGCAGACCATAGTCGCCTGCGGAGCCGGGAGCATCAGTAAAAGGGTGTACCCTGACGGACGTATCGAAAGATGCGAAAATGTCAAGGATGTAGCGTCTTTCATAGAAAGAAT
>CANCYR010000078.1 GCA_947382355.1 uncultured Lachnospiraceae bacterium
TCTACCTTGCCCCTCCTGTGTCCTCAAATCCAAAACTTGCAGGCTGAACTGTTACAAAAAAGCATATTCAAAAGCTTCTCCCAGCAAATTATTTTCCCTCTCCTTTTGGCAGATACTGCACCGCAATCCGGTTCTCCGGCTTTGCGTCACAAAAATAAATCACCATTAAAAACACCCACTCCAAAGGCTTCATCAACAGATAGACCACATCAGCAGCCCACTTCGTCCGTATGAGCACCGCAATGGGAAATCCATAGGTATCGTAAAAATGTCTCACATGCTTATGTAAACCCGGCGTTTTTTCTTCCAGAATCTGCTCAAAGGCGTTTGCAATGCACAACTGGCGGTTCACCACAATTGCCTTTCCATGGCGTTCTCCCATGCGGGTGGGCTTTACCAGCTTTTCATGTCCACATGCTGCAACTGTACACAAATAATGACCGTGGGAAGGAAGATTGGGCGGCGCCGTCCTTGCAGATAACCGCCACTGTGCCGTTTCCGTAAAGACCTTAATCACATAATCGGGCTTTTGCCCAAACAGCATGAGAATGCAGAATAAAATCCCCAAAAGGGGCCACATAAAAAGAAATGCCAATGCCGGCCAGTAAGCAGCACGCCTAAGCTTTTTATCCAGAAAATTCCATATGGATTTCTCTTTGACGGCTTCCGGCTCCTGCTCTTTTTGCTCCTTCACGGCATTCCACTCATAAATACTTAAGCGAATGGTCTTTATGGAAATCATAATAAAATCAAATGGAAACAGGCACAACAGTACAGCCTCTAAGCCTGAACCAAAAGGCAGATTCATCCCTAACAACTGTATGCACCACATAACGCTTTCAAATACTCCCAGATACATTGCCGCCATTGCTGATACAATCACAAGAGGCGGTGTCTTTTCCACCTTTATACGGGAAAGCACAAAATAGCCAATCCCCCCTGCCAGACACATTACAATGAAAGTGGGCACCGCCCCTGTCCACAAAGGCTGATGGACCTGCGGATCATATAATTGCTTAGACCATTCCGCATCCCATGCAATATCCATAAAATAATAATTGGATATCCAGCTATATAACAGGCCTAATAAAATGGTGATATACTCAAACCGTCTTACCGCTTT
Organism: uncultured Lachnospiraceae bacterium; assembly: GCA_947382355.1. Lineage (GTDB taxonomy): Bacteria > Bacillota > Clostridia > Lachnospirales > Lachnospiraceae > RGIG3040. The sequence goes on from CANCYR010000078.1 coordinate 1,124, forward strand.
TTTATGGCGCTCCGTTTTGGGAAGAAGAAATAAGGAAATGAAATGAATCAAAGTCAATACTCCGGGATATACAAAAAATGCTCCGGTAATAAATCCAATTATAACAACAGAAAACACATCTGGATAAAAAAGCGCAGAATGTCCCTCTGCCATCTCTATCACTGATTCTAATATACAAAGAGCACACCCCAGCCCCATTGAAAGCAAAATGGAGCTGGAGACAGGTCTTTTTTTCACAGAGGAACTTATTTTTTTAACCGGAGAAATCTTTTTTTCCATTATGAGTCCTATACTAATCCCGATATCACTTTTACCATTACGAATCTTATGCTAGTCCCGATACCGCTTTTTTCATTACGAATCTTATGCTAGTCCCGATACCACTTTTTTCATTACGAATCCTGGAATCCCATTTTCTTATAAATATCAAAGCAGTCAAAGGTTGCAAAATAATCCTTTGGCGTTTCCGCCCGGCGGATGAGCTGTACGCTGCCGTCTTCCTTTAATAAAAGCTCGGCAGATTTTAATTTTCCGTTATAATTATATCCCATGGCAAAGCCGTGTGCCCCGGTATCATGTATTACAAGCAGGTCGCCTGTGTCAATCTTCGGAAGCATTCTGTCAATGGCAAATTTGTCATTATTTTCACACAGGGAACCGGTAATATCATATTTATGATCACAGGGTTCTTTTTCCTTTCCCATAACGGTAATGTGATGATATGCGCCATACATGGCAGGACGCATCAAATTCACGGCGCAGGCATCGCAGCCGATATATTCTTTATGAGTATGCTTTTCATGAATGGCAGTAGTCACAAGATGTCCGTAAGGACCCATCATGAACCTTCCAAGCTCTGTATAAATCGCCACGTCGGAAAGCCCTGCCGGCACAAGTATTTCTTCAAATACCTTTCTGACTCCTTCCCCTATCACCTGAATATCATTTGGCTCCTGATCCGGCCTGTATGGGATTCCAATACCGCCGGACAGATTGATAAAGCTTAAGGAAACCCCTATCTCCTCTTTCAGCTTCACTGCAGTCTCAAACAGGGTTCTTGCCAGAACCGGATAATATTCATTGGTAACCGTATTACTTGCAAGGAAAGAATGGAGTCCAAACCGTTTCACTCCCTTTTCCTTTAAAATACGGAAGCCTTCAAAAAGCTGCTCTGTTGTAAAGCCATACTTGGCATCTCCCGGATTGTCCATAATGTCCGTGCTGATTTTAAAGACTCCACCCGGATTATAGCGACAGCTTAAGGTTTCAGGCAGCTTGCCAAGTGTCTTTTCCAAAAATTCAATATGGGTAAAATCATCTAAATTGATGGTAGCGCCGATTTCAGCCGCATAGACAAATTCACCTGCCGGCGTGGCATTGGAGGAAAACATAATGTCCTCTCCCTTTACCCCCATTCCGTTGGAAAGCATAAGCTCCGTCATGGAGGAACAGTCGCAGCCGCAGCCGTATTCCCTTAAGATATCAATTAAAAAAGGATTTGGAGTAGCCTTTACTGCAAAAAACTCCTTAAAGCCCTTATTCCAGGAAAACGCCTCCTTTAAAGCCCGGGCATTTTCCCGAATGCCCTTTTCATCATAAATATGGAATGGTGTCGGATATGTCTTAATAATCTCATCCAACTGTTCCTTTGTTACAAATGGTGTCTTGTTCATTTTTCTCTCCTCATGTATCTCTTTTTTTCAGGCAGTCCTCTGCCATTAAATATTCTCAATCTGCCAGTCAATCTCTTTGAGCCCGTGCTCCTTTAAAAATTCATTTGTCTTACTAAAGGGCCTGCTTCCAAAAAATCCCCGGTAAGCGGATAAGGGGCTTGGATGGGGCGCCTCTAATATCAGGTGATTGGGATTGCTTAACATTGCTTTTTTCTTCTGGGCAGGGCTTCCCCACAGGATGAACACGATGGGTCTGTCCTCTTTATTGAGCACTTCAATGGCTGCATCGGTAAACTGCTCCCAGCCAAGCCCCCTGTGGGAATTGGCCTGATGGGCGCGGACGGTAAGCACCGTATTTAGCATAAGCACTCCCTGCTTCGCCCATTTTACCAGATAGCCGTTATTGGGTATATAGCAGCCCAGGTCATCCTGAAGCTCCTTATAAATATTCACTAAAGAAGGAGGGATGTCCACCTCCGGCTTTACGGAAAAGCAGAGCCCGTGTGCCTGTCCCACATTGTGGTAAGGATCCTGTCCGATAATCACTGCTTTTACCTCATAAAGGGGCGTAAAATGAAAGGCATTGAATATATCATCTGCCGGAGGAAAAATCACATGGGTGCTGTATTCCTCCTTGATTTTCGTAAATAATTTTTTATAATATTCCTTGTGGAATTCCGGTGTCAGCGGTTTTAGCCAGTCATTGCTTATTGCTGCCATCTGTCTTTTCTCCTTCCGGTTCTGCCAAAATGAATTGCTTTATAATCTTACGGAAACATCCCTTTGTCTTAAATATCTTTTCACCTGCTCCACAGACAGTTCATTAAAATGGAATAAGGAAGCTGCCAATGCCGCATCCGCTTTTCCTTCCGTCAGAGCATCGTAAAAATGGGACAATTCCCCTGCTCCTCCCGATGCAATTACCGGAATGGATACGTTTTCGGAAATAGTCCTTGTAAGCTCAATGTCATAGCCCGCCTTGGTGCCGTCGCAATCCATGCTGGTTAAGAGAATCTCTCCGGCTCCCAGCTCATTTGCCTTCATCGCCCATTCCACCGCATCAATTCCCACATCCACTCTGCCGCCGTTTTTATAAATATTCCATCCGGTTCCATCCGCCCTTTTTTTGGCATCAATGGCAACCACTACGCACTGGCTTCCAAACTTGTCCGCCGCCCGGCTGATTAAATCCGGATTGTTGATGGCGGAAGAATTGATGGAAATTTTATCCGCTCCTTCCCGAAGCAGCGCCTTAAAATCATCTACCGAACGGATACCGCCGCCAACGGTAAAGGGAATAAATACATTCTCCGCCACCTTCCTTACCATATCCACTACGGTATTTCTTGCATCACTCGAGGCGGTAATGTCCAAAAACACCAGTTCATCGGCGCCTGCCTTATCATAGGCTTTTGCAATTTCCACCGGGTCCCCGGCATCCTGTAAATTTACAAAGTTCACGCCCTTCACCACCCGGCCACCGTGTACGTCTAAGCATGGAATAATCCTCTTTGTATGCATGTCTATTCCTCCCTGCCCATGTTAATAAAATTTTTCAGTATTTGCATTCCAACAGCCGAGCTTTTTTCAGGATGGAACTGACAGGCAAACACATTGTCCTTTTCCACGGAAGCATGAATCAGTGTGCCGTATTCTGTTGTAGCGGTTACAATTTCCTCTTCCTCTGCTTTTAAATAATAGGAGTGGACAAAATATACATAGGATTCTTCCATAATCCCCCGAAACAGCTTTCCGCTATTAGGGTATTTCAGAGAATTCCAGCCAATATGAGGTATTTTTAAATCCTGTTTTTCCGGAATCCTTAAAATCTCTCCTTTTAATATGGAAAGCCCTTCTACGCCCCTGCTTTCTTCACTTCTTTCAAATAAAAGCTGTAAGCCAAGGCAAATGCCAAGAAAAGGAGTTCTTTTATCTACAACCTGATGAATCACATCATAAAGCCCGTATTTATGAATCTTTTCCATTGCCTCTCCAAAGGCGCCTACTCCCGGCAATATAACCTTTTGGGCATTTAAAATCACGTCCCTGTCTCTGGTGGTCACTGCTTTTTCCCCTAATGCCTGAAGCGCTTTTTCCACGCTTTTTATGTTACCTGCATCATAATCAATGATTGCTATCATATTCTGTCTCTCCTGCATCCTTACGTTATGAACATTCATTTGCTGCTTTCCTTCTGCCGGCAATCGCCAAATGCTTACCCGCAATCACTTGGCTCGTTGCTTGAGGAAATAAAACGGACAGCTCTGTCATACAAAAATTATGCTGATAGTTTTTATTCTGCAGGCTGCTCATCTGCATCAGAACGATATGCCGGAACGGTTCCTCCTGTTATTTCCTCACCATTGCCTGCAATTCTTTCCACCTCTTCCGTGTAAACAGCATCATCTGCAATAGAAATCAATACCCCTGCCTGGTCCGGCGTTACTCCGTACATATATTCCAGATTGTCTAAAATATCCTGATGGATTTCATCCAATTCCTGTGAAATACCCTGTCTTTCCGCCTCTGCCTGAAGCTGGATATATAAGCCGCAGCCTTCTAACAGCGCATTCAAGGCTTCTGTTTCTCTGCCCATTTTATGATAATTTACAAAGGAATCGTATTTCCTTTGCAGCCTCATAAGAATCGTGGCTTTTTCTAACAGCAGACTGTCGCTGGCATTTAGCTTTTTGCCCACCAGATTCTCATATGCGGTTTTATAGTCTTCATTATAATAAGCCTTTCTTGCATCCTTTAAGGAGAATACCTCTGGAAGCAGTAAAGCCGGTATGATAAGCAGTATCATTACGGAGAAACACATTACAAAAATCCGAATGACCATCTTTCTTGGAAGCTTTTTTCCATCCTCTTTAGCAGGCTCTTCCGGCTTTTTCTCTTTTGGCTGTTTTTTTGCTTTTTTCGGCTTTTTCTTTTTCTTGTTCTTTTTGTCTTCCTCTTCCATTTCGTCTAAAAGAACTTCGTTTTCTTCACTTACGGGACCATTGCCGGACTTGGCTTTCTTTTTGCCTTTCTTTTTCTTTTCTTTTTTGGGTTCTTCCTCCTCTTCTTCCTCCTCCTCGGTCAAAAATTCCAAAAGACCGCTGAAAAAGCCGCCCTTTTTGGACTCTTTTTCCCTGATTTCGTCTTTTTCACTAATTTCTCCTGCTTCATTTATTGCAGCTATATCAAGAAGGCCGTCTTCCGTCAGTTCAATGCCTGACAGTTCATCCTCCCCCTCTGTCTTTTCCGGCTCCTTGTTATCCTGTGCTTTTTTCTTTTTCCCTTTTCCAAACCAGCCCTTTTTTTCTTTCTTTTTCACCGGCTGTTCTTCCATTGGCGGTTCTTCAGAACTTTCTGCCGGGGAAGTGTCTTGACTTTCCCCTTCTTCATCATCAATTCCATCCATTGCAAAAATATCAATTTCATCTGTTGCTTCACCAATTGCACTTTCTGTCTGGAAAGATTGTACTGGTTCTTCAGACTCTGATGTGTTTTCCAACAACGCAAGCATATCATCATCCAACATGCTTCCGCTGTCTGACTGGCTGAGCAATTCATTGATCTCAGCCATCTCATCATCTTCTCCCGTCAGTCCATCCCACGATTCTTCCTGACTCTCTTCCGATTCCCCAGCAAAAAAATCCGTCAGGGGCAGTTCTTCATTTTCTACTCCTGCCTCCTCTGGTATTTCCTCCGGAATGTCAAACCCTGCCAGAAGTTCTTCCAAATCTCCTAAATCATCAAAAGATTCTTCTGGCTGCTCCTGTAATCCTGAGCCTTCCGGCTGTTGTTCCTCTTCATTTCCCATTGCTGCTTTTAGCAGACTATCTAAATACTCCTCGTTTGATTGCATAAAAACCTCCTATTCTATCGTTAGTCTAACACAACCTACAGAATTAGACAAATAAATTTACAAAAAAATCACGACTGTTATAGGAAATCGAATTTCCTTTCTCTCTCAATTCCTCTGGAAGCTGATACCAGTTTTCATGTATACGGTAAAAATCCGCCTTTTCATTAAAATATGCCATTTTTTCAAAAGGCCATCTGATAACTGATGGATAAGAAAAATCCACACCCGCTTCCAAAATGCAAACCTTATGGTTCAACATGCCCTGCAGCCATTTCGTGTATCGTTGCCACATGGGCAGATAAGCTTCCTCATTATATTTCTGTCCATCTACTGTATTCCATTCCAGAGGCTTTTGGCAATGAGGGCACAAAAACGGGCGGCATTTTTCTAAAGCTCCAGCAAGGACTGCTTCTGTCAGCTCTTGCTCCATTTCATTTTTCCATGGATATAATTCCTTTGTACATCCTTCCCTGCATTGCAATAGCTCCATATTTCCGCAGGGCGCCACAATTCTGTCTTCCGCCAGCCCGCTTTCATAAATCATCCCATCGGTACATAAAGTAACAATAAAGTAATTCGTTCCCTCTAACAGTTTTGCCAAAGAAGCATATGCTTTTTCTGTTTCCGAATGCTTCTCCTGTTTTAGCCATATCTTCTGTAAAAAGGGTTCCATCCATAGATAATTTTGATTTGTATTTGCTTCCTGCCACTTTCTATAAAGCTCCCACCGGGTAAACGGTTCTTTTACTATATGAAATTCCCTTCCAAGCCCTACCAGAACAAGCCTGGATTCCTTTATACTGTTTAAAAGCTGCTGCTTTTTTTTCGCTATCATGCTTCCATTCACTTTCCAAAAGAAAGCCGAAAACATAGTTTTCGGCTTTATCTGCTTTTCTTTTATGCTTCTTATAATACCAGCTTATCAATGACCTTTACCAGATTTCCAATTTCCGGCTTTGACAGCTGCGCATTTGCCCCCAGGGATTCGCCTTTCCTTTTCATATCATCATTTATCAAAGAGGAAAAGATAATTACCGGTATATCCTTCATCTTATCATCCTCTTTAATCAGCCTGGTAAGGCGATGCCCGTCCATCAGCGGCATTTCAATATCCGTAATCACACATTGCACATGTTCCTCAAGGGTTCCATTAGCTTTGCAGTCACAAATAATATCCCAGGCTTCCTGCCCGTTTTCCGTATGAATTACATTGTGATAACCTGCCTTCTTTAAAGAATCTACAATCAGCTTATTTAATAAAGGAGAATCCTCTGCTATTAAAATCGGCACATCATTTCTCGTTCTTTCTCCCAATGCGTCTATTTCTGCAACCTTCAAGCCGGTTTCCGGACAGATATCCGCAACGATTTTTTCAAAATCCAAAATGATAATCAGTTTTCCGTTCATCTTGATAATACCGGTAGAAACCCCGTCTTCTGAACCGGATATGGTCACATCCGGCTTAATAATCTCTGTCCACGAAACTCTATGTATGCCCGCTACCTGTTCTACATGAAAAGCAATATCCAGCTTATTGAAATTAGTAACAATAAACAATCCTCCTGCCTCAGACTGACCTCTTTGGAGACAGTTTTTCAAGTCAATTACCGTAATCATAGTGTCACGCGGCATGAAAATACCTTCAATGCTCGGATGTGAATTCGGCACCGGAGTAACGTCCTGATAAGTAATAATCTCCCGAATCTTTGCCACATTGATACCATATGAATTTCCAGCCAAACTAAATTCCAATACTTCAAGCTCATTCGTACCGTTTTCCAAAAGAATGTTTGTATCCATTTCGTCCACCTCTCAAATTCTCTATAAGAAACTTTTCTTCCCATATATCATATTGGCATTATAACATAATTATTTAAAAAAATATACAGTTTTTTATGCAAAATAAGCAAATTTTATACAAAATCAATCCTTTAGCCCTTCTTAATCTTTGCTTTTGTAGGCAGCCCTGTAGTTTTCTTTTTCAATAACTTTTTGTAGGCAGCCAGCTTGGACTTGGGCACTTTTACAGTCGCACTTTTTACAATGCCTTTAAAAGCGCCTTTTCCCACGGATTTTAGCTTTGTGGTTTTAATGGAAACTGTTTTCAGCTTCTTACATCCGTAAAATGCATTGGCTCCTATCTTTGTCACATATTTTCCTATCGTAACGCTCTTTAACTGTTTGTTGTTTTTAAATGCGTTCTTATCAATAGCTGTTACCTGATAATTCTCACCTTTAATCTTTACGGTTGCAGGAACTGTTACTTTTGTATAAGTTTTCTTTTTGGGCGCCTTCAGGGTTACCTTGCCTGTCTTTCCATTTGCCACTGCGGTCACCTGATATTTATAATTTCCGCATAAATACACTTTTCCTTTTTCTGCTGTGTCCTTTGGTGCAGGAGAAGGTGCCGGTGACGGCCCGGGATTCGGCTGTATTACCTTAGCCTTCATAGTAACTGCTGATACCTGATTGCTGAACGGTCCATAACAGATATCCCCGTTTATCACCTGATAGTTGCGGGCAGCATAAATATATTCTATCTCATCTCCAAGTCCGCTGTCCCTGAAATAAGTGTTTCCGGCTCCTTCCAAAAATGCCGCCTTTTTCCATTTTGTTTCCCATGCTGCCTTCCGGTAAATTACATAACCGGATTCTGTGGCATTTTCTGCTTTTTCCACCCTGCTTAGGGTAATATCAAGGCTGTTATAATCTTTTGCTCCCACGCTTAAAACAGAAACCTCCGGCACTCCGTCGGTTCTTACTTCCAGCATATCCACCTTTTGTGCTGCATTATTCAAAAGAGTATACTTAAAATTATTGTTTTGAATGATAAAGCCATAAATAGATTCATCCTCGGCTTTTTTCACTGTTTTTTCTGTACGTTCATTTCCGCCGTCTAAATCAACAGACTTTATCAGGGACGGAGTATTAAAATAGATTCTGTCCTGAAGAAGCGTAATCCTTGCGCTGCCCCTGTTTCGCCATGTCTGATTTCCTTCATTATCAATAGAAAAAACCAGACTTTCACTAGCTGTAGACAAATCATCATCCTTCACGATGCTGCTGTCATAAGCATTCACATAATACCAGTTGCCTGCTTCATAGAACATACCGCTGTAAACATCTATCCATTTGTAATCAGCATATCTTTCATCGGTGGCTCTGATATCCTGTTTATTTTCATCTTTTACCTGCCAGTCATGATGCTCATGCTCCATATCACTCATTGTACTGTCACTTAACAGGAAAAACTGGTGGCATACCCTTCCGATACAGTCATAAAGCGGGTCATCCCATGTCAAATCCGCATGATACCATTTACCGTCAATTTTTATCAGGCTCCAGGCATGAGACATTTCAGAACTGCTCACCACCTGACATGGAATACCAAGCAATTCCTTCATGATGTATTGATATGCCTTTGCATAGCCGTCACAAACTGCCAGCTTTTTTACTAACGCCCCATATGCGGTATGCGCCTGCCCTGACATCGTTCCCCCCTCAAGGCTTTCTTCATCATATTCACAGTTTAAAATAATATAATCATGCACAGCCAATGCTTTTTCATACTCTGTCATATCATCGCTCACATATGCCAGTGCTTTTTGGGCTTCTCCTATAAATTTTGCCTTTTCTGCCTCTATAGTGCTCTGAGTGCCTATATAAGTAAGTACATAACTGTCTACCATTCCCTTATATGGGTTCGTATATGCCGAGGTCACCGTTACATAAAACAATTCCGGATGATTGTTCAGGACATGATAGATTTCAGTCCACATATCTTTTACAGGTATCTCATAAGCTGATACATCCACCTGATACTGAAAATTTGCAATAGCATTTAATATGTAATTTTCAAAACTGGGATTTCTCTCGGTAAGATACAGGCTTTCCACCTGCTTTACCGACGGATACCTGTCAACTACTGCATTGTAATATTCCGGATTATATCTGTCTGCTTCAAAAGGAGACTTTTCCTCCACAAGCTCATCTAAAGATGTACCTGTCCTGTTCCCGGAAACTGTTTCGCCTTCTACAGACTCTTCTGCATTCCCCGGTCCGCCGTCCTCTTCCAAAGCTTCCTCCTGCTCCGGAATTTCCCGGTTATCCTCTGCAAAGCTCCCGTTCAAATCCTTTTCCGCCTGATTTTCGGATATGGTTGCAGCTTCCACTACAACGGGCTGTCCATCCGGTTTCCCGTTTCCCTCCATAGTTGCCTGCACAACCGTACTCTGAAGCAATAATACCACTGCAAGTATAAGTGATATCTGCTTCTTTCTTCTTCCTTTTCCTTTCATCTTCTGCCTCCTGCCGTTTAAAATAGCTTCTTTCTATTTTCTTATATTGTCAATAATTATAACAAAGAAAATTTTTTATCGCAATCCCTGAAACTATTTTTCTACGGGAACCGGGTAACAGTTCAGCCCCCAGCCTTCCCACACAGGAATCAGAACCGGCTGCAGGCAGAAAATGATTTCTAAAG
>CANCYR010000079.1 GCA_947382355.1 uncultured Lachnospiraceae bacterium
ATGGAAAGATTTAAAAGATCAGCCAGATCTTTTTGTTTTAAATTTTTATCCTTACGAAGTTCAGCAAGTACTTCACCCATCTTCATAAAAAAATCTCCTTTGCATAACCGATGTCTATATTTTATAGTATTTTTAAGACAGGTTTATAAAATGCAACGAAAACCATATTTTTGTAATGATAATGGATAAATTTTTAGAAAAACTGAAACGTGATTAAACTTTCCTAAAATGAACATATTTAAAAAACAAATAAAACAGGATTTATGAAAACATCGGACTTTTTTGGTGTATGGAAAAAACTGCACAAAAATTTACAGAGAAATATAAGGAAAAATAGACAAAAAAATAAAAGAGAATAAAAAACCATTAGAAAAGCCAACTTTGATTTGATAAAATATATTTGCAGATTCATCGATATTTGCGGGAAATTTGTAATCGACAAGAAGATTTCATGGAAGAAAAGGAGTGAATGAAATGTTTGAAAAGGGAGAGTATGTGGTTTATGGAAGCATGGGAGTCTGTGAAATAATGGATGTTACAACTATGGATTTGGACGGGGTGCCAAAAGACCGGCTCTATTATGTATTGCATCCATATTATCAGAAGGAAGGAAAAATTTTTACTCCGGTGGATGGCCAAAAGACCGTGATTAGGAGAATTTTGTCAAAAAAAGAAGCAGATGTTCTGATTGACGATATTCCCAATATTCATGAATTCTGGATTAGCAATGATAAACTGCGGGAAGCAAAATACAAGGAATGTATCAGAAGCTGTCAATGCAGGGAATGGATTCGGATTATTAAAACCTTATATCTGCGAAAGCAGGAGCGTTTGGCAAATGGAAAAAAGATTACGGCTATAGACGACAGATATTTTAAACAGGCGGAAGAAAATCTTTATTCGGAATTGTCTGTTTCCTTAAATATTCCAAAGGAACAGATGGAAAAGTATATTACAGATAAAATAGAAAAGCAGTATGCCTGATTTCCGTGATTCAGATGGAAACCTTCTTGCTTTCCCGAAAAAAAGGATTATAATGAAATAATAAGAAAACAGGATAAGCAGGAGGAATTGTTATGGAAATGGAACAATTGCAAAAGGACATGATTGCAGCCATGAAGGCAAAGGATAAGACAAGAAAGGATGGCATTTCCGCACTGATTTCAGCAGTAAAGAAGGTGGCCATTGATGAAGGCTGCAGAGAAGATATTAAGCCTGAGCTTATAGACAGGGTCATCCTTAAAGAGTTAAAAACTGCAAAAGAACAGCTTGACAGCTGTCCGGTTGACAGAACAGAGCTTTTGGAGGAATATAGGGCAAGATTTGATATCATCAATGAATATGCGCCGGCCCTGCTGTCTGCGGAGGAAGTAAAAGCAATTCTCACAGAGAAATTTTCTGATGTAATTGACACTAAAAATAAAGGACAGATTATGAAGGCGGTTATGGCTGAGCTGAAAGGAAAGGCGGATGGAAAGGTTATCAATCAGGTGGTAGGGGAATTGTGCCGGTAAAAATGGAGAGTGTGCAATGAGTGTGATCAGCAGCGAAAATGTAAATGCCATTATCCGGAAAACCTTAAGCCTTGTGAACCCGAAGATTATAGCTCATGGTGAGATAACCGGATATATTCTTTATAAGATGCTGGAATATGAAAACCTTTATTCCGAACAGGAACTGGTGGATTATACTATGCTGGGGATTTTGCATGATATCGGTATCTACAAGGAAGAAAATGTAAAAGACGTTGTGGATTTTGAAACAAAAAATCTATGGACCCATTCCATTTATGGTTTTTTATTTCTGAAATATTTATCGCCCATGGGGGAAAAAGCGGAAATTGTTTTGTACCACCATTTGGATTTTAATCGTTATCCCCTGATTAACAGCAAGTATATGCATATTATCGAGTGTCTGAATCTGGCGGATAAAATGGATACGTTCATGCATATGAAAAATGCTGAAATGCCGCCGGATTATTTTAGCAGATATAGGGATATTGCTTTTTCAGGCAGGGCGCTGGATTTATTTTTCAGGGCGGAAAGGGTTTTTCATATTACGGAAAAGCTGGCAGGCGATGCCTATCAGGAGGAATTGAACCGGCTTTTAAGTAAGCAGGTATTCAGTGAAAAGTACAAAAAAGGCTTTTTGGAAATGCTTGTCTATACCATTGATTTCAGAAGCGAACATACCGTGGTGCATACCATGTCAACGGTGAATTTTGCGGAACAGCTGGGCAGGCTCATGCGTATAAGCGGTGTGGAGTTAAGGAACCTTTATTATGGCGCACTGCTTCATGATATTGGAAAACTTTGTATTCCCCTGAATATTTTAGAGTCTTCCGGAAGGCTTTCCGAAGAAGAGATGAAGGTCATGAAAGCCCATGTGCGGATTACGGAAATGATTTTAGAGGGAATCGTGGATGATGATGTGCTGCAGATTGCAGTAAGGCATCACGAGAAGTTAGACGGAAGCGGATATCACAAGGGGCTTACGGAAGCGGAGCTGACCCTTCCCCAGCAGATTGTGGCAGTAGCGGATATTTTAAGCGCCCTTTACGGAAAACGAAGCTATAAAGAAGCTTTTGACAGTGAAAAAATAAAGGCGATTCTTAATTCCGATGCAAGCAACCATAAGATAAGTCAAAAAGTGGTGGATTGCCTGATGATGAATTATGACAGCGTTATTGCCAATTATGAAGCAAAAAAAGAAGCAACTGTGGGATTATATCTGAAAATTAAAGAGCAATACACGGAAATGTCAAAAATGTTTGAAAAATTTAACCGTTAAAAAAAGAAAAGAAAAAAGAAAAGAAAAAAGAAAAAGGATGATTTCATTCTTTTTTCTTTTTTTCTACAAGGAAATATGATACAATAGCAAAAGATATGTAAAAATCTAAATAAGGAGCTAATAGTCATGTCGGAGCCAAAAGACATAGCTTTAGCGGTCAGGGAAAAAAGAGCAAGACGGGTGCAGAATTTAAAAAAGGCTATTATCATCAGCCTGTTTCTGGCAATCCTGCTGCCGATACTTCTTTGTATCATTCTGTTTGCAAGGGTGGGACATTTGGAAAAGGAGTTAGAAGAATTAAAGGCAGAAAGAGAATTGCAGAAAGTGAAGGAAGCCGATGAACAGGTGGAAGCTGCCCTGTCCAGCCAGAGTCAGGATACCGGACAGGAGCCGGAAGAGAGTATCAAGGTATTTGCCCAGGAGGAAGCGGAAGTTTTTCCGGAGGCTGAGACAAAAAAGGTGTATCTGACCTTTGATGACGGGCCGAGCGGCAATACGGAAGCGATTTTGGACATTCTTGCCAGATATCAGGTACATGGGACCTTTTTTGTGGTGGGAAAAGAAGGAGAAGCATACAAACCTCTTTACCGGAGAATCGTGGAGGAAGGGCATACGATTGGAATGCACTCATACAGCCACAGATACAATGAAATCTATGCCAGTGTGGATGCTTATGCCCGGGACCTTACTAAACTTCAGGAATATATTTATGAAGTGACCGGAACCTGGTCCAGAATCTGCAGATTTCCAGGAGGGAGCAGCAATACCGTAAGTCAGGTGGATATGGAAGACCTGATTGCCTATCTGGAGGAACAGGATATTGACTATTTTGACTGGAATGTTTCCAGTCTGGATGCAACGGGCCGCAAGCTATCAGCAGAAGAAATCGTGGGAAATGTATTGAACAATATAGAAGAATATTCTACGGCAGTAGTATTGATGCACGATGCAGATGACAAGACGACAACTGTGGAGGCGCTTCCCGTTATCATAGAAACGCTACAGTCTATGGAGAACGTGGAAATCCTGCCCATAACGGATGATACAGTAAGAGTACAGCATGTTTTAAATAAAAAAAAGTAAGATAGAATATTAACAGACGGAGGATAATAAAATGGGATTTTTTCAAGATTTAAAAGAAGACCTGTCACAGGCGGTTAATGAACTGATGCCGGACGAGGCCTTGCAGGAAGCGGAAGAAATTCAAAGTCAGGAAAGAGAGGAAGTGAAGAAAGAGGTTTCCGGGAAAAAAGAGGCCCAAAAAGAGGAGGCATCGGAAATAGTAATTGATCCGGCTGAATTGGATGCCCTGCTAAAAGATGAGGGTGAAGGAAACAAAGAGGAGTATTCTCCGGATATGGTAGCAGATGTAGAGGCTGCCCTGAAAGAAGCTGAAGAATTTGATGTTGATTTCCAGAAAGATTTTCAGGAAGAAAGCGGTAATCTGGAGGATGACTTTGAGGAAGAAGACGGTCTGGAAGATGATTTTGAAGAACAGCCGGCAAAAAGTAGCAGTGGCATGGAAGAGGAGTTTATGGAGGAAAACAGCAATCTTGAGGATGATTTTGAAGAAATAGAAGAAATAGAAGAGAATAATATTGTAGAAGAAAAATTACCGGAAACCCCGGTTTATGAAGAAAAGGAGGAACAGGTATTTATGCAGCCAATACAGGAAGAAGTGCAGTCAGAAAAAAATGTAGAGGAACAAGAAAGCAAAGGGGATAGAAAAATGGCAGAAACAACAAAACTTACAGGTGTGGCAAGCGATGAAACATCAATCATTACTGAAGGAATGACGATAACCGGTGATATCAGCTCAAAAGGCTCTTTAGAGATACTTGGAACTATTAACGGCAATGTGGAAACATTAGGAAAGATGGATGTGGCAGGAAGTATCAACGGAGACTCCAAGGCAGCAGAGATTTATGCGGATTCTGCAAATATCAATGGCGAAGTTCGCTCAGAGGGCGTTATTAAGATTGGACAAAGTTCTGTTATCATCGGTAATATCTTTGCTACAAGCGCAGCAATTGCAGGAGCAGTAAAAGGCGATATCGACGTAAAAGGACCGGTTATTTTAGATACTACTGCGATTGTAATGGGAAATATCAAATCCAAGTCCGTACAGATTAATAACGGTGCTGTAATTGAAGGTTTATGCTCACAATGCTATGCAGATGTGAATCCTACCGCATTTTTTGAGGACTTAAAGAAGAAATAAGAGAGGTGCACTATGAAGCGAATCATGTTAAAGCTCAGCGGGGAAGCTTTGGCAGGTCCAAAGAAAACCGGATTTGACGAAGATACTGTAAGAGGAGTGGCTCTTCAGGTGAAACAACTGACGGAAGATGGAATCCAGGTAGGAATCGTCATTGGCGGCGGAAATTTCTGGAGGGGACGTTCCAGCGAAAACATCGACCGGACGAAAGCGGACCAGATTGGAATGCTTGCCACCGTTATGAACTGTATCTATGTATCGGAGATATTCCGGTCCGTGGGCATGCGTACCAGCATTTTAACGCCTTTTGAATGCGGCTCCTTTACCAAATTGTTTTCCAAGGACAGAGCAAGTAAATATTTTGAAAAAGGCATGGTCGTCTTTTTTGCAGGAGGCACGGGACATCCGTATTTTTCAACGGATACAGGCGTATTGTTAAGGGCTGTTGAGGTGGAAGCAGAGGTGGTGCTTCTGGCAAAAGCCATAGACGGAGTCTATGATGATGACCCCGGGAAAAATCCCGATGCTAAAAAATATGAGACGGTTACCATTGAGGAAGTCATTTCAAAGAATCTTCAGGTAGTGGACATGACTGCATCGATTCTGGCAAGAGATAATAAAATGCCTATGTGGGTATTTGGGTTAAACGAAGAAAACAGTATTGTGAATACAGTAAAGGGAAATTTTACCGGTACGAAGGTAATTGTTTAGGGAGGAAAAGACAAATGGATGAAAGACTGGTACCTTATGAAGAGAAAATGAAAAAAGCATATGATTTTTTAGAGGCGGATTTTGTAACAATCCGGGCAGGACGTGCCAATCCGCATGTGCTTGACAAAATTAAAGTAGATTATTACGGAACCCCTACGCCAATCCAGCAGGTGGGAAATATCAGCGTGCCGGAAGCAAGAATGATTCAGATTGCCCCATGGGAAAAAAGCCTGATCAAAGAAATTGAAAAGGCAATTATGAGTTCAGATGTAGGTATTACCCCCTCTAATGACGGTGCGGTCATCCGCCTTGTTTTTCCGGAACTGACAGAAGAAAGAAGAAAAGATCTGGTAAAAGAAGTGAAGAAAAAAGGCGAGGACAGCAAAGTGGCTATCCGAAATATAAGAAGGGATGGAAATGATGCCTTTAAAAAGCTGGCAAAAACGGAGGTTTCCGAGGATGAAATCAAGCAGTTGGAAGAAAAACTGCAGAAGCTTACGGATAAGTTCGTAAAAGAAGTAGAGGCTTTAGTAGAAGAAAAGTCAAAAGAAATCATGACCGTATAGATTTTAAGATAATAAAGGGGAACAGAAGGAATTTGCCTCTGTTCCCGCTTTCTATGTTCTAAGGTAGGAAAGTGAGGAAAACCGTATGAATATGCCAAAGCATGTAGCTATTATACTGGATGGCAACGGAAGATGGGCGAAAAGAAAAGGGATGCCCAGGAATTATGGACATATGCAGGGCAGCAAAACTGTGGAGACTATTTGTGAGGAAGCTTACAAAATGGGAATCGAATATTTGACAGTTTATGCCTTTTCCACAGAAAACTGGAGCCGTCCAAAGGATGAAGTGGACGCCCTGATGCGGCTTTTGCGGGATTATATGAAGACATGTTTAAAGACTGCAAAGAAAAACCGGATGTGCGTGCGGGTCATAGGGGATAAGACGGGACTGGATGAGGATATAAGAAAACGGATAGGCGAACTGGAAGAGGCCACAAAGAATAATGACGGGCTTCATTTTCAGATTGCATTAAACTATGGAAGTCGAGATGAAATGGTAAGAGCCATGAAGAGGATGGCAGAAGATGTGGCAGAAGGAAAGGTAACGCCTTCTTCTGTTTCCGATGAGCTGTTTGAAAACTATCTGGACACAAAGGGACTGCCGGACCCGGATTTACTGATTCGTACAAGCGGTGAGCAGAGGGTCTCCAATTTCCTGCTCTGGCAGATGGCTTATACGGAATTTTATTTTACGGATGTGCTTTGGCCTGATTTTACAAAAGAAGAGCTGTTAAAGGCAGTGGAAGCATATGGGAACAGAGACCGCCGCTATGGTCTTGTAAAGGAGGGCTGATATGTTTCTGGAAAGACTTTTAAGCAGCATTGTATTAGTGGTGGTTCTGGCAGCGGCACTGATTTTGGGGGAAGGCGTTTTGTTTTTGCTCTGTCTTTTCCTTGCAGCAGCAGCCTATTGGGAAATTATCCGGGCAACCCGGATAGTGGAGAAAGACAAAAAAATGAACGGCATTGAAATAATCGGTATGCTGGGAGTGGCAGGATATTATGGGGTTCGTTTTTTTGCAGATACAGAAACATATGTTATGCTTACCATTACGCTGACTTTAATCGGCATTATGTTTCTTTATGTGCTTTCTTTTCCCAAATATCATGCCAATCAGGTGATGGCAGTGGTATTTGCCTTTATTTATGCGCCCATTATGCTGTCCTATATTTATCTCACAAGAAATCTGGAGGACGGTTTTTATCTGGTGTGGCTGATTTTTATCAGTTCATGGATTTGTGATACCTGTGCATATCTGGTGGGTATGCTTATCGGAAAGCATAAAATGGCGCCTAAGCTTAGTCCGAAAAAGTCCATTGAGGGTGCGGTAGGAGGCGTTTTGGGAGCCTTTTTCGTAGGCGTGCTGTACGGCTATATACTGGTGCATTTCGGATTTCTGGAACAGGAAAATATCTGGCTGATTGGCGTGATAGCGGGAATTGGCGGAATTATCAGTCAGATAGGGGATTTGGCGGCATCGGCAATAAAGCGGAATTTTTCCATAAAGGACTACGGAAAACTGATTCCGGGGCATGGAGGCATTATGGACCGGTTTGACAGCGTTATGTTTACGGCGCCGATGATTTATTATCTGGCGGTGCTTTTATTGAACAGGACATTGTACTAGTGTGCTGCAGCCGGAAAATCCAACGCAGCAGACAAGCAGATTTGCCCGGTCAGTGATACAGTGCACCGGAAGCCGGCAGAAAACCCAACAATAAAGTAAAAGTAAATTTATGTGTATAGAAGGAAGTAAGATGGAAATGAAAAAGATAGCGGTGCTTGGCTCCACAGGCTCCATAGGAACCCAGACATTGCAGATTGCAAGGGAACAGACAGAAAGGCTGCAGGTATTTGCACTGGCGGCAGGCAAAAACGTGGAGAAAATGGAAGGGCAGATACGGGAATTTTCCCCTGCCTATGCGGTGATGTGGACAGAAGAAGCGTCAAAGGATTTGGCAGTCAGGGTAAAAGATCTGCCGGTAAAGATTCTTACCGGCATGGAAGGGCTTTTGCAAATCGTAACACTGCCGGAAGTGGATACTGTAGTAACAGCCATGGTGGGCATGATTGGAATACGGCCTACGATAGCAGCCATGGAAGCAGGCAAGACAATAGCCCTTGCCAATAAGGAAACACTGGTGACGGCAGGTCATCTTATTATGCCCCTGTCTGAAAAGCTCCATGTTCCCATTCTTCCTGTAGACAGCGAACACAGCGCTATTTTCCAGTCCTTAAACGGAGAGCCGAAGGAGAAGGTGGCAAATATTTTATTAACCGCTTCCGGAGGACCCTTTCGGGGAAAGAAAAAGGAAGAGCTTCTGGATATTCAGGTGGAGGATGCGCTGAAGCATCCGAACTGGACTATGGGAAAAAAGATTACCATTGATTCGGCAACAATGGTCAATAAGGGATTAGAGGTTATGGAAGCCGGATGGCTTTTTGGAGTGACGGCGGAGCAAATAAAAGTAGTAGTACATCCCCAAAGCGTCATACACTCTATGGTAGAGTATGTGGACGGCGCTGTCATGGCGCAGCTTGGAATCCCGGATATGAAGCTTCCTATCCAGTATGCCCTGTTTTATCCTGACAGGCTTTTTAGGAAAGAGGAAACCCTTGATTTTTACAAGCTGAAGGAGCTGACCTTTGAAGAGCCGGATTTAGATACCTTTACGGGACTGAAGCTGGCTTATGAAGCATTTCGCGTGGGCGGAAGCATGCCTACCGTATACAATGCGGCAAATGAAAAAGCAGTGAGCCTGTTTTTAAACAGAAAGATAAAGTTTCTGGAAATTTCTGAAATAATCGGGGAAGCTATGGGCAGGCATAAAAAAATAGAAAATCCTTCCCTGGAGGAAATATTAGCCACAGAGACAGAATGTTATGAGTTTATAGAGAGCAGGTGGTAAAATGAGTATTATACTGTTTATTCTTATTTTTGGACTGGTAGTTATTTCCCATGAATTCGGGCATATGCTGATTGCCAAGCTAAACGGAATCACGGTAGTGGAATTCAGCGTGGGCATGGGTCCTGTATTGTTCAAATTTCATAAAGGGGGAACCAAATATACTCTTCGTCTTTTCCCCATCGGAGGGGCTTGTATGTTTGAAGGGGAAGTGGGCTACAGCAATGACGTATTGTCTAAGGATTTAGAGAAGTCAGAGGAAAAATCCGGGACGGAAGAAAAAGATTTCGTTGCCAATACGGATTTGGAGAAAAGCTCCGGTTCTTTTTTGGAGGCAAAGGTAGGAGCAAGGATTGCCACTGTGCTGGCAGGACCGGTTTTTAATTTTATACTGGCTTTTTTTCTGGCATTGATTATTGTTGGCGGCATCGGATGCGATTTGCCTGTTATTTCCCAACTGTCTGAAGGGGGTGCGGCAGAGGCGGCCGGACTGTTGGCAGGTGACGAAATTGTTTCCCTGAACGGGAAAAAGATTCATCTCTATCGGGAAATCAGCTTTTTTTCCATGTTGAATGGGGGAGAAGATATTCAGGTAGTATATGAAAGGGATGGAAAAGAGTACAATACTACCATTAAGCCTCTTTATGATAAGGAGGCAGGAAGGTACTATATGGGTATATTAGGGGGCTATGAATACACGAAGATGGATTTGGGAGGAACGCTCCTTTATAGTGTCTATGAGGTAAAATATCAGATTGACAATACGATCAAGAGTCTTCAGATGCTTGTTCAGGGTAAGGTGAAAAAGGAAGATGTGTCCGGTCCGGTGGGAATGGCTCAGGCGGTGGATACTATTTATAATGCCTCAAAGCCTTCCGGTGCATATTATATTTTTCTGAATATGTTAAGCTTTGCTATATTGCTCAGTGCTAACCTGGGTGTGCTAAATCTGCTGCCGCTTCCGGCATTGGACGGGGGAAGGCTTGTGTTTCTTTTGATAGAAGCGGTACGGAGAAAGCCGGTTCCGCCGGAGAAGGAAGGAATTGTTCATTTTGCGGGGTTTGTGCTTTTGATGGTGTTGATGGTGTTTGTGTTGTTTAATGATTTGGCTAGGATTTTTTAAGAGTGGGGGTGGTTTGCCCGCCATGTTCCTTACCGCTTTGGGTTGGCGAAGCTGTATAGGGGACACACCAGGCGGGGAGATGTGAATCGGGGTTTCCA
>CANCYR010000080.1 GCA_947382355.1 uncultured Lachnospiraceae bacterium
GCAACCGCATAAGGACCATCTACCCGGAAGGGGAAACGGAATGCTTCCGCTACGACCCGGAGGGCAACCTGACGGAATATATCCGTCCGGAAGCCTATGCAAAAGACGGGGAGGCCGCAAGGGGCACCCGCTACACCTATGACGAAGTGGGAAGGCTCACGGGGATACGGAACGAAGAGGGCGTGATGGAGCATGCCTTCGTGTACGACCTGTGCGGAAACATCATCAAGGAAATCGACGCCAAGGGATATGAGCTGGGAGATACGGACGAAGAAAGGATAGGAACCCTGTATATCTACAACCTGGCAGGCTGGATGCTGGAGAAAAGGGAGCCGGTAAAAATCAGCCGGGGAGCCGGGAATGACAGCCCAGGAAATGAAAGCGGTATGGATGAGGGCAGCAGGAGCGAAGCCAGCAGTGACAAAGGAAACAGGGACGAAACCGGTAAGAGCAGAGGCAGCAGTGACAAAGTAAACCGGGAGATATCCTACCGCCTTACCACCTATGAGTATGACAAAAACGGAAACCTGACAAAAGAAAAGCGCTTCCTGGACTACCGGAGCGGGACCAGCCGGAACGGCAGGATCCATGTAATCTCCTATGAATACGACAAAATCAGCCGCATCACCCGCATCACCGACACCACAGGGGCGGAGCTGCGCTATACCTACAACAGCCGGAACGCCCTGACCTCCATCAAGGAGAAGATGGAGGAAGGGAAGTGGAGGGAGATGCATTACTTCTACCGGAGCAACGGAAGGCTGGAGCGCGTGGCGGAGACAGCGGACAAAGAGGGCTGCGGGAAGGGCTATGCCCAGACCCGCTATGAATACGACCCGGAGGGGAACGTGGTAAGGATCACCACGCCGTCCGGCAATGAGATTCTGCGGGAGTATGACGCTGACGGCCTGCTGGTAAAAGAGGAACATAAGGAAAACAGAGGGGATATCGAGAACTGCTTCACCTATGAATATGACAAAGCAGGGAACCTGACGAAGGTAACGGACGTGTTCGGGGTCCCGGTAAGCTATGAGTATGACGTGAGGAACCGCCTGATCTCCATGACCGGGAAGAACGGTGGGATTACTAAGCTTATCTATGATAGGAACAGCAGGGTGGAGAGGATGGCCCTTCCGAAAGAGTACAATGAAAAAGGAAATGGGGCAAAAGGGTACTGTTATAGTTATGATGCCTTAGACAGGATTATTTCCATGACAGGACCGGATGGAACCCTTATCTACAAGCGGAGCTATAACCCATATGGGGAGTTGGAGCAGGAGACAGATAATGCCGGGAGCGGCATTCGGTTCGTGTATGATTATATAGGCAGGAAAATTCATGTAAGTACTGCGGGACAGGCAGAGGAACGATATGAATATGACCCACTGGGCAACTTGATAGCCACCACGGACGGAAACGGGAACCGGACCAATTTCAGTGTGGATGCTTGGGGAAGGATTCAGGAAATCTTAAAGGCTGACAGTAGCAAAGAAACCTATGAATACGACTTTGCTGGCAATATGATAAAAGCTACGGATGGGGAAGGCCATCAGATAAAGTATGACTATAACACGGCAGGAAACTTAAGCAGCAGGACGGATGCATCCGGGAACACGGAGTATTTCTACTATGACATAGAAGGCCGTCTGTGCAGGCACAGAGACCGGAATGGGAGCGAGACCACCTATGCCTATAACATGTACCACGACCCAGTGCGGAGAGAGCACAAGACAAGCGGTTTACAGGAAGCCTACGGCTACCGAAAGGACGGGAGCCTTGCCTATGCTATCGGTGGGGGGATGCGCTATGACTATACCTATTATCTGGATGGGAGCCTCCACGAGAAGAAGGCAAGTGGGAAGACACTCTTAAGTTTCCAGTACGACTTAAACGGCAACCGCACCCTCCAAAGAGACATCACTGGAAAGGAGACACGATACACCTACAACGCCCTTGATTTATTGGAGGAAGTAAGGGATAATGGTTTCAGTGCCAGATACAGCTATCATGGCAATGGCACCATAAAGAGTCTGAGTGTGGGAGATAGGCTGACCACTCACTACGAGTATGACCGTGATAAGAACTTGACCCGCCAGTGGACCAGGATGAAAGGGGAGGTGGAAGAAGGAAAGAGAAGCCGTTTTAGCATTCCGGTAATGGACAAAGATGGCATGACGTTGCTGGCAGACTACCGCTACAGCTATGACGGCAACGGAAACCGAACCAGCAAGGAAAGTCTGGCAGGAAAGACCAGCTACCAGTACGACAGCCTGAACAGGCTTGTGAAGGTGCAGTACCCGAAGGGCCTTGAGGAGTTCTCCTATGACAGGGCGGACAACAGGATTAAGAAGCTGACGGAGAAGGAAGAGGAGCTCTACAAGTATGATGTTTGCAACCGCATGGTGGAAAAACAGATTAGAAAGCTTGGAGCAGGAAGGAAACTGGACAGTAAGACAGAGATGTCCACAAGTCCCGGCAATGAACTGAACCTAGACAATACTGGAACGACTGCACCAAAAAGAACGAAAGAGATGGAAACTAGAACACAGGCAGCCATAGGAAAACCTGATAGCATCATTCCATTCTGTACATTCATCTTCCAGTATGACAACCAAGGAAACCTGTTACGGGAAGAGAGGAAAACGGAAGGAAATAGCCAGGAGAGCATTTATTCTTACGATGGCTTCAACCGCCAGAAGAAGATCATAAACTTTGAAGACAAGGTGCAAGTTAACCATTATGATGGGGAAGGACTGCGCCATGAAATGGAAGAGAACGGGAAGCTTGTAAAGTTTTTGTATAATGACCGTAAGGCAGTAGTAGAGGAAAAGGAAGACGGGAACACCATCCGCCTTATAAGAGGGTACAACTTAGTAGCTTCTGACAGTGAGAGCGCAAGAATTTATTACCATTATGTCTCTGACGAGCAGGGGAGCATCACCCATGTGCTTGGTGGGGATGGGAATGGAAGTTATGGTTTAAGGAATTACTATGAGTACGGAGCCTTTGGGGACTTCCGGGAGAAAGAAGAAGAGGTAGAAAATCGCTTCGGATATAATGGGGAGATTTTTGATCCGATAGGAGGACAATATTATTTAAGAGCCAGATATTACAACCCTGTGATTGGGAGGTTCACACAGGAAGATACTTATTATGGGGATGGGTTGAATCTGTATGCTTATTGTAGGAATTTACCAATTGGATATGTAGATCCCAGCGGATATTATCCATGTCAGGAAAAGCAGGATTTATATAAGAAATATCGTGAGCAGGGGATGACTGCACAAGACGCAAACCGGATGGCAAACTATGAATTGATACGAAAGAATCAAGGAATAGATGCGGCAGAGAAGTATTTGCAGAATGAAAAGAATAAATCATTAGGTTATTATCAAGATTCAACAGGAAGATGGCACAGACCAGATGGAAAATTTGCTTCGAATGCAGAGGTTGGTCTACCAAGTAACTCTGACCATTATTTGAACAGACCTTATATCAGACAAGCAACTATAGACGCAGTAAATGCTAGTACAAAGGTGGACTACAAAACAGGCCAAATATATGATAGCATAAGTGATAAATGGGTAGACCCAAGTAATGTTGAATTAGGTCATACAACAGGTAATGAGTTTGCATATTATCGCGATTGGGCTGAGAGTCAAGGAATGACTCAGCAACAATTTAATGATTTTATGAATAATCCTGATTTTTATGCATGGCAAGATATTTATAGTAATAGGAGCCATAAGTTCGAGGAAAAACATTAAACGTAGTAGAAAGGAATAAGAAAATGTATCCAAATATGTATAATAGAGATGAAATATTTTTTAGATTGGGCATTGAAAAATCCGATGATTTATTGCAGAAACTTAGAAATGTTGTCGAACCAGATTTTCAAGACGACAAAGGAATATCATACCTTCATAGGGCATGTCAAAGTCATTATTTAGAAGCAATAGAGATATTATTGGAGCTAGGTGCTAATCCTAATATAAATGATAAAAGAGGGTTTTCACCAGTTTTAGAAGCGATAGGAAAAATAAATGAGAGTAACAATGCTATTCTTGAGATGATGTTACAGAATGGATTAGATTTAGATAAAATGGAAGGTGATATGACATTAAAAGAAAAGATTGAATCATTTAATGATGATGAAATGAATAAAATAGTGGGGAAGTATTACCATAAATAAACTTGATAATATTTGCATAATAGAAAATATTGCCAAATGAGAAAATTTATTATTTAAAATTATTTTAAGTTTATATCTATATATAAGACGAGATTATATATGCAACATATTTTTACTATATAAAACGAATATCACAACCGCACCCAATACATCTATGAGGACGGCGTACCCAAGCGGATAGAATATCCGGGAGGGCAGTTCCTAAACTTCGCCCTGAAGCATGGCAAGATTACGGAAATCACGGACATCCTGGGAAGGAAGCTCACCTACGAATACGAAGGGGACTTCCTGACCAAGGCCACCCTTGCAAACGGCGGCAGCATCCGGTATGAGTACACCCCGGAGGGCTACATCCGCTCCGTCACCGACCAGAACGGCAGGACCTACGTGGTGAACCACTATGACCGCAAAGGCAGGGTGGTGCGCCAGGAGCTGTCCAACGGGAAGGAGAAGCTCCCCACCATCACCTCCTACGAGGACGGCACCTGGGAAGAAAAGCGCTATGATGAATGGCATAATGTCATCTATGAGCGGGACCGGAACGGCGGCGAGACCAGCCGGCAACATGACCAGAAAAAGCCGCCGCCTGGACAGCAGGACCATGCAGACCTATGCCTATGCCTACGACAGCGCCGGCAGGCTGGTGCGGGAGACGGACCCGGAAGGGAACGAAACCGCCTATGCCTACCAGACCGGCTTCGCCCTGTATTCCTCCATGAGGAATGCGGAGGGGACGGAAATCCGCTATGCCTACGACAAGGCAGGGCGGAACATGGCAGTGGAGAACGAGTTCGGCTCCCTGCGCTACGGCTACAACGATGCGGACTTCGTGACCAAGGAGGAGGACGAGGAGGGCAACGAGACCCGCTACGACTATGACCGGATGTGCAACCTGATCCGGAAGACCTCCCCGGGACATAAGGGAAGCGGCGCCCTCCGGGACCAGGCAACCCGCTACGAATACGACGACCTGGACCGGCTGGTGCGGGAGACCTCCCCCATGGGAAGGGTGAAGGCATATGAGAATGACTCCGAGGGGAACGTGACCAAGGAAGTGAACCCCAACTGCTACGACCCTGCCACCAAGGACGGGACCGGCGTCATCCATCAGTACGACCATGACGGCAACCGCATAAGGACCATCTACCCGGAAGGGGAAACGGAATGCTTCCGCTACGATCCGGAAGGCAACCTGACGGAATACATCCGCCCGGAAGCCTATGCAAAGGACGGGGAAGCCGCAAGGGGCACCCGCTACACCTATGACGAAGTGGGAAGGCTTACCGGGATACGGAACGAAGAGGGCGTGATGGAGCATGCCTTCATGTACGACCTGTGCGGCAACATCACCAAGGAAATCGACGCCAAGGGATATGAGCTGGGGGATACGGACGAAGAAAGGATAGGAACCCTGTATACCTACAACCTGGCAGGCTGGATGCTGGAGAAAAGGGAGCCGGTAAAAATCAGCCGGGGAAATGGAAACGACAGCCCAGGAAATAATAGCGGCGGAAATGAAGGAAACGGGAATGAAGGCAACAGGGGCAAAGGCAGTGATGATAAAGACAACAGGGGAGATGGAAATGACAGCTGCGCAAATGAAGGCGGCGGGGGCAGCACCCACAGGGACAAAGACCACAGAGAGGTCTTCTACCGCCTTACCACCTATGAGTATGACAAAAACGGAAACCTGACAAAAGAAAAGCGCTTCCTGGACTACCGGAGCGGGACCAGCCGGAACGGCAGGATCCATGTAATCTCCTATGAATACGACAAAATCAGCCGCATCACCCGCATCACCGACACCACAGGGGCGGAGCTGCGCTATACCTACAACAGCCGGAACGCCCTGACCTCCATTATGGAAAAGATGGAGGAAGGGAAATGGAGGGAGCTGCACTGCTTCTACCGGAGCAACGGAAGGCTGGAACGGGTGGCGGAGACGGCGGACAAAGAGGGCTGCGGAAAAGGCTATGCCCAGACCAGTTACGAGTACGACCCGGAAGGGAACGTGACAAAAATCACCACGCCCTCCGGCAATGAAATCCTCAGGGAATACGACGCCGACGGTCTGCTGGTGAAGGAGGAACACAAAGAGAACGGAGGGGACATCCACAACTGCTTCACCTATGAATACGACAAAGCAGGAAATTTAACAAAAGTAACAGACGTATTCGGAGTCCCGGTAAGCTATGAGTATGACGTGAGGAACCGCCTGACCGCCATGACCGGGAAAAACGGCGGCATCACCAGACTCACCTATGACAGGAACGGCAGGGTGGAAAGCATGGCGCTGCCGAAAGAATGCAGTGAAAAAGGAAACGGGGCAGAGGGCTACCGTTACGGCTATGACATATCAGACAGAATCATCTCCCTAACCGGACCGGACGGGACCCTTATCTACGAGCGGAGCTATAACCCATACGGAGAACTGGAGCAGGAAACGGACAATGCCGGGAGCGGCATCCGCTTCGTGTATGATTACATGGGAAGAAAGATCCAGGCAGCCACAACGGGACAGGCAGAGGAAAGCTATGAATATGACCCGCTTGGCAACCTGACCGCCACCACGGACGGAAACGGGAACCGTACGGGCTTCAGCGTGGACGCCTGGGGAAGGATCCGGGAGATCCTGAAGGCTGACAGCAGCAGGGAGACCTACGAATACGACCTTGCCGGCAACATGACAAAAGCCACCGACGGGGAAGGCCGCCAGGTGGAGTATGCCTACAACACGGCAGGAAACCTAAGCAGCAGGACGGATGCCTCCGGCAACACGGAATACTTCCACTACGACATAGAAGGCCGCCTGTGCAGGCACAGGGACCGGAACGGAAGCGAGACCACCTATGCCTACAACATGTACCACGACCCGGTGCGCAGGGAACATAAGGCAAGCGGCCTGCAGGAAGCCTACGGCTACCGCAAGGACGGGAGCCTTGCCTATGCCATAGGCGGGGGGATGCGCTACGACTATGCCTACTACCCGGACGGAAGCCTCCATGAAAAAAAGGCAAGCGGGAAGGTCCTTTTAAGCTTCCAGTACGACCTGAACGGCAACCGCACCCTCCAGAAAGACATTACCGGAAAAGAGACACGATACACCTACAACGCCCTTGATTTATTAGAAGAAGTAAGGGATAATGATTTCAGTGCCAGATATACCTACCATAGCAACGGCACCATCAAGAGTCTTAGCGTGGGAGATAAACTGACCACCCACTACGAGTATGACCGTGACAGGAACCTGACCCGCCAGTGGACCAGGATGAAAGGAGAGGTGGAAGAAGAAAAGAGGAGCCGCCTTGGCATCCCTGCAATGGACAAAGACAGCATGACCCTGTTAACGGACTACCGCTACAGCTATGACGGCAACGGAAACCGAACCAGTAAGGAAAGCCTGGCAGGAAAGACCAGCTACCAGTACGACAGCCTGAACAGGCTTGTGAAGGTGCAGTACCCGAAGGGTCTTGAGGAATTTTCCTATGACAGGGCAGACAACCGGATCAAGAGGCTGACAGAGAAGGAAGAAGAGCTTTACAAGTATGATGTGTGCAACGGAGGAGACATCCACAACTGCTTCACCTATGAATATGACAAAGCAGGAAATTTAACAAAAGTAACAGATGTGTTTGGAGTCCCGGTAAGCTATGAGTATGACACAAGGAACCGCCTCACTGCCATGACCGGGAAGAACGGCGGTATCACCAGGCTTTCTTATGACAGAAACGGCAAGGTGGAAAAAGAGTGCAGTGAAAAGGGTTAATTTTAGCTTTTTTAAAAAGACAGATTGACACCCCCCACCACAACCTATATAATACCCATATATCAACGAGAGAGGTGAAAAGATGAGGAAATAATCTACTTTTGAAAACATGAACCCCATTACATGCAGCATTCCTGCTGCAGCCTATTCATGTTGCCAAAAGTGGATTATGTTCTCATAACCTCTCTTTTTTCGTGCAAAATTTTAATATTTAAAAGCATAAACCAACCCATGCACATAAAAAAATGCACACAAAAAATGCATATAAAAATCAGAGACAAAGAGCACACAATCCGGAATCATTTTGGCAGCCTGACAGCAAATGATTCTTTTTTTATTTCAGACAATTGCCCGGCATCCCGCCGCCATAATTTTACCCGCCGCCACAGACAAAATTGCAGCCTGACAAATAAAATGGATGCCTGACTCAACACACAAAACAAACAGGAGGATATATATGTCTTTGATAAATGTAAATAACCTGACCTTTTATTATGAAGGAAGCTTTGACAATATTTTTGAAAACGTTTCATTTTCCATAGATACCAATTGGAAGCTGGGATTTATCGGAAGAAACGGGAAAGGAAAAACCACGTTCTTAAACCTGCTTTTAGGAAAATATGAATACAAAGGAACCATCAGCGCTTCCACCGTCTTCGATTACTTCCCATATCAGATAACTCAGGCGGATAAAAAAGAATGTGCCGCAAACCTTATGGAGCGGTGGAAACCAAGCTGTGAATCATGGAAAGTCCTTTGCGAGCTGGACAAACTGCAGGTGGATGGAGAGGTGCTGTACCGCCCCTTTGAAACACTGAGCCACGGGGAACGCACCAAAGTAATGCTGGCAGTGCTGTTTTCCGGTCACAATGATTTCCTGTTAGTGGATGAACCCACCAACCATTTAGACCAGACATCAAGAGAAATCGTAAAGACATATCTTGCAGGAAAAAAAGGCTTTATCCTCGTATCTCACGACAGGGACCTTTTGGATGCCTGCATAGACCATGTTTTAGTACTGAACCGCCGCTCCATTGAAATCCAGAGCGGAAATTTTTCCAGCTGGTGGGAAAATAAAATGAGAAAAGATGCTTTTGCCCAAATGGAAAATGAAAAGCACAAAAAAGAAATCGGCAAATTAAAAGCAGCAGCAGCCCGCACACAGCAATGGGCAGAAAAAAACGAAAGCACAAAAATAGGCTTTGACCCTGTAAAGGAGCATGATCGGTGCATAGCCACAAGGGCATATATCGGCGCAAAGACCAAAAAAATGCAAAGCCGCGTAAAACAGATGGAAAACCGGATTGACAAGGAAATAATGGAAAAAGAGGGTCTTTTACAGGATATAGAAAACCCTGTGGATTTAAAAATCTTTCCGTTAAAGCATCACAAAACCGTGTTATGCGCTGCAACGGAATACAGCCTTGGCTATGAGGCTTCAAAAGAATACCTTTTTGAAAACCTGAACATGGAAATAAACCAGGGTGAAAGAGTGGTCCTGAAAGGGAAAAACGGATGCGGAAAATCCAGCCTGATAAAAGCCCTTTTAAAACATGCATCCCAAAACGAGGGCGACCTACAAGACAATCTGATAGAAAAAGGAAGGCTGGAAACCGCTTCCGGAATAATTATATCCTATATCAATCAGGATACTTCCTTTTTAAAGGGCAGTATTTCTAAATTCTGTGCAGAAAGAAAAATAGAAGAACACTTATTTTGCGCCATTCTCCGCCAGCTGGATTTTGAACGTGCACAGTTTGCCAAAACCATGGAACAGTTTTCGGAAGGCCAGAAGAAAAAGGTGCTGCTTGCCTCCAGCCTGCTGACCCCGGCACACTTATATATCTGGGATGAACCTTTAAATTATATAGATGTATTTTCCAGAATACAGATTGAAAAATTAATTTTAGAATACAAGCCTACTATGCTGATTGTTGAGCATGATGTAATGTTCTGCAATAAAATAGCAACGAAAATAGTCGACATTGAGTAAAATTTAAAGCTTAAGGGCAAAAGGACTGTAACAGTTCCGGCAGCCGCTTTCCCCACAGGCACCGGGATGGGCTTTGGAATTAAAATGTTTCTACACCGCCACGCTCTCGCTCTGATAAAAACGCAGCAGTGCTAAGCTCGAAAATACCTCGCCAAGCGCTGGCGTTTTTATAAGGGCGGCTTAAGAAATCATTTTAATTCCAAAGCCCATCCCGGTGCCTGTGGGGAAAACGGCTGCCGGAACTTTTGGAACTTCCATAAAATACTTTTCATTCTGCAGAAATAATGTTAAAATAAAAAACGCAAAAAAAAAAGCACCATCCCCAAGGCTCGCAGGTCCTTAAAAATGGTACTTATAGAATGCGCGATCAGGGGCTCGAACCCTGGACACCCTGATTAAGAGTCAGGTGCTCTACCAACTGAGCTAATCGCGCT
>CANCYR010000081.1 GCA_947382355.1 uncultured Lachnospiraceae bacterium
CATATTTGCTCATCTTAAAGAAATATGCCTCTTCCTTGGCAGGCTTTACTTCCCTTCCGCAGTCCGGACATTTGCCGTCCACTAACTGGGATTCCGTCCAGAAGGATTCACAGGGGGTACAATACATGCCTTCATATGCCCCCTTATATATATCACCCTGGTCATAAAGACGTTTAAATATTTTCTGAACCTGCTTTTCATGGAAATCATCCGTTGTACGGATAAAGTTGTCATAAGAAGTATCCATCAAATCCCAGAGACCCTTTATGGTGCCTGCCACGTTATCCACGTATTCCTTTGGGGTGACGCCTGTTTCTTCCGCTTTTAATTCGATTTTCTGTCCGTGTTCATCAGTTCCTGTCTGGAAGAACACGTCGTAGCCGTCCTTTCTTTTAAATCTGGCAATGCTGTCGGCAAGAACAATTTCGTAGCTGTTGCCGATATGGGGCTTGCCGGATGTATAGGCAATGGCTGTTGTTATATAATACTTTCCTTTATTTGTCATGTTGTTTCTCCTTTTGTAATCATTTTAGATGATGGTAATTGTATTTATTATGATTATACCCTATTTTTCTAAAAAATGGGAATAAAATTAGACTAACACAGCGGGGGAGGATAGTCAAATTTTATGGAACATTAAATTCTGGCTGCAAGCTCCAGTGCAATCATGGCAATGCCGTCCTTTTCTTCCAGCTTTGCGTCATTGCTCAGGCTCCTTATATCCCATTCTTCCGCATCCAGATTATCTGCCGCATAAAAAAATTGTATGAGTCCCTTTTCCCGGAATCTGGCAGCAGCCGCATTTGCAGAGCATTCCATGTCAACACAAATGCAGCCCTGCTGCTTCCTGCGTTTTATCTTTTCCGGTGTTTCCCGATAGATAGCATCGTTCGTCCATGTCTTCCCTACGGTATAGTGCACATGCAGCTCATCCAGCATTTTTGTAAAAACATCCAGATATGCTTCATTTACTTCTATTTCATCCGCCGCAGGTGCATAATGGTAGCTTGTGCCCTCATCCCTTACTGCACAATCGGGAATAATGATGGAGCAGTCCTCTATGCTTTTGTCCAGCACGCCGCAGGTTCCAAAAATAACCACCTTCTCAGCTCCCATCATAAATACATCCTCCAGCATTGCTACGCTGGCGGGAGCGCCTACATCAATCATAAAAAGCGCAACTTCCATATCCTTGTATTTTGCCTTGTAGACCGGCTTTACACCATTTGCCGTACTTGTGGCAGCTATCTCTTCTGCCTTAAGCCCCTTAAGCATTCGTTCAAATGTAATATGGGAGTAACAGGCTATGGCAACTTTGGGCATTCCCTCTACGGGCTTTATGATATCCTCCGGATTGATGAAGGCTTTTTTTCTGAATCAAATTCTGTTAAAATCATGCTGATTTCTCCTTTGGTATAATTATATTATTAGTCGTTTTACAAACGCCTACTACTGTTTTTCAGCAAACAGCCTGTAATAGCCTGGTTTACTCGATGGGCTTTCAGTAAATAATTTTCTGTAGACAGAAAATCTACAGTAAAACTTTTTTACGTAAAAACGCACCAGACGACTATATGCCTGATGCGATAATTTCAATACAAGATGCAATATATAAAAAAGCAGCTTACATTCTCCTTTATGCACAGACATATAAGACCTATCGGCTCATAACTGTGCATATCCTGTACTCAGTTATGAGTAAATACGTCTATCATACATGTACATGTATAGTCTTGAATGTAAGTTCTGATTCATTTTGTATGTGCTCCTTTTAAATTTTTTATCATATTAGCACTTCTGTTCATTTACTGTCAATAACTTTTATAAAAACTTTGTTGGTGGCAAATATATGACGTAAAACGCGTATGGAAAATCTCGAAATTCCTATCTTGCCATACTATTTAAATCAAGACTGCTCATTTACTGTAAACCCTTAATGACATTGCTTGCATTTGCAAGCATTTATGGGTATAATAAAGAAAAAAGGATGTGATACTTATGGCAAACACTTCTGCTGTTTATGCAAGAATAGATACCAGATTAAAAGAAAATGCTGAAAATATTTTGAGTCAGTTGGGTATTTCTCCATCCAGCGCTATCCAAATGCTTTATAGTCAGATTGTTTTAACAAGAGGGCTCCCCCTTGACCTTCATTTACCATCTGCAAAACCTACAGCAATCGGTGGCATGAGCCATGTCGAAATAGATGCAGAACTTACGAAAGGCATTGATTCCTTAAAATCCGGCAAAACTTACACTGCGGATGAAGTGGATGCGGAACTTGCTAAAGAGTTTGATATATGAGTGATGTTTACAAAATTGTTTATTCTTCAGAGGCATTGGATGATATCAGAAAAATATATTCCTATATTGCCTATGAGTTACAGGTACCTGATACCGCATTAAATCAAGTAAACCGTATCCGAAAAGAAATCCGCTCACTTGATTTTATGCCAATGCGATATGCCATCGTTGACTGGAACCCTTGGAAAAGCATGCATATGCATAAGGTACCTGTTGATAATTATATTATCTTCTATCTTGTCAATTCCGTTACCATGACCGTAACCATCATCCGTATTGTTTATAGCGGACAGGATATGGAAAGTAATGTTAAATCTGAACAATAAATATTTTTCAGGACAATCTTACTTATACAATTTTCCGTAAAAAAACTGCTCCTGAAATGAAATATCCCCTAAAATCCTGTTTTTTGGAATATCTGCTCCTCCATCACGCAGAAAAAGTAATCCATATTCTGCACCAGCTTTTTCTCCTCATACAGCTTTCTGATTTCAGAAACAGTCATCCATTTACAGGCTGCCACCTCATCCGTGGTAGCGGCTTCTAACTGCAGCTCCCCATCATAGGGAAACAGCCAGACATCCATAATATCGTTATGTACCTTACCCTCATACTCCACATCACCGCCGCGTATTTTGGAAAAAAGCAGTTTCCCCGCATCCTTTTGCAAATCCAGACCTACTTCTTCTTTTACCTCTCTTAATGCTCCTTCTATGCTGCTTTCTCCCTTTAGCACGGAGCCTCCTGCACATTCCCACATCAGGGGAAATGTAGGCCTGCTGGCAGAACGTTGAGAGATGAGATACTCTCCTTTACTGTTGCGTATCCACACATGTACTGTCAGA
The DNA here is from genome assembly GCA_947382355.1 of uncultured Lachnospiraceae bacterium. Lineage (GTDB taxonomy): Bacteria > Bacillota > Clostridia > Lachnospirales > Lachnospiraceae > RGIG3040. Next base: position 3,150 of record CANCYR010000081.1, read on the forward strand.
TGATAAAGGTCATTTGGAATTTTTTCTCCTCTGACGCATTCTTTTCCGGTTTTTTCTCTGTATTTTGTGTATAAATCCCATTTTTCCATGAACTGATTTTCTCCCATCTCATTTGCATATCTATCCGCCCATTTTTTCAAATAAAAGTATTCTGTTTCATAAGATTTTGTAATATATTTTTTTAGCAGTGGAGATTTTATTTTATATAATGCGTATAATGCCATCATTTTTTGATATTCATCCGCACTGTAAATATTTCTTTCCCAAAACTTCACAGCATACTTTTCTGCCTGCCAGGGATAATGCTCACATAGAGACTTCAAAGCCATTCGTTCTGTGTATTCATCACCGGATTCTATGAAGTAAAAGAGTAACTCTATAACATCACTCTCCTTTTTATAGCTTCCAAGCTGCTCTGCAAACTGCCATTTAGCATTATAATAATTTGTTTTTATACAATGCCTGCACAAGATTTCAAACCACTCCGGATATTCCAGCGTTTCAATTAACAAATTGGAACACTCACTGTCTCTGGCAATTACATATAACATATCGTTTAACAGATTTTTCTTAATACATTTTGCCTGGTATTTTTCTATAATAGCCAGATATGCATTGTTCATTTCATCCCATAATTTATATCCAATTTCCCATTCGCCATTATCATTTTCTTCTGTAATCTGTGGATAATACCGTTTTTGAAATCTCTTAAACTTTTTTACTAATTTATGCAGTGTATTGATATCATCTGCAAACATTGCCTTTCATCCCATTCTTTCATTGTACCTTTTTATTTTTATAAGTATATATCTGATTTTTATTCCTTATTTTTCAATAATAAATCAACTGCTGCCCTGTGGATTGCGCCGTCCACGCTGCCTCCGCCCAGCAGGCTGCTGTTTGCTGCATTTATGATTGCTTCTACACAATCAATTTTTGTAATATCGCCTTTTATCAGTTTTATCATTCTTCTTTTCCTTCAAACATATATTTTTAAATACGGATAATTTAAAGTGCTTATATTTTATAGAAAATATGCCAAATTCTGTTATAATTAAAAATAAGCTGCAGCTTCATACAGTCAGTTCCAAACCCTGCACATGCAATCGCCATCTTCACAATGATATATAAGCCATCTATAATCTTTTGGAAAAAAGTAAAAATCATCCATAGTAACCGGGTATTCTAATAAAACTTTTTTTATCTCATCCAACTCCCCTTCATATACCCAGCCACCATCAACAATAAAATAATACGTTGTTATAAAATCCTTTTCCGGAATAAGATTATCCATCTTACAAATATATTCTTCCCATGTATTCCGATCTGCCCTGATAATATTTGTGCTTTTTAAATCATTTCGGAATCTTGTCCACATATATGTAATTTGAATGGACGGATATTTTATATAGTCACAGAATGTATAATATAACTTGCAGAGTACCTTATCGTAATAATTCTTTGCCACTTCATGAAATTTACTTCTATCAATATGACACTTTTTAATAATGTCTTCAATTTCATTCCGCATTTGATAACGTATTTCTTCATCTTTTTCCTGTTTTTCAGAAGCCCGCTTTATCATTCCTACCTGCATATATATTATCTGCTGTCTTTCGTTCATAGAAATCACCATGCCTTTCCAGTCTTATCAGCAAATACATTCATAAGTTTATGGTATCACGGAATATTGCTATCGTCCAGCAGAATGCCCGAAATAAAAACATAACCAATACTAAATCTTCTGGCTGAACTGTTGCTATTATTCCTTGTAATTTTAAAAAAACTATTAAGAAATAGAGAATGATATGATAAACTATCTGCTGAAACCCACATGCTGCCAGACTATATGCAACGGAGTAACTGTGTTTACCAGCATCAAATATGCAAGTGATGGAAATTATGCTGTTATTGCAGATAAACAGTCCGGCAATTTATATTTCAGTAAATTTGCTTATCGATAAACAAAAAAGAAGCCCGTTATTTACACTACATACCCTGCATATTATGACTTTATAAAGGATGCTTTTGACGAGTATGATTTGTGGATACGAAATGTGTACTATTCTCCCAATATAGATATAAATGTATATACAGGTTCCATGGAAGAATTTCTTGCTTATAATTCCTTTAAATAAACTTTCTTTAATTGCCCTGATAAAATCAACAGCCAGGCATTTTCATGCTTAACACTGCTGTGTTTTTATAAAGCAGGAGCATAGTGATGCATCATTTCTCTATGACTTACACTGCTTACAATCCCCCTGCATTTTTATAGAGCAGGAGCATGGCGACGCAGAAACATTTTCTGCCTGCAGTCTGCTTTGTCTTAGCTCCTGTAGGGAAAACTGCAGGCACCGCCCACAAAAAATTCACTCATATCCACATTTTCCGTAAATTTCCCACATAAAATTTTAAAAACAGAAAGAAAGCAGCCGGTTATGAAAAGCCATAAAAAAAATCTTTTACAGATATTTGCTTTTCTTGTTTGCGGAGCAATTATCTTTCTAATTTTTTACTATGGAAAAAGCGGTCACTTTTTTGGCCTTGAGCAGATAAGTGAAAATGCCAAATTCGACACCTTATGTTCTGAACTGTTTGTGTCAGAGCTGTCCTCTGATTCCCTGAGCCTGCATTTTACCTTGCGGGAACCTTCCCTCTACGGGATAACAGGTTCAGAAATCACCCTTCCCGTCTACAGCCGGGAATCCGAACGCACTTCTGCCGTATCCGCAGAAAATGCCAAGAAGCGCCTGAAAAAAATAAGACGGGATTCGTTAGCTGAGGAGCTTCGCTACAGCTATGATGTTTTGGAATACTATTTGGAAAACACATTGAAAGGCTGCCGCTTCTCTTATTTAGATGAGCCTTTTTCCGCCTTTTCGGGAGTACAGACGGAATTCCCCCTTCTTTTATCCGAATATGCCTTTGACTCAAAAAAGGATGTGGAAAATTATCTGAAAATACTGGAATGCTCCGGTTCTTATTTAAAAGGGCTTATGGAGTATGAACAGGAAAAATCCCGGGCAGGACTGTTCATGTCCGATAAGGAAGCTGCCAAGGTGATTAGCTGGTGCGACGACTTTACCAAATCTACTGAAAATCATATTTTAATTACCACCTTTGAAAAAAAACTTGATACACTTTTAGCAGAAGGAGAAATTTCTTCTTCCGAAAAAAACTATTACATTTCCCAGAACGACAGATTATTGACAACTATTCTGTTTCCTGCTTATCAGTCCTTAGGAGACTGTCTTACTGTTTTAAAGGGAACGGGAAAGGAACAGGCAGGATTATGCCATGACAAAAACGGGAAAAAATATTATGAATATCTGGTAAAGACCAAGGTAGGCACCGATAAATCCATACCGGAAATCAAGGCACTTTTAACGGATAAGCTGCAGGAGGATTTCCTTTTGCTCCATAGCACGGTGGCTGCACTGCCTTCCGGCGCATATGAAAGCTTTCAGGACCCGCTGGAAGCTCTCAGTCCTGTTGAAATTCTGGAAGATATCAAGAAACAGATGGACTCCCGGTTTCCTTTTAAACCGGACGAATCCTACAGCTATACGGTAAAGGATGTGGATGCTTCCTTAGAGGCTTATACAAGTCCGGCATATTATTTTACGCCTCCTTTAGATGCCATTTCCCAAAACGTCATCTACATAAACCATTCCACCACCAGTCAGGGAATTGATTTATATACTACTCTTGCCCATGAAGGCTTTCCCGGACATTTATATCAGTCCGTGGCCTTCCATGCCTGCAGTGAAAAAGAAAAGCTGCCGCCTTTAAGAAACCTGCTTTATTTTGGAGGCTACATAGAAGGCTATGCCACCTATGCAGAAATGCTGTCCTACCAATATGCCACCCGGTGCGGAAAAAACCTGTCCGATGATTCCAGCCTTGAAACCATTTATCAGGCTGTTTCCTTAGACAGGAGCATACAGCTGTGCCTGTACTCCCTTTTGGACATTATGATTCATTACGAAGGCATGTCAGCGGAAGAAATTGCGCCTTATCTGCATAATCTGGGCATCACCGATAATGAAACCATAGACGCCATCTATTTTTATATAGCTGCAGAGCCTGCAAATTATCTGAAATACTATTTGGGCTATATGGAAATACTTGAATGCAGGGAATTGGCAAAAGCCAGCTGGGGAGATTCCTACAGCGACGCTAAATTTCATCAATTGCTGTTAGAGCTTGGACCATCCCCATTTCCTCTTATAAAAGAAGCCATTCTGGACTCAGTCCAAAATGGCTCTTATTTTTTGCTTTTAAAAAATTCTGCAAGAGTTGTCAAGGTCTTTTCCAGTACCTGTTTTTCCGGTTCATCAAGCTGTTTCACAATCTGGTCAATCATATCATCATGAAATTTCTTGTGGTGGTGAAACGCTTTCCTTCCCTTTGGAGTCAGGGACACTAAAACAACCCGTCGGTCTTCCTCACTGCGGACTCTTTCCACATAATTCTTTTTTACAAGTGAATTGATGGCAATGGTAAGAGTTCCGGTAGTCACATTCAAGGCTTTTGCAACGGCAGACATGTTCTTTGCGCCGTTTAAACCAATTGCCTCGATTACATGCATGTCATTTGCTGTCATATTTTTGTACTGTCCTGTGCGGATTGCCTTTTCTTCTATTTCATTGATATCCTTAAATAGTACCACTAAAAGTTCATTCAGTGCATTGTTTATGTTCACGATACTTTCCTCAGTCAGATAATTCGTTTTCTTTCATTTGCAGCATTGTAATCCTTTGTTCTTTTCCGGTGTGCAGATATGTTGATATCTGACATATCTGCACATTGGTTTCGCAGCATTATTTTATCGTCATACAATGGATTACGTATATATTATCACTATTTTTCTCCTAAATCAATGGAAATAGTTTGAAAGTCGAATTATTTTTTCTTCAAAGTAACTATTCAGCCTGCGGCAAAATCTGTTGTCTGAACTGTTACCGGAAAATAAAAAAACAAAAGTAATATTTCTATAATCTCAGTCACATTCTACAGCTTCGCCTTAATATGCCCTATATTCTTTATTAGCACAGAAACACTTCCATCGGGATTGGTGATAAATTCCACGCTGCCCGGGTCATTGTACTGCTCCATGGGAATTTTAATTTCAATTCCGGAATCGGTGGTTAAATACTGAGTCTCATATTTTTTGGTGGTGCGTTCGCTTTGGGGTGCGATTTCCTGCTTCACCATATCGTATTTTTCCATTTTATCCTGAAATTCCACTTTTAATTCGGGCTTTTCCTCAAAAATCTTTTCCGCTATTTCCTCCACCACAAAACCGCCGTTTTCCTCTAATGCCTCATGTATAATATTTTTTGCCCGCATGGTCTGTTCATAAAGGGCGCTTTCATCATAATAATTATTTTGTACGCTTTCCACAGCCTTGGAAACAATAGAAAGCTTGGACTTATGGGACAGCTCGCTGCTGCATTTTAAGAACAGATAGGTAAAGTAATTGGTCTTTTCCCCGTTCACATCATATTTTTTCTCAATGGCACGAACAGACAAATCCCCCAGGTCAATAATAGCCGCCTCCGAAAGCCGCTGGCTTTCTGCCGGAAGAATGGAGCGGTATTTAATAATTTCATTTTCATTTCCTTCCCCCTCCTCCAACGCTTTCGTGCGGTGGGTATAGGACTCCTTATAGTTCATTTTCAAAATCCCCAGATACTCCCTGTCATTTGCCTTGAAACGCACAATTACCAAATCCGCCGCCGGAATGTCAATATTGCTGTTCATAATCTGATACAGATAATTTGCCATATCCTGACTCATGGGAATAAAGTTTTCCTCACTGTACTGTATGAGCATCCGGTATACTTCCGATTCCTTTTCATAAAACTTACACTGCTTGCAATCGTCGCTGGACATGATTTTATAAATATGTTCCCGCAGAAAATCCGCAAAATCAGAGCCAAATTCCACTTCTGTATCCGATAACACCGGCAGTCCCACAAGGGAATCCATAATATGTACGATGACTCTTTTTATTCTAATATCTTCTTTCTGCATTGGTATTTTCCTCCTCTATCATTGCCGTTAAATATTCCCTGTCCCAAAGAAGTATTTTCAGCTTTCCTGCCGCCTCCATGGCAGGCTTTGTAAAATACTGGTTCGTCAACACCGCTCCTACCATTCTATCATAATAATCCTTTCCTGCGTAAGCCTCCTGAACTGCTTTTACCCCTACAGGCCCCTCATACCGCTTGCACTGAATCCCATAGGTAACTCCTTCCTTTTCAGCCAGAATATCCACCCCGAAATCCCCGCTTCCTTTCGTAACCTCCACCTCATCAAATCCCCTGGTCTTAAGCAGCCTGCTGCAATAAACCTCAAAATCATGCCCCTCCATCTCATCCACCTCAACCAAGGCATTCCTTTTATGCTTCCTTGCCAGATAGACAGCTGCGACAGCTGCAGCAGCTGCAAATACAAGCACAAACAAAATAAACAAAACAACCATCATTTCCCGATTCTCCATCCTAAGCCTCCTATACCTATAAATTCATACCTTTTCTCACATTCCACTCACATATACTTTTGCTATATGTTTCTGCAATATGCTTCTGCCATATACTTCTGCCATGTGCTTCTGTCATATACTTCTGCCATATGCTTCTACCATATGTTTCTGTCATATGCTTTCAAATATTTCTCTCCCTCTCTCCACTCTCCTATATCCCCTAATTCATTCCCTTAAAAGTCCTTCACACCAAAGCCCTCACAAGAACCTCTATCTCCGCCCCAAAACCTTCACCACCCCATCCAAAAGGCGCTTCGATACCCAGCAGGAGGCGGCATAGGCGTATGGGATTGGGGGGGCAGGGACATTGGATGGAAATCTCTTACAGGCCTTATGAAAACGCCAGTCCTTACGCACCGTACTTTGGTGCGTTAGTACTGCTGCGTTTTCATAGAGCGAGAGCGTGCCAGTAAGAGACTTCCATCCAATGTCCCTGGGGGGGGGGGGGGGGGGGGGGGGGGGGGGGGGGGGGGGGGGGGGGGGGGG
>CANCYR010000082.1 GCA_947382355.1 uncultured Lachnospiraceae bacterium
CCCCCCCCCCCACACCCCCCCCCCCCCCACCCCCCCCCCCCCCCCCCCCCCCCCCACCCCCCGCCCGCGTCCTCCCCCTCTGCCCCCCATCACTCCCCCTTCATATAATCCTCCACAACCGGATCCACCATCTCATTCACCCGATACCACTCCTTAGTATCCAAATCCTTCACCACCTCCGACCTGTTCTGATAAAGAAATTTCGTCAGCTCATAACAACTAATCCATATTTCATTATCGCCATCCTTCTGGGACTCATCAAAGATAATCTCCATGCCAAAATGTAAATGCACCGTTTCAATATTATTTACATTTTCCGTCTTACTATAACCGGTATGTCCCATATAACCGATTACATCCCCCGCCGTTACAACGCTTCCCTCCTTCAGACTTTTGCAATAAGGAAAGTTTTGTCTTAAATGGGCATAATAATAATAGCGTTTTTTATCAAAGCTTCTTATGCCGATACGCCATCCTCCATACTGATTCCAGCCAAGGGCTTCCACATATCCGGATTCCACTGCAATAATCGGGGTTCCAATCTGTCCCATCATATCATGCCCCAAATGGGGTCTTTTATATCCATAACTTCTGGAAGAACCGAAATCATCGTAATCGGAATAAGGAAAATTTTTTGCAATGGGCAGAAATGCCTTTAATCCATACTTTTTTTCCCATTTCATTTTTGGTTTTTTTCCACTATTTTCCGAGACTGCATTTTGATTCTTTTTACTTTTTTTCTCATCCGGCACCTGAATCTTATAGGTTCCTACCATTCCCCCAAGAACTGCCTCATATACTTCTTTATAATAAGAAAAGTATTTCATGTCTTTTACGGCTTCTTCCAGTGTTATTTCCTTCTCCACCAGCTTTTTGGCAAACTGCTCCATTTCCTTTGTGGAGCCTTTTTTCCATTCACCGCCTGTTTTGGCTGCCGTATATGCCAGCAAATCAATCCAGTTTATATGTACCGTTTCCCCATAAGTGGAAACGTCCCATTCATATGCGACCCGTAATGCCTCATTGGTTACATTGAAATCCACCCATTTTATAAAATCCTTATCCTGCTTTTCTTCACTTGTCTCATTGCCGGTCCCGGAAACAGCCACAGCCCTGCTTTTTATCCCCTCAACTCCTTTTATGACAAGAAGCGCCGTTAAAAAAAGTATGACTTCAATATAAATTCCTTTCTTCAGCTTTTTCATATATATCAGATTACCTTATTTTTCTTCTCCTATATATATGAATCCAGACAGAAAAAAAAGACCTGGGAAACGCTTGGTTCCCAGGTCTTGTCCTGCTTTTTCCTAAAATTCCGGTTCTATCAGACCGTAAGTATTTCCTTTTCGCTTGTATACCACATTCACCTGATCGGTCTCTGCATTATTGAATACAAAGAAATTGTGTCCTAACAGTTCCATTTGGATGCAGGCATCTTCAGGATACATGGGCTTGATGTCAAACCGCTTTGTACGGATAATTTTAATCTCTTCCTCATCCATATAATCCTTTTCAATAAAGTCCTGCTTAAAAAAACTGTTGCTCTGTTTGTGGTCTACCAGCTTCTTTTTATATTTCTTAAGCTGTCTTTCAATAATCTCTTCTACTAAGTCAATGGATACATACATATCATTACTTACCTGCTCGGAACGGATAATATTTCCTTTTACAGGTATGGTTACTTCAATTTTTTGTCTGTCCTTTTCCACACTTAGGGTTACATGTACTTCTGTCTCGGGAGTAAAATACTTTTCCAGTTTCCCAATCTTGTCCTCCACTGCACTTCTAAGTCCTTCGGTAACATCAATATTCTTACCTAAAATTATAAATTTCATGTTGCCCATCCCTTTCTGTTATAGAGTAGGTTTATTATAGCATAATATGGTAAGTTTTCCAATAATTTTATACAATTGTCAGTTATTTTTTCACATTAAAAAAGTCAATAGCATTTTCGACTTTTTTTCATAAAAAGTAAAATTTATAATTAGTATACAAAACATCCGTTCACAAAGTTACCATAAAATCTACTTATTTTTACCCTATTTTTTTGTGGATAATGTGTATAACTTCGTGTATAAGTACGCAACCCCCGAAAAGTGGTGCTTTTAATTGTGGATAACTTTTCGACGTATCGACGGCTTTCTTCCTTCTTTTTCTTAACTTTTCGACATTTTTTGTGCATGTTGACGAAAAAGGGGTATTTTTGTCGGTATCTTTTTATTTTTCTTGTTGACAATTACTTATTTTTAAGGTTAGAGGGGGGGATGGATGCGGACGTGGGAGGGGGCAGGGCATAAAGTAGTCTTCCGGGCACGCTTTCGCTCTGTAAAGACGCAGCGGTACTAATGCGCCAAAGAACGGCGCATAAGGACCGGCGACTTTACCAAGGCCCTAAAGACTACTTTATGCCCTGCCCCCTCCCACTGTGTATCGGCAAAACCCTTACAGAGTTGTCCTTATAAAAGGCTGGATTTATTTTTATAACCTTTAGTTTTTATATCTTTCAGCTTTAAATACTTTATATTAAAAAAATTATATGCCTTATAAGAAAAATATATACTACAAAAAGGATTGTATTCAATATAAAACAAAAAATACCTCTCAAAAAAGTCTGCTATAACAAAAACCAGCAAAAGAGGGATGAGAGCGGATTGACTGCATTGTTTTGGATGGCGATTTTCCTAAACACCGCAGTCAATCCGCTCTCATCCCTCTTTTGCGTCCTGTCAGCCATAACCCTTCACAAAAAAACAATCCACCCCCAATCCCCCATAACACATAAAAAGAACACCTCCCGTCAAACAGAAGATGTCCTTAACCATTCTTTCTTAAACTCTAACCTATTAACCTGCAATTAGAAAATACGTCTTACAGATAACACCTGCTTATAAGAAGCATTGGAAATCTTAATACCGGTTGCTGCCGTACTGGCATGTACAATATTTCCGCCGCCAATATAAATACCTACATGTCCGGAATAGCACACGATATCTCCCGGCTGTGCATTGGCAAGACCACCCACGTCTGCACCCACGCTTCTAAGCGCACCTGATGAATGCGGAAGTCCAACGCCAAAGTTTGCATATACGCTCATTACAAATCCTGAGCAGTCAGCTCCGTTTGTCAAGCTTGTCCCGCCATATACATATGGATTTCCTACGAACTGGCAGGCAAAGCTGGCTACTGAAGAACCTCTTCCGCTTCCGCCCACTGCAGCACCGCCGCCGGAGCTCTTCTTGGATGATTTGGAAGAAGAACCTTCTTTTTTAGCTGCTGCTGCATTTGCTCTTTCTCTTGCTTCTGCTTCCTTCGCTAACCTTTCTTCTTCTTCTGCCTTTGACTCCGCCTTTACAAACTCTGTGGAAAGTGTTACAAATTCACCGGAAACATATCCGTCTCCTTCTTCCACGGATACCTTTACCCAGTCATCAATTGCACCTTCCTCTGTAACAATCAGTTCATCTTCAATAGGAACCATTCCTATTACACCGGAATCAGTTGTTGCATCTTCTCTTACAAATAAAGTAGTAGTATTAACCGTAGCAATTCTCTTGCCCACTTTTCCGGCAAGTTCAACTGCTGCATCGCCGGTAACTACATATTCTGCCTTTACATATCCTTTTACGTTGCCGGATTCAATTAAATACCAGCCGCCTTCTGCTTCGGAAACAAAGTTTCCTACAGATTCATTATAAAGCTTTCCTACTATTTCACTTTCTTCACTCGCATCACTTCTGACATTTACATAATCATTTACCTGGGCAATTACCAGATTGGAATAATCCTCTTCTGCCTGTGCCGCAACGATGGCACCTACATCTCCAGCCACAACATCCTTAGCCCCGGCTGTTGCACCTACGGATAACTCAACAAGCTCTAACTCCTGCTCATGTTCCGCTTCCTTTTCCGCTACTTCCTTTTCAACCTCTTCCACGGAACTGCCTTCATTTAAAACTACTGCCGCTCCCGCTGCCGGAAGTCCGGTTGCCTGTATGCTTAAAGTCGTATTTGAAATTGCTACTGTTGTCACTAATACACATGCTGCAATTTTTACACTTTTGTTTTTCATTTTTTCCTCCAATTTATTAAACCGAATTCACATTTGTTACAAAATTGTTACATCTGTAGACAAATATAACATTGTACGTAATATTTGTCAACCCGGTTGTAACAATAAATAGAAGAAAAAAATGGAAAAAAATCAGGAAAATTTATAATGTCATTAAATATTTTTCACAGCCTGCAATGGCACTTGCCCCATCCGCTACTGCCGTTACAATCTGGCGCAGCTCCTTGGTCCGCAAATCACCTGCTGCAAATATGCCCGGATGGCTTGTAACACAGTTTTCCCCTGCTTTGATATACCCTTTTTCATCCATATCCACAAGCCCCTTAAACAGCTCTGTATTGGGATTCATTCCTACTGCAATAAAAACTCCGGAAACCTTTAAGCAGGTTTTCTCCTTTGTTTCTTTATTAACCAGCTCTAAAGCTTCTACCATATCTTCACCCTGAATCTGTTCCACTGTTGTATTCCACAAGATTTCCACGTTTGGAAGCTTTAACAGGGTTTCCTGAAGTCTCTTAGCCGCCCTGAGCTTATCCCTTCTATGAATTAAATATACCTTTTCACAGCCTCTGGCCAGAAATACAGCATCCTCTACCGCCACATCCGAGCCGCCTACTACAGCTACGGTCCGGTTCCTGAAAAAAGCACCGTCACAGGTTGCACAATAAGAAACCCCCATTCCGGAAAGCTCATCCTCTCCCTTTACAATAAGCTTTGCATGGGACGCTCCGGTTGCAAGAACAAGAGACTTTCCTATATAATTGCCCTCTTCTGTTTCAACCAGCTTAAATTTCCCCTGATCTATAATCTTTTTTACCATGCCGGACTTCACTTTAATCCCCAAATGCTCGCCATGCTCTTTAAACTTCATTCCAAGGTCAAAACCGCTGATAGAAGAAAATCCCAGATAATTTTCCACCTCATAGGTATTTAAAATCTGACCTCCTGCCATGCCCGACTTTTCCAATACAAGTATGGAAAGCCCTGCCCGGACTCCGTATACGGCTGCCGACATTCCTGCCGGACCCGCCCCTATTATAATTACGTCATATGCTTTATCCATCTTTCTGCCTCCAATGCTGACTGCCTGTTATTGCCTGACATCTTAATATACCCATTATAATCATTTCGTATTTATTTTTCCATAGTTTTTATACTTTTTTCTGTCAGGCAGCATCAATTTGGCAACCGTTCAAACAACGAACTGACCTCCATCTTATCAATAATTCCCTGCGCGTCCACTCCCGGATGTGTTACATAAATACGGCAGACCTGCTCAACAAATTCACATTTCACTCCCAGCCGCTTTGCAATCAGTTCCACCTTTCGTCCCGCTTTCATCTCCCGGATAATGATTTCCACCGCCTGCTTCAAGTTTCCTTCTTCCACTCCCAGAGCAGTTTTATCTTCTGTATCCTTTGTCAAATCAATCTTTTCTACCTGAAATGCTCCCGTATCTTCCTCTACCTTAAGGAGCGCCATTGTTACAGGCTGCCGAAACCTTCTCGGACCGCAGCTTCCCGGATTTAAAAGAAAAATGCCCTCCTCTTTTTTCTCTTCATATTTATGGGAATGTCCATATATAAATAAATCCACTCCGTCAAGATTTTGCTTCCTGTGCTTCTTATTATGTACCATATAAATATGCAGGCCAAACAAAGTGAGCTCCGCCTCTATCGGCAGCTTCTCTGCCCACTCCTTATCATTATTTCCCCTTACCACATAAACCGGCGCAATCTCCTTAAGTTCATCTAATATCTTCTGACTGTTAATATCACCGCCATGCAAGATGACTTCACAGTCTGTCAGGATTTCTTTCACTTCAGGACGAAGCAGTCCATGTGTATCCGATAAAACGGCAATCTTATGAGTTCCCTTTTCAGACATCCTTTCATACATTCCTTCCTTTTTCCAATTCATTCCGGCATACACCTGTTTTTATTCCCGCGAGCAACGAGCCAAGTGATTGCGTGCAAGCATTTGGCCACTGCCGCGAGGGTCAAATCCCCCGCCCCTTGGGGCGTTTCAAGCTTGATGCCCTGCTGCTTGCGGCGGGGTCTTTGACTTTTAAGGCAATCCGGAATACACCTTCCATACATTCCGCCTCTGTTTCTATCCCAAGCCTCTTTGCCAGACGGTCCACCACATAAAGTCCAAGCCCACTGCCCTCATTGCTTCTGGCGCCGTCCCGGTAAAATGGTTCAAATATCCTGTCCGTATCCGATACTTCCATCCCTTCCAAATCATTTTCCAACAGGATTACAAGTACATCCCCCTCCACAAACGCCTTTACTCCCACATAGCTTTTTACGTACTTCCGGACATTGGAAAACAGATTTTCCATTATCCGCATCAAATCATGTTCGTTCGTTTCCAAAAACACATCTGACTCCGGCAATTGAAAATCTGTCCGTATTCCCCGTTCTTCTATCCATCCATGCTGCTGTAAGATACATTCTGTCAAAAAATTCCCCACATTCAACGTAGAAAGCTCTGACTTCTCCTCCCTTGCCTCCAAAGAGGAGATTTCAAAAAAATCATCCGATAAGCGCTTTAAATATGCCACCTTATCTATGGCAATATCCAGATATTCCTTTTCTTTTCCCGTCAGTCCTGCACTTTTTTCAAGCATCTGCAGATATCCCTTTGCAGCGGTAAGGGGCGTGCGGAAATCATGGGAAATACCGGCAATCACATTTTTTAACTGCCTTCTGTCCTTTTCATATTGTTTTTCCAGTTCCTTGTGCATATCCGTATATCCATTCAAAGTATCTGCAAGTTCCAGAATATCTTTATCAAAACAGTCTACTGTCACTAGCTGATTCCAATCTGCACTTTTCCGTTTTGCTATTGCCCCTGCAAAGCTCTTAATCTGCCTCTTATATTGATAAATGCGAAATGCCAGCATGACAACTGCCAGCGCCAGCATTCCGGTAAATATATACATAACCATGTTTTTTGCCTCATGCTTTTTGCGATTATTTATAAAGCTGTTTTTTCATTCCTATATAGGAAACTCCGAACCAGACTGCACTTTCTATCAAAAATCCTGCAATCACGGTAAAAATTAAGTGATTAGTAATTTTATATTCAAATCTCAATATTTTAGTCAGCTTTACAAGTGTGAACCAGTCTGCAAGCTTACTTGCCATTTGCCGGGGAATGCTCTCTTCAAATATCTGTACCAAAAACATAATCGCCATTTCCACCATTGCAAACCGTAAATATGCCAATATTGCCCCCATCATCTGCCTGAAGCAGGTGAGAATCAGAATTCCACTGGTACAAATATGAAAAAATACAATAAACAAAAGCCCAAAGCGAAGCGGAAGCTGTCCGATTTCCCCTATTCCGTTACATACCCCTATCGCACACCAGTATATTCCGAAACATACAAAAACCGACATGCTTACTAATGTGGCGTCCACAAGCACCTTGCTAAACACAATCTGATAAATTTTATTTCCCGCCATCACCTCGTAATAGGCGGTCTTGTTCATATAAGCGATTCCCACAATAACTGCTGAAAACACGGATAAAAAACCAGTCATGAAAATTGCCAGGGTTGACTGAGCTGCCATGAGATTTTCCGCCAAACTTCCCCGGATAACTTCTATATTTGCCAAAAGCGGAAGCGCTACACAAAAAACGCATAATACAAGCAGCCATTTAATAAGCTTTGAGGAATGTGTTACCCTGTACCATTCTGCTTTCATCAATCGATTCATATATTTATTCTCCTCCCTCTATGATTCCTGTGATACCTTTGACAGATAATATTCTTCCAGGTTCTCACCTTCTAACACCAGTTTCGTCAGAACAAGCCCGCTGTCCGTAATGGTTTTTGACACCTTTTCCACTTCATCCAGATGGGTGAACAGGCGAATTTCCTCTTTTTCCACTACCTTGTATTCTGCCGCCCGAAGCTTTTGTTCCAACACTGCGGCAGTATTGTCTATATCATTTGTTTTAATTGTCAGGAAGCTTCTGCACCTCTCTGCCAGTTCCTTATCGGAAAAGCACTCCACTAATTTCCCGTGATTTAAAATTACAAAATCCGTACACAGCTCTGACAATTCAGACAGCAGATGACTGGAAATCAAAATGGTAATCCCCTCCTCCAGGCAGAGCTTCCTTAACATATTGCGGACATCTACAATCCCCTCCGGGTCAAGCCCGTTTACCGGTTCGTCCAAAATCATGATTTCGGGACTGGGAAGAAGCGCCATTCCAATTCCAAGCCGCTGCTTCATCCCCAGCGAAAACTGTCCCACCGGCTTTTTCCCCACATCAGCCAGACCGACAAATTCCAATACCTCTTTGATTTTCTCCTCTTTTGCCACACCCCGGACATAGCGGATATACTGCATATTTTCCGCTGCCGTCATACTGCCGTCCAAATACGGCGCTTCCAGCATAAAACTCATGCGGCTTCTGCTTTCTTCCAGATTCCGGGCACTGTCAAAAATTTTGATGGCGCCGCCTGTAGGCGCCGTCAGCCCTGCTATCATTTTCATAATGGTAGTCTTTCCCGCACCATTGGGACCAATCAGGCCGTAAATATGCCCCTTCTTTATAGTGAGGTGAAAATTGTCAATTGCGGCAGCCTTTCCTTTTCTATATACCTTCGTCAACCCTTCTAACTGCAAAATATTGCTCATAAGCTCTTCCTCCATAACCGTTCAGACCGCAGCTCCCCGCAGGAACCGGAATCGGGATTGGACAGAACATGATTTCTTAAGGAGTCCTTATAAAAACGCCAGCGCTTAGCGAGGTTCTTTCGAGCTTAGCACTGCTGCGTTTTTATCAGAGCGGGAGCGTGACGACGCAGAAATCATGTTCTGTCCAATCCCGATTCCGGTTCCTGCCGGGAGCTGCGGTCTGAACGGTTCCCTTCCTCCTCTTTTCCTTGGTTTTTTCATCTTTCACTATACAGGCTTACTCTAAAGGAAACGTTAAGTAAATGGTTAAGAAAAAGTAAAGAAAAGGAACAAGGACAAATTCCGCTACTGCTTCAGGCGGTATCCCATCCGCCATACAGTCTCAATATATTCCTCATCAGGGGCATATTGTTTTATTTTATTTCGCAGGTTGCTCATGTGTACCTTCAGCGTACTGTCCTCATTAAAATATGGCTCATTCCACACACTTTCAAACAAATTCGCCTTTGAAAACAGCTTTGCAGGATTACGAAGCAGCAATTCCAGCAGCCTGTATTCCTTGCTGGTTAAAACTACTGCATTTCCTCTGACCGTTACCGTTTTTGCCATGCAGTCCATAATCAGTTCCTTATGCTGCAGTTTTTTCTGTCCATCGGCCTTCGCCCGTTTTTCCATCCTGCGAAGTATTGCCTCTATCCGGACTTCTACCTCATCCAGATCAAAGGGTTTTGTCATGTAATCATCAGCGCCCATACGAATCAAATCTATTTTGGTCTGCACCGTATCCCTTGCCGACAAAACAATCACCGGCACCTCGGAAAATTCCCTCAGCTTCGTAAGCACTACATCCCCGCTTTGCAGGGGCAGCATCAGATCCAGCAGCACCAGGTCAATATCCGTCCTGTCACGCAGCAGGGTCAGTGCGCTTAATCCATTCACCGCATTTATCACTTCATAATTCCGGGACTGTAAGTATTCACAAAGCAGGCGGTTGATTTCCTTGTCATCTTCCACTATAAGTATTTTTGCCATTTTTCTTTCCTCTGCCCAATAAGAATCCGGCATTCCGGAATAACTGTCCGGACACCTTTTTTGCTGCTTCCCTATTATTTATATCATATCCCTTTTCCACAGATTGCTCAAATCTTTTTTATTGCACGGAAATCAATTTTCAGACGGCAGCTTTCAAGACAGGCTCCGGGACGGGCTCT
>CANCYR010000083.1 GCA_947382355.1 uncultured Lachnospiraceae bacterium
ATCAGGAAATCTTTGTCATTTCCAAGGTTCATATTTCCTTTCGCATGGGCGGTAAGCTGCGGTTCACAACCGCCCTGCGCCGTCAGAAAACAAAACGTAATCATTTCGCGCTGTTTCAAGTCCAAACCGCCCCTTGTATAATAGTCGCCGAAACAGTTCGCCGCCAGCCACCGGTTGATATACCCTGCTTTCCACGCTTCTTTCA
Source organism: uncultured Lachnospiraceae bacterium (assembly GCA_947382355.1). Classification (GTDB taxonomy): domain Bacteria; phylum Bacillota; class Clostridia; order Lachnospirales; family Lachnospiraceae; genus RGIG3040. The sequence continues at coordinate 206 of CANCYR010000083.1, forward strand.
TATGCTCTCCGAAAATCTCCGTCTGCGCCTCTGCTCCCTTTTCCAGCCTGTTTTCCATATCTGTCGCTGCCTGTTTGGGCAATGGCAATTTAACTCCACGCGCAGTTAAAATATCATTGGTAACAGATAAAAACGGCATGACTCTGCCAATCCCAAGATAATCCACCGCCTGATAAACCATCTCTTTCACCATAACGGGTGTCAGTCCTCCATCCAGTGCTTTCGGAAGCATATTTTTATAAACGTCAAGCCCCTGACAGCCTAACAGCGTAGCAAGAATTGCCAGAAAACGTGTATCTTCCGGAAGTTCCTGACCGGGTTCCTTCGGCACTTCCTCCAATGTAAAATACTCTATGATTTTCATAAATTCCAGATCTGTTTCGTGATAGTTTGTCATTTTTGTTTCCTCCATTTCTCTGTCCTTTATCATAAATTTCTTCATTCACTGAATTTCAGCACCCATACATGGCTTTGTTCTTCATCAACAATGTCCTGTTTAGATTGACACTAAATCTTCTGATTCCCTGTAGACCACACATGTTTTTCCTTCGCCGCCGCCACTGTGTTCTGTGCCATGACGCCCACCAGCCTGTGGGGAACATAGGGCTCCTCCAGATATGCCAGCTCCGTATCACTTAATGTCAGGTCAACCGCCTTTGCCGCTCCCTCCACATGATGCTGCTTTGTTGCTCCCACCACCGGGGAGGTAACCTTTGTGAGCAGCCATGCCAGTGAAATTTCTGTCATGCTTACCCCTTTTTGTCCGGCAAGCTCCGCCACCCGCGAAATAATCACGCCGTCCTGCTCTGCCGTAGCATCATATTTGAATTTCGCATAGCTGTCCTCCTCCAGACGCTTAGAGGTTTCACCCGGCAGCCTTGACAATCTTCCCCCTGCCAGCGCACTGTAAGGTGTCATGGCAATATTGTCCTGCGCACACAGCCCCACCATCTCCCGTTCTTCTTCCCTGAAAATCAGGTTATAATGCCCCTGCACCGATACAAATTTTGCAAAGCCTTCCTTCTCCGCCAGCGCATTTGCCTTTGCAAGCTGCCATGCAAAGCAGTTGGATATGCCGATACAGCGGGCTTTTCCCGCCTTTACCACGTTATTGAGCCCCTCCATAATGTCATAAAGCGGCGTCTGGTAGTCCCACATGTGATAAATATACAAATCCACATAATCCATGCCCAGATTTTCAAGGCTCCTATTAATCATCCGCTCAATATGCCGCTGTCCTGTGATTCCTTTTTCAATGTCCTCCTGTGTTCGCGGCAGGAACTTGGTTGCCACCACGACTTCCTCCCGTTTCGCATAGTCCCGCAGCACCCTTCCGAGATACTGTTCACTGGTGCCGCTCTGGTAACCGATTGCCGTATCAAAAAAATTGATGCCAAGTGAAAGCCCCTGCTTTATAATCTCACGAGACTGCTCCTCATCCACAGTCCATGAGTGCTGACCGTTTTTTGCATCGCCAAATCCCATACATCCCATACAGATACGGGAAACAAATAGTTCCGAACTGCCTAATTTTGTATACTGCATATTTGAATCCTCTTTCTTATCTCCTATAGTGTTTTCCATGTTCATACACCCACTTTGGAAACCAAAGAAACCAGTATAGCCGTAACAACCAACCCTGCACCAGGCTATTGTCCTAACTTGCCATACGCCTCGTCATCCACAGGCTCACACCACTCATTCTTTGTTTCCTCACCGGGAACCTCTACTGCAATATGGGAAAACCAGCTATCCGCCTTTGCACCGTGCCAATGTTTCACCTCCGCCGGAATCGTGATGACCATGCCCGGTTCAAGGCTGACTGCCTCCTTTCCTTCCTCCTGATACCAGCCGCTGCCTGCCGTGCAGATTAAAAGCTGGCCGCCGCCGCTCTTTGCATGATGGATATGCCAGTTGTTCCGGCATCCCGGCTCAAAGGTAACGTTTGCCAAAAACACTGATGTTTCCTTCGAATTTGTAAGGGGATTCAGATAGGAATTGCCGATAAAATACTGTGCAAATGCCGTGTTCTCCTGTCCCAATCCAAATACATTCTGTTTACTGAATTCTTCCTTGATGTTAATCTTCATAATAGACTTCTCCTTTTCTTTTTTTGATTAACTTGTATTTTGCTTTACCTACCTATACAGCGTGGTCTGCTCTTATAGTCAAAGACCCTCGCGACAGTCGCCAAATGCTTGCCCGCAATCACCTGACTCGTTGCTTGCGGGAATAAAAGTGCTGTTATCCCTTTTCTATTAGCGGCAATACTCACATGCCTAAACTTCTGATTCTCATTCCGCAAGCCCCAGACTGCCCAGCCAGTCAGTTACCGCACTATCCGGTTCGGCTGCGGACGAACTGCCGATATGAAGTCCGTCCAGAACTTCTGCATCCGGTTCCAGTTCCCTGATACTATCCACTGTACCGGACAGGCCGCTCCCTCCGCTGGTGCAGAAAGGCGCAATGGTTATGCCGGAAAGGTCATAGCTGTCAAAAAAAGTGTACAGTATCATGGGCATATCGCTCCACCAGTTGGGAAAACCCACATAAATAATGTCATACTGCGCAATATCCTCTATGCTTCCCGCAATTGCCGGACGCACACCCTTTTCCTTTTCCTGTGCCGCAATATCCAAAAGCGCATTATAATCATCGATATACGCTTCTTCCGGTACGATTTCAAATACATCCGCTCCTGTTTGTTCTACAATGGCATTTGCAATGCTTTCCGTATTGCCTGACCATGAAAAATAAACAACCAGCGCACGGTTTTCCTCTCCTTTTGCCGCTGCCATATCAGCTCCCGCCTGTCCGGCGCTATCGGCTTCCGGTTCAGTTGCCGGCTGTCCGGCGGTATCGGTCTCCGGTTCAGCTTCCGGCTGTTTTTCCATATCCGGTCCTTCCCCTTCTTCCGCCTGCTGCCCTGCCGCAGCTTCATTTACAGCTTCACTTTCTGTTCCTCTTTCCGTTCCGTCATTTCCGCATGCTGTCAGTGAAAACAGCAGTACACAGGAAATCATCACACAAAAAAATCTTTTCATATTAAGCTCTCCTTCTCCGTATTTTTTATAGCTCCATCCATCCCTTTGCCCTTCTGCATTTCATACCGCAGATAATCCATATGCTCTATCTGCTTTTCCTTAAAATGGATTTCATCCAATGTCTCATCCCTTCTTTTATTCAGCATTGCCATCCGTTCCGGCTTTGTATGTTCCCCTTCCAGCATAAGGCGCATATAGGTTTCCACTTCACCGCCGGAAAAGCCCATATCGTGCAGTGTCATAATCATGCCGAGCCTCTCTATGTCCGTATCATCATACTGCCATGCTCCCATAACCTTTTTCACTGCACCGCACATTCCAAAGCGCTCATATTCCTTAAGAATTTTTATTGGAATCTTATATCTTTCACTTACCTGCTCCATGGTCATTTTCCATTCCTCCAAAGTTCTATATAAAAAATATAGATGCTCCTTTTTAGGAACATCTACATTGTAAATCGCTTTAGATGAAATGTCTAATACTCATGTTGAATTGCATAAAATGCCTAAAACGCATTTCCCACTTTCATTCTTTCCAGATATTCTTTCATATGCGCAATAAACCGCACCATAACCGGCGAAAGCACCAGGTTCTTTTTCCAGACCAGAACACAGCCGCTTGTAATCTCCGGCTCAATCGGACGAAGACACAGCGTATCATAACTGCTGGGAAATTCCATTGTCATAGCCACACCCATGCCGCTGTCCACCATGACCTGCTGGTTATGATGTGAAAGATTGCAGGTAGAAACAATGCGCAGCTTCTTAGCTTCATCTCCAAACCAGTTTTCCAGTTTATTCCGTACAGACTGGCGTTTTGCCACTATTAAAGGGATGCCCAGCAAATCCCCGGGGGAAATTTTTTCCTTTTGTGCTAAAACAGAATCTTTCCGCATCAGCACCTGCCATTTTTCCTGCAGGGGCATCCTTATGTAATGGTATCTGCTGATTTCCACAGGCTCCAATAACAGCCCCATGTCTAAGACTCCGTTTTCCAGCCGTTCCTTTACATCATCTGCAATGGCTGTATAAATATGAAAGCTTACATCCGGATATTTCTCCAGAAAGGAAGCCATCATCTTTGCCAGAGGCTCCATATTCCGGGTCTCGCCGCAGCCGATGGAAATTTCCCCGGAAACAATTTCTTCCCCGTGCTTCAATTCACCTTCCGTTTTTTCCGCCAAATCCACAATTTCCTGAGCGCGCCTGCGAAGCAGCATTCCCTCCTCCGTCAGCATGATATTGTGTTTTCCCCGGTAAAACAATTTGACACCAAGCTCTTTTTCCATCTGTATCAGCTGGCGGGAAAGAGTGGGCTGTGTAATGTGAAGAAGCGCTGCTGCCTTTGTAATATTTTCTTCCCTTGCAACAGCAAGAAAATATTTCAAAACACGAAGCTCCATCCGAATACCCCCTTTTTAATATTTTACCCTTATCCTAAAAAGTGAGCCAACTTAAGTCAGCTCACATTTCATAGTCTTTTTCTGTTTGATAATCCGCTGTATACTTTTCTCGGATAAATAGTAAGTATTTGCTAACTGATAAACAGTTGCGCCTGACAAATAGTCTTTATAAATCAATTCATTCCTGTTTTGCAGTTCCCGTCTGTATGCGGTCTTAGCCGTCCTCTTCCGCCTGTTTTCCTGCTTTCTCGGAATATATATGTTTGTTCCGTCAACATACTGCTGTATCAATTCGATTATTTCAACGGGCAGAATCTCTTCTGCTCTCCTATAGCCCATGTCTGCCTCCTAAACTCATATTTTTTTAGGATTAGCATTGGCTATAACAACTTAACGAACATGGGGCTGCATGGCCTCCATTGTTTTGATTGCAATAGCCAGCGCTATGCAGACATAACATATCGTTTCATATACAAATCCCCCTCTTCTGGTTTTTCTTTTTTTACAATAGCACTATTTTGCCGGTAAAGCAAGGTTTTGACTGAACTGTTATCCATTTCCTGTATCAAACAGATATATTATTATTTGCCCCATGCCTGTTCAAATTCTTCGAAGGAAGCAAACCTTTTTATTTTACCGCCGCCATTCATGATAAATTCAACAAAATCATCCTCAATAATTTTTGTATCTGTGCCCATGCCCTTTAAATTTCTATAATCAAACTCCCGGAACAAGTCATATTTTTTTGCTCCAAGTTCCTTATGTGCATAGTCCAGATCATCCTGAAGGCATACTGCTGATAAATATGCCAAAACATAATCCCCGTTTTCGCAGCAGACATATATTTTCTGGAATGCAGAGCATATTTCCTCATATAATGGGGCCAGAGCTTCGTAATTTGCCTGGGCGGGACATTTCTCATGCCCTTCCATCTTATCTGTATATGTATCAGGAATTTGCATATTCATATAATGGCATACGGCACAAATCATCTCATGACAATGAGCTAAAATATCTTCTGCTGTATCAGCCCGGATAACACTTAAGTATTCATCACATATTTGACCGGGAATATCCGGAATATTTTTCAAATCAGAAAATTGCCTTTTAAGTCCATAATGGTAATATGTATGATTATAAACCGCCGCTGCATCTGCCAGGGTCATAATAATATGTCCGGCATTTTTGCGGACTGACGCCGGATTTTTGCCATAAAGTGTACCAGCATACAAGTCATATGCTTTATTCACTTTTTCAGCAGCAATGGAATATGACACCTGCCCGCTTTTTAAGTTGTCCTTCAATTTAGACTGCAATTGTCTGAATCTTTGAAGGTCTTCTTCCAGATGGTAGTATATTACCCTGACATCCCCGATAAGCGGCAGAAGAGCTTCCTTCAAATCCGCTATATTTTCAGCCCTTTCCCATGAAACAGGAAAAATATCATAGCCTATTCCGTTGATGATAAAGTCGCTTGCAAATTCATAGGCACGTTCCGTTTTCGGAATAAAATAGCAGTCAACATCGGATTTAAAATTAGCGGTTCCATTTATAAAAGAGCCATACAGGACTACAAGGCTGATGTCATCCGGATACTCCTTTTTTACCTTTTCCTGAATCCAGTTTATTAACTTCTCATTTATTGATTTTTCCATAGCACTGTCTCCATAGAGTATAAAATTTTTTTGAGGGGGGTATCTGGCTAATGTACTGTATCATTGGCATTCAGGCAAATCTGCCTGTCCATTCGCTCGTCTGCTGCGTTGGATTTAATCTGAAAATTCTGATAAGATATCCAAAATCTCCCTGCCATACTTTTTTGTTTTTACTTCACCAAATCCATTGACCTTTTTTAATTCTTCCAGGCTTGCTGGCATTTTGGCAATTAACTCCTTTAATTGAACATCATTATAAATATAATAAGGTTTTATATTTTCTTCTCTGCTTTTTCTTAGTCTGAAGGTCTTTAAGATTTGAAAAATTTCCGACTGCTCTATTTCATTGTCTATGCTGTAAAAATTCTTTTCTTCTTCCCTTTCCAAATTACCGCATTTTTTCATATTAGATTCCACCACTGTATTTTCATTTTGTGAAATCCTATAGCAGTCATATTTGCTCATATAATCTTTTTCTGCTTCAATATGTAATCCCAGATAAAAATTTGCCCATTCTAACATTTGGCTGTCTGATACTTCTTTCAGGTTAGACTCTTTATTGCTTTCTTTTATATACTCTATCAGCCTGTCGCTTCGTACAATTTGTTCTCTTATTTCCTTTTTTGCATATTTATAATCTATAATTGTTTGAGGATTCGCCAGCACAACAATTGATTTATACCTCTTATCAAAAGTCTGGTCAAGCACCGCTTTTGACAGTATATTTCTTTTGCTGTCTTTTTTCATCTTCTTCATCAGCTCTAAATGATGTCGATTCTGGGTAATCGGAGAATAAATCCCTTTGTTTTTTCCTTTATCCCTATAATCCAATAAGCGGACAAAGTCTCCCCCGTTCGTAATTTTTATATTTCCAATGAGATTTTTACATTCTACAACAAAGCAGATTTTCTTCGTGAATATCAAATAATCAATCTGCGCTTCTAATTCTCCATCCGATAAATAGATATCATGCAAAATGTACATTGGCATATGAGAATTCTTCAATTCAAAGGCAATATTCTTCTCCCCTTCTATCCCATATTCTAATTTCTTGATATTTTGCGCTAATTTCTCTTGTCCTTCTTTATTAAGAAGCGGCAGCAAATCTTTTAATGTTTCTAATTGCTTTTTGGCATTGCTATCTTCTTTTAAGAAGACCGGATTTTGCATTTTTGAAAATAACCCCATAATATTCTGCTCTCTTTCGTTTCATTTATATACATCTAAAACTATAATAACAAACCTATTTTTATTAAATTATATATTACGCCCATAGTGCTGTCAATTACAATTCTATAACAGTTCAGCCTGACTTGGAAGCGGCATATGATTTCACACAAACAAAAAGCCAATTTTATTGCCACTGCCGCCCCAAATATAGTAAACTTGTAGCGGTATGAAAATATAGAAGCTAATAGAGGTCATAAACAAAAACATAGAATATAAAAAATCATAAAATATGTTTTTTCCTTTGCATTATCCGGTATATATGCAATTGTTGACGGATATTTTGTAGAAAACCGCTTGGATGATGCCGGTATCACAGCCATCAATCTTATTTATCCTGTAGCGGTGGTCCTTCATATAAAGAGGCCTCCAGACCTCCGAGAAAAATTTCGGAAGCCTTAAATTTACTGAATAGATTATAATTACTCAATAATAACAGCAACACAACTGTTAATATCACATTTTGTATTGTTCTATATATTTTTAGTGATGTTTAATTTTACAAAATGATACATTTTGTAATTATTATATCTATTTCAGAAACTTTTCAAGTCCAAAATAAGCCCATGGGCTTTTTACCTCCAATTCAAACGAAAGGACTGATAACAATGAAATTGGTGCACGCAGAATATAACCCAATGCACAACAGTATCGACATTAACCACTATGACGGCTACATCCTCCGGATTGACCGCAATCAAGCAGAATCCGGGATACGAACCACGCCTAATTCCCAGAGACACTTGAATGCTCTGGCAATTGATGATCCGCTGGAATATTCTCTGCTCGCGCTCGGTGGCGAGATGCAGGCATGGGTGGATGCGGATGATAGTTTGGAAGTGTTTTAACAGAATATTCCTCCCTCTCTTTGAGGGAGGAGTTCTGCACTTCTATAAACACCCAAACACCTTACCAACTGTTTAACCATATAGTTTTTCTTCAAATAACTGTATATATTTCGAAATGCCATCTTTAAGTTCTTTTCTCTCTATATCAGCCCAAAAACTTTGCAAAAAGATACTTATATCAGCTCTTACACTTTCATCAACAGACTTCAACAGAATAAGTTTTACATCATCACTTATTTTATCAGTAACATAAAACTCAAACAAAGCAGCTATCCATAATGGTATTACCATAACCCAGTTTTGATTCTCCATATAATCAGAATAATTTGCAAATAGCTCACTTAAATTACTTGCAATAATGCATATTTTTTTCTCTCCATTCATTTTATCGCTAACTGCCACAGATCTACATAGCGCTACTATGTCAAGAAATGCATGAATATATTTATGAAATTTAGATTTTTCAATCATTTGGACGGTTCCAACAAATTTATTTTCACTTGTACAAGTTAAATAGTACCCCCATTCATCATAGAAATATCTAATTCCTAATATATATATACATTTCAAATCTATATGTTTATATATAACAACCAAAATTCCAAATATGATTATAAGCCCAATTACCTCAAAAGGCTTATATGATATTCCGAAAAACATACTAAATATTATAACAAATATGCTTAGTGCAACAAATATTTTCATAAAATGCGCTGCTTTTTTATACCATAATTCTCTATGTACACCTGCCAAATTTACATATTCCATTGTATGTAATTCTTTGATTTTTCTATATCTACATATATATTCATCAAAGTATTTCTCACAACACTTAATCAATTCAACATTTGATACATTCAACACCAGTCCAGGTGTCCGATAGTACAGGTCTTTTCTAATACCCTTCTTGGGTATTTTTTTAGAATAATATTCTTTACTTTCCTTTCGTATATCAAGCACCGCAACAATAAAGATTATTACCAACATTGTCATTAATACATTCAATGCAACCCTATACTCTGATACAACTTTTACATCTTCTGTATCTATAATATAGCCTACTATACTAAAAAGAATTGTCAATGCAATCAGACACCCATTCCATATTGATTTGATATTAAAATTCTTTTCTTTAATCCATGTAAAAAGCGGCGGAAACAAAGCAACAATAAATATTCCTTTGTACCACTCTAAAAACTTTTGAATTATCATATCTGGAACAATATGTATTAAAATATATATAATTAAACCCACAGGAATTAACAAAAATATTTTTGGTAACATATCCATAAGCCCAGCGCCTAAACTTTTTACACTTTCTATCGATCGTCTACGCATAACATTTTCATATTTCGTCACAGTTTTCCTGAATGGAAATATTAGTAAAAGCACCATATCTATAACAAGCCATATCATTAGTAATATATCCACATTTCCATCTCCTCTCTCTTACAAAAAAACTTAGGCGTTTGCGAAACGCCAAAACCCGCATAATTACGGGATTCTTTTTGTTATA
>CANCYR010000084.1 GCA_947382355.1 uncultured Lachnospiraceae bacterium
ATGCACTGATAGACAAGATACTTGTTTCGGAGCGTGAGAAGTCAGCAGACGGAACGGTTAGGCAGGAAATCAAGATTTACTATAAATTCATCGGCTTTGTCGGTGAATTACATATCACACCCACAAAGCGGTGGACGGCGTTACCCGCTAAACACTGTACGGTGTGCGGCGTTGAATATGTCCCTGGCTCTGGCATATCGAAGTATTGTCCTGCTTGTGCCAAGAGGATACAGAGGGAGAAGTCAAACGAGAGCAAACGCAGGAGCAGGGAACAGAAAAGGATGGCATGTATTGAACTGTCCGCAAAAAATGACCGACTGATCTTGGTCCACCGAACGGCGGGGAATTTCCCCGCTATTTTTGTTGGGGAAATCTAAGGGGGATGAAGGGAATAATTAGGGGTGAAAAGACTTTAAGTGTTTTTACAGATGAATTTGGCAATTTCAGGCAAGTCCGCCTGCAGGGTTCAACGTGTTACTGAATTCATTTTCTAACATTTTTGCAACATAGCTTTATGGGGGTGCAAGAAAAGAAAGAAATAAGCTATAATAAGTCCTATAAGACACGGAAATCATTGATTTCCTCACAGCATAGGGAGTGATAATGTGAAGTTATTTGTTGTGGAGGATGATAAGGCGCTTGCAAAGGAGCTTATCCTGTTGTGCGAAAGATGGGGATTTCCGGCAAAGGCGCCGCTGGATTTTTCTAAAATTGATGAGGAGTGCAGGGAATATGAGCCGGCGCTTGTGTTAATGGATATCAACCTGCCTTATTATGATGGATTTTACTGGTGTGAGAAAATCAGGGAAAGCTCTATGGTGCCTGTTTTGTTTTTATCCAGCAGGGACCAGAACGGGGACAAGGTGATGGCAATGGCTTCCGGCGGGGATGATTATATGGAAAAGCCCTTTGACCCGGAGCTTTTGCTGGTGAAGATTCGTTCCATGCTAAGAAGGACCTATGAATATAAATCCCAGGACAGGGAGTATATAGGGGAGGATATGTATTATGACAATGGGAAGGGCGTATTTGTATGCGGAGACAAGTCAGTGGAGCTGACGAAATCGGAAGGGAAAATCATGACGGCGCTGTTAGCACAAAAAGGCAGCGTGGTAAGCAGGGAAAAGCTTATGCAGCATTTATGGAATACAGATGAATTTGTTACGGATGCCTCGCTGACTGTTCTGGTGTCAAGGCTAAGGGCAAAGCTTTCCGGTGTATGCGGCGGTCTGGATGTTATACGGACGAAAAAGGGAATGGGATATTATATAAAATGATGGATTATATTAAGGAAAGAAAGCCGCTTCTTTTCCTGCAGGGGGGGCTTTTTCTATTTATCAATGTTTATTTTGGGTTTATTTGCGGGACTAATGTGTATGTGATGGATTTGCTTTATTTTGATGTGATATATGTGCTGGCAGCAGTCTTTTGGGGAAAGAATGATTATGAGAGATGGAAGCGGCTGGGAGAAATCATGGAAAGAAGCGGGGAGGAAGAGGAAACAGAGCAAAGGGAGCTGATGGGAAACCGGCTTTTTATTTTCTTTCAAAAAAGGCAGCAGGAAAAGGAAGAAGAAATATCCATCCTGCAGGATGAAATCAGGGAACAGACGGAGTATATGACAAGATGGGTTCATGAAACCAAGCTGCCCTTGTCTGCCTTAAAGCTTATGAATGAAAGGAATCCGGACAGTGAGCTTAAGGAAGAAATGCAGGAGCAGCTGGAACGGCTTGGACAGCTTATGAACAGAATCGTCATGAACGGGAAATTAAGCAGTCCACAGTATGACACCAGATTTGAAAAGCTCATGCTTAAGGATGTGGTAATGGAGTCCATGAAAAACCAGTCCTATTTTCTGATTAAAGAGCATTTTCAAATAGAAATGGAGCTGGAAGGGCTGTTTGTATACAGCGACAGAAGGTGGCTTGTATATTTGCTGGACCAGCTTATTGGCAACTCCATAAAATATAGAAGGGAAGAGCCCGCATTGTTTTTTGGCGGGAAAAAGCTGTCAGGAGAAGAGGTGCTTTTTTGGGTGGAGGATAAGGGCATTGGCATAGACAGGGAAGAGCTTCCGTATTTGTTTGATAAGGGTTACGTGGGGAGCAATTTAAGAAAAGGGGATTATCGTTCTACGGGAATGGGGCTTTATTTTGTGAAAAAGATTGCCCGTCTTTTGCGGATTGAAATCCGGGTGGAATCCGAAAGAGGGGAAGGAACACGGTTTGAGCTTTATTTTCAGGGGAATACGGATTATTTTATAATGGACTGAGAAAAACCTTGCATTTTTGTTACATAAAACGGGAGACTGTAACATGGATGTAAGGATTTTTTATAGAAATCCTGCTAAGCTTTTTTATGTAACAGAATAATAGTTTCGGGAGCCTCGGAATAGGTATTGGATTTGCATGGACAGGAGAGCCGGCAGACCCGAACCGGCAGCCCGGCAGTAAAATCAGGGCAGCGCATCCGTCTAATATCCTTCCCGGGCTGCCGGTTCGGGTCTGCCGGCTCTCCTGTCCATGCAAATCCAATCCCTATTCCGAGGCAGCGCGGACTGTCTGTTACAGAGAAAGAAAGTGCCGGTATTGGCAGGCGAAGTAAGGAGGAGCTTCATGAGAAAAATAGTAGAGGTAAAGGATTTGGTAAAGGGCTTTGGCAGGAGGGAATATGAAACTGCTGTGTTGAAGGGAATCAGTCTTGATATTTATGAGAAGGACTTTATTGCCGTTATGGGGCCCAGCGGGGCGGGGAAGTCTACGTTGTTGAATATGCTTTCCACGCTGGATAAGCCCACAAGGGGGCAGATTATTCTGGATGGGAAGGATGTTACAAGGGCGGATAATAAGTTGTTGTCCATTTTGAGGAGGGATAAGATCGGGTTTATTTTTCAGGAATATAATCTGCTTGATAATATGACCCTGCAGGATAATATTGCCCTGCCTCTTTCTTTAAATGGAGAAAAGAGCAGGGTGATATTGGAAAAGGTGGAGCGGATGGCGGAGCTGTTCGGGTTGAAGCCTCATTTGAAAAAGTATCCATGGCAGCTGTCGGGAGGACAGAAGCAGAGAGGAGCCAGCGCAAGGGCATTGATTACACAGCCTGAGATTATTTTTGCGGATGAGCCTACCGGAGCCCTTGACTCCAAGTCCAGTAAGGAGTTGCTAACCAGTCTCAGGCTGGCAAATGAAGAGGAGGGAGCCACGATTTTAATGGTGACCCACGATGCTTATACGGCAAGCTATGCAAAGCAGGTCTATATGCTTGTGGACGGGCAGATTCAAAGCAGATTGAACAGCAAAGGAGACAGAAAATTTTTCTATGATGAAATCCTGCAGCTGCTGGCTTCCATGGGAGGTGACAGGGAATGAGTTTATTTGGTCTTGCGTGTTCAAATTTTAAAAGGAGCGTTAAGGAATATGCTTCTCTGATTATTGCTTTGGCATTTTCCGTTTTTATTTTTTTTAATTTTCAAAATGTGGTATTTTCCGATTCCATGGATGTACTGGAAAATTTCAATAAGGATTATATTGATATGATTGTCCAGGCTGCTTCCTTTATATTTGGCGTGTTTCTGTTCTTTTTTATCTGGTATGCCACTGATGTTTTTTTAAGCCAGAGAAAAAGAGAAATCGGAATCTATACCTTTATGGGGCTTGACAATGTAAGAATTGGAAAGATGTATGCCATAGAAGCTTTCCTTATCGGTGTGTTTTCTCTGGCAGCAGGGCTGGTCTTTGGTATTTTGTTCTCCAAGCTGTTCCAAATGCTGCTTTTAAGGATTTCAGATATCAGCGTGGACATTCGGTTTTCCTTTTCCCTGCCGCCGGTGCTCATTACTTCGGTTATATTTGGTATTATTTATGGAATCATGATTATAAAAGGTTATGTTTCCATTGTAAGGAGCAGCGTTTTAAGTATGCTGTCTGACGCAAAAAGGCAGGAAATGAAAAACGAAAATATTTTTCTTACAATCTTTAAGGTGGTTTTAGGACTTGCTGTGCTTGGAACCGGCTATGTGTTTGCAATCAACACGGGAGGATTACAGTCTTTAGTGTATGGACTTCTGGCGGTGATTCTGGTAGTGGCAGGGACCTATCTGTTATATGGAGGAGCCATTCCCTTTTTCATAAGGAAGCTGACAGAAAATAAAAAATTCTTATATGAAAAGGAAAGGAATCTATGGGTGAATAATCTGGCATACCGGATTCGGAGAAATTACCGTACTTATGGAATCGTTACTGTGTTGATGATTTGTTCCGTTACGGTACTGGCGACTTCCATAGCATTGAAGCAAAGATATGAAAAGATGATTCATTTTCAGGAACATTATTTTTGTCAGGTCACTGCCATGCACAGACTGGATAAAGAACAGATTGAAAAAGGTATTTCAGAGAAAAACCAGGTGCTGTATGGCAATGAAATATCTCTGACACTGCTGAATCCGGATGTTTTTCACAGAGAGAGGGGGAGCTATGGAATCGTTCCCTGCTCGGTTCTGAAGGAAGCGGCAAAGGAGGCGGAACTGGATTTTCCTTATGAGGACATAAAAGAGGATGAGGCGGTTTACCTTTCCCATGTGTATTTAATGAGCTTTATGGAGTTTGACCCCAATACCACGGCGGAAATCGGAGAGGAAAGCTATCATGTTCTGGCACAGGATGATACGGCTTATCTGGGCAGGCTTCAGGAATCCATGAATATTTATGTGGTCAGTGATAAAACATATGAAAAATTAAAGACGCTTGGTCTGGAATGCTTTATTTATGGATTTCAGATTGCAGAGCCGGAAAATGCAGAAGCCTCCAGAGCTTATCTGGACACTCTGGTGGAAAAGGAAGGTGATTCCTTTACAGTAGGATATAATATGTTTTTGCCGGACCGGGGAGAGATGGCGTGGATTCCCATTATGTATTCTCTTTGCGTGTTTATGTTCGTAACGCTGATTCTGGCAGCAGGAAGCATTATCTTTATCAAGCTGAACAATGACGCCTACGAAGATATAGAGCGATATAAAATATTGAAAAAGCTGGGCGTATCCGAAGATGTGTTGAAAAGAGCCATGAAGCATGAAATACGGTTTACGTATTACTGCCCCTTTGTGCTGATGGTGATTACTTCCTATTTCTCCGTGCGGGCTCTTGGAAATGTAATGAAGACGGAACTGACGACAGTAAATGTATACAGTGCAGTGGCTATTATCCTGTTGTTTTTCTTTATCTATCTGGTTTCCGTAAGGGCGTTTCAAAAAAAGGTGCTGAAATAGCTAAACTTTTCGGGTGCTAAAGCCGATAATAAAATAGTCAGGAAGACATTTGAAATCAATGGAGTGATTGCGTTGATTTTAAATGTCTTTTTTGCTTTATAAATAATATAAGGTAAGAGTTCAAGCCCGCCTTGGGAGAGGGCTGAACTCTTACAGAAAAATCGGAGGAATATACTATGAGACTTTCGGGAATTTCATATGCGGCACAAAATCAAAGCGGGACAGTGTTTCAGAATACAGGGAAACCGGATGGAAAGAAGGAGTTTAAGAACTGTCTGCATGACAGTATGCTGGCGGGAATGGCGGAAAAGGAACCGGTAAAGCCATATGAGACTATGAAGAAATTTGAGGAAAGGCTTAGCGGGAAAAAGAGCGCTCCTTATTCTTATCTGGCGGATGATTCAGGCATGATAGAATATAATGGGGTTGTGTTTTTCTGTGATGATGAGCATAATACTATCAGTTTAGGGGATGTGAGCAATCCAAAGGATGTGATTACGGTTCCGTTAGTGGGAGGAGGCTGTCTGAAGGTAAACAGGGACAATATTGATGATTTGTCAAAAGCTATCGGCATGTTTTGTCCGGAGGATATCAATCGGATTTTAAGGGCCCTTGCCAAGGATGCCAAGGCGCAGAAGGCTTTGCAGGAAATTGAAGAGGAGAAGGAGTCGGTTTTTGATAGTCTTGGATGAATTGTTATCTGGCGGGTATAGAATTTTTTATTCCCGCTTTATGTAGCGGAATTCGTATCTTTCCCACATAGGTAAAATAAATTTCAATCGTGACATGTTTCCGCCCGCCTATTTTCTCCGGGTTGTGTATCACAATTTTTTCTCCCGGATATAATGAATCTGGCAGGAGCTGGTATTGCTCTTGTAATTCGAGCAGACAAAATGGTCCCGGTGAAATCGTATAAACTTCGCACAGAATTATTTGAAATGGCTTTGAAAGAAACCAATTTGAATCCACAAGAGGTTCGGAAGTTGTAGAGTTGGTAAATTCCGACTTTCTGAGCAGTTGATTATACTGTGAAGTGATAAAAGATAAATATACAGGGAGAATATTGATATGAAGAACAGGCGAAAGTTTTCTATTTTTATAAGCTCTACCTATGAAGACCTTAAAGAAGAAAGACAGGCATTGGTAGGTGTAGCACCAGAGAATAATTTCATCCCTGTAGGAATGGAGTAATTTCATGCGGCTCCTACAAGCCAATGGAATGTTATTACAAAGATGATTGATGAGTGCGATTTTTACCTTCTTGTTATTGGAGGCCGATATGGCTCAATTGATGAAGAAGCTGGTGTAAGTTACACGGAGAAAGAATACAATTACGCAAAAACTAAGGGACTACCGGTACTTGTATTGATTAAGAAATCTTCAGCTATTACTGAAAGCGAAAAAGATACTGGAGACGGAAAATATGATTAAATGAAAAGACTTGATGAGTTCAGAGAACGGGTCAAAAATGATGAAAATACTGTTGGTTTTTTCACAGATCTAAACAGCTTAAAGTATGCGGCATAACCGACATTCTCCACGATACATTTCTGTATCAGTTCCGCCGCCACGTTCATCTCCCCGTTAAGCTGCCGTGCCTCCGCCTCCAGCTCCCCAGTTTCAAATATACCCACATTATTGCGCAAGCAGCTCTGTTTCTTCTAATACTCCTATTTTCTCAAATAAACGGGCCGTATCAATGACCGGAACCAGATTATGATCTGATACAATTACATTCTGCATATACCGTTGACTTGCATGATTAAATATTGACGGAATATCATAAATATTTTCGGACGATACATTAACAACGCAATCCACATTTTCCGCAGAAAACGCCAGCATTTTTTCGTCAATTGTAAGAATGATGACCATTTTACTCACAGGAGCCGGTTCTATATTAAATAATTTATATATGTCAAATACAGATACATAGCCATAGCGGAACTTCATAATCCCACATATATAAGCAGACTGCTTCTCAGGAACATTTGTTATCTCCGTATTTGGGACTATTTCTTTCACATCATTTACTTTTATCCCATAATGCTCCCTGCCAATTTTAATAATCATAAATCGTTCTTCTTGTTCCAAAATAATAATGCCTCCTTACATAACTCATTTTACCGCATCCATTTCCGCTTCCCAGCTATTATTCAAAACACAATTTTACCAAATCTGTAAAATCTGTCTGATCGGTTCTCATAATAACAACGCTATGTGAACTGATATAATGAAAATACCAAGCTCTCATTTCCAAAGCATGATAGACTGTTGTTTCAGCTTCCTGTTCGTCCATTTTTCAATCCTTCCTTTTTTAACTCAACCTGTTGAAAATATTTATAATGGAATTTACACAGAGTTCCTCCCCCAAAGCACCACTATTAAGGCAGAGAGCGGTTCATAACAACATTAAACAAAAGGCTGCTCTTTGCAGTAGAGTATTCTGCGGCTTCTTCAATAAATTCTTTTGAAAAGCCGGTTTCCTCTGCAATCTTCTCCAATAATTCCTGATCATAAAATCCGATACCCAGCGTTTCAGCAACAATCTTTCCGATACTGTGCCCTCCGCTTCCAAACTCTCGGCTAATCGTGATAACTTTTTTTTCAAACCGTATCAGCCATTTAGGACGCATTTTCACTTATCGTCTCCATCTTCTTAACTTCTTTAAAACAAAGGATCATACAGAGGATAAACGCCAATACATCTGCGGTCGGTCCAGCCATAAGAACACCTGTCAATCCCCAAATTCTTGATAAGATCAACATTGCAGGGATATAAAACAACAACTGCTTTGAAAGGGCAGCAACCGCAGCTTTCACAGGCTGGCCGATTGCCTGAAACAGTACGCCCGTACACATCTGCACCCCATTCAAAAATGTCAGCATAAGATAAATACGGAAACATTGTACGGCAAATTCCTCATACAAACTGGATTCTGTACCAAAAATCCGAATAAGCTGCAGCGGGAAACACTGGAAAATCAACCATGCCACACATGTGATAATTGTACAGACACCTGCACTTAATAAAAATATCTTTTTTACCCTGTCATATTTCTGTGCGCCATAGTTAAAACCTATGATCGGCTGACTTCCGCTTGCTACTCCGATACCTACCGAAAACGCTATCATGCTTACCTTCATGCACAAACCGAACGTAGTCAAAGGAATGTCCGGACCATAGGCAGAAAGCGCACCATATTTTGTCAGCAGGTTGTTGGATACAAACGCCACTACCGTTGATGTAAGGTTATTAAAACAGCTTGCAAATCCAAGCCCTGCCATCCTGCAGGCGGCAGACCAGTTCATAACCAACGAAGCTCTTCCAAACTGAATCGTTTTAAATTTAAACAGATATGCAACATTACAAAGCAGCCCTACAAGCTGTGAAAGTACCGTAGCCGCAGCAGCGCCCTCCACACCCCAATGAAATACAAAAATAAAAATCGGGTCAAGGATTGTATTGAGGATCGCACCAATCATCATAGCGAACATGGCATAACGAGGGCTTCCATCGGTACGGATTGCAGAATTAATAACCGTTGCCACAATCGCAAAAGGAAAGCCAATCACAATAATACGGCCATATCCGACCGCATAAGGCATCAGGCTGTCCGTTGCGCCAAAGATACGGCACAGGGGACTTAAAAAAATAAAGGCGAACACGGCATAAAGTACACTGATAATGCCAGAAGCTATCACAGCAGTTCCCACACCCTTTGCTGCCTTATCTGCATTGCCCTGCCCTAAATTCAGACTGAAAAATGCCGCAAGTCCGTCACCAAATAAGGTGGCGACAGCAATCGCTATCGTGGCAATCGGAGCGATAATATTTGTTGCGCCATTTCCAAGAAAGCCTACGCCCTGACCAATAAAAATCTGATCCACCATATTGTAGAGTGAATTGATGATAAGAGAAATAATGCTCGGTATCGCATAGCTTGCAAGTAACTTTCCAATCCGCTCATAACCAAGTGGATTCGCTGTTGTCTGTGTAGTGTTCATAATAAATGCTCCTCCTTTTATTAGAATTCTAAGTAAAAGCCAAAAAAACTAGCTTCTGATGATTATTGGTACATACCTTGCAGTTGGAAATCTCATTGATAGCCCTCCCTTCCTTATATTTAGAATTCTAACTAATAGGGCAAAAAATACTTATTTCGTATTCTCCGTCATTTGCATAATGACTTTTTCAAAAATTTTTA
>CANCYR010000085.1 GCA_947382355.1 uncultured Lachnospiraceae bacterium
TGTAGATTTTGGCATTTTCTTCTTGCTCCTGCTTTATTTCTTCGGTATTTCCGGTTGCCTGCATGCATGCTTCTATTGCCTTTTCTTTGCTTCCATACCATTTCAATAAGTCTGTGGTAGCTTGCTCGTTAGCAAAGCCGGACATCAAATGCTCTTTGTACTTTTCCACGCTCCCATATTTTTGTACCTGTTCATCAAGGCTTTCCTTTGACATACATTCTATAGTATGGTTTACCATTTTCTGTACTTCTTCATTGCTAAATGCTCCAAAACTCATAGTATTAACTCCTTTCATTACGTCCGTTATTAACTCAATAATCCCATTTAACCGATTTCGTTTCTGCTCTAATAAAGATTTCTGAGCTAATAAAGCCTGTTCTTTATCATAATTGGGGTTATCCATGATTTTTTTAATGTCTGTCAATGGAATTTCCAATTCTCTAAAGAACATAATTTCCTGCAACTTTTCTAACGCTTTGTTGTCATAAAGCCGATAACCAGCTTCTGTTAATTCCGTTGGCTTTAGCAGACCGATTTCGTCATAATATCTCAACGTCCTTATACTTACTCCAGTTATCTCTGACATGTCTTTTACGGTTTTCATTATTTCCTCCTTTCGGTTCAATCATAAGCCGTTACGCTACGAGAGAGTCAATACTAAAAACTTTGTGTTTAATCTTCTGATAATTATAACAAAATTTTGTCTTATAGGGATAGTATTTCATTTATTATTGATATGCTTGTCTTTTGGTCTTTAGCTTCTTTGATTTTGGAATGGTGTGGTGCTGGCGGTCTATCCCTTGTTTTCGGTTGCTTGCTTTTTTACGTACATGAGCATTTTGGGACGTGATGACGCAGTAGGTAATCGCATAAAGAAGCTACAGGACGGATGCATTTACCAGTATGAATACAACAGAATGAACCGGCTGACGAAAGAAACCACCTCTGCCGGAGAAATCCTCTGCTTCATAAAAACTCCCGTTAACAGTATTTGGTTGCGATATACACGATAATATTTAACAATCCAAAACAAAGTTGAATAATAACACCACATATGATACGATATCTACAAACAATAACATAAACACAATTAAAACATCAAAGAGAATAGTTCTTAACCATTAAAAGCTAAAAGAGGAATCCATGGGAAAAGGAAAAAATTATAAAAACCTGAATTTTAATTGTAAGGAAGATTATTCATATGCTGCAAACATACTGATAGTCAGGACATATACGAATCTAAAAAGATATAAAAGTTACAGGGATGAATTAGGAAAAGTTTTGGAAAGATTAATTGATAGCAATACTTCCTACATAGATATGGATGAGTATGAGGAATGGGAGGATAAGCAAAAAAATGTCTCACATAATCTGCTAACTTGTTTTGTAGATGAGGCAAGCACAGGCTTTTCATATGTAATGCTTAGGAAATATTTAAGCAGATCAGAATATGGGAAACTTATAAAACCGTTGGGTGAAGAGCTTGAAAAACACTTAAAAGAATTAAGGGATGTGAGAAACTGGACTTTTCATTTTGCTCAATCAGATTTTGTGGCAATAAAAGAGGTAGCTTATCATGGGGTATCCGAAGAACTGAAGGAATATATCGGCTTTAGAGCAAATCCAATTATAATCAGCACCCCGAAATTAGTAAATGTTGCGTTTATGGAAAGCCTATACTTGCATTTGGACAATCGAATAAAAATATTTGACAAGTTATTTGACAGCCTGATTCGCGATTATCAGGATTTGCTGGGGGAAAGCATACAGATTGCTGAAACCTTGGAATCACCTTTGGAATATGGAGGAAAAGGTTTTATGACAGCTCAGTTGTCTATGGCAATGCAGAAGAAAAAATATGATGGAACCCCGGAAAGCTTTGAAGCTGCAACCTGCCTGAAAAAGAAAATCCCATAATCTGTATAACAAGCATAAAATAACTGAAAAGAAAAAATAAAAAACAAAAAAGGAGGCCATTTTATGAAAACGAAATTATTTCTCTTAATCCCCCTGCTCTTCACACTAATATGTATTATTCCCCAAACAGCCCATGCCCAGGACTCTCAGTTTACTTACGAACTGAAGGAAGACAACACGGCAAAGATAACAGCAAGCACAGCAATGGGCAATGTAATCATACCCTCGGAAATAGACGGACATACGGTTACGGAAATAGGTGCAAGGGTATTTTATGCAAAGTCCGGGATTTATACTATTTCCATACCGGCTACAGTAACTTCCATTGGAGAATGGGATTATGCATTTTCCTATTGCTATAGCCTCACAGCCATTACAGTAGATGAGGCTAACCCTAAATTCTGTTCTCAGGACGGAGTATTGTATACAAAGGATAAAAGCGTGCTATACAATTTCCCCTGTGCAAAAAGCACGGCTTCCTATCGGGTTCCGGCCACTGTAGATCATATTTGCTGTACCGCATTTGCTTCAGCAAGATACTTAAAGAAACTGTATCTGGACGGAAAAGATACCTATTGGATGGGCTTTACCTTTTATAATACCGGACAGATGACAATTTACTATATTCCGGGAGGACTAAGTGAGCTGTATGTGCAGAATCACACGAAAAACGGAAGATGTAACGAAAGTGATGAATTATATCCCAAGTATCGCCTTATTACAGAGGACGGAAAAGAAGATGATTCTTCAGGGAACGGAGGAACAACCGGAGACGGAAATACTCCCGGGAACGGAGGAACATCCGGCGGCGGAAATACTTCAGGGAACGGAGGCACATCCGGCGGCGGAAATAATTCAGGAGCAGGCGATACATCCGGAAACGGAAACAGCACAAATCCGGGCAAGCCTCCTGTAAATGAACAAATAAAGGTAGGAAAGACCAGCCTGAAAACACTGAAAAACCAGTCAGGGAGAAAAGCCAGAATTTCCTACAAAAAAGTGGCTGGTGCAAAGGGATATGAAATCGTTTATTCCACAAGCAAAAAATTTACAAAAAAGACAACCGGAAAAATCAGGACAAAAAATAATTCTTACACTATCAAAAAATTGAAAAAAGGAAAGACCTACTATTTTAAGGTAAGGGCATATAAGCTTAATAAGCAAAATAAAAAGGTATACGGCCCATACAGTAAGGCCAAAAAGCTTAAGATAAGGAAATAGGAATGTAACATCTGAATTTTAGACGGCATAGTATAAAATAAAACAGGAAATATACTATGAAGAATCAAAAGATTTTACCTTTTTATATGTCCTATCCTTTACCCATTGCATTTGAAGATGACCGGGATATGGTAAAGGATTTAGAATATTTACAGCAAATGTATCCGATTGGTTCCAAAAGACTGTTAGCAGAAGTAAACAAGGCCCTTTCTATTCTGGACCATGAGGGAAGCATGATTTATGACCAGTATCCGGACCGTTTCATGCTTTATAAAATGGGAAAAGATATATTGGAAAGTCTTCGGAAAAATCCGGTTAAGGAAAAGGAAGATGAACAGCTGGCCAAATTACTGGCATGGGATGGCATAGATGAACTGATTCTGGTTATCCTATTCTTTGAAGTACTAAAAAGAAGACATCAGAATAAAGGCGGATATTTAAAGTTTTAAGCCGTTAAGGAAAATTTTAGTTGTGGTTTTTCCCTAAAGGAATTAAAATATAGTCATGGCAAACATGGCTATATTTTTTGTGTGGAAAGATTCCCTGTAAGGAGCCGGATATGGAAAAAGTAATTTCTTTTTTGGAAGAGCAGATAAATGAAAGCTTAATACAGGTTGTTTTAAGCAACTCCCGGAACAAGGAGAATATCAGTAAAATGAAGCTCCATCCGGTGATTATAAAGGGAGAAGCAGGGTTTCAGATAGAACGATATATCGGCACAAAGGTACTTCATGAAAATGTAGGGAAAGAGGCGGCGGTGCAGGCAATACTGGAGGCGCTGGACAGGGACTTTAAACAGCTTGAGTTAGATAGTGCTAACTGCAGGGGAACGGTGCTGATTGGAAAAAGGGGAACGGTTTCTTTGAAGATAAAGAAAAAGAATACTCCTGATGACAATAAAACGATACCGGAGCATAACCGCCGGAAGGATTATATTCTGCCGGAAGGGATTCCCGTTCCTTTCCTGATTGATTTGGGCGTTCAGACGAAAGACGGAAAAATCATTCATGCCAGATATGATAAGTTCAGGCAGATTAATCGTTTTCTGGAATTTGTCCGGGATGTGTTGCCGGCGCTGCCAAAGGACAGGACGGTTTCCATTCTTGATTTTGGCTGCGGAAAATCCTATCTGACCTTTGCCTTATATTACTATTTAAAAATACTGAACCATTATGACATTGATGTGGTGGGACTGGATTTAAAGGAAGATGTGATAGCTTCCTGCAATCAATTAAAAGAAAAATACGGTTATCATAACCTGACTTTTTTAAAGGGAGATATACAGGAATATGACGAAAAGGAGCAGGTAGACATGGTAGTTACCCTTCATGCCTGTGATACTGCAACGGATTATGCCCTGTATAAGGCAATCACATGGAATGCAAAGGTGATTTTATCCGTTCCATGCTGCCAGCATGAACTGAATAAGCAGATAAACAGCAGACTTTTGCAGCCTGTATTAAAGTATGGGCTTTTAAAGGAGCGCCTGTCGGCTCTTTTCACAGATGGAATCAGGGCAAACCTGTTGGAACAGGCAGGCTATGAGACTCAGATTCTGGAATTTATTGATATGGAACATACGCCTAAAAATATTTTAATCAGGGCAATTCGGAAAAACGGATTTCAGAAACGGAAGAAAGATGAATTGGAAGAGCTTATAAGGGAGCTTCAGGGAGAGCTTACTTTGGAAAAGCTATTAAAAGATAAAGAAGGATTTTAACATAGATGAGAAAAGAGTTTATAAAAATAATTGTGTGTGCGGCGGTATTTTTTATTTCCATAATTGTAATCGGAGCAATTATGAATCAGGGAAACAGTGATATGACTGCCGAAATGGAAAAAGCCACCTTTCCGGTTGTTACTTTTGACGCAGAGGGGACGGAGGTGAACCTGCTTCATGGTTACAGTGATGAAATGGAAGTAAACTATTTAAGGGATACGATTATCTGTCTCGGCGAGGAAAGAAGACTTTCCCTGATTGTGGATAAATATGGTTCGGATATACAGGGGCTGTCCTTTGAAGTCCGTTCTCTGGACGGAGAACGTCTGGTAGAGAGCACAGATATTTATAATTATACAGAAGAAGACGGAAAAATCATGGCGTCCCTGCAGTTGAAGGATTTGATTGATGATCATACGGAATATAAGCTGGTGATACTGCTGGGCATGGAAAACGGAAAAACGTTGAGATACTATACAAGGGTTATTCAGGCGCCGGATTACCATCAGGCGGAGAAAATTGCTTTTGTAAAGGATTTTCATGAGAGGACCTTTAATAAAGAAGCGGCAAGGGAAATTACCAAATATCTGGAATCCAATGAAGAAGGGGACAATACTACTTACAGCAGGGTAAATATCCATAGCAGTTTTGCCCAGATTACCTGGGGGGATTTAAATGTGGAAAGAGAAGGAAGCCCTCGGATTTCAATTAAGGAAATGGAGGCACAGACAGCTAGAATACAGCTTTCCTATCAGGTGTCCATTGGAAGCGGCAAAAGCAAAACATTTTTTCAGGTAAAAGAATATTATCGGTTAAGGTATGGTACGGAAAGGATTTACCTTTTGGATTTTGAACGCACCATGGAACAGATTTTTGATAAGGATAACAAGCTCTTTTCTTCCAACAAAATCAGTCTGGGCATTACTGACGGCGATGTAAAGCTGATAGAAAGTGAAGGAGGAAATATACTGGCATTTATTCAGGAGGGAATGCTTTACAGTTATAATATAACCGAAAATAAGCTGGCTCTTCTTTTCAGTTTTTATGACAAAGACAACTGGGATGTAAGAACCCTCTATGATGCCCATGATATCCGTATTCTCACAATGGATGAAACAGGGAATATTTACTTTATGGTATCGGGCTATATGAACCGGGGAAGCCATGAAGGAAAGGTTGGAATACAGATATATTATTTTAACAGTATGATGAATACTATTGAAGAGGAAATCTTTATTCCGTATACAAGATCCTATGCCTTGTTAAGGCAGGATTTAAAAAATCTCGCCTATATCAATCAGACAAACCATTTCTATTTCATTATGGGCGGCACTTTATATGATGTGAATCTGTTGGAAAAAACCTATGACGTGGTGGAGGAGAATCTGTCTGTGGGCAGCTATCAGGTATCTGCTTCCGGCAGAATGGCGGCATGGGAAGCAAAAGGGGATTCCCTCGGAACAGAAGAACTGGTATTAATGGATTTCCATACAGGCAGGCAGACTACGGTGGAAGGAGGAAGCGGGTGTTATATAAAGCCCCTTGGCTTTATGGGAGAAGATTTGATTTATGGGATTGCCTATAAGTCAGATGTGGTAAAGGACAGTTCCGGAAGCATTTTATTCCCAATGTATATGGTAAATATTTTAAATGGCACGGAAACCATAGCTGATACTTATCAGAAAGCCGGTATTTATATTGTAGATGCAGAGATTTCCGATAATCAGATTAATTTGAAAAGAGTGAAAAAAAGCGAAGGCAGAACCGGATTTCAGGATATTGACGACGACCAGATTATGAATACGGAAATAGAAGAAGCAGGAGAAAATACAGTTGAAATAGTGGCCACTGCCGAATATGAGAAAATCGTGCAGATTGCCTTAAAAGGAACCATTGAACCTAAATCAATAAAATTCCTTACTCCCAAAGAGGTCATTTACGAAGGCGGCAGGGAGTTGGCGATTGCTAATGAAAATCCCGTAGAAGGCTATTATGTATATGGAAATACGGACATTGAGGCGATTTTTGATGAGCTTTCAAAAGCAATCGGTCTTGCAGATCAGATTTCCGGAGTAGTTGTAAATGATAAAGGTGAGTACGTCTGGCGGAAAGGAAACCGCAGCGTTAAAAATCAAATCATGAAGATAGAAAGCGCTTCGGTAACAGAAGAAAAGGCAAGCCTTGCCGTTTGTCTGGATACCATGCTGAAGTTTGAAGGTATTATGAAAAATACGGAATATTTACTGAGCCAGGGAGAGACTATACTTTCCATTTTAGAAGATAATCTGCCGGAAGCGCATATACTGGATTTGTCCGGCTGCAGCATGGATTCTGTCCTCTATTACGTAAATCAGGACATTCCGGTACTGGCTCTTTTAAATGACGGAAATGCGGTTCTAATCGTAGGCTTTAATGAATTGAATACTGTAATCATGGACCCGGTGACAGGAACTATCTATAAAAAGGGAATGAACGATTCTAAAGAATGGTTTGAACGAAACGGAAATCGTTTTATCACTTATATAAAATAGAAAAACGGGAAAAATAGCAGGAGAAAATATTTGGAGGTCAAGAAAATGGATGAAAGAATAAAGCTGTTGGCAAAGAATCTGGTGCATTATTCCTGCAAGGTAAAAGAAGGGGATAACGTATATATCCACTATACCGGTGCGGCTACGGAACAGCTGGCCATGCAGGTTATTAAAGAAGTATATAATGCAAAAGGAAACCCCTTCCCCCATTATACAAACCAAAGAATACAGCGGGAAATGCTTTTGTCCTGCAAAGAGGACCAGTTAAAGCTGATGGCAGGGCTGGATGCGGAAGAAATGGGAAAAATGGACTGCTATATCGGCATTCGTGGTGCTGATAATGTGGCCGAGCTTTCCGATGTGCCGGCAGAAAAAATGGAGCTTTACGATAAGCTTTACATGGAACCGGTCCACCACAAAATCCGCGTTCCCAAAACAAGATGGGTGGTACTGCGTTATCCAAATGCCGCAATGGCACAGTTGGCAGGCACAAGTATGGAAAGCTTTGAGGATTTCTATTTCAATGTGTGCAATTTGGATTATAGTAAAATGGATAAAGCAATGGAAGCGCTGGTATCCTATATGAACCGGACAGACAAAGTAAGGATTCTGGGCCCGGGCACGGATTTAACTTTCTCCATAAAAGGAATTCCCGCCATTCCCTGCAGCGGCTCCATGAATATTCCCGACGGGGAAGTATTTACTGCTCCCGTGAGAAATTCAGTAAACGGCACCATTTCCTACAATGCCCCATCCCTGTATCAGGGCTTTACCTACGAAAACGTAAAGCTTACCTTTCAGGACGGCAAAATCATAGAAGCAACCGCTAACGATACAGAAAGGATAAACAAGCTGTTAGATTCCGATGAAGGAGCCAGATTCATCGGTGAATTTGCCATAGGAGTAAATCCCTACATCCTAACGCCCATGAAAGACATCCTCTTTGACGAAAAAATATGCGGCTCCATCCATTTCACCCCCGGCAACTGCTATGAAGAAGCCCCCAACGGCAACAAGTCCGTCATCCACTGGGACCTGGTGCTCATTCAGCGAAAAGAATACGGCGGAGGCGAAATCTACTTTGACGACACCCTCATAAGAAAAGACGGAATTTTCATGGTCCCCGAACTGGCCCCCCTAAACCCTGAAAATTTAAAATAACCTTTATAATTATAACAATTAAAGAAACTAAGGAAATTAAGCAAACAACCCCATCCCCCCCATATAAAAGTTTAAATATATTAGTCGAAAGAATAAATATATCTTTTGATTAATATGTCCACTCAATAACGTTCCGAAAAACCAATAACGTTCCGCAAAAATTCAGGCAGTGTGCAGTTTGTTTTTGGAACCTTATATGCCATGGAAATGAGACTTTAAAATTGTGGAAGCCATTGCTGACACAATTTTTGCTTAAAGGCTCATTGGAATGCCCGGCATATCAGGTTCCAAAAACAAACTGCACACTGCCTGAATTTTATCACAACCTATATATCACAACCTATATATCACAACCTATATATCACAACCTAT
>CANCYR010000086.1 GCA_947382355.1 uncultured Lachnospiraceae bacterium
ATCACAACCTATATATCACAACCTATATATCACAACCTATATATCACAACCTATATATCACAACCTATACTTAAACTTTCCCCTTCCGATATTTATTCACCAGCCTCTGAATCCTGTCACTTGGATTCAACAAATCACTGATGGAAGTATCATGGTTCAAAGTATCAATAATATAAGCAATATACTTACTCATATCACAATTGATATACCAGGGCTTTTCCAAAAGCTCCGGCGTCTGGTATACCAGATTGGTAGTAAGAATCCGGTCAAACAGCCCTTCTTCATAAGCCTTGTCAAACTTGTCCAGACCATTTGTAAAAAGACCGAAGGTGACAAACACAAACACCCTGCCGGCTTTTCTCTTTTTCAGTTCTGAAGCGGTTTCCAGAATGCTTTCGCCGGAAGAAATCATATCATCAATAATGATCATATCCTTTCCTTCCACGCTGGTGCCGAGAAACTCATGGGCAACAATGGGATTTCTGCCGTCTACAATCTGCGTATAATCACGGCGCTTATAAAACATACCCATATCAAGACCAAGGACGTTTGCAATATATATAGCCCGGCTCATACCGCCTTCATCGGGACTGATTACCATCATATGGGAAGAGTCTATGGATAAATCCTTAATGTGCTTTAACAATCCTTTAATAAACTGATAAGCAGGCTGTACTGTCTCAAATCCATGGAGGGGGATTGCGTTTTGTACCCGGGGGTCATGGGCGTCAAAAGTAATGATGTTGTCCACGCCCATACGCACCAGCTCCTGCAGGGCAATGGCACAGTCTAAGGATTCCCTTGTGCTTCTCTTATGCTGCCTGCTTTCATAGAGGAAGGGCATGATAACGGTTATCCGCCTTGCCTTTCCGCCTACTGCGGCAATAATACGCTTTAAGTCCTGATAATGGTCATCCGGAGACATGCGGTTTTCGTGCCCGCATAAAGAATAGGTAAGGCTGTAATTGGCAACATCTACCATTATGTACAAATCATTTCCCCGGACAGATTCCAGTATGACGCCCTTTGCTTCGCCGGAGCCAAAGCGGGGCACTTTTGTTTTCAGAATGTAGGAATCCCTTTGATAGCCTGAAAAAGCAAGGCTGTCCTTGTGGGTGCTTTCTCTTTCTGTCCTCCAGTTTACAAGGTATTGATTTACCTTTTTTCCAAGCTCCTGACATCCCTTTAAAGGAATGATACCTAGTGAACCTACGGGTATTGTTTCTAAATTTTGTGTTTCCTCACGTCTTGACATGAAAAGCCTCCTTACTTTCTGTTTGCAATTCTTTTTTTGTGCATCCGAATATCCTGTCCGGTTAATTTGTATAAATCAAAATAGCTTGTTATGCGGGAAAAAATCCGCTCCGAATAACGCATGCTCAGTTCCTCTAATGAGAGATTTGTAGAAATAATAGTAGGGTTTTTCCTAAGATGCCGCTCATTCAGGCAGGAAAACAGACTGGAGGTCACAAAGGAATTTGTAAGCTCCGTTCCCAAATCGTCTATGATAAGAAGATTGCAATTGTACAAATCATCATAAATGCGGTTTAATTCTTCTTTATTTCGGTGCTCGAAGGTCATTTTGGATAAAGTGTCAAAAAGCTTTAAAGAGCTGAAATATATCACAGAATGTCCTTTGTCTATAAGCTCTCTGGCAATACAGTTTGATAAAAATGACTTTCCAGTCCCTACTGTACCATAAAAAAATAAATTATGATAGTCCAAGTTAAAATCTGATATAAATTTTCTGCTTCCATCCACTGCCTGAGAAAATCTTTCCAAATCCTCTCCTATGTAATATTCCATGGAAAGCTTGGAAAAGTTTTCTTCCTTAAGCATTTCCTTAATGTTAGACTGCTCATAAAGCAGATTGATGATAGCCTGTTTAAAGCAGCTGCACTTTTCCCCCTCTATAAATCCGGTATCCTTACAGAGCGGACAGTCATAAAAAGGTTCCAGATAATTGTCCGGATATCCAGTGTCCGTTAAAAGCCTTTTCTTTTTAGCGGAAAGAGAAGCAACCTGCTCATGCAGGGAAGCAGTAGCCTGCATGTGCCCGTTTAAGAGCTGCCTGCCTTTTTCCATGCAAAGAGAAGAGATGGCATGGTCAATCTCCTGATATTCCGGTATTTTTTCAAGTATTTCCTTATAACGTTTATTTAACAGGTAAGCATTTTTACTTTGCTTCTTTTCATAATTCCGCATGATAAAATCATACTGGGCATTGGTAAGGGCCATGGCGGTCTCCTTTTAATTGCTTAAAATTTCCTGTTCCAGACTGGCATAATCATAGGTATTTTGTTTAAAATCCTGAAATTGCCCGCCTGATTTTGGAGGGGCTGCTTTGGACTGCTTAAAGCTTTGATCAAAGGCAGCTGCCTGAGTCTTGTTGCGGACACCTGCTTTCAGCCATTTGTTTAAAATGCCGTCAGCATACTGGAACCGGTTTTTGTCCACTGCTAAAACTGCTTTTTCACAGGCTGTCAGAATCATTTCCTTGTCAAATCCATATTCCCTGCTCCATCTTGTAATATAATCAGCTTCTGCCTGTGTAGGCACAGAATTCTTTCCAAGGGCCTTCATGACCCCGTATACCAGCTTGTCATATTTGTTTGAACGAAGCTTGGCCTGTCTTACAGTAGTCACATGCTCTTCAGCCCAGTTCATGGCTACCTTTTCTATGTAATGCATGCTTTTATGACCGTGGCCTACGCAATATTCAATCAGGTAATCAATCAGCTCCTGGGAAAATCCCAAAGTATCATAGAAAAATACAATGCTGTTTATTTCTGATGTGGAAAGGGTTTTTTCCAGATACTGCTCTGAAACAAAAATAATCTCAGAAAAAACGCCATCATCTTTCAGCGCACGAAGCTGGCTGGGGGTATATTTCGGTTTTTCAAATGCCGGTTTTTCATTTTTGGCAGAAACTGGCATTGCTTTTTTGGCAAGGGGAACGATTTCACCTTTGGGGATTTTATCCATATCCTGAATATGAATTCCGGCAATAAGGTTGTTGTCATTATAATCTAAGATGAGAAGCTTTTTTTCCTCCCAATACTTAAGCGCACGAATCACGTCCCGCTCGGTAAGATTGAATTTATCTGCAATATCCGATATGCTGGTAGCCAGATTTGCGCTCATCATACGTATCAGATATAGATATATCTTAAGCTGGGCATCGTTGGCATCTTTCATATATTCATCAATGAAACAGTTGGATATTACTGTTGCATCTGAATAATTGTCTTTGTAAATTGTGAGGGGGCTCATTTCCGTTCACCTGTCCTTTATTTTTTCGGCTCTCAGCATTTGAAAGCAAGAAAAATTATAGCACATATTTTTCAAAATGCAAACAATAAATTCAGCCAAAACCCTTGAAAACACGGGCTTTCAGGCAATCCGGACTTTTGTGGAAAATGTGGATGGGAGGTGCACATAATGTCTTTTTCCAAAGAAAGAAATCTGCAAAAAGTGAGCAAAATAAAGGAGTATTTAGCAGAAAAGAAAAGAGATTATGTAAACCTAATTATCCACAATAAAAATGATACTTTTTATTTACAAAATGTGGATATTGTGGACAAGATTATATGCCCAGGAGCTTTTCCCCGATTTTTACCACATCTCCCGCGCCCATAGTTATCAACAAGTCTCCCTGGGAGCAATTTTCTAATAAAAAATTTTCTATTTCATCAAATGATGGAAAGTAGTGGCAGTCTGCGCCGAGCTTTTCCAGTTCCCTTAATAAGTCCAGAGAACTAATGCCAATGGTATTTTTCTCTCTGGCTGCAAAAATGTCTGTGAGCACCACATGGTCGGCCAGTGAAAGAGAGCCGGCAAAATCGGAAAGAAAAGCTTTTGTGCGTGTATAGGTATGGGGCTGGAACACGCACCATATATCCTTATGGGGATACTTTTCTGCTGCCTGCAGGGTTGCCTTGATTTCGGTGGGATGATGGGCGTAATCATCCAAAACGGTGATTTCCCCCAGCTTTCCCTTTAATTCAAAGCGTCTGTCCGTTCCGTGGAAGGAATGAAGGGCGCTTTTTACTGTTTCAAAGGAAATATCCAGTAAATCTGCAAGTGCGATAGCGGCAAGGGAATTCAGTACATTGTGCTGGCCGGTAACCCCTAATGCAACTTTTGCGTCAGCTTCTTTAGGGCTGCTCTTTGTGCCGGAAGCCTTCAGGGAGCGGCCAAGGGTGTAGCTGGGCCTTGCAAGTGTATCATAAGTAATATCTTTTGGAAAATAGTCAAATTCCGGCTTGCTGCCATAAGTAATAATATTGCAATCCAGGTCGGAAATAATAGTTTCGATGCCTTTTATATCTCCGTTTATGATTAAGGTGCCGTCCTTTGGAAGAAGCTTTGCAAAACGATGGAAGGAATCACGGATTTGCTCGATGTCTTTAAAAAAGTCCATATGATCCTCTTCCACATTGAGAATCAGGCCTATTTTGGGAAAAAAGCTTAAAAAGCTGTTAGTATATTCACAAGCTTCGGTTACGAAATAAGGAGAATTGCCGATACGGATATTGCCGTCTATGGATTTTAAAATTCCGCCGATAGAAAGGGTCGGGTCCATGTCTGCCGCCAAAAGAATTTCGGAAACCATGGAAGTGGTGGTAGTTTTTCCATGTGTTCCGCTGATGGCAATGGGAAGCTTGTAATTTTTCATTATCTGTCCCAGAAGCTCTGCTCTGGTCATGCAGGGAATTTTCTTTGACTTTGCGGCTAAAAGCTCCGGATTGTCTTCCCGTATGGCAGCGGTGTAGACAACTAGTTGTACACAATCAGTAATATTTGAAGCATTTTGTCCATAATATACAGTAACTCCTTTTTTCTCAAGGGATTCTGTCAAAGGGGACTGTTTTGCGTCAGAGCCACTGACGGTAAAGCTTCTGTCAGCCAGAATTTCGGCCAAGCCGCTCATGCTGATGCCGCCAATGCCTATGAAGTGAATGAAAATAGGTTTTGAAAAATCAATATTGTACATGATTGTCCTTCCTTTATATATAATAAGCATTTTTTATCTTATATAACAGTATATCCTACGCAGGTAAAAAAATCCAATTATATTTTAAAAGAACCATAAAAAGGCAGAAATCAAAAAGAAAAGGTATTCTATTTAGCAAAAATATCTATAAAATAGTACTAAAGTCATACCAAAAAATTAAAGATACGGGCGATATACACAAAAAAAGCTCGAAAAACCAGGAGCGATTTATACAAAATAAACACACAAAATGGAAATGATATGAAAATATTTTGTAAAAATTATTCACTTTGGTGTGAGAGTGTGTTATAATGATTGAACCGAGAGAGTTCGTGTCAAGACAAAAAGTTAAGAGGTGAAGATATGATTAAGAAAGAAATGATTGCCATGTTATTAGCAGGAGGACAAGGCAGCCGTTTAGGCGTCCTGACTGCAAAGGTAGCAAAGCCGGCAGTTGCATTTGGGGGAAAATACCGTATTATTGACTTTCCACTGAGTAATTGCATCAATTCCGGGGTAGATACGGTAGGGGTATTAACACAATATCAGCCGCTTCGACTAAATACACATATCGGGATTGGAATTCCCTGGGACCTGGATCGGAATATCGGAGGCGTTACTGTTCTTCCTCCTTATGAGAAGAGCACTAACAGCGAATGGTATACAGGAACCGCCAATGCCATTTACCAGAACATAGATTATATGGACAGTTTCAATCCGGACTATGTGCTTATATTGTCCGGTGACCACATTTATAAGATGGACTACGAGGTTATGCTTGATTATCATAAGGCAAAGGGAGCGGAGGTGACCCTGGCAGCCATGCCTGTGCCCATGGAAGAGGCAAAGCGCTTTGGCATACTTATTACCGACGATAACCGCCAGATAAATGAATTCGAGGAAAAGCCGGAAAATCCCAGAAGCAATCTGGCTTCCATGGGTATTTATATTTTCAAC
This sequence comes from uncultured Lachnospiraceae bacterium, assembly GCA_947382355.1. Taxonomy (GTDB): domain Bacteria; phylum Bacillota; class Clostridia; order Lachnospirales; family Lachnospiraceae; genus RGIG3040. The sequence goes on from CANCYR010000086.1 coordinate 5,954, forward strand.
TGGAAGACTTTAAAGGAAGCGCTGATTGCCAATGCCAACCAGCCGGCTCTTGATTTTGGCAAGCATGTGATTCCATACTGCCATAAAAACGGCGCCCCTATATTTGCCTATGAATACAACGGTTACTGGAAGGATGTTGGAACTCTTCATTCCTATTGGGAAGCCAATATGGAGCTTGTGGATGTGGTTCCGGAGTTTAATTTATACGAAGAGTACTGGAAGATTTATACAAAGAGCGATGTGCTTCCGCCCCAGTATATTTCAGCGGAAAGCGAAGTGGAAAGAAGCATCGTAAGCGAAGGCTCCCAGATTTACGGAAAGGTTTACAATTCCGTAATCGGCTGCGGCGTAGTAATCGGCAGGGATACGATAGTAAGGGATTCCATCATTATGAATAATACGGAGATAGGAGCCCAGGGTGAAATTTACAAATCCATTATTGCTGAAAATGTACAGATTGGCGACTGTGTCAAACTGGGAGTAGGTGATGAGAGGGAAAATGAAACAGACCCGCATATTTACAACAATGGCATCGTAACCATTGGTGAAAAATCCGTTGTGCCCAGCCATGTATCTATAGGTAAGAATACGGTAGTGTCCGGTATTACCACGGCAGAAGATTATGAGAATGCTTACCTTCCAAGCGGAAAAACTTTGATTAAGGCAGGTGAAGAGTCATGAGAGCAATTGGAATTATTTTAGCCGGCGGCAACAACCACAGAATGAAAGAATTATCCCAGAAACGTGCCATTAGCGCAATGCCCATTGCAGGAAGCTACCGAAGCATTGACTTTGCACTTAGCAATATGACCAATTCCCATATTCAGAGGGTAGGAGTCTTTACCCAGTATAACGCCCGCAGCCTGAATGAGCATTTGAGCTCTTCCAAATGGTGGGACTTTGGCAGAAAGCAGGGTGGATTGTTTGTATTTACGCCTACTGTCACCAGCGACAATAACTCCTGGTACAGAGGAACGGCAGATGCCATTTACCAGAACCTTTCCTTCTTAAAGAACAGCCATGAGCCTTATGTAGTCATTGCATCCGGTGACTGTGTCTATAAGATGGATTACAATAAGGTATTGGAATATCACATAGAGAAGAAGGCGGATATTACCGTAGTGTGCAAGGATATGCCTGCTGAAGAAAAAATCGACCGTTACGGCGTGCTGAAAATGAATGAAGACAACCGTATCGAAGAGTTTGAGGAAAAGCCCATTATGGCAAAATCCAATACAGTTTCCTGCGGTATCTATGTAGTCCGCAGAAGACAGCTCATTGAAATGATTGAAAAATGCGCAGAGGAAAACCGCAATGATTTCGTACAGGACATCCTGATCCGTTATAAGGATTTAAAGAGGATGTACGGTTACAAAATGACGGATTACTGGAGAAATATAGCGACGGTAGAAGACTATTTCAGCACCAATATGGACTTCTTAAAGCCCGAAATCAGAGATTATTTCTTCAGGCAGTATCCGGATATCTACTCCAAGGTGGATGACCTGCCTCCTGCCAAATACAATATAGGAGCCAAAATCAAAAACAGCCTGATTTCAAGCGGATGTATCATTAACAGCACAGTAGAGAATTCCATAATCTTTAAGAATACATTTATAGGCAATAACTGTACAATACGAAATTCCATTATTTTGAATAATGTATATATCGGCGACAACAGCTATATTGAGAACTGCATCGTGGAAAGCAGGGATACGATTCGTGCCAATTCCCATCACGTAGGAGAAGGGGAAATCAAAATCGTAATCGAAAAGAATGAACGGTACATTATTTAGGCAAAAGACTAAGCATTGGGGGACAAGAAATGAATATAACAGATGTGCGGGTACGCAAGATAACCAAAGAAGGTAAAATGAAAGCAGTTGTTTCCATTACTCTGGAAAATGAATTTGTAGTTCACGATATTAAAGTCATAGAAGGGGAAAAGGGCTTATTCATCGCAATGCCCAGCAAAAAGGCAAATGATGGTGAGTACAGGGATATTGCCCATCCCATTAATTCCGATACAAGAGAAAAAATCCAGTCCATGATTTTAGCGGCTTATGAGAAGGCTGTGGAGGAATCGGAAGAAGAGGCTGCAGAATAAGCGGGTGGTTTTGAGTATTTTGGGGGATTGGTTGTAAAGTGAATAGTTTGAGAGACTGTCTGGGATGGGCAGTCTCTTTTTTGTTTTGGAGGGGGGACGCGGAAGAGGGATGTGGGCGGGTTGGCGGCTGTGTTTTTGACGGCGCTTTTCCTAAACAGCCTGATTTTAGGATGTTGGGGGTGGTCGGGTCGTCCTATAGCGCCGTCCATGGCGCAATAGGACTAAAATTGCCATCCGTGGCATTTACCCTGGGGTGTGGGCAGGCTGTTAAGGAAAAGCGCCGTCAAAAACAATGCCGCCAACCCACCCACATCCCTCTTCCGCTGTTTTTTCTCAGGCGTTAGTCTTCATGTTTAAGAATTTTTTATCCCATTGGTTTTCTGTAAACTGTTATCTGTTTTTTTGACAACATTACTTTTCAAGTTTCAACATAGCCATTGCTGCGTTTGCATTAAAAAAACATTGTCAAAAAATATTTTCCATCAAACTATCCAAAGCTTAATTTACGTCAAACCTTTCCACCCCATTTCACTTTTACCAGTCCGTCCTTCAGGCACCCCTCCCCGCACAAAGCTTTTGCCATTCGATACCCAGCAGGAGGCGGCAGGTGATGGATAAGTATTAGGGGCCTTAATGAAGGCGCCGGTCCTTACGCACCGTATTTTGGTGCGTTAGATCGGAAGAGCGTCGTGTAGGGAAA
>CANCYR010000087.1 GCA_947382355.1 uncultured Lachnospiraceae bacterium
CCTGCAGCCGGTTCTGATTCCTGTGTGGGAAGGCTGAGGGCTGAACTGTTACAAATAAAAAATAAAATGCAACAATTAGGTTGACATAAATCTCAAAAAATATTATGCTGAAATTAAGCGTTTTTTGAGATTTTTTGTTTTATTATAAACAAAAGAAAGATTATAAAATACAGGGGGCAGATAATTTTGAAACAGTCAGCAAAAAAATCAGGAATCTTCTTTTCACTGTTGTGTATGGTTATGTTCGTTTTTCTTGTTTTGGGTTCTGTAAAGGCGGAGGCATATTTTTCTGATAAGGAAGGAACGAAGCAGGTGACGGGAGATGAGGGTGATGAAGAAGAATTTCGTGATGGTTACGAAGAAGAGGAAGAAGAACCTGAAGAAACAGAGGAAATAAAAATTAAAAAGATTTCCTTTTCCAAGAAGAAAATTTCGGGAAAGACAGGGGAGAAAATAAAATTAAAACCCATTATAAAGCCTTCTAACGCCACTAACAGGAAATTATCCTACTCGAGCAGTAATAAGAAGGTTGCAACGGTGAATTCAAAGGGAGTGGTAACGCTAAAGAAAAAAGGAACAGTTACCATTACCTGTAAAGCAAAGGACGGTACTAGGAAAAAAGCAAAAATAAAAATTACCGTAAAAAAAGGAAAGGCAGTAACGAACAGTTCTTTTTCGGCAAGAACTGCCGCACCGGCATCCGGCAGTAAATATTACTTTTCTTCGGGAAATATTTATTATAATTATGACCGGTATGCACCTACAGGGAATCCTTTTGAGGGCAGTAAATACTGTATAGGAAACTGTACATGGTATGCATGCGGAAGAGCATGGGAAATACTTGACAAGGCAAAAAAGGAGCCTAATCTGGAAATCTTTGGAGGAAACCCTTATGGCATCTGGCAAAAGAATATGCAGACGAAAACCTATAAGACGGGTAAGACTCCAAAAGTGGGGGCTCTGGTAGTGTTCGGACAGAAATATGGCAGCTATCATATTGCAGTAGTGGAAAAGATAGAGGGGAATGAGATTTATGTATCAGAATCGGCTTATAAGACAAAGCTGCAAAGGCCAACTGATTCCGATATTGTTTTTCACTATGGAAATATAGAAGAGTGGAGCCGAAACCGGGAAATCATAGGATACATATATTTACTGGATGAATGATTTTTACTATTTTGGTACAGCAAAGCCGTGACGGAAAGGAAAAATTAAGGAAATCTTAAAGGGTAATTCATTGACAGATATTGGTACAAGCGGTATTATGGTAACAATAAGAAATAAAGAACAAAGCTTATGTAGGAGGAATTTGGATGAAACTAAAAAAAGGGCTATTAACGGGTCTGTTTGCAGCAGCTTTGGCAGTGACTTGTTTTTTTGCAACAGGTGCGGAGACCAGGGCAGCTTATACACCGGTATACAATGGTGATTACGATCAATATGGATTTGATAAGCACGGATTTGATAAATATAAGGTTCGATATGATTTCGGCGGTGCATATAATAATGCAAAAACGAAAATGCGCATGCAGGTGGAGGATTCCAAATATTTAAATGATGGAATAAAGGTGACCTATAATGACAAGAACCTTAAACTGGTTTCCGTAAAATCAAGCAGCAGAAATCTGGTAGCCAAAATTGTTGCAAATGGTTCTTCCGTTGAATCAGTAGAGTCAAGAGAATATCCGGACGGAAGAAAAGAAGATTTGAATAAGACTGTCAGTTATGAGAATAACGCAGAAATAGGCTTGTATGCAAGAAAAGCAGGAAATTATAAAGTAAAGATTACTACCATGCTTCCCACAGGCGTAACCATTACGAAAACTATTTCCATAAAGGCTACTTCCAATGATCCATATACTCTTTCTTATGCGAATGCCACAAAGAAGAAGGATTCTAAAGGACAGTATTATTATACAAAATTCTATAGTGCAAAGCAGGGAACGTTAAAAGTAAAAGCAGCAAAAGGATATAAAATAACTTCCATTAAGTTTGCTAACAGCTTTGATGCAAATGGAGAATTTGATTTTAAATCAGTCAGCAGCGGAACAAAGGTATATTTAAATACAAAAACAGGAAGGGCTTCCAAGTCAGTAGTGACGGGCTCCATAGATATGCAAACTTATAAACATATTATTACAAATACACGAACCAGAACGTATGACCATATTTTCCCTACGTCTGCGGTAAAGGTTACTTATAAGGATACATGGCTGGGTAATACATTTGAAGATACCAGCTATCTGTACTACAGAAAGTAAATGCTTTCTGCCAAAATTGGAATGGCGGATGCTGAAGGTGTTGAGAGACATCTTTGGCATCCCTTTTTATTTTCCCGATTTTATAATATCCATAAAAGACTGTAAAATTGACGTGCCTGTTTTGTGGCAGAATTTACAAAATACAACATTATTTTCCATAAATAAAGTAAAAATATTGGATATTTTATACAATAATGAAAAAAAAACAAAAAAATTGAAAAAATGTGTTGACAATTTGAACGGGCTTGGATATAATAAGTTCATACAAAAGAAATTCACATAGATAAAATCTAATGAAAGAGAGGTACAGTCCACCAGCATAGCAAGAGAGTTTTAGAAAACAGAAAGGGTACAAAAGAGTGAAGTACCAAAAGAAAACGTTTGAATCGAGTACATGAGAAGAAGTAACGAGGTACTAAAGAAAATTTTTCTAAAGAAAGCCGTTACAGTACAATAAGTACAAAAGGGAAAGATGGAAAGAGGAGAACAGAATATGGAGGTTGGTCCAATGGATCAAGAAGTTTAGAGGCGGGTATTGGTCGAAATAGATTGATACCCGCTGGTACTTTGTGTTAAAATGACCTTGGAGGTGCTAAACTATGCTTAATAACCAATCAGAGGAAGCGGCAAAAGAAGAGGCCAGAAAGAAAAAGAGGAAGAAAGTCCAATTGCAGGCATATAGTATTTTGGCAGCAGGTGTTTTGGCACTGGTTCTTTTAATAGTGGGCATTTGTTCCGGAATAGGATTTGTTGTAAAAAAAGTAAATGCAGATAAGGCAGAGCAGGCTTCAGAAAAAAATAATAAAATAAATGAGCAGGCAGTTTCCGGTGATGGCGATATGGAAGAGGAAACTTCTGATCTGGCAGCCCAGATTGCGGAAGCAAATGAAAGTGAGGAAAATGAGCAGACAGATGAAGAATTGATGGAGGAAGCACTTCGCAATTATGTAGGCTCTTTTATTGACAGCATGTCGATTGAAGAAAAAGTGGCAGGGATGTTTTTTACTACGCCGGAATCCATTACAGGTGTTGCAACTGTAGTTGCGGCGGGCAGCAGTACAAGCACTGCGCTGATGAATTATCCGGTAGGAGGCCTTTTATATGATGCCAAAAATATTCAGGATGAAGCACAGTTTAAGGAAATGATATATAATACCAAGACATTTAGTAAATATGCAATATTTCTTGCTTTGGCAGAAGAGGGGGGAGAAGAGGGGCCGTTGTTTTCAGAGGGCCTGATTTCGGAGCCTGTATTGAGCCAGCCGGAAATTGGCGGCACATCCGGGGTGGCAGGAGCTTACAGCGCCGGCATATCCATAGGCACTGTTTTGTCAGAGGCTGGAATTAATGTTAATTTTGCTCCGGTTTCAGATGTGACTGATGGAGACAATTCTTTTATTGCTCCAAGGGCTTACGGAAGCGATGCAGCCACTACAGTTTCTCTTACCAAAAATATGATAAAGGGAATGAGTGACCAGTCTGTATACGGCTGTCTTAAGTATTTTCCGGGACATAATGATGTGACTGTGGATACAGCCAAAGAGCGCGGAGCCTCAAAGCGTACAAAAGAGGATTTGGAAAAATGTGAATTTGAACTGGTGAAGATGGCAGTTGAGGAAAAGGTTCCCTTTTTAATGGTATCTCATGTATCTATGCCTGAAATAACAGGGGATAATACGCCGGCTTCTCTTTCGGAAGTATTTATTACAGACATGCTTAGGAATGAGTTGGGATATGAGGGAATTATCGTTACGGACTATATGAATAAAGCTGCAATTACAAAGTATTATAAGCATGCTGATGCGGCAGTCATGGCAATTCAGGCCGGCGCAGATATGGTATTGGCTCCTTCTGATTTTAAAAACGCTTATGCCGGCGTTATTGCGGCTGTGGAGGCAGGGGAGATTACAGAGGAAAGACTGGATGAATCCCTATACCGGATTTTTATGCTGAAATATAAAAATTCTGTGGACTACAGCGCTGTGCTGGAAAAGGCCCAGCCGGAAGAAGACCGGGATAATGCAACAGAACAGTAAAAAAGTTTTATTGTATTAGTCCGGCCAGCAGTTTTCTCTATTTTAATAAATATATTTTCAAAAAGTAAAGAAACAGCAAATGGACAGGATAAAAGAAGTAGAAAAAATATTTCATGGAGAGTCCTTTCTTTCCGTTGTAGAAAGGAAGGCATAAAAAGGCAGGAAAGCAGAAAGGTTCCCAAAGGAAGCTTAAATATCCGATAATACATGCCATTTTCCTGTTATTATGATAATAATAGAAAATAACGATTAGGATAATTCCAGCACCATAATAATCTGTTTTTAATATAGTGGCCAATCCTATAAAAAAAAGTATGATAGACAGACTGTTTGACGTTTGCACATTGGAGGAAAAGTTTTTGGTAAGGGCCAGCTGTTTTTGTTTATCCAATGCCATCATGCAAAGAAGTCCGAAAAGCAGCGTAAAGAATACATTTTGCATCTGAAAGGAAAAAGGAGCGTTTAGGAAAGCAAGATTAAAAGGTACTTCGGAAATCAAAGCAAAAAGAAAAAGCCGGAAGGCGTATTTCTTTTTGCTTTTTGTGTGAAAAAAGCCTTCTACCAGTAAAAAGCAGTAAATGGGAAAGGAGATACGGCCTATATTTCGCAGTATCCGGTAAAGCCCGTAAAGAGTAACGGGACAGCCGGGCCATAAAGCATAAGTGCTCTGAAGGGTGCAGCCTGGGAGGTTATACAGGACTGCAGCTCCGATATGGTCAAGGAGCATGGTGAGCACAGCGATTATTTTCAGGATGCTGTTGCTTAAAAAGCAATATCTTCCGGGTGCGGTATGGTTTGTTTCGTTCATAAATATATCCTGCCTTTTTATTGGAAATTCTTCAGACTGCATTTTAAAACTTAAAATAACAAAAAGGCTTAAATCTTTAGACAATCTAAACATTTAAACCTTTTAGGAAAAGCGCGAGACGGGGATCGAACCCGCGACCCCCTCCTTGGCAAGGAGGTGCTCCACCGCTGAGCCACTCGCGCGCATTACATTGTGATGTGTGCCACATGCAAGTAATAATTTACCATAGAAAATAGGCATTGTCAATCACTTTTTTAAAAAAAATATATAAAATTGAAATTCATGGAATATTTTAACTGCCTATGGTAAAATAAGATATAAATTGGGTTATATGTAAATTGGAGGGATACTATGAAGCTTACTTTTATTGGCGCTGCCCATGAGGTAACAGGAAGCTGCCATTATGTGAATGCCTGCGGCAGGCATATTCTGGTGGACTTTGGAATGGAACAGGGGGCTAATGTGTTTGAAAATGCTCCCCTGCCGGTGGATGAGGCTCAGATTGATTATGTGCTTCTGACCCATGCCCATGTGGACCATTCGGGAATGCTCCCGCTTTTATATGCAAGGGGATTCAGGGGACAGATATTCATGACAGATGCCACGGCAGATTTGTGCAGCATTATGTTAAGGGACTGCGCCCACATACAAATGCAGGAGGCGGAATGGAAGAACCGGAAAGCAAAACGTCATGCAGGCATCAGTGTGGTGGAGCCTGTATATACCATGGAAGATGCGGATGGAATCATTAAAAGGATTGTTCCGTGCCATTATGATAAGATAATAGAATTATGCGACGGGATTAAAATCAGATTTACGGATATCGGACACCTGCTTGGCTCTTCCAGCATAGAAGTCTGGCTTTCGGAAAACGGAGTGGAAAAGAAGCTGGTATTTTCAGGGGATATCGGCAATTACGACCAGCCTCTGATAAAGGACCCCAAAAAGACGGAGGAAGCGGATTATGTCATTATGGAATCCACTTATGGCGACAGGCTCCATGGGGAGAGAAATCAGGATTATGTGGGTGAATTCACCCGTATTTTAAAGGATACCTTCGACAAGGGCGGCAATGTGGTGATCCCATCCTTTGCGGTAGGAAGGACTCAGGAGATGCTTTATTTCCTTCGGAAAATAAAGTCGGAAGGTCTGGTGGAAGGGCATCCGGATTTCCCGGTGTATGTGGATAGTCCCCTGGCGGTAGAGGCTACCGGAATCTTTCACAAAAATATCTACAATTGTTTTGATGATGAGGCAATGGAGCTTGTAAAGCAGGGGATTAACCCCATTAGCTTTCCGGGGCTTCGCCTTACGATTACCAGTGATGAATCCAAGGCAATCAACTTTGACGATACGCCAAAGGTTATTATTTCAGCTTCAGGTATGTGCGAGGCAGGACGAATCCGCCATCACTTAAAACACAATTTATGGAGACATGAATGTACGATTTTATTTGTGGGTTATCAGGCGGCAGGCACTTTGGGACGTATATTGATTGATGGCGTGGAGCAGGTGAAGCTGTTTGGTGAGACCATTGGAGTTAAGGCAAGGATAGAACGGCTGGCGGGCATGTCCGGTCATGCGGATAAAAACGGGCTGCTGGACTGGATAACGGGTTTTCAGGAAAAGCCGGAACGGGTTTTTGTTGTTCATGGTGAGGACAGCGTATGTAAAGCATTTACGGAATGTCTGGAAAAAGAGCATGGATTTTCTGCTTATGCCCCTTACAGCGGCACAAGGATAGATTTGGTAACCAATACAATAGAATACGCAGCTTCACCAATGCCCATTAAAAAGAAAGCAGGCCATATTTCGGATGTCTTTGTACGGCTTGCGGCAGCAGGCCAGAGGCTTTTGGCTGTTATCCAGAAAAATGAAGGCGGTGCCAACAAAGAGCTGGCAAAATTTGCAGATCAAATCAATTCCCTTTGTGATAAATGGGATAAATAAAATATATTGTAGTGGAAAGAGGTAAGCAATGAGTGTTGCAGATGAAATATTTATCGGAATGTGCAGGGACATATTGGAAAATGGCACGAGCACCGAAGGAGAAAAGGTAAGACCCAAATGGGAGGATGGAACTCCGGCATACACCATAAAAAAGTTTGGAGTGGTGAACCGTTATGACCTGAGAAAAGAGTTTCCGATTCTGACCCTTCGGAAGACTGCATTAAAAAGCGCAACGGATGAAATGCTCTGGATATGGCAGAAAAAGTCCAATAATATTCACGACCTTCATAGCCATATATGGGATGAATGGGCGGATGAAGACGGTTCCATCGGAAAGGCATACGGCTATCAGATGGGTATAAAGCATCAATACCGGGAAGGAATGATGGATCAGGTGGACCGGGTTATCTATGACTTGAAAAACAACCCTTTCAGCCGCCGGATTATGACCAATATATATGTCCATCAGGACCTGCATGAGATGAATCTGTATCCCTGTGCTTACAGCATGACTTTTAATGTTACCCAGAGAAAAGGGGAAGATAAGCTTACCCTGAACGCTATTTTGAACCAACGCTCTCAGGATGTGTTAGCGGCAAATAACTGGAATGTGGTACAGTATGCTGTTCTGGTTCATATGTTGGCGCAGGTATGCGATATGCACGCAGGGGAATTTATCCATGTGATTGCAGATGCCCATATTTATGACAGGCATATTCCTATTATCAAAGAGCTGATAAGCAGGCCCGGTTATGCGGCTCCCACCTTTTGGCTGAATCCGGATATTAAGGATTTTTATGAGTTTACACGGAATGATGTAAAGGTGGAAAATTATATGGCGGGAGAGCAGATTACGGGGATTCCCATTGCGATTTAAAATATAATATAGAATGTCTTACGGCGATAGCGGGATTGGATAAATGGGACATTGGCTTTTACGTATGTACCACTTGTTCAAGCCCGTTATCTGCGCAAGACAGGTTACACTTAAAATACAGATACAGAAAATTGCGAAATACCATGCTGCCACAATTTTTTTGCACAAAATAAACAAATTATCGCAGGGCATATTGTTGTAATTATCTAAAAACAGAGATAGGTGATTGCGAAACTCGCCAAGCTCGTTCGCAATTCTGATTCCAGACAAA
>CANCYR010000088.1 GCA_947382355.1 uncultured Lachnospiraceae bacterium
ACCCAATGGCTTGCGGTGTATTACAAATATTAAAAAATATAGCACTTTAAACGTATCATATGACCATAAACAATGTTCCGGCACCAATCAGCATACAGCCAACCAGCGACTTTACGGTAAATTCTTCATGAAGGAAAATAAATGCCAGCAAAAGGGTAATCACAACACTCAGCTTATCAATCGGCACCACCTTAGAGGCTTCCCCTATCTGCAATGCCCGGTAATAGCAAAGCCACGATGCCCCGGTTGCCAGTCCGGAAAGAATCAAAAAAATCCAGCTTTTTTTACTGATCTCTGTTATGCCGCTCTGTGTATTTGTCAGAAATACCATTCCCCATGACATAACAACAACCACCACTGTCCTTATTGCCGTGGCAAGGTTTGAATTAACGCCCTCTATACCGATTTTTGCCAGTATGGACGTTAATGCCGCAAAGAGCGCAGACAGTATTGCAAACAAAAACCACATATACATCCGCCTCCTGTTCCATCTTTCTAAAGCCTATTATAGTATTTATACGTACTTTTATCAAGTATCAAGACCTTTATGAATTTATATAGTATAGTTAATTAAAAACCGTAATGTTAAATTACCTGCCACAACAGCATGCCCTCCTGAAATGTCACATCCAGTTTTCCCATATCCTTCAGCCAGGAAAGATAAGAGCGCACCGTGCTGCCCACCAATACATATTGCTCAAAATTCATGCTAAGCCCGTATTCCTGAAACACCTTCTGCAAAATTCCTTCAAAATACAGCGGTTCCCTGCAGATATACAGTATCTTTTCCGCTATTTCCTTTACTTTATCCCGGTTATACCGTACAAGCTCTCCTACATCTGCAGCCGCCTCCGCATGGGCCGGGACGAACATATCCGCTTCCATCCCTTCCACCATGTCCAGCGTTTCCAGATAGGCGCCCACATCATAAATAAAGGACACCCCATACTTTTCCAGTGTTTCCCGGCTGCTGATACAGTCCGCTAAGAACATAGTCTTGTCCGGCATATAAAATCCAACCATGTGAAAAAAATGCCCCGGCAGCGGTACCACCTTTACCTCTTTGGGAAATCCCGCATCGGAAAAATCCGTCACCCTGCTTTCCTGAGCCATCAAGAACTTATGCCGCAGCTCCTTACAGGGATAGCCCCCGTAAAGAAAAGAGGGCTCAAGCACCGGATATTGGGTAAATGCTGCCTCAATGCCGCAGGAATAGATATTACATCCCGTCTGACCCTGCAGATAACGGTTGCCTCCGATATGGTCCGCATTGGAATGGGTGTTTAAAATGCCCTTAAGCCGCCAACCGTTCTTTTCTAAAATCTGCCTGACCTTCCTGCCTGCGTCCTTATCGCTTCCGCTGTCAATCAGATAGACATTTTCCTCATCCTGACGGTAAATGCCTATCTTTGCCGGGCAATTTATGTAATAACATCTGTCGCTGACCTGTACTAATTCATACATCCTGCTTTCTCCTTTATGATACATAATCTATAAAACAGTATTATAGATTATGTAAACCTCAATTTCAAGCCTGTTCTTCAGCATAGGAACGGAAAAATTCCATATCTTCATCTGAAACCCTGTAATAAAATTCCAGAAATTCCTGCGGAATATAAGTACCTTTTACGCTTTCTTGTGATACTGTTATTTTTATAATATCGGAATCTTCATAAAATGTAATGGTCATATTTTTTTCCAATTCCTGATCATGGAGCATCGCTGCAGGATACTTATAAGTAATGAAATAATATTGCTCCTCTAATTCCTCTATGCTTTTCTTCAGTTCTTCCTGCTGTCCTGTCAAATCTGAAACATCAGAATTGTCATCAATACATTCACCAATATGTTGATTATATTGATACAGCATTTCCTCATCACTGATTGTCTTTATCAGCTCATTATTTTCTGCCCCAAAGATTTCAATTTGAGCCAGATTATCCAGTTCTTCCTCTGTGTACTTATGTTCTGACACATCCGTATTTTTATTGTCTGCCTCACATCCGCAAAGCAGAACAGAAATTGCAATAATAGTCAAAAATACTTTTTTCATAACAACCTCACTTTCTTTTTTCGTGATATTCTTCATTTTTGATAAGCAGTCTGTATGCCCGGACAATACCGGACATATAAATACATAAAAATGCTCCAATTCCGGCTAATATCATCCCTACGGCAAAAATCAAATCCTCCAGAGCATGCATTCCTGACGGGACAAGCAACGGGAACAACAAAAATCCTATGGCAATCAAAGCTGCGCCGGCAAGATTTAACATATGTGCCGCTTTCTTTTTCTCTGCATAAGCAGAAGTCAACTCCGATTTTACTGCTTTATCAAAAGACAGATGCTCTATCCAAATCCTTCCATATGGATTATCCGCCGTCTTCACTGAAATCAAAAGAATGATTCCAAAAATCATACACGCCATAAAAAATACCATGCTTATTTTTTCATCCCAATAGGAAAAGGATAAACCGCCTACAAACAAACTGACTGCAACGCCTGTTTTCAACAGTTTCCGTTTTTGATAAAAAAGAAACCCTTCAGCCATTTCCCGGCTGACATATATTCCTTTTTCATCAGGACCTATCTCCGGCTTCTGTATATCTTCTTCATTCAACAGATAATCCAGCGTCACATGAAAAATTTTACTCATGCGCACAATTTTTTCTGTTTCCGGATAACCGCTGTCACGCTCCCATTTACTAATAGCCTGCCGCGAAACTCCTAATTGATAAGATAATTCTTCCTGGGACAGTCCTGCTTCTTTTCTCAGCTTTTGGATTTTTTCTCCAAATGTCATCTCGACTCCTCCTTTCCCGCTCAGAATACATATTTTCCCGAAAACATGCCACCAAAATACGGTTGCAACTGCGCAACGGCAGGTTGCATCTAAAAAAAGTATTCATTTTTCAACCTTTTTGATATACAACAGCTTCTCTTTCTTAATCTAAAATAATATCGGATTGTAGGATATTACATATAATAATTTTCTGTCATTTTCTTCTTAAGCCTTTTTTCACATATCTTTACTAAGCCCTCATCCTCCTTGCCCATCGCATTACGGCAACCGGCATACATACAACACCAATCAAAGCCGGAACAACCAGCAGTAAATAGGGCGACCAGATTATCCTGCCAAAAAAATGAAACGTATTAGTCCTGAAAATATCCGCCCCGCTTCCCACAAAGGGCAGTAAATCCAACGCCATCTGCGCACCATATGGAAGATATTGGTCAATCATCATGGGGCCATATACCACTGCCAGACTAAGCAGCAATGCCTGCACATTGTTTTTCACGGCAGCCGATATAAGCATTACAATGCCTGCAAAGCCAATTGCCCCAAGCAGCGTAAAGGCATACTCATAAATTTCCGCCTGCAGCATATTCATAGGTGCAATTGCAATGAGCTTAATTGCCTGAATGGGCATATCCCACCCTGCAGTTCCCAAAAAGAAAAGCTGTGCCCCAATGCTTCCAATGGAGAGAACGGCAAAAAGCTCCAGGGCAAATAACAGACCCGTAAAAATTTTGGCAACAGCAATTTTCTCCCAACCGTTCTTTGTGGTCAGAACTAACGAGCTTGTATTATTATGCCACTCTCCGGCAAACAGTCCGGACAGGACAATGGCAAGAAATAATGCTATCACAATGCCCATCTCAGCAACCGTGCTGCCGAGAATCTGTGACCATCCTTCCACCCATTCATAACGAAAGGGCTTTTCCACTTTCCCTTCCATTGACAAAAGGTACTCTCTTTCCGCCCCCGTCTGTCCGCTGTTTTCCAAAAACGTCTCGATTGCCTGCTGCCTTCTTTCATAAAAGCCAGTCAGCTTTTTGGTATCAACATAGCTGGTCATTGTCTGGTAGATGCTTTCGTCCCTAAGCTCCGGGTACAAAGTCCCCAGCCAGCCATTGATAATGCTCTGGTCCGTCTTTTCCAATTCCGCCTCCATTCCTGCTTCTCCTATCCTCTGGTAATCCCTTACCATCTGCTGCAGGGTTTCATCTGTCAGACTGCCTCCATATTCCAGGGAATATTCCTGACATTTTCTTATTTGTGAATATCCGTCGAAATAATTCCCGAAGGCGCTTGTATGGTCGTTGGAGCTTCCAAAGCTGAACCACTGGAAGGAAAGTATGCTCCCGAATATTACAATATAAACAAAACACAAAAGCACGCTGATTTTTACGCTGCCCCTTTGCCATAATTTTTTATGTTCCAGCCAAAATAATTCCATTTTACTGCACTCCTTCCTCTGTTGGAAAATAATATAAATACAAATCCTCTAAGGCTGCTTCACAAAGAACCGCTTTTTTTGCAGGCATACTGTCAGAAATAATGCGAAGCACTATCTGTTTTCCTTCATGCCTTAAATTTGCAACTGTGGCTTTTGCCTGCCACTCCCTTGCCTCCTCAGGCGATACTTCCAGCTCCCATACTTTTCCGTCCACCTTTCGTATCAACTCTGAAACCGTTCCCTGCAATACAAATTTTCCTTTTTTCATAAGCAGTACCTTATCTGCAATTGCTTCTATGTCAGAGACAATATGGGTAGAAAGAATTACAATCTTATCTCCGGCATAATCGGAAAGCAGGTTCCGGAAACGGACTCTTTCCTTGGGGTCCAGTCCGGCAGTGGGCTCGTCTAAAATCAAAATGCCCGGATTGTTCAGCAGCGCCTGGGCAATTCCCACCCGCTGTTTCATTCCCCCGGAAAAGGTTTTTATTTTCCTGCCCGCCACATTTTCAAGACCGACCACCTCAAGCAACTCTTTTGCCCGCTTTCTGGCAATATTGTTCGGGATTCCTTTCAGTGCGGAAATATACAGCAAAAACTCCATGGCGGTATACCCGGGATAATACCCGAAATCCTGCGGCAGATAGCCTAATGTGTCTCTATATGCAGCGCCCATGGAGGTCACCTCCTTCCCATCCAAAAACACCTCCCCGGAGGTAGCTTCCAAAATAGCGCACAGCATGCGCAGCAGCGTTGTCTTTCCTGCGCCATTGGCTCCCAAAAGACCATATACCCCCGGCTGAAAAACAGCGCTGACACAGTCCACTGCAATTTTACTTCCATAATGCTTTGTCAAGCGGTCAAGCGATAATTCCATAGATTTTTCCTTCCTTTCTCGTTTCTATAATAAAATACACTTCTTTTACAAAAAACACGGTAAACACCAAAAATGCTATTATCCATATTCCCATGGCAGAGGTTTCATACAGCCACGGCAATATTTTGGCTGACAAGCCCCAGCCTGCACAGGAGCCCAACGTTGCAGCCCCATATGCGGGTATGCTCTCTTTTTTCCCCAATCTGGTTAACCGCAGCATGGCAGACATGCACACCAAATACGGAACCAGACAGTATAAAATCATCTGTCCCATTTCCCCGGAAGAATTTTGCAGTGAAACCTCAAAGCATAACAATACTGTCATACATACTAAATTTGCAGACCCTGCCAGAATCAGCTTTGCCAGTATGATTTGGGAACCGGAAGCCCTTGTGGCCGCTTCTATCTCGCTCATCCCGTAAAACTGGCTTTTGAAAATCGCCGGCATGACGGCAAGTACAAATAATGGCATAAAAACCGGTATATTCTTTGGAACGCCTGCCACAGTGGAAATCATCAGACATACAAGAAACAAGGTAACTGCCTGCAGACCGAATATAAGCATACCTTCAAACCGGAATACTTCTGACAGATACTGAAAAAAGCCCATCTTCGGTTCTTTTGCGGAAGTATTCTGCTTTCCCATAATTTCCCTGCAACGCCTAATCGTTTCCTCCAGTCTTTCAGGCTGTATCTCCTGCTGCAAAGACTTTTGCAAAGACTGCTGTAAAAATTTCCCAAGCTCTTTATCCTTCATTGTCCTTCTCCCTTCTCATAATTTTTAAGGCATTGCGCACCCGGCTCTGTGCCGTCCGCATATTACACCCCATGATTTTTCCAATTTCATGAAATCCCATCTGTTCCCCAAAGCGTAAAATGACCGCTTCTCTTTGTTCCCATGATAAGGTATTTAAAAGATATCTTATTTCCTCCCTGTCCAAAAGCCGAAGTATGTCATTATGCTCATTTACCAGATTTTCTTCATCTTCCAACGGATAAAAGGGAGCCTTCCGGCTTTCATCAATACACAGGTGGTTTGCTATCGTATACAGGTATGCTTTAAATTTCTTTTTCCCTTTGTAACCGGATAAATTTTTAAACAGCTTATAAAATGTTTCCTGTGTCAAATCTTCCGCTTTCTGGGAGTTTAGGCAGTGCCACCTGCAATATCGCAAAATGGATGTGTAATAACGTTTTATCAGCGCTTCTGCCGCCTCTTCGTCTCCAAGCCGTATCCGCTCTATCAGTTCATCGTCATCCATACGCCATCAGCTCCTCTCTGCTTCCCATGGTCTATGTATTATAACGGGGCATCTGTGGAAAATGATTTCATTCCTGCAAAAATTTATTGACTATTTGTAAGAGTTCAGACAGCAGCTCCCTGATACACTATACCAGACACAGCTTTGCTCATTTTTTCCGGGATGCTGTGCCACAGACATCGTAATGCACTTCTAACGACTATAAAACTGCACAGCAAAAAAAGCGGTGGTATGCGCCTTTGGAGCATATCACCTGCTCCGGCACTTACCTTCCGCTTTTTTATTTCCATCCCTCATTCCAAGCTCACTATTTCAGCAGCCGGAATAAGAATTTCGATAATACGGTGCACCTTTCAATCCTCCCTACACATACAAATCCAGATTTGTACCTGCTGCCGTCTGTCCTTTTGCCGCCAGCTTGCTTTTTTCTTCCTCTTTTATCGCTTCCACAATTGCTTTCATCTCTGTGTCGTTCACATAAACCATTCCGTCTTTAGAATTTGCAATCTTATCCTTTATAAGCTGTTCTGCTTTATTAACAGCCGTGCCTTCCTCTTCCTTTTCCGCTTTCTTTTCTTCTAATGTCTCCTGTAATTTCTCTGTCGCATTTTCTTTCAGCCTTTCAATCAGCTTTTCTGAATTTTTCTTTCTCTCTTCTCTAAGTTCATCGCTCATGTTTAACATAAAATCATTTCTGATAAGGGAAAACTGACGATATTCTCCATTTTCGTCTATATAGCTATGGCGAAACACCACCGTCCAGCCGCTGCCTTTATAAATACCGTCAAACAACTTTGTCATGGATTCCACACCCTTAATCAGCTCCTTCATTTCCCTTTCTTTCTCCGGGTCGTTCTGCATTTTCTCCAGAAGCTGCGGATTAACAGTCAACGTTTTACCGCTTTTTGCTGTGGAAAATGAATTCCCCACCTGAAACTCCACACTTGGAACCAGCTTAGCCAGCTCATTGGCATATTCTGCCGTATTCCTTGGTTTACTGCTGCCTGCTGTCTCCTGCACTTTTTCTGTTTCTTTCTTTTTTGTGCCGTTTGCAGCGCTGTTTCCTGCCGCACTCTGTTCCGCATAACTGCTGTAATTGTGCCCCTTCACCGAATAGCCAAAAATATTCCCGTTAATCTCCATTGCCATAATCTTATCCTCCTTGAAAAAATTGTACTGTGCCTATAACAATTTAAGCAGTTCCAGATACCAGTCGTCCATGATGCTTTCATAGGGAATCTTCACTATCCTTTCCCCGGAACTATTTTCATAGATACAGGCTTCTGCTGCACCAGCCAGACCCGGCAGCTTATAAAACCCTCCAAAAACAATCCATATTTCCCCGTCCGCATTGTTTTCCTCCAAA
>CANCYR010000089.1 GCA_947382355.1 uncultured Lachnospiraceae bacterium
CTGTTACGTTTTGCCGGATTGTTTTCCAGAATTGCCTGACAGTGACATGAAAGAATCAGAAGCCGAGCTTATGCAGTCAGCATAATTAAAAAATAAAAATGAATGGAATTTAAATATTCAAATGACTGCATACGAAAGAGCACAGTAAAGGCGCATGGAACAAAAAACCATGCGCCTTTTTCACGGAGTTTTAAGAAAGCTGCCTTTTCTCATTTACACGCTTAAAGAATATTCCCACACCGGGTTTGTAAACAAGCAGATACATAATCACCGACAATGCCAGAGCCGTAAATACATCAAAAACAGAATGCTGCTTGATAAATACGGTGGATAAAACAATGGAAATACACAGCACAAAGGAAACAATCTGAATCCCTTTGTATTTTTTCAAGGTTTCATTTTCCATAATGGCAGCATGGGCCATAAGGGAATTGTAGCAGTGGATGCTTGGAAACAGGTTGGTAGGGGTATCAATGGTATACATGGTTTTTATAAGTGCAGTGAAAATATTATCTCTTTCAAAGGCAAGGGGCCGCAGGTCATGACCGTTTGGAATGAGAAAAGAAATCAGAAGAAAAAGCGTCATACCCGTGCCCAATGTAATGCACAGCTTATAATAATCGGTTTTATCAAGAAAAATAAAGGTGATTACTGTTACTGCGATATAGGGAAACCAAAGATAATAGGGGATTACAAAGTACTCAATAAAAGGAATATAGTCGTCTAACCGCATATGCACCAGGGCAAAGTCGGTTGTGACGGTCCTTTCCAGATAGGAAAAGGCAAGCATGTAAAAAGGAAAATATAAAAGGGGCAGTATGGCATGCCTGTATTTTTTCAGAAAATTCAGTATGTTATTATTCAAGTTGATTACCTGCTTTCATTTTTTTGTAGAATCAGAGTTTTGTAAATAATACTTGTAAACAATTCTTCTTCTATTTTATAATCAGTTTTTTTTCTGTCAATAAT
This sequence comes from uncultured Lachnospiraceae bacterium, assembly GCA_947382355.1. GTDB lineage: Bacteria > Bacillota > Clostridia > Lachnospirales > Lachnospiraceae > RGIG3040. The sequence continues at coordinate 970 of CANCYR010000089.1, forward strand.
ATTATAGAAAAATTCATTTTATTTTCATGGAAAATTTGGTTTTCACCCACAAAAAATTGTGATATACTTTTAAATGGTAGCATTTTACATAAAAATCGGAGGTAACAATATGTATTCATTAGACGAAGTAAAAAATGTGGACCCTGAAATAGCAGAAGCAATCGTAGCAGAGCAGGAAAGACAAAACAGTCACATTGAGCTGATTGCATCGGAAAACTGGGTGAGCAAAGCGGTTATGGCGGCAATGGGAAGCCCCCTTACAAATAAATATGCGGAAGGCTATCCGGGCAAAAGATATTACGGAGGCTGCGACTGCGTGGATGTGGTGGAAAATCTGGCAATTGAAAGGGCAAAAGAGCTGTTTGGCTGTGAATATGCCAACGTGCAGCCCCATTCAGGAGCCCAGGCAAATATGGCGGTACAGTTTGCAGTATGTGAGCCGGGCGATACGATTATGGGCATGAATCTGGCACATGGAGGACACCTGACCCATGGAAGCCCGGTGAATATGTCCGGCAAATATTTCAATATTGTTCCATACGGTGTAAATGATGAAGGATTTATTGACTATGACGAGCTTCGGCGGATTGCGGTGGAGTCAAAGCCCAAGATGATTATTGCAGGCGCTTCCGCTTATGCAAGGGCAATCGACTTTAAGAAATTCAGAGAGGTTGCGGATGAGGTTGGCGCAGTTCTTATGGTGGACATGGCTCATATAGCAGGTCTGGTAGCGGCAGGCTTACATGAAAGTCCGATTCCCTATGCGGATGTGGTTACCACTACCACCCACAAAACATTGAGGGGCCCAAGGGGCGGATTGATTCTTGCCAACAAAGAAGCTGCAGAAAAATACAACTTTAACAAGGCCATTTTCCCCGGTATTCAGGGCGGGCCGCTTATGCATGTGATTGCAGCAAAGGCTGTCTGCTTTAAGGAAGCTTTATCGGATGAATTTAAGAAATACCAGCAGGGTGTAATCGATAACGCTCAGGCGCTTTGCAAAGGACTTAAGGACAGAGGAATTAAAATTGTATCCGACGGTACGGACAACCATTTAATGCTTGTGGACTTGACCAATTTTGAACTTACAGGCAAGGAAGTGGAAAAGCTTTTGGATGCGGCTCATATTACCGCCAACAAAAATACCATACCAAATGACCCCAAATCTCCTTTTGTGACAAGCGGTATCCGTTTGGGTTCACCGGCAGTTACTTCCAGGGGAATGAATACAGAAGACATGGATAAGATTGCGGAAGCAATTGCGCTTGTTATTAAAGGCGGAGAAGAAAAAGTGGCAGAGGCTCAGGCAATTGTAAAAACCCTTACGGACAAATATCCTCTTATTTAGTGATATTGGCAGATATTTTCAGAGCATCTGATTTATGAGAATATTTTGAAAGTCTATTGGTTTTGCAAATGTCTGGACTAATATTAGGAAGAATGGGAGCGTGTAAAAATGGGGGAACTTCAATTAGGGGATTCCAGAGAATTTTTTGGAGAGTACAAAATGGGATTTTTTGCTTCTCCGGAGCATATCAGTGTGAATATCAGCATGGAAAGGGTCTGGGGCAGGGGATATCGGGAGCTGGAAAACGGCAAGCATGAAATTGCAGATTTCCAATATGCTTTTTCACAGATAACTAAAGTTACCGGAAGTGAGTTTGATAAAAAGCCCTGCAGCATGATTGTGTTTAACGAAAGAGATAATATTTACCTTCCGGGAATTAATGTGCTGACGCCTACATTGGAAAGTACGGTTAATCAATTCAGGGACCTGCTTCTTGAGAAAGAGACGGAAGAAATCAAGAGGCTGATTCTTGGAGGGGCATTTACAAAGGACGGCAGGACGCAGCTTCAGGACGAAATACAGCTGTTTAAAGAAACGGTTGAGAAGCTGAAGGAATTAAAAAGACAGGGATTCATAAATCCCTTGGAATATTCAGAACTCCGCGCAAAATTGATGGATTTTTATGCTTAGAGGCATATATGGTGAATGCCGTATATGCAGTTTAGTGCGGATACTTAATAAGAAAAGAATGGGAAAGGTACGAAGAATGCTTCCTGAATTGGAGGCAGGCTTCGTACTTTTTGGTTTTAGGCATTGTAATTATAATTGATAATTCAACATTTTTCACAACCCCCCTTGCGTCTTTTTGTCTATTATGCTACAATATCCCTCGGTGGCAAACAAATGTCCGCTAAGGAAAAACAAACAAAAACAACTGTATTTCTCAAGCGGACAAGCAATAAAAGTACATATGCTGCCGGCAAAAAGAAACCGGACAGCCATTTGAGGTGCGATGTGGAAAGTACGGGATATTTTGTAGTAAAACAAAGAGCCCTGCCGGAAGTGCTGTTAAAGGTAGTGGAAGCAAAACGAATGCTGGAATCGGAAAAAGTCCATTCTGTACAGGAAGCTGTTGACAAGGTTGGAATCAGCAGAAGTTCTTTTTATAAGTACAAAGAGGACATTTATCCATTTCATGATACTACGGAGGGCAAGACTGTCACCATGACAGTGCAGATGGATGACCAGCCGGGACTGTTATCGGATGTGTTGAAAATTATAGCGGCCTTTGGCGCCAATATTTTGACAATCCATCAAAGCATTCCCATTAACGGAGTGGCATCCTTAAGTGTAAGTGTGCAGGTACTATCTACTACCCGGGACATGTCGGCAATGATAGACCGGGTGGAAAGAAAAGAAGGCGTTCATTACGTGAAAATAATAGCTAAGGAGTAAAGAGATGGTAAAAACAGCGGTATTAGGATACGGAACAGTAGGAAGCGGTATTGTAGAGGTTATTAAGACCAATCAGGAAATGGTCAACAAAAAGGCCGGAGTGGATATTGATGTAAAATATATTCTGGATTTAAGGGATTTCCCCGGAGACCCTTATGAAAATCTGGTAGTGCATGATGTGGAAGCCATCTTAAATGATGAAGAGGTTTCCATTGTCTGTGAGGCAATGGGAGGCATTGAGCCTGCCTATACATTTTCCAAAAGGGCGCTTATGGCAGGCAAAAGCGTATGTACCTCCAACAAGGAGCTGGTGGCAAAGCATGGTCCGGAGCTTTTACAGATTGCAAGAGAGCATAACTGCAACTACCTGTTTGAAGCAAGTGTGGGAGGCGGCATTCCTATTATCCGCCCGATCAATTCTTCCCTGACGCCGGAAAGGATTGAAGCCATCACCGGTATTTTAAACGGTACCACCAATTATATTTTGACAAAAATGGAAAGAGAAGGCTCTGATTTTTCAGAGGTGTTAAAGGAAGCACAGGAAAAGGGCTATGCGGAAAGAAATCCGGAAGCTGACGTGGAGGGCTACGATGCATGCCGCAAAATAGCCATTTTGTCCTCGCTTGTATATGGAAAGACTGTAAATTTTGAAGATATTCATACAGAAGGCATTACCAAAATTTCCACAAGAGATTTTGTTTATATGAAACAGATGGATTCCACCATCAAGCTTCTCGGAATGAGCAGACACGTGGACGGAAAATATTTTGCCATGGTTGCCCCCTTTGTGATTCACAGGGATAATGCCCTTTACAGCGTCAATGACGTGTTCAATGCCATTCTGGTAAAAGGGAACACTTTGGGAGAAACTATGTATTATGGTAAGGGAGCGGGAAAGCTTCCTACGGCAAGCGCAGTTGTTTCTGATGTGATTGACTGTGCAAAGCATATCGGCAAAAATATATTCTGTTTCTGGGATCCTGAAAAATTACAGCTTGCAGGAATAGAAGATGCAAAAAGAAGATTTTTTGTAAGAGTAGAAGGCAGCGACAGGGCAAAGGCAGAAGCTGTTTTCGGAAAAGTAAGCTTTTTAGATGGAGGATTTTCTGATGAGCTTGGCTTTGTGACGGAAGTCATGAGCGAAAAAGAATATAAGGAAAAGGAAAAAGCCGCAGGCAATGTAATTTCCATGATTCGTGTGGAGGAATAGAGGAAATATGAAATATGCAATTATTTTAGGAGACGGCATGGCGGATGAGCCAATTGAAGCATTAAACGGAAAGACTCCGCTGGAATATGCCAAAACTCCCGCAATGGATAAATTGAGCAGAATGGGACAGGTGGGAATGGTGCATACCATACCGGAGGGCATGAAGCCCGGCTCCGATACGGCTAACCTTTCCGTTATGGGTTATGACCCGAAGAAATACTATTCAGGACGTTCCCCCCTGGAGGCGCTCAGCATTGGTATTCCAATGAAAAATACAGATATTGCCATACGCTGCAATATTGTGACCATTTCAGAGGAGGATGTTCCCTTTGAGGAAAAGACCATTATCGACCACAGCTCCGGCGAAATCAGCACAGAGGATTGTGCTGTATTGTTAGAAGCTGTCAGGAAGGAGTTAGAGGACGACACCTATAAGTTTTTTGTGGGAACCAGTTACCGTCACTGTCTGATTTGGGAAAATGGAAAGGTAGTGGAGCTGACCCCTCCCCACGACGTTTTAGAGCAGGTAATCGGCCCTTATCTTCCAAAGGAAGAAGCGCTCCGTAAGATGATGGAAAAAAGCTATGACATCTTAGTAAACCATCCTATCAATATAGAAAGAAAAAAACAGGGATTAAACCCGGCTAACTGTTGCTGGTTCTGGGGAGCGGGCACAAAACCCATGCTTTCCGACTTTAAAGAAAAGACCGGAAAGAAAGGCGTTATGATATCCGCTGTGGATTTATTGAAAGGAATTGCAGTGGGCGCCGGAATGGACAATATAGAGGTAGAGGGAGCTAACGGCGGACTTCATACCAATTATACCGGAAAAAAGGATGCCGCCCTAAAGGCGCTTGCGGAAGACGGATATGATTTTGTTTATATTCATGTGGAGGCTCCCGATGAAATGGGACATCAGGGAAGCGTGGAGAGAAAAGTTCAGGCAATTGAATTTCTGGATGAAAAGATTATCGGACCTTTTTATGAGGAGCTGACAGAAAAGGGAATTGATTTCCGGCTGCTGGTGCTTCCGGACCATCCGACTCCAATTCGTGTCAGGACCCACACTTCTGATAATGTGCCGTATCTCTTGTATGACAGCACTGAAAAAACAGAAAGCAGCCTTCTTTATAACGAAAAGGAAGCAAAGAAAAGCGGTCATTTTATAGAAAAGGGACATGAAATCATTGAACTGCTTTTTGAAAAATAGAGAAGTGTTTTACAATTGATTAAAATTATCATATACAAATATAAAAGGAGATTCAGATAATCATGGTTAAAATCGTAAAGTTTGGCGGAAGCTCTCTTGCCAGCGCGGAACAGTTTAAGAAAGTGGGCGCTATCATCAGGGCGGATAAGGACCGGAAATATGTAGTGCCTTCCGCACCGGGAAAAAGACATTCTGCCGACACAAAGGTAACGGATATGCTGTATGCCACCTATGCCTATGCAGAAAAAGGCAATGATTTTTCCAAAGCATTAAAAGCAATAGAAGCAAGATATAATGAGATAATAGAAGGGCTCGGACTTGAGCTGTCTTTGGAGGCAGAGTTTAAGACTATCGCAGAAAACTTTAAGAAAAAGGCAGGAAGCGACTATGCGGCAAGCCGGGGAGAATATTTGAATGGCATTATCATGGCAAATTATTTAGGCTATGAATTTATTGATGCCGCTACGGTTATTTTCTTTGATGAAAACGGCAGCTTTATGCCCGACAAAACAAACGAAGTGCTGTCTGAGCGGCTTTCCGGTATAGAGCGGGCGGTGATTCCGGGATTTTACGGAGCGAAGGAAGACGGTACCGTAAAGACTTTTTCCAGAGGCGGCTCTGATATTACAGGTTCCATCGTGGCAAAAGCAGTAAAGGCGGACGTGTATGAAAACTGGACGGATGTTTCCGGATTTTTAATTACGGACCCGAGGATTATTGACAATCCAAAGGGAATCGATACGATTACTTACAGGGAACTGCGGGAGCTTTCCTATATGGGCGCCACCGTGCTTCATGAGGACGCCATTTTCCCGGTTCGCAAGGAAGGAATCCCTATCAATATTAAAAATACAAATGCCCCCAAGGATGAAGGAACCTGGATTGTGGAAAGCACATGCCAGAAGCCAAAATATGTCATTACCGGCATTGCAGGAAAGAAAGGCTTTTGCGCCATCAACATAGAAAAGGATATGATGAATTCTGAGATTGGATTTGGAAGAAAGGTGCTTCAGGTATTTGAAGAAAATGACATTTCCTTTGAGCATGTTCCTTCCGGAATTGACACCATGACGGTATTTGTCCATCAGGATGAGTTTGAGAAAAAAGAACAAAAGGTGCTTGCAGGCATCCACAAGCTTGCCAAACCTGACTCCATTGACTTAGAATCCGATCTGGCATTGATTGCCGTAGTAGGCAGGGGAATGAAGGCCACAAGAGGAACGGCAGGAAGGATTTTCTCCGCCCTTGCCCATGCCAATGTAAACGTAAAGATGATAGACCAGGGCTCTTCTGAGCTGAATATTATCATTGGCGTAACAAACAATGAATTTGAAGCTGCAATTAAAGCCATTTATGATATTTTTGTAGTGGCGCAGCTTTGATGGCAATGTAAAAATGTAAATAAAATGTAAATAAAAGTAACAGTTCAGCCCTCAGCCTTCCCACACAGGAATCAGAACCGGCTGCAGGCAG
>CANCYR010000090.1 GCA_947382355.1 uncultured Lachnospiraceae bacterium
TAAATGCCGTTCCGGTCTTCTTCATTGTTATACCGAAAAACCGCAAAACATTCATACGTGTAGACTGCCATTACAATCACAATTACATATTTGGATAAATCTGATATTACATGCGCCATAGCTTCACCTGTTATTCAACACCCTTTCCAAAATGTCCTTTCGTAAATTCATGGAAAGGCTGTTGTCTCTTTTCTTTTTTTCTAAAATATTGTAAACATTTGAAAACCTGTTCTTTTGTCTCTATGGAAAAATCCATACGGAAACGGGAAATCCCCATTTCTTTCAAAGTATCCAGTTCCTTATGGAGAGAATAGGGAACACTGTTATAAACGGTATTTTCACACCGGTCACAATGGAGCACAACCGGAAGCTTTTTTTTATACCGGTCCCTTAAATAAGCAAGCCTCCCTCCCTTTTTGCAATAGCTGCCGTTTCCGGTTGTCTTTAAGATACAGCCTGCACTTTTCATAAGGGGAATATAACCATATACAATACATTCTCCTGAAAAAGAAGGATTTTTCTTTAACATATGGGTCATTTCATGCCGACTCCATTCATAAGGCATACATATGCCCTTAATTCCCTGCTCTCTTAAAAATTCCCAGCCTTCCTCATTAAAGCAATACAGCGAAACATCTCCATAAAGCTCCTTATCCGGATAATTTTGCTGAAAATAAGAAAGGAGCTCTAAATTCCCTGTTAAAAATGAAGAAAACAAGGCGGTTTCCTGCTTATCACTTAAGTATTTCTCTATGTTTTTTAATGTGCTCTTTCGGACTATCCCCGGAAATGATAAGGAAAGCTCTAAGTTTCTTTCTTTCAACACATTTAATATGGGGAAAATATTCCTTTCGGATAATAATTCAGCCGGAATGGAAAGTTTTTTAATCTGCAGGTCTTCTTCCTGTTCTTTATCCTGTTCCATTAAAAATTCTGCGACTGCCTCAAGCTGTTCATAATCAGAAACCACAATATGATAGTTTTCCCCTAAAGGCACTTTCCATTCATTTCCTTTATCCGCTAAAGACTTATCCAACAGCTTTACGCTGCTTCTGGAAAATGTTTTGAGAAACTCCTTTGAAAGCTTTTCCAATGCCTGTCTTCTTAAATCATTTAATTCCTTTATGGAAATAAAACAATTTCCTTCTATTATAACCTGAATACTTTGAAAGGCAAAAGCCGTACCGCCTGTTTTTAGCAGCTGCTTTTTTACAGCCTCTTCATCAACAGGTCTGTTGGCGGCTGTCTGTACTGTTCCCCCGTTTACAGTAACGTTTTTTCCGCCCTGTTTTTCTTCAGCCTGTACAAAAAATTGTGCCGGCTGCCCTTCTATTAATACAATACGGCCTTTTATGGGAATTTTGGCGGGTTCTTTCAAAAAACATGCCGTGATGCTTTGTAACTCTTCCGCGCTTCCTGTCTGATAACAGGGCTTTTCCAAAGTAACCAGAGATGAGCCATGATGCTTTTCAAAATATCCTGTTTCCAGACTGCTTCGAACATAAAGCTTTTTAAAGCGCTCCATGTCCTCTTTCTCTACCGAAAATGCTTTTTTCGGATTTTCTCTGTTTTCATAGTAAATATCTATATATTTCCGGTAAATGGAAGTAACTCCTGCCACATATTCTGCACTTTTCATGCGGCCCTCTATCTTAAAAGAATCCATTCCGGCTTCTATCAGCTTTGGCAGAAGGGAAACGGCACATAAATCCTTTAAGCTTAATAAATACTGCTCCTTTTGCATGTTTACCTGCTTTCCCTCATAAAAGGCATCATAGGGGAGACGGCAGGGACCGGCACATCTTCCTCTGTTTCCGCTTCTGCCGCCTAACATGCTGCTAAAAAGACATTGTCCGGAATAAGCATAGCACATGGCTCCATGGATAAAAACTTCCAGCTCCACATCCACATTGTCTTTTATATCTTTCAACTCTTTCAAAGAAAGCTCTCTGGCAGGCACAATGCGCTGCACCCCATATTTTTTAAGTAAATATGCGCCTTCCTTTCCGGTAATGGTCATCTGGGTGCTGGCATGAAGCTCCAGACCCGGAAAGTGACGTTTAAACAGCCGCAGCGCCCCAAAATCCTGAATGATTACACCATCCAGTCCTGCTTCATACAAAGGACTGACATATTCCAATGCCTGAAAAAGCTCTTCTTCCTTTAAAAGGGTGTTGCATGTAAGATATACTTTTTTCTGAAAAAGATGGGCATAATCAATTGCCTCTAACAGCTGTTCATTATTGAAATTATCTGCATAAGCTCTGGCGCCAAAGCGCTCTCCGCCTAAATATACAGCATCCGCACCTGCATTCATGGCGGCATAAAAGCATTGAATGCTGCCTGCCGGAGCCAGTAGTTCCACTTTTTTTTCCATATTGCACCTATAAGAAAAAGCTGTCGGTCAGACAGCCAATCCACACTATTTCTTCAATTGCTTAAATTCCTTTTCCATAGTTTCCATTTTAATCTGACAGGAAATCAGCTCATGCTTCAAATCGTAAATTTCCTGCTCCTTTTTCTGGATATCCTCCTCCAGCAATGCAACCTGTTTTTTGGCCTTGAAAAAATCGTCTGCTATATTTAACTGAAGAAGCACTCCCTGCGTATCCAAAGATTGTCTGCGGAATCCGTCAATTTTATTATATTCTGCAACTTTATTATTTATGTACAAAGCGACCTTCTGCAGGTATTCTTCACTTTCATATCCGCTTAATGTAAATACTTTCCCGCCGATAATCACTTCTGTATCTGTTTTTGTTGCCATAAATCCACCCCTTATATGCTCCCCGGCACAAGATATGCTACAGGTTCAATCATTTCATACTACATCTATTATAACAAAAAAACATAAGAAAACAATACTTTTTGCAGAAATTCATAGAATAGTAAGAAATTGATTGCGGCAGTTGAGCCGGCTTCTTTCCCCGCAGGCACCGGGACGGGCTTCTTCATAGAGAATGTTTCTACGTCGCCACGCTCTCGCTCTGATAAAAACGCAGCAGTGCTAAGCTCGAAAATACCTCGCTAAGCGCTGGCGTTTTTATAAGGGCTCCTTTAGAAATCATTCTCTATGAAGAAGCCCGTCCCGGTGCCTGCGGGGAAAGAAGCCGAATGAACTTGGTGCAATCAACAGAACTCCATAACCTAAAACATCATTTTTATTCTTCAAAAGGCAGTCCAAAGTGGAAATACGCATCTTTTGTGGCAACTCTTCCCCTCGGGGTTCTGTTAATCAATCCGTTTTTTATCAGATATGGCTCGTATACATCCTCAATGGTGCCTGCATCCTCCCCGATTGCCGCAGCAAGGGTATCAAGCCCTACGGGACCGCCGTTGAATTTAAAAATCATGGTCTTTAACATATTCTGGTCCACATGGTCAAGTCCCAGCTTATCCACGTCCAAAAGGTCCAGTGCGGTAGCGGCTACCTCTTTTGTAATAATGCCGTCATATTTGACCTGAGCAAAATCACGCACCCTTTTTAAAATCCGGTTGGCAAGCCTTGGAGTTCCACGGCTTCTTTTAGCAAGCTCTACAGCCCCGTCCTTTTCAATTTCCACCTTCAGGATTGCTGCGGAATGAAGGATAATCCGGGTAAGCTCTTCAACAGAATAGAATTCCAGCCTGTGTATGACTCCGAACCTGTCCCTTAAGGGAGCCGTTAGCAGTCCCGCTCTGGTGGTGGCGCCTACCAGAGTGAACTTCGGCAGCTCTAACCGGATGGAACGTGCCGCAGAACCTTTTCCAATCATAATGTCAATGGCATAATCCTCCATGGCAGGATATAAAACCTCCTCCACCTGACGGTTCAGGCGGTGGATTTCATCCACAAATAGCAAGTCTCCTTCCGCCAGATTGTTTAAGATAGCGGCCATCTCCCCGGGCTTTTCAATGGCAGGTCCGCTTGTGACCTTTAAATTCACCCCCATTTCATTGGCTATGATTCCGGCAAGGGTGGTCTTTCCAAGTCCGGGCGGTCCGTAAAAAAGTACATGGTCCAAAGCATCCCCTCTTTGCTTTGCAGCCTCAATATAAATTTTCAAGGTTTCCTTTGCCTTGGATTGACCAATATAGTCACTCAAATATTGGGGCCTTAAAGAGCCTTCTATTTTTTTGTCCTCTTCCGTGATATTTGTTTCGATTACACGTTGTCCCATAAAATAACCTCAATTATAAAAAATTATCCCTAGAATAAATGCTTTAAAGCTTCCTTTAAAATTTCTTCCGTAGTGGTGCTTTCTGTAACGGCAACCTTCTGCACTGCCTTTATCGTATCGCTTCTGGCATAACCAAGCGCCACCAGCGCCTCTATGGCATCCGTCTTCACCCGGCTGTCCGGCGTTCCGGCGCTTCCCATATCGGAAGCATTCAAACCAGCCTCCATAGAGCCTATGCTTTCAAGGGCTTCCTCCGGGCTCACTTTATCCCTTAAATCCAAAATAAGCCGCTCTGCTGTCTTTTTGCCAATGCCCGGCGCTTTGGAAATTGCCTTTATGTCTCCGGAATAAATGGCAAGCCGCAGGTCAGGAGCTGACAGCACCGATAAGATGCCAAGGGCGCCTTTAGGACCAATGCCTCCTACTCCAAGCATCTTCTTAAATAAATCCAGCTCGTCTTTGGACGGAAAGCCGTATAATAAAAAGGCATCTTCCTTCACATAGGTATAGGTAAAAATTTTCACCCGCTGACCCACGCCGGGAAGCCTTGCCGCAAAATCAGAGGAAATCCGCACGTTGTACCCGATATCGTGCACGTCCAGCACTACCAGGTCCTCTGCAAGCTCTGCAATTTCTCCGCATAAATATCCAATCATGATTACCTCGCTGTCCACATTGTTCTTTTGTGGTATTTAAAATTTAAAAATATATGAAAGTTAAAAAATTTATCTCAACGTTTACAGTTTACCATAGGAGAACATATGTTTCAAGCGCAAAATAGGATATGTTATGGTTTTATTTCAAATAAAAATCCCTCAAGTTTTTTTGCAGAAAGCTTTGAGGGATTTTTCAATTTTATACTTATTTTTTTATCCAGTTTTGATTATCATATTTATTTATTGTTAATATAATTTACCAGCCCTTCCGCCGCAATGATTTTCTGCATAAATTCCGGAAAAGCCTGACCTTTGAATTCCGTTCCTTTTGTCCGGTTATAAATCATGCCGGAATCAAAATCCACTTCCACCTGATCTCCCGCCTCAATTCCCTGAGCCGCTTCCTTGCATTCAATGATTGGAAGCCCGATATTGATAGAATTCCGATAAAAAATCCGGGCAAAGGTCTCTGCAATAACACAGCTCACTCCTGCCGCCTTAATGGCAATGGGAGCATGCTCTCTGGAAGAGCCGCAGCCAAAATTCTTTGTTGCCACGATAATATCACCCTTTTGAACCTTATTCACAAATTCTTTATCAATGTCTTCCATGCAATGGGTTGCCAACTCTGCCGGGTCCGAAGAATTTAAATATCTTGCCGGAATGATTACATCTGTATCCACATTATCGCCATATTTAAAAACTGTTCCTTTTGCGTTCATGTTGTTCTCCTTTTTCTTTTTTTGATATATTATTTCAACAAACTTCCTCTTTGTAATTATATCGATTATTTCATAGTGTTTTTCTGTCTGTCAGGAAGCTTAACATCATAATTCGTTCTGAAAGCCTACCATTGTTCCGGACTGGAAATCTTTCCGGTTACGGCGCTGGCAGCGGCAACTGCCGGGCTTGCCAGATAAATTTCACTGTTCACATGTCCCATGCGCCCTACAAAATTCCGGTTCGTAGTGGATACACACCGCTCTCCGTCTGCTAAAATTCCCATATATCCTCCAAGGCAGGGCCCGCAGGTTGGAGTGCTCACAACAGCGCCCGCTTCAATAAAAATCTTTAAGAGCCCCTCTTCCATTGCCTGCATATAAATTGCCTGGGTTGCAGGAATTATAATGCAGCGCATACCTTTTGCCACAGTCCGTCCCTTCAATACCTCTGCGGCTGTGCGAAGGTCGTCGATTCTGCCGTTGGTACAGGAACCAATGACTACCTGATCGATTTTAACCTCATCCTTAATCTCATCAATGGTCTTTGTATTTTCCGGCAAATGTGGAAATGCAATGGTAGGTCTTAACGTGCTCAAATCAATCGTATATTCTTCCTCATATACAGCATCCTCATCCGCTTCATAAATGGTATACGTTTTCTTTGAATGCTCCTTTATATATGCTTCCGCCAATTCATCTACCGGGAAAATTCCATTCTTTCCTCCCGCTTCAATTGCCATATTGGCAATGGTAAACCTGTCATCCATGGAAAGACTCTTAATGCCTTCACCCACAAATTCCATGGATTTGTACAATGCTCCATCCACGCCAATCATCCCGATAATATGTAAAATCACATCTTTTCCGCTGACCCACTGATTCAATTTTCCAACCAGGTTGAACTTAATAGCCCCCGGCACCTTGAACCACGCCTTTCCGGTTGCCATGCCAGCCGCCATATCCGTACTTCCCACACCGGTAGAAAAAGCCCCAAGAGCGCCATAAGTACACGTATGGGAATCCGCCCCGATAATCACATCCCCGGCTACCGTCAATCCCTTTTCCGGAAGCAACGCATGCTCGATTCCCATCTGCCCCACTTCAAAATAGTTGGTTATTTCATTTTTCTGCGCAAACTTTCTCACACACATACAATGCTCCGCCGATTTAATGTCCTTATTTGGAACAAAATGGTCGGGAACCAAAGCAATCTTATCCTTGTCAAAAACCCCGTCTACCTTCATCTTTTCCATTTCCTTAATAGCAACCGGACTGGTAATATCATTTCCCAAAACCAAATCCAGCTCCGCCTCAATCAACTGTCCGGCTTCCACCTTCTCAAGCCCGGCATGCGCCGCTAAAATCTTCTGCGTCATGGTCATACCCATATGTAAGCTTCCTCCTTCATCATCTCAATTAAAATTCTATTTTTCATGTTTCCTATCATATCATAAAACCTGATATAAATAAAATACATATTATTCATATTTACCATAAACAAAGGTTATGGTAAAATAAAAAGAAAAAGGGGGTTGGGAAAGTTTGAGGGGAAAGGGGTTTGAAAGGAGGACGCAGGAGGCGGCAGCGCATATAGCAAGGCTTACAGGCACGCTCCCGCTCTGCAAAGACGCAGCGGTACTAACGCACCAAAGAACGGTGCGTAAGGACCGGCGCCTTTACCAAGGCCTGTAATCCTTGCTATATGCGCTGCCGCCTCCTGCTGTTTATCGAAATCCCCATACCATTCATAAACATTTTGGTATAAAAAACTTCCCGCTCAACTACCACTCCCTTTATTTGTAGTGGTTGACAAAAACCAGCGTCAGAGGGAGGGCATTGGGATGGGGGCATTGTTTTGGATGGCGCTTTTCCTTAACAGCCTGTAACACCCCAGGGTAAAATTGCCACGGATGGCAATTTTAGGCATATCGCGGCACGGAAGCCGCTATATGCCGCCCCGTCCGCCTCCAACACCTTCCATCTGGCTTTTTTGGAAAAGCGCCATCCAAAACACC
>CANCYR010000091.1 GCA_947382355.1 uncultured Lachnospiraceae bacterium
GACAACTATGAGGGAGAAATTCCTCTTTATTAAAAAGGCAGGTATCATGATACCCACCCAAAGTCCAGTATTCCTCAAATAATTAGAGCCATTTTAGAGCCAAACGGCATAGAACACTCCCGGAAACGCCCATTTTATCAGCATTTCCGGGATTTTATCCGCTACTCGAACTCAATCGTAGCCGGCGGCTTCCCCGTACAATCATACAACACCCGGTTAACCCCCTTCACCTCATTCACAATCCTGCTGGTCACCTTCCCCAGCACTTCCCAGGGAAGCTCTGCGCTTTCTGCAGTCATAAAGTCACTGGTAGTAACCGCCCGAAGGGCAACTGCATAATCGTAAGTCCTCTCATCGCCCATACATCCCACAGAGCGCATATTGGTAAGTGCCGCAAAATACTGCCCGATTTCCTTATCAATTCCTGCTTTGGCTATCTCCTCACGGTAAATGGCATCTGCATCCTGCACAATTCTTACCTTTTCTGCCGTAACTTCGCCAATAATACGAATGGCAAGCCCCGGTCCGGGGAAGGGCTGTCTGAATACCAGATGCTCCGGTATGCCCAGCTCAAGTCCTGCCTTGCGCACTTCATCCTTAAAGAGGAGGCGAAGCGGCTCAATGATTTCCTTGAAATCAACACAATCCGGCAAACCGCCTACATTATGGTGTGACTTGATTACTGCGCTTTTTCCGAGGCCGCTTTCGATTACGTCCGGATAGATGGTTCCCTGTACAAGAAAGTCCACCGCACCGATTTTTTTTGCTTCCTCTTCAAATACACGGATAAATTCCTCACCGATAATCTTCCGTTTTGTTTCCGGCTCTTCTACTCCTGCTAACTTCTCATAAAATCTCTGCTGCACATTTACACGGATAAAATTCAAGTCATAAGCGCCTTCAGGTCCGAATACTGCTTCCACTTCGTCCCCTTCGTTTTTGCGAAGCAGTCCGTGGTCCACAAATACACAGGTAAGCTGCCTGCCCACGGCTTTTGCCAGAAGCACTGCTGCCACGGAAGAATCCACGCCTCCTGACAGAGCACAGAGCACCTTTCCGTTGCCTACCTTTTCCCGGATAGCCTCAATAGTGGTTTCCACAAAGGAATCCATTTTCCAGTCGCCTTTACACTGGCAGACCTGAAATAAGAAATTGGAAAGCATCTTCGTACCTTCCTTTGTATGTACTACCTCCGGATGGAATTGTACGCAGTACAGACCCTTTTCTACATTTTCTGCAGCAGCTACCGGACATACCTCTGTATGTGCCTTAACCGAAAAGCCCGGCGCCGGTTTTGAAATATAATCTGTATGGCTCATCCAGCAGATAGTTTTCTCCGAAACATTGCCAAACAGTTTGCTGCTTGTATCCACATTTACTTCTGTTTTTCCATATTCACGAACAGGAGCAGTTGAAACTTCTCCCCCAAGGGTATACATCATCAACTGAGCGCCATAACAGATTCCAAGCACCGGAATTCCAAGTTCAAATATTTCCTTAGAGCACTTTGGAGCTTCTTCTCCATATACACTGCTTGGGCCTCCTGTAAAAATAATTCCTTTTGGATTCATTTCCCTAATCTTGTCCATGCTTATATTATAAGGATGAACCTCACAATAAACATTGCATTCCCTTACTCTTCTGGCAATCAACTGATTATATTGTCCGCCAAAATCCAGTACTACTACCATCTCCTGTTTCATAGCTTCCTCCTATTTCATAATTCTGTATGTCTGGTACAATGACTATTTATTATCCTACACATTGACTTATTCATTTACAGATACATTTACTTCACGCTTATATAAAGTTTATACCAGTTACATATTATACATGTTGCATATTTCTACATACTCTCATAAATTTCTACCTTTTATATCTGCACTTCATTATAAGGGATGAGAATATATCTTGTCAAAGTAATTTCCATACTCTGTTTTACTGCCCCTTTTTATTTCCCTCATAAAAAATTTTCAATCAAACCTGACTCTAACCTGCCTAAATTTCCCTTTTCTATATCATCTTCTGCTGGATTGTCATCCAAAATACTGCTTCTCTTTTTTCTGCCTTTCCAATTAAACACTCTCATTTAGCTGAAATGAAATCAGGCTTGCAATGCAACGAAGCTTCATGGCATTTGGCTTATTGCCTTCGGAAATAAAATTTACAGCCTTTCAGCCTCCAACTTAATACACATCCATCAGCTTCCACCTTCATCCACATCTACCTTCAGGCACCACTCCTCAAAAGGACATTTCTCACAATGAGCCTTTCTGGACGTGCAGACCGCCCTGCCATGATAAATTAACTGAAAATTAATCCGAATCCAATGCTCCTTTGGCAACACCTTTTGAAGCTCCTTTTCCACCTGAAGAGGATTGTTCCCCTTTGCCCATCCGAGCCTTTTGGAAATACGAAAAACATGGGTGTCCACCGTAATTCCCGGAATTCCATGGGCGTCTGATAAAAACAAATTTGCCGTTTTTCTTCCTACCCCTTCCAAAGTGAGCAGCTCTTCCATGGTATCCGGCACCTGACCGCTATATTTCTCTACAATCTGCTGACAGCAAAGCTTGCTGTTTTTCGCCTTATTTTTATACAAACCAATAGAACGAATATAGCCTTCGATTTCCTCAACGGGAGCTTCCGCCATGTCCCCTACATCCGTATATCGCTGAAACAACGCCGGAAGAGCCTCATCCACCTGCTTGTCCGTGCTTTGGGCGCTTAGCATGATGGCAATCAAAAGCTGCCAGTCCTGTTGATGATAAAATCCTTCCTTTGTGGTGCCGTAAACCTCATCCAGCTTCCTTAACACTTCCTGTACATGATTCTTTCGTGTCTGCGTCAATTTCATCCGTTCCTTTCCCATGCTGTCTTACATGTAAATCTGCTTTCCAGCATACCTTCTCTGCCGACAATCAAAAAATAATTCTCGGATTAACTTTAGCTAACCCCCGGTCTAACTCTTTAAATAGCCCCCTCAAACTAACTCCTTATCCTTCCTCCTATAAACATACTGCCACTTTCCCTGCTTATACCGGAACATAAAGCAGGCAGCCCGGAAAATCCAGTCAATTACCATGGCAACCCACACGCCCATAAGTCCCATATGGAAATATCCGCAAAGCAGATAAGCGCTTCCGATTCGGAACACCCACATGGAAAGACCCGAAATAATGGTAGGATAAATCACGTCTCCCGCCGCCCGCAACATATTGGTTATGGAAAAGGACGGCGCCCAGAAAAACATTGCCATAAGGGCATGAAAGCGTATTACCTGAGCAGTCAGCGCAGCGCTTTCCGCTGTCAACTGATACAGCTTCAAAATATAGTCCGCTCCAAGGATTATCCCTATGGACAATACCCACATTGCCCCGTATATAATAAAAATCAGCTTCTTTGTATAATATTTTACCTGCTCCATCTCTCCGGCGCCTACGCAATAGGAGGCTATGGAAAGAATGGCATAGTTGATAGCCATGCCCGGCAGGACATTGAACATGGCCACTGTACCCGCCACCGCATTAGCTGCTATGGCATAGGTCCCCAGTGTGGAAACAAGGCTCAGCACCAGTATTTTCCCAAGCTGGAAGAGACTGTTTTCCAGCCCGTTGGGAAGTCCTACATATAATATCTTTTTAATAATATCCGGCTTCATCCTCCATGTTACATGGCCGTTAAAGTGAATTTCCCTTTTTGCCTGAAACAAAAGCACCATTCCCGCTATGGCTGCCGTCATCCGGGAAAAGGTAGTGGAAATGGCGGCTCCTTTTACTCCCATGGGAATCACATATATCAGCAGAAAATTCCCTCCGATATTTAGAGCATTCATCATAAAAGAAATCAGCATAGTTATCATTGCTTTGTTCACTGACCGGAAAATTGCTGCCGTGGCATTATATACAGACAGGGGCACGATGGAAAGCGCCGTTATCACCAGATAGATTTTTGCATTCTGGTATACGTCTGGCTCAATTTTTCCAAACACATACTTTAATATCAAATCATGTACTCCCAAAAATACCAGCATTACTGCAAGAGAAGAAAGAAACGAAAATAACACCAGCTGCCAGGCTGCATCACAGGCTCTTTCCTTGTTTTTCTGTCCAAGAAAATGACCTGCCACGACTGCTCCGCCTGTAGCCAGTGCCGTAAATATGTTAATGATAAGTACATTTACTGTATCTACCAGGGACACGCCGGAAACTGCTGCTTCCCCTACCCCGGATATCATCATTACATCCACCATTCCTACCAGCATGATCAGAACCTGCTCGATAATCAGTGGAATTATCAGTTTTACTAAATCCTTATTTGTATAAAGCATTTTTATCCCTTGTTCCTATCTCTATTTGTAAATAACTCTTAAAACGGAAATTGTTATCTGTCTCTGACAATAACAATTCCGCTTTTCATCTATACCATATTGTAGACTTGATTTTTCCTGTTGTAAATAGCTTTAACATTCATGGCTATGTAAGTATTTTTCCCTTGTTGCAAGTCCGCCTCTGATATGTCTTTCGGATTTATTCACATCCAATACCTTTCTGGCGCTTTTGGCAAGAGTGGGATTGATTGTCATAAGCCTTTCCGTCACATCCTTATGGACGGTACTTTTGCTGATGCCAAATTCCTTGGCAGTCTGCCTTACGGTGGCATTTTGTTCAATGATATAATTGGCAATATTGATTGCTCTTTCTTCAATATATTCTTTCAAGAAAAAAATCCCCTCGAACACATTTTTTACAATGTATGAAAAAGGGGATAAGAATATGAATATAGATTTTTTTCACATTCTTAAAAATTTTCCTTCACACAAGAACCTCTTCCCTTATCATTTCCACCACTTTTCTTTGCGCTTCTTCGCTATAATAAAGCGCTTCGTATTCCCAGCCCTTTTCACTGATTCGGGTTTTGGGGAAGATTCCCAGCTCCTTTCCTTTCTCCAGTATAATCTTCCTCCATATGCCGTCTATGTATCTTTCCTCCAGGTAGCTGCGGCTAATCAACATTCTTTCAATGGCGGCGCCGGAAGTTTTTTTCATGGTTCTTTCGTCGCGAAGCTCATTGAGCTGACCGGCTAATTCCGGCATGGTGCATTCCGGCAGATAAACGATTCGTTCCTCTATTTCCGGCGTCAGGCGAAAGGCTTCCTTCTTTTTATTTCTTTTTTCCGGTTTATATATAGAACTTCCGGAATCGTTCCCCGGGGCTTCCTCAACCGGCTCAAAATAAAGTTGCTCCTTTTCTCCGCCCATAAATTCCTTGATTGCTTCAATGAACTGCTGCCCGTATTTCTGATACTTATTTTCTCCGATTCCACTTACATTCAACATTTCTTCCTTTGTAAAGGGAAGCTTTATGCACATATCTATCAGTGTCTTATCCGAGCTGATAATATATGGAGGCAGCGCTTCCTCCCTTGCCAGTCCTGCCCGCACCTCCCTGAGTCTTTCAAACAAATCCATTCCTTTGGAGGTGAGAACATCGGAAGTCCTTTTCTTTTGGGAAGTCTTTTTCTTTTCCTGCTCTTCAGAAATTTTCATCTGAATCCTATAGCTTCCCTTTAATACTTCATCCACCTGTTCACTGCACCTTAGCAGGGCATACTTATCCTCCGTTGCCTGCAAAATGCCCTTCATAAGCATTTCATTGATTACCTGCTTTATACGGCTTTCGGAAACCTCCTTTAAGGCGCCGTAATTTTGCAGCTCATCCAGCCGGTAGGAAAGCAGCTTTGCTTTCTTTTCTCCCCGCAGCATTCCCACAATCACATTAATGCCAAATCTCTGCCTTGTTTCCAGTATGGCTTTTATAATGGAAATGCACATATCTGTTACGTCGATTTCTTCATATTCGGTAAGGCAGTTGGAACAATTTCCGCAGCCGGAGTACACGTTTTCTCCAAAATAGCGCAGGATATGACTTCGCAGGCACTCCTTTGTCCTGCAGTAATAAGTCATGTCCCTGAGCCTTTGTACATCCCGCTCCTTAACCGCCTTGATCTCATCCTCCTCCATGTCCCGGCGCACTTCTTTATTGTCCAGTAAAAACTGATTTATCATCACGTCCTGCGGGGAGTACAGCAGTACACAGTCTGCTTTTTCTCCATCCCGCCCGGCCCTTCCTGCCTCCTGATAATAATTTTCCATGCTCTGGGGCATATTGTAATGGACTACATAGCGCACATTGGACTTGTCAATTCCCATTCCAAAAGCATTTGTTGCCACCACAATAGGTTTTTCGTCAAAAATAAACGCATCCTGATTGATTTTTCTTTCCTCGTTGGTGAGCCCTGCGTGGTATTTGGTAACCTCCAGCCCCTGACTGAGTAAAAGCTCGTAAACGCTTTCCACATTTTTTCTGGTGGCGCAGTAAATAATACCGCTTTCCCCCGGATGCTCCTTAATATAAGAAACCAGCTCTTCATCCTTTTTCCTTGGGGTCTTTACCTCAAAATACAGGTTCTTCCTGTCGAACCCCGTCACCAATACGTTAGGCCCTGCTAACCCCAATACGCATATGATATCTTCCTTTACATTGGTAGTAGCGGTTGCAGTAAATGCGCTTACAATGGGCCTTTTGGAAAGTCTGGAAACCAGCTTTACAATATTCATATAGCTTGGTCTGAAATCCTGTCCCCACTGGGAAATACAATGTGCCTCATCCACTGTAATCATGGAGATAGAAGCATTCAGGGCAAACTCCAGAAAGGAGTAAGTCTCCAGCCGCTCCGGCGCCACATAGATAATTTTATACTGTCCCTTTGCCGCATTGGCAAGTGCCATGGAAATCTGATTTTCAGTCAGCGAGCTGTTAATATATGCCGCATGGACTCCTGCCTGATTTAAGCTGCGGACCTGGTCCTTCATAAGAGAAATCAACGGTGAGATTACCAGTGTAATCCCGGGAAGCAGCAATGCGGGAACCTGATAACAGATAGATTTGCCCGCTCCGGTAGGCATGATTCCCAACACATCCTGTCCGTTCAAAATGCTGTCAATCAGGCTTTCCTGCCCTTCCCGGAAGCTGTCATATCCAAAATATTTCTTTAGTGCTTCAAATTTGTTCATAAAAATTTCCCCTCTGACCTTTCGTATATACAACTAATATTTTATCACAATTCTGCTTATTTTCCTATTGCTTTTCCTTAATATTGTCTTTATCACCCATTTCATGCTGTTATCCTGCCGTAAGTACTTACATTATTCTTTTTTTGCAATCATATCCTCACTTTATTAATATACATATAGGCGTTTGCGAAACGCCAAAACCCGCATAATTACGGGATTCTTTTTGTTA
>CANCYR010000092.1 GCA_947382355.1 uncultured Lachnospiraceae bacterium
ATTGGATATGACTGCTTTGATGATTTTGATTATGTGGCATTAGGCCATATTCATTCGCCTCAGAGAGTTGGTAGAGATGAGGTCCGGTATTCAGGTTCTCCTCTTAAGTATTCCCTCAGCGAAGCCAATAATGAAAAGTCGGTTCCTGTTATTACGGTAACGGCAGAGGAAAGGGTTCAGATAGAGCTTGTCCCTTTAAAGCCCAAGAGGGGCATGAGACACATGAAAGGGACGCTTAAGGAACTGCTGGATAAAAAGAAAGTAAAAGCAACCGAGGATTTCATTTATGCAACATTGACGGATGAGGATATTATCAATGATGCAATGGGAATATTCCAACAGGTATATCCCAATACGGTTCGGATTGATTACGACAATTCACATACAAGAGAGATCGAGCAGGTGGATATCAGCAAGATAGCCGAAAACAAATCATTCCCAGAGTTAATCGGTGATTTTTACAGGCTGATGTATGGCTGTGAGATTTCAGAAGAAGAAATGGATGTGATGCGGACAGCGGCACGGGAGGCAGGTGTGATAAATGAAGCCTATTAAACTGATGATAAGCGCTATTGGCCCCTATGCAGGAGAGCTTCCGGAAATAGAGTTTAGCGCTTTTGAAGAAAAGGGATTGTTTTTAATATCCGGGGACACCGGGGCGGGGAAAACTACCATATTTGACGCTATTTGCTTTGCACTGTATGGAACCACCAGCGGAACCTACAGGGATACGAAAAATTTAAGAAGCGAATACGCCGGGGATTTGGTTCAGAGTTATGTGGATTTTTACTTTTCCCACCAGGGGCGCGAATTTCATATCTTTAGGCAGCCGTCTTATGAAAGGCAGAAACAGCGGGGCATTGGAAAAATAGTCGAGAAGGAAAAGGCGGTTTTTTATGAGGAAGGGCAGGCGCCTATAGAGGGATTGACTCAGGTTAATCATGCCGTAAAGGAACTGCTGCACATCGATGAGAAACAGTTTAAACAGATTGTGATGATAGCCCAGGGGGAATTCTGGAATTTGCTGAATGCAAAAACAGATGAGAGGACAGAGATACTGCGCACCATATTTTCAACCAATGGCTATAAAAATATAGAATACAAGCTGAAAGATCGAATGGATGCAAGCCATAATGTGAGAGTAAAGGCTGAAAACAGCATAATTCAGCATTTTGAGGATGTGTCGGCAAACGAAGAAGATGAGCTGTCTGAGGAATTGGAGGATCTTAAGGAAAGGGCCGGGGGATCCGGCAGTGCATGGAATCTGGATGAAATCTTAGACATAGTGGAACGTTTGATTTTGACAGACAGAGAAAAATTAAAACACATGAAAGCTCAGTTGAAAGAAGCAGAGGAGGAGTTAAATAAGAACAAAGAGCAGCTTGCACTGGCAAAGACAAATAACAGTTTTATCGAGAAAAGGGACAGACTGGAAAAGAAAAAAGAGGAGCTTGAAGAAAGAAAGGCAGAAATTGATGAAATCATTTCGCTTTTGGACAGACAAAAGAAAGCCACCCGTAATGTGAACCCGTCCTACACTGAGTGGATGAAAAAGTGTGAAGAGATATCTCTGGCAAAAAAACAGATAAAATCAAAAGAATCTGAATTGGAGAGGGCTGTGGCGGCTGCAGAGCGGGCAAAAGCCGCATTTGACCATGCCAAAGAGCAGGAGCCGGAGGTTGACAAATTAAAGCAGGCAATAAGCAGGATTGACGACGAGGAACAGAAATATCAGCAAAAAGAGGAACTGGAAAAAAAGCAGAAAGAACTGGAAGAATCAGATAACAAAATCAGCACAGAAGAGGCGGAATTAAAAGAGAGTGAGAAATCTCTTAAGGAGAAGATAAAGTCCTTTCATGAGACAGTTAAGGAATTTAAGGGTAAGCCGTCGGAATTGATAGAGGCAAAAAACGAGAGTGAGAAGTTATCAGGGCTTTTAGCGGATTTAAATGAGGTCATAGACGGTGAGATTCCGGAAAGGGAAAAAAGGGAAAAGAAATTAAGAAAGAACCAGAAGGAATTTTTGGATGTACGTGACAAGTATGATGAAGTGAAGGACAGGAGAGAACAGGCTGAACGTATTTTCGAAGACAGCAGGGCCGGTATTTTAGCGGAAAAGCTTGTGGAAGGAAAGGAATGCCCGGTGTGTGGATCCCTGCATCATCCAAAACCTGCAAAGCTCAAGGAGTCTTGGATTTCGGAATCTGACTTTAAAAAACTTCAGGAAGAAGAATCCGGGCTTCAGGAGAAAAAGAACCATGCAAATACAAAAGCAGAGATCGCAAAGACATCCCTGGAGGAATTTGAGGGGCAGCTTAGGATAAGGATACTGGACTGTCTGGAAAGCCCGCTTTTAAAGATGGACATGGAGGGAAAGTCCCTCCAGGAACTAATTAAGGCAGTAAAGAAAGCAAAAAAGCAGGCTGAGATGATGTCAGAGGAGAGTCAGAAAAAGTGCATTTCCCTGGAGAAGGACTGCCAGAAGCTTAAGAAGGCGGAAAAAGCTCTTGAAACTGCACAGGGCCATGAAACAGAAGCCCTCAATTTGAAAAAGGATGAACTGAGGGAAAACAAGGAAAAAGTGAAACAGGATCTGACGGAAACAACAGCCATATTAAAGACCCTTGAGAAATTGAGCTTCCCGGATTGGAAAACGGCAAAAAAAGAGAGAAAACAGGCGGAGACCAAGAAAAATAAAATATTAGAGGATATCAGGAAGGCAGAGGAGGAAAAGGAAAAAGCAGATACGAATGTTACCGATGCCAGGTCACAGCTAAAGACATTGAATACTGCTTTGATACAGCAGGAAAAGGACGAAGAAGCCTTAAAGAAGAAGCTTAACCAAGAGGTCAGTGCAAATGGATTCTCTTCTGTAGAAGAAATGCTGAAATACGTTGTTAAGGAGGATGATATTGCATCATCAGACAAGGCGATTCATGATTATAATCAGGCTGTTGCAGTTAACAGGGAACAGCTTTCAGATGCCAGGTCGGATGCAAAAGGGAAAAAGCTTATTGACATGGAAAGCTTAAAGGCTGTATGTGAGGACCAGAGCGCATATGCAGCATTGCTCAGAAAGAACTGTCACAAGAATGAAAACAGAATAAATACCAATGAAGAGAAACAGAAGAGTATTCTTGGCAGGAGAGAAGAATTAGAAAAAGCCCGTAAAGAAAATGCTATCTGTAAACGGCTTTACAATCTGGTGAAAGGCACAACCGGAAACGGAAAGATAACACTGGAACAGTACATACAGGCTGCAGGATTTGACGGGATTATCGCTGCTGCAAACAGGCGGCTTTTGCCCATGAGCGACGGACAGTACGAACTGTACCGTCAGGAGGATTCTCCCGGTAAGAAAAGCAATAATTTCCTTGACCTTGAAGTGTTGGACAATTATACGGGACACAGAAGGCCTGTGGGAAACCTTTCCGGCGGAGAAAGCTTTAAGGCATCCTTAAGCCTTGCCTTAGGACTGTCGGATACGGTATCCTCTAATCTTGGCGGGGTGCAGATGGATGCGCTTTTTGTGGATGAAGGATTTGGAACGTTAGACCGGAAATCAATAGACAGCGCCATGGAAATTTTAATAAACCTGACAGGAAGCAGCAAACTGGTGGGAATCATAAGCCACAGGGAGGAGCTTGTGGAGAATATTCCACAGCAGATAAGGGTCAAAAAGACAAAAAACGGAAGTCAGATTACGGTTGAATGCGAACAGTAAACAGAGCCGGGAAGCCGCGTAAACAGCGGACTTTCCGGCTCTTGGCATAATGTATCGTATTTATTTTTTTCTGTTTTTCAAAAAGACCAGCACAAGTGCGATAACAATACCGGCTGCTGCGCCGATGGCTCCTGCGGCCATATAAGATTCAAATCCAAACATATGTAATCATCCCCCTACTTTAGAATTTAACCTTAACGGTGGAAGAGTATGGCCCGTAAACTTTAGAGCTTTTTGTTGTCTGGTAAGCCCGAGCCTTAAAGGTATAGGTGGTTTTCTTTTTCAGTTTTTTCTTATCATATTTTACAGTAGAGCCTTTTTTAATAGTAGTAATTTTTTTGAAGCCTTTACTTCCGGTTTTCATATATACTTCATAACCGTTTGCGTTATTTACTTTTTTCCAGGAAAGCTTTGCGGTGGTGCCGGATTTTTTCACTTTTAACTTGGTGACTTTGTCCGGTTTTTTAGCACTTGTGCCGGAGACATATTTGTACTTATATCCCATTTTTTTCGCATAGGCTTCTCCCTGGGAACCTTTGTACACGTTAAGGGTAACGCTTTTTGGCACAATTTCATAATAGGTTGGCAGAGAGGTACAGCTTTTTGGAATGGTAAGGGATTTGATTTTTTTTGTGGTAAACAAATCCCTTTCAATCTTTTTTACATTTCCCAGGGTGAGCTTAGATAAGTTCTCACACTCATAGAAAATTTTAATGTCCAAAAAGCAGCCGTTTCCAATGGAAGCTGTGGTTAAGCTGTGGCATTCGCCGCAGGTGTAACCCTCTAAGTCACAGTCATTTCCTACAGTAAAGCTGGTTAATGCAGGGCAGGACTCAAATGCGGAAGATCCTATTTTTACTTTGTTTCCGATTTTGACAGAGGTAAGGAAACTGTCCTTAAAAGCGCTGCCTCCAATGGTTTTCAAATTAGTAAGGCTTTCAAAGGGGAAGCTTGTGAGGGAAGTGGTCTGGTTAAAGGCCAGGTCGTCAATAACTGAAAGCTGTGAACCTTGGGCAAAATTTACCTGGGATAAACTGCTCCACCCGGAAAATGCCTGGTTGCCGATTTTGGTAAGGCTGGCAGGCAGATTTATAGTTTCCACGTTTGAGTAATTGTTGTAGCCGAAATCGAATGAGCTCAGCTCTGTGATTCCCTCCGGTACGGTTATGCTGTGTACGTCCCCAGACAGGCAGCCGTGAAGCAAATGGATTTTCACAACCCTGTATCCGTCCACCATGGAGGGGAAGGTTACGTTTCGGATGGTGCCGTATGCCTTTTCATACTCGTCGTTGTAGATGCCCACTAATTTAATGGTATCCGCTGTGTACATCTCATAGCGCCAGATGCCGTCTTGGGATTCCCTGATGTCAACGGCTCTTGCCTTCATTGCAGGCAGGAAACACACAAGGCTGAGCATTAAAAGAATTCCGGCAAAAAATTTTTGTGTTTTTCTCATGTTTATCTCCTTTTTAAAAAATTGGTTTTCCGAAAATTTCGGAAATAGTTTCCAAAGTAGTATATCATAAGGCGCTTAAGAATTCTATGGCATTTTGTAAGTACACAAAATTTGTCAACTTTTTAAGAAAATATTGTGTTTATGTGTGGGAAATATATATTGACAATAAAAACAAAATAGTGTAGTATTGAATAAAATAATACATAGTAATTAATACTATATATGAAGGTTATGTATAAATTATTCAAGGAGGATGCTTATGAAATTGAAAATTCGTGAACCAGGCAGCGCTATTACACATTATATTGGGATGCTGTTATCTCTTTTTGCAGCGGTGCCCCTTTTGGTAAAAGCTAAGACTTGCGGCATGCCAGAGGCCTTAACTGCCATGGGGATTTTTATGTTGGCCATGGTACTTTTATACGGTGCATCTACCTTATATCATTCCCTGAATGTGAAGGATAAAATATTAAAAGTTTTTAAAAAAATAGACCATATGATGATTTTTGTGCTGATTGCAGGCACATATACCCCTATCTGCGTTTTGGTACTTGGGGGAAAAGAGGGAATGTATCTTCTAGCACTGATTTGGGGAATTGCCCTGGGAGGAATGGTTTTAAAAGCCTTTTGGGTAACTTGCCCCAGATGGTTTTCTTCTATTCTCTACATTGCCATGGGCTGGGTCTGCATTTTGGTATTTCCGCTGCTATTGGATAAACTTTCTCCGGCGGCATTTACCTGGCTTTTTGCAGGAGGTATTCTCTATACCGTAGGAGGCGTGGTTTATGCCTTGAAACTGAAAGGTTTTAACAGTATCCATAAATATTTTGGCAGTCATGAGATATTTCATCTATTTGTGATGGCTGGAAGTTTTTGCCATTTTGTGGTGATGTATAAGATATTGTAAGAGAAAAAGGGGCGGGGTGAATCGCCCCTTTTTTAAGACCAAACTTACGTCACCGCCCCATTGTCCAGCTGTTTTTATATATTGGAGAATTGGCATAAATTATATTTTGTAATCCCTCACATCTTCAGGGATTTCATCAACAGGTAAATTCTTTACAGTTTCTTCACTTCCGGCAGCAATCGCTGTATCATAATAGCGCAGAGTGGATATAGCAATCCCGGTAGCAATAGCAACCTTTCCAATGGAATAATACATAGGATTTTCTCCTTTTTAGAAATTTATGAAAAATACCTCTTGACCGTAATTTTAATGCCAATCAAAAAAGAAAGAGGTAATTGTATTATGAATATGAATTTATAATATAAACGCTAAATAAATTTTTCTATCTTTATATAAGTTTCCGCAAGTCCTACAAATCCTTATTTTATGCGGTTTGTAGGACTTTGCTTTATGGAAAGTTTTATGTATCTCCTTATATCTGGCACATAAAGCCACTGACGGAAGTTGTAAAAAAAGTTGTAAATCTTGTTTTTATCCTCTCCATGTCGTTATTGCCGATTTAGCCGATTCCGATGAACCATGTGCATAATATCCTAACGTAGTGACAATACTTTCATGCCCCATAATCTTTTGCAAATCGGCAGGTGACAACTCTTTATTCTTTGCCATGTTCGTACAAAATGTATGCCTTAAAATATGTGGGGATATTTTCGGCAACTGTTCTTCATTGTGCTTGTTGTACTTCTTTATCATAGCTGAAAATTCTGTTGCATATGCCACACCATACATAGGCAAGCCTTTTTTATTTAAGAATATAAAATCGGAATGTCCGTTTATTTTTACAGGCTGTGCATTTTCCCTGTTCTGCATTTCGTCCTTTATGGCTTTTAATGCAAAATCCGTCATAGGGATT
>CANCYR010000093.1 GCA_947382355.1 uncultured Lachnospiraceae bacterium
CCGTCCGTGGCGCAATAGGACTAAAATTGCCATCCGTGGCAATTTTACCCTGGGTTTTGGGCAGGCTGTTAAGGAAAAGCCCCATCCAAAACAATGCCCGGAATCCCTCCACCCTTCTCCCTCTTACGCTGTTTTTTGGCAGGCTTTACATGAAACGAAAGTTAAGTTTCTGATACATTAATGCTAAATGATTGGTTTATATGCAGGGCGGTGGAATGAGGCGGAGCGGTGGCTGCGGCGATTGACGGCAACGCAGAAGATGAACAATAAACAGGTTCAGGTGTCAGTTAATTATTATTTGCCGAATAGTAAGTGACGGGTGACGAAATTTTCATAGCCTGTGCATCTCGATACACAGCAGGAGCCGGCATATAGAATAACTGTCTTAGAGGCCTTGATGAAGTCGCCGGTCCTTATGCACCGTATTTTGGTGCATTAGTACCGCTGCGTCTTCATAGAGCGAGAGCGTGCCCCTAAGACAGTTATTCTATATGCCGGCTCCTGCGTCCTGTTACCAGACACCCTGCTTGGCTATTAAAATTCATTTAATCTATCCGAATCCATTAAATCGATATATCTTCCCGTGCATTATACTTCTCCAGCAAATCATGAATCTTCTTCGTAGGCGTCAGCACATTTTCCATAGAGCTGTCATGGTTCATGAAATCAATAATGCTTGCAAGGAACTTGCTCATGTCCGCTTCCACGAAATAAGGGCGTTCCTTTAGTTCGGGAGGCAGATAAGTCAGGTTGGTTGTAATGACTTTTTCAAAGCAGCATTCCTCGTAGGCTTTGTCAAATGCAGAAAGGCCTTCTGTAAACAGGCCGAAGGTGCAGCAGATAAATACCCGCTTGGCGTTCATGGCTTTTAATTGTTTTGCGGTATCAATCATGCTTCCGCCGGAAGCAATCATGTCATCTATGATGATAACATCCTTGCCGTCAATGTTGTCTCCTAAAAATTCATGGGCAACGATAGGATTCTTGCCGTTTACGATGGTGGTATAGTCGCGGCGTTTATAAAACATACCTGTATCTACGCCAAGAACAGTAGAAAAATAAACAGCTCTGTCAAGAGCGCCTTCATCAGGACTGATTACCACTATATGATTTTTATCTATGACTAAATCTTTTTCATAGCGGAGAAGAGAGCGGATAAACTGATAAGGTGGAATAAAATTATCAAAGCCGCAAAGCGGGGTGGCATTCTGCACACGGGGGTCGTGAGCGTCAAAGGTGATGAAATTGCTCACGCCCATATTGCTCAGTTCTTCTAAAGCATAGGCGCAGTCTAAAGATTCCCTGCCGCTTCTTTTGTGCTGCCGTCCTTCATATAAAAAGGGCATGATTACATTGATGCGGTTAGCCTTGCCGGTAGCAGCAGCAATGACCCTTTTTAAATCCTGGAAGTGGTCGTCCGGGGACTTGTGGTTTACATAACCATTTACTGTATAAGTAATGCTGTGGTTGCAGACATCCACCATGATATATAAATCCTTACCCCGAATGGATTCATTTAATACGCCTTTTCCTTCACCGCTGCCAAAACGGGGAGTAGAAAAGTCAACTAAATAATTGTCCTCCACATATCCTATGAAGGCAGGCTTGTCCTTTGCCACATTTTGTATGTTTCTCCGAAATTCTACAAGATAATCATTGATACGTTTCCCGAGAGCCGCACAGCTGTCTAAGGCAATAATTTTCAATGGGGCCACTGGAAACGCTTTTTCTAGTTCACTTAAGTTCGGCATAATTTATCCTCTCCAATAATAATCGGTTCATTTTGACAATAGTCAACACTTAATTTATATCATTATGGTAGTGACACGTCAAGGAATTTTTAGTAGAATAGAATGAAAAGGGAGTTCAATAGACGGACGTGGAAGCAGGCAGGGGATATAGCAGTCTTATGGGCACGCTTTCGCTCTGCCTGCTTCCACTGTGTATCGAAAGGCGGTATGTTCTTTGAGAGAATGAAGCAGATCATATTTGTTAAAATGAGCTGAAGCCTTATTTGGAAGAAAAGACGGAATGCAGTTTATTAGGGAAATGTTTCGATAAGGGAATAAACAAGAAAAGCAGATGAAGAAAAACAGATAAATGGAAACAGATGAAGAGAATAAATGAAGAAAAGCAGATGAAGGGAAACAGATGAAGGGAAAAGGACATATTATAAAGGCGGTTGAGCCAGGCAGCATAGGAGAAGAAATGGGGATTGAGCCGGGAGACAGCCTTCTTATGGTTAATAAAGAGGAGCCGGAGGATATTTTTGATTATCAGTACATGATACAGGAGGAATATTTAGAGGTCCTCATAGAGAAAAATACGGAGCATTACGGCACGAAGGAAGAGCCGGAGCAGTGGATACTGGAAATTGAAAAGGAAGAATGGGAGGATTTGGGCATTGAATTTGAAAACGGCCTGATGGATGAATATCGTTCCTGTCATAATAAATGCATTTTCTGTTTTATAGACCAGATGCCAAAAGGCATGAGGGAGACTTTGTATTTTAAAGATGATGATTCCAGGCTTTCCTTTTTACAGGGCAATTATATAACCCTCACCAATATGTCAGATAAGGATTTGGATAAAATCATTAAGTATCATTTGTCCCCTATCAATATTTCCTTTCAGACAATGAATCCGGAATTAAGGTGTAAAATGCTTCATAACCGTTTTGCGGGAGAGGCGTTGAAAAAGGTGGACAGGCTGTATGAAGCGGGCATTACCCTGAACGGGCAGATTGTGCTTTGTAAGGGGGTAAATGATGGAGAAGAATTAGAGTACAGCATAAAGGAGCTGACCAGATATCTTCCGAATCTGGAAAGCGTTTCGGTAGTTCCGGTAGGGTTAAGCAGGTACAGGGAAGGCTTGTATCCTCTTGAGCCTTTTACAAAAGAGGATGCTTTAAAGGTGTTTGAAACCATACACAAATGGCAGGAAAAGGTTTATAAAGAATATGGTATGCATTTTATCCATGCCAGCGATGAGTGGTATATTTTAGCCGGAAAGGAAATGCCGCCAGCCAGTCAGTATGACGGGTACTTACAGCTGGAAAACGGTGTGGGCATGATTCGGCTTATGATGGACGAATTTTATCAGTCTGTACAGGATTATCAGGCGGCAGTTGCTAATGGAAGGGCGGGCAGGCTGCCGGAGCATATACAAAAGACGGTTTCTGTGGCAACGGGCAGACTGGCCTGCCCATATATGAAGGAAATCGCGGGAAGGCTGATGGGACTGTTTCCTGAGGTGACCATACTGGTATATGAGATTATAAATGAATTTTTTGGAGAGGGGATTACCGTATCCGGACTATTGACCGGACAGGACATAAAAAAACAGCTGATAGGAAAAAATTTAGGAGAAAGGCTCTGGCTGCCCCAGAATGTTTTAAGGTCGGGGGAAAGGGTTTTTTTGGACGATCTTACTTTAGAAGAACTGGAAACTGCTTTACAAGTTCCCATAGATATTGTAAAATCAAGCGGATATGAGTTTTTGAGGCTGATCCTTAAGGAATAGGGCAGGCAATTGGGAAATACCCTGCAGCCATAATTTTGTCGTGCCATATGGACGAATTAAGGAGTAGAATAAGAAAAGGAGTTATATATGGGAAAGAAAAAAAGGAAGCCGGTAGTTGCAGTAGTAGGACGGCCAAACGTGGGGAAATCCACGCTGTTCAATGCCCTGACAGGCGAGATGATTTCCATAGTAAAGGATACGCCGGGCATTACAAGAGACCGGATTTATGCAGATGTGACATGGCTGAATACAAACTTTACCTTAATAGATACAGGCGGAATCGAACCTGACAGCAAGGATATTATTTTATCCCAGATGCGGGAGCAGGCACAGATTGCCATAGATACGGCAGACGTGATTTTGTTTATGACAGATGTAAAGCAGGGACTGGTGGATGCGGATGCAAAGGTGGCGGATATGCTGCGCCGTTCTCATAAGCCGGTGCTTCTGGTTGTGAATAAGGTGGATGATTTCAATAAATACATGGCAGATGTATATGAATTTTACAATTTAGGAATCGGGGATCCGGTTGCCATTTCCGCTGCCAATCGTTTAGGAATCGGGGACATGCTGGATCAGGTGCTTGAGCACTTTAGTCAGGAGGAACTGGAAGAGGAAGAGGATGAAAGACCAAGGATTGCCATTGTAGGAAAACCCAATGTGGGGAAATCTTCTATTATCAATAAACTGATTGGAGAAAACAGGGTCATTGTTTCGGACATTGCCGGAACCACCAGAGATGCCATTGACACAGAAGTGGTCCATAACCAAAAGGAATATATATTTATCGACACAGCCGGGCTTCGGAGAAAAAACAAGATAAAAGAAGAGTTGGAACGTTATATGATCGTCCGTACCGTTATGGCGGTGGAAAGAGCAGATGTGGTAGTGCTTGTTATTGATGCGGACGAGGGAGTGACGGAACAGGATGCCAAAATTGCAGGAATTGCCCATGAAAGAGGAAAAGGGGTCATTATTGCAGTCAATAAGTGGGATTTAGTTGAAAAGGATGACAAAACCATTTACCGCTTTACGGAAAAGGTAAGGAATGTGCTTTCCTACATGCCCTATGCGGAGCTGATATTCATTTCGGCAAAGACAGGGCAGAGGCTTTCAAAGCTCTATGATTTGATTGATACGGTCATTGAAAACCATGCTCTCAGGATAGGCACCGGAGTGCTCAATGAAATCATGACAGAAGCGGTGGCACTGCAACAGCCTCCGTCAGACAAGGGGAAGAGGCTACGGCTGTATTACATTACTCAGGTATCGGTAAAACCTCCTACCTTTGTTATTTTTGTAAATGACAGGGAGCTTATGCATTTTTCCTACACCAGATATATTGAGAACCGGATTCGGGAAGCATTCGGATTCCGGGGGACTCCTCTAAAATTTATTATCAGAGAGAGAAAGGACAAATAGAAATGGAACGGATTATTTGCTTAGTCATCGGGTATGTATTTGGATTGTTTCAGACGGCATTTATTTATGGAAAGGCACATGGCATCGATATCCGCCAGCACGGCAGCGGCAATGCGGGGACTACCAATGCGCTTCGGGTGCTGGGGAAAAAAGCGGGATTGATTGTATTTTTAGGAGATGTTTTGAAAACGGTGCTTGCCATGATAATCTGCAGGCTTCTTTTCTATAACAGCGCCCCCCAAATGCTTCCGTTGCTTTCCCTGTATGCGGGAGCAGGAGCTGTTTTGGGACATAACTTTCCTTTTTATATGAAGTTTAAGGGCGGAAAAGGGATTGCAGCAACCGCAGGGCTGGTAACCGCCTTTGACTGGCGGTTCATGCTGGTGGCTCTTGTATTGTTCTGCCTTGCCTTTTTACTTACCAATTATGTATCGTTGGGCTCCCTTGTTGTATATGCAGGTTTTATGACAGAGCTTGTAGTGTTCGGACAGATGGGGAAATTCCATATGGAGCAGAACCTGATTTATGAGCTTTATGCGGTTGGAGCCTTTTTGACTATTATGGCATATGTAAAGCACAGGGAAAATATTAAACGGCTTTTAAAGGGAGAAGAGAGGAAGACCTATTTACATAAGAAAAATAAGGAAGAAATCAATCAGTAAAACTCTGAATCAGCAAAGACTTTGATAGAACAGGCAATTGCGAAGCGCCCTGCAGCCCCTTTTTGTTATGGCATATAGACAATATCGCAAGCAGGGCATTTTGTAATTATCCGGAATTTATATATAAGAAAGGGAGGATTTGGGAATGGCAAAAATCAGCGTAATCGGAGCAGGAAGCTGGGGAACGGCACTGGCGCTTCTGTTATCAAAAAACGGACATGAGGTAAACGTATGGTCCATTATGGAAAAGGAAGTGAAAATGCTTTCGGAAAAGAGGGAGCATACGGAAAAGCTTCCGGGCGTAAAGCTGCCGAAAAGTATGACTTTTACTACTGATCTGGAACAGTCAGTGAAGGGAAAGGACCTGCTGGTGCTGGCAGTGCCATCTCCCTTTACAAGAAGTACTTCTAAAAGCATGTGTCCTTTTGTGGAAGAAGGACAGTTAATTGTAAATGTGGCAAAGGGAGTGGAGGAATCCACACTTATGACCCTGTCTGAAATCATTGAACAGGAAATCCCAAAGGCGGAGGTGGCAGTTCTTTCCGGGCCGTCCCATGCGGAAGAGGTTGGAAAAGGGCTCCCTACTACCTGTGTGGCAGGAGCCAAAACGAAAAAAACAGCGGAATATATTCAGGAAGTTTTTATGAATGAGGTTTTTCGCGTTTATACAAGCCCGGATGTGCTCGGAATCGAATTGGGAGGCGCTTTGAAAAATGTGGTGGCATTAGCAGCCGGAATTGCAGACGGACT
Organism: uncultured Lachnospiraceae bacterium; assembly: GCA_947382355.1. Classification (GTDB taxonomy): domain Bacteria; phylum Bacillota; class Clostridia; order Lachnospirales; family Lachnospiraceae; genus RGIG3040. The sequence goes on from CANCYR010000093.1 coordinate 6,357, forward strand.
GGGCTATGGAGATAATACAAAGGCGGCATTAATTACAAGAGGAATTGCAGAAATCGCAAGGCTTGGCATGAAAATGGGCGGGGAATACAAGACCTTTGCCGGATTGACAGGTATCGGCGACCTGATTGTAACCTGTGCCTCCGTTCATTCCAGAAACCGCCGTGCCGGTATTTTAATCGGAAAGGGCTATTCCATGGAAGAGGCAATGAAGGAAGTAAAAATGGTGGTGGAAGGGGTTCACTCCGCCAAGGCAGCCATGGGGCTTTCTAAAAAGTATCAGGTAGCCCTGCCTATCATTGAGCAGGTAAATCAGGTGCTTTTTGAGAATAAACCTGCAGATGAGGCAGTAAAAGAGCTTATGCTTCGGGACAGAAGAGATGAGGATGAAGCGTTAGAGTGGTAAATACTGTGGCGAAATGGGGAATTGAAAAATGCCCTGTTGTCTGAACTGTTATAAGTGGAAAAGCTGAAAAGAAAAAAGCCGGAATATCTTGTGGCATCCGGCTTTTTCTGATAATATATCCATATGGGTGCTGCCATAACGGTAGGCGGCTGGTCCTTCTGCGGAGGGACTGTGACCCTCCGATTACATAGAAACCTGCTTGCAGGA
>CANCYR010000094.1 GCA_947382355.1 uncultured Lachnospiraceae bacterium
CCTGCAGCCGGTTCTGATTCCTGTGTGGGAAGGCTGAGGGCTGAACTGTTACAAAACCGTAAATAAAAAAATCCTGCTAAAAAACAGGATTTTCCATATCGGCATATTATTCCCCATTCGCCTTTTCAACCTGGGCAATGGCGCTCTTATTCATTGGTATACGGCAGTTCTTGTTATTGCCAAATTCTACGATTACTGTATCATCCGAATCATCAATATCAATGACTACTCCATAAAATCCGCTTGTAGTCAGAACACTGTCCCCTGTTTCCATTTTGGAAAGCATGGCGCTTATTTTTGCCTGTTCCTTTTTCTGGGGACGAATCATCACGAAATAGAAAAATGCAACAATTCCAACAAGATATAATACTAAAATCACTCCTGACAAACCGCCCGCTGCCTGTGCCTGATTTGCTGTACCTGACAAAATCATACTAATTACCTCCTAGTCTGTTCATAACTGCACTAAAGGACATCATACACAAAAGTAACCATTACTTCAAGTACTTTTATAAAATTTTCATGCTTTTAAGCATCTGCTTTTTGTATTCCGCAAACCTGCCCTCATCCAGCGCCTTACGGATATCTTCCATCATATGGTTGTAAAAATACAGATTGTGCAGAACGCAAAGCCGCATTCCAAGCATTTCCTTTGCTTTTAATAAATGCCTGATATAAGCCCTGGAATAAGTGCTGCAGGCAGGACAGCCGCAGCCCTCTTCAATGGGGGCAGCATCCAGTTCATACTTTGCATTAAATAAATTTATCTTTCCGAATCTGGTATATACATGTCCATGGCGCCCGTTTCTGGTAGGATAAACGCAGTCAAAGAAATCCACTCCCCGCTCCACCCCTTCCAGTATATTCGCCGGAGTTCCCACTCCCATCAGATAAGTGGGCTTATCTGCCGGAAGGTATGGAACCGTTTCTTCCAGAATATAATACATTTCCTCATGGGTTTCTCCTACTGCAAGGCCGCCTATGGCATAACCATCCAGCTCAAACTCACTGATTCTTTTGGCATGCTCCCGGCGGATATCTGCGAAAACAGCTCCCTGATTGATTCCAAACAACAGCTGCTTCTTATTTATGGTATCCTCTAAGCCATTCAACCTTTTCATTTCATTTTTGCAACGCAAAAGCCATCTGGTAGTACGCTCTACAGAAGCGGTTACATACTCCCTGTCGGCCTTGCTGGAAGGGCACTCATCAAAAGCCATGGCAATTGTGGAGGCAAGGTTTGACTGAATCTGCATGCTTTCCTCCGGACCCATGAAAATCTTACGGCCATCCACATGAGACTGAAAATAAACCCCTTCCTCCTTGATTTTCCTAAGCCCCGCCAGAGAAAACACCTGAAATCCTCCGGAATCGGTAAGAATCGGTTTGTCCCATACCATGAACTTATGCAGCCCACCCAGCTTTTTTATGACCTCATCTCCCGGGCGCACATGAAGATGGTAAGTGTTGGATAACTCCACCTGGGTTCCTATTTGCTGCAAATCCTCTGTAGAAACAGCCCCTTTGATGGCGGCTGCCGTTCCCACATTCATAAAAACAGGGGTCTGAACGACCCCATGTACTGTTTGAAATTCGCCTCGTTTGGCTCTTCCTTCTTTCTTTAATATCCGATACATATTTTCCTCTATTATTTATTTTTATTTTTTATTGTAAATTTTTTATCCGTTATTTATTCATTGATTTCTTCTACAAATTCCTCTAATGTCAGTTCCCTTTCCGTCATAATGGCTGCTGCTTCCCTGCCCACATAACGGAAATGCCATGGCTCATATTCGATACCGGTGATGTATTCCTTTCCTTTCGGATATCTTAAAATAAAGCCATATTCGTGACCATGGGCTGCCAGCCATTTTCCGCCTTCTGTATTGGCAAAGCCTTCATTCAAAGAAGAATATCCTTTGCACAGAAAGTCTATGGCAAGCCCTATCTGATGCTCGCTGGCTCCCGGTACGGTAACTGTCTGGGAGCTGATTTGATAAGCCTCTAAATAAGAGTACCCCTGTCTCATGTAAGCTTTTATCTTTCGTTCAAATAATACCTGCTGACGATTCAAATCCCTGTAAGGAGAGCAGACAATCAGACTGACTCCATCCTCTTTTGCTGCCTGAAGCATCTCCATCAACTCAGGTATGATCCTCTCATCGCACTGCATTCCCCCTCGGATGGTTCCAAGGGTAAAGGTATAATCATCCGGAATAGAATGATGCTTATTAATCAACACCAGCTTCCAGTCATCACTGCTTAACTGGCCTCTGACAGAATTTTCGGAAACACCTTCTAAATAGTCTTCGCCTCCGGTCAGGATTTCGTCTATGCTGAATTTATCCTCTTCCGTCACATACTCCAACTCTGTATTTTCATACCCCTCCATTACGTCCTTGTCTTCAAGAATCGCTGCATCCTCTATAGAATTGCTATTATCTGCCTTTTCTGTATTTAAGACTTCTTCCGGCATATTGTATTCTTCCGTTGTCCCGTCTTTTGAAACCGTATTTTTTAAATCATTTTCTGCAAAGGAAAAACTGGAACTGATGGAAAAGACAAGACAGGCGCAAAAAATACAGGCATACCTTTTTTTATTTTGAAAGCAATACTGTTTTGCATAATATACAAACAAATAGAATGTCAACAATACAAGGGATATGATTTTAAAAACTCTATTCTTTTTTCCAAATGCCATTAGTCTGGCGGTTATTTTTCTTTTTTTCAATTATTTCATTGCCCCATTTCACAGGTTGACCCTGTATCGCTTAATGTTATTGACATAATTCTACCAAATATCATTTTTATGATATCATAATTTCTTTATTTGTACAGCATTTTTTTCTGAAATTTACTGGAATTTTTTAAACTTTTTATGTCTTATTCCGCCTTTTTTCCATTTTGTTTCCAATCCTGTAAAAATTTCGGTTGTAACCAAAGAATTTCTCCGCTATAATTGCCATGTACCATATATGTTTTTTACGATATGTATGTTTTTTACGATATGTATCTTTTATCAATGGCAGATATAAATCTTTTAACTCAGGAGGATGAACATGGCCGGCTCAACATTCGGAAGACACTTTACAATACAAACCTTTGGAGAATCCCACGGAAAGGCAATCGGTGCGGTAATTGACGGCTGTCCCGCCGGACTGTCCCTTTGCGAAGAGGATATTCAAAAGCAGTTAGACAGAAGGAAACCCGGACAGTCTAAATTTGCCACCCCCAGAAAGGAAGCGGACCGGGTTGAAATCCTGTCCGGAATATTTGAAGGAAAAACTACCGGCACTCCCATTTCCCTTCTAGTGCCAAACACTTCCCAGCGCTCCCATGATTATAGTGAAATATCCACTTATTATAGACCGGGCCATGCGGATTATACCTTTGACGAAAAATACGGATTCAGAGACTACAGAGGCGGCGGTCGTTCTTCCGGACGGGAAACCATAGGCCGGGTGGCGGCTGGCGCCATAGCCATGAAAATCCTGCAGCAGCTTGGTATTGACGTGACGGCCTATACAAAATCCATAGGTCCCGTTTCCATTGATATGAACCATTTTGATAAAGAGGCAATTATCCAGACGCCTACCGGAATGCCTGACAGAAAAGCTTCTCTGGAGGCAGAGGCATATTTGGAAGCATGCATGAAGGAAACGGATTCTGCCGGCGGAGTCATTGAATGCGTAATAACCGGGTGCCCTGCCGGAATCGGCGAACCGGTTTTTGATAAACTGGATGCCGCCCTTGGGAAAGCCATTCTTTCCATTGGAGCCGTAAAAGCATTTGAAATAGGTGACGGCTTTTTAACCGCCCGTGCAAAAGGAAGCGAAAACAATGATGCCTTTACAATGACAGACGGCCGTATCACAAAAGCAACAAACCATGCAGGAGGAATACTTGGAGGCATCAGCGACGGCTCTCCCATTATCCTCAGGGCTTATGTAAAGCCCACCCCTTCCATCTACAAAACCCAGCAGACCGTCAATAAGGACGGACAGGAAATTTCCGTCAACATTAAGGGCAGACACGACCCCATTATCGTTCCAAGAGCTGTAGTCGTGGTAGAATCCATGGCTGCTGTGGCGCTTTTAGATTTATTATTAGATAATATGAAATCTAAAATGGATTATCTGGAACGTATTTATACAAATTCATAAAATAATAAAAAACAATGCCATGCATTTTATTTTGTGGCATTGTTTTTTATTTCATTGCAGCATTTATGGCTCATTCCGCATTTTCAGTCTTTTTTTCTCCTTCCAGCCTGTGGAAAATAATGCAGTTAGGCTGGTCAATCCTAATTTCCTTTCCATTCATCACCAAAAGTCCCTTTTTCAAATCCACGTTAAAAAAGGTCATTGTATTTGTTTCATGGTTTAAGGATACTAAATGCTTATTGTCCGGAAACAAAGCGGCATCCTTTGGATAATCCCCGCTGATAGGAAGACAGAAATTTTTCGTCAGTTCCCCGCTTTTTCGATTGATATTGTAAACAATCACGCTGTTGTCTCCTGCATTGGAGCTGACTAAATACTGCTCATCCTCCGAGAAATTCAATGCGCTGGCCGCAGAACCGCCCGCATGATATTTATTTAGTGTGGAAATAGTCTGAACCTTTGTAAATTCCGGTGCATTTCCCAAATCTTCATATTTGTACACGTCAATATAATTTTTCAGCTCATGTACAATATAAACAAACCTGCCGTCCTTTGTCATCTTAATATGTCTGGGCGCCGATTCAATGTCACTGCGGATTACATCGATGGGCTTTAATTTTCCTGTTTTATGGTCAACCTTATAAACATCTGTATGGTCCATGCCCAAATCAGCAGCCATCAGATACTTATTGTCTCTTGTCATCTTCACACAGTTTACATGAGGCCTGAAATTCCGTTCCGCTATGCTTCCCAGGCCCTTATGATAGATTTCATCCACGATTTTCCCGATTCCGCCATCCTCCTTTAAGCGAAGAACTGTAATCTTTCCATCATGATAGCCTGCCACAAATAGGAATTTGTCATCGTAATCCGTAGACAGATAACACCCTCTCATGCCGTTTATAGAGCCATGGTTGACAATCTTCAGTGTTCCGTCCACCATAATCCGGTATGCCTCCACTCCAAAATCCGTTATGGAATATAAGTACCTGCCATTGTGGGATATTGTCACATAGGAGGAATTGGTAATCTTCACCTGATCCTTTTCAATCAGCCTGCCCTGCTTCAAATCCACATCGTATATTTTAATTCCGTAATTGTCTCCCATGGTATAGGTAGACACATAAGCAACATACTTTTCTTTCTTCATAAGAGCCTCCTGCTTTCCCTTTGCTTTGTCCTGTCTGGGACATGGTTTGATTATATCACATGTTAAGGTGATTTGTTAATAAATTTTGGTTTTGATAATAATTCTTCTGACTATTTGCCGGAAGGCCAGAGAATTTGATGTAAGGACGCAGAAGCCTGAAACGCATTTATTCCCTCTTCACTCCACATAAATCCCATGCTATAATAACCCCAAAACAAAAAGGACCCAAAACCATGCAGCGAACCTTTACCTTTCAAGTCGAACAAGAAAACCAAACTTCTACCGTATACAACTATTTACGCTCCAAAAACTTTTCCAGACAATCCATCATTGCCTTAAAAAAGCTTCCGGAAAGCATTCTTTTAAATGGAAAGTGGTGTTATGTAAACGAAAAACTTTCTGCCGGCGACTGTCTGACCGTTCATCTCATTGAAAAAGAAGCTTCCCCCAACATCGTTCCATGCCCTATTCCTCTTGATATCCTTTATGAGGATGAAGATATTTTAGTGGTAAACAAGCCTGCCGGTATGCCTGTTCATCCTTCCCTGAACCACTATGAAGGAACCCTTGCCAACGGAGTGGCACATTATTTTGAACAACAGGGAGTCCCTTATGTGTTTCGCTGTACGAACCGGTTAGACAAGGACACCTCCGGTCTTGTTCTCCTTTCAAAGCATATGGTAGCTGCCGGGATATTATCCACTATGATTGCAGAAAGAAACATCCATAGAGAATATCTTGCGCTTGTTTCAAAGGGTGATAAGCTGCTTCCGGATGCGGGCACCGTCAATGCCCCCATTACCCGCTGTTCTGACTCCCTTATCAGCAGATGCGTGGATTTTCAAAAGGGCGAACGTGCCGTTACCCATTATAAAAAACTGAAACAAAAAGATGGATACGACCTGATTTCCTTACATCTGGAAACAGGACGCACCCATCAAATCCGTGTTCATATGAGCTATCTTGGACACCCTCTTTTAGGAGATTCCCTATATCATGGCAATATGGAGCTTATAAAAAGACAGGCACTGCACTCCTATAAGCTTTCCTTCCGTCATCCCATCACAAAGGAACCCCTGACCTTTACCGCTCCGGTTCCTGCCGATATGGAAAGACTTATATAACAGTTCAGCCCGCAGCTATCCCGCCCGGAAATCCGAACCGGCGGCAGGCAGAAAGTGATTTCTAAAGGAGCCCTTATAAAAACGCCAGCGCTTAGTGAGGTTCTTTCGAACTTAGCACTGCTGCGTTTTTATCAGAGCGAGAGC
>CANCYR010000095.1 GCA_947382355.1 uncultured Lachnospiraceae bacterium
TTTTTGGGCTCTTTTGTAGGGTGGCTTTTTGGCTGGGGGGGTGGGGGCCGGTATTACTATTTTTGGCCCTGCCACCTCCCACGTCCCCCCCTTTCACAATCCCCCCCCCGCCACCCTATGCCAAAAGTAAATTTTTCCCACATCACCCATTGCAAAAAGAATGTCCCTATGTTAAAATGAAAACAGTGGGCAATGACAAAAAAATAACAATCATTGCAAGCCCCTAAAGTACGGGTTTTTGTAAATGAAATCGTTGCAGATCGAAACAAAAATGGAGGAAAGAAAAATGGCAAGAAAAGTAGTTTTAGCAGGCGCATGCCGTACCGCTATCGGAACCATGGGCGGCAGCTTAAGCACCACACCGGCAGCAGAACTTGGAGCAATTGTTATTAGGGAAGCTTTGAACAGGGCAGGAGTTGCACCGAAAGCAGTAGACCAGGTATATATGGGATGTGTTATTCAGGCAGGACTTGGACAGAACGTAGCGCGTCAGTCAAGTATTAAGGCAGGTCTTCCTATTGAAGTGCCGGCAGTTACTATTAACGTGGTATGCGGTTCCGGTTTGAACTGTGTAAATATGGCTGCACAGATGGTTGCAGCAGGAGATGCTGATATCGTAGTAGCAGGCGGTATGGAAAATATGTCAATGGCTCCATACGCATTGAAGCAGGCTCGTTTTGGTTATAGGATGAACGACAATACGTTAGTGGATACTATGGTAAATGATGCTCTTTGGGATGCGTTCAATAATTATCATATGATTCAGACGGCTGACAATATTTGTGAAGACGACAGATGGAAGCTTACCCGTGAAGAACTGGACGAGTTTGCAGTGAAGAGCCAGACAAAGGCAGTTGCAGCACAGGAATCAGGCGCATTTGATAAAGAAATCGTACCGGTTCAGGTAAAGAAGAAAAAAGAAGTCATTGAATTTAAGAAAGATGAAGGTCCCCGTCCGGGAACTTCCATGGAAGGACTTGCAAAGCTGCGTCCAATCAATCCAAATGGAAAGGTAACAGCAGGAAATGCTTCCGGTATCAATGACGGTGCAGCAGCCATCGTTGTCATGAGCGAAGAAAAAGCAAAAGAATTAGGCGTAAAACCAATGGCTACCTGGATTGCAGGGGCACTTGGCGGTGTTGAGCCATCCATTATGGGTATCGGTCCGGTTGCTTCCACTAAGAAAGTATTGGCAAAGACCGGCATGAAGATTGAAGACTTTGACATTATCGAAGCAAATGAGGCTTTTGCTGCCCAGTCCATTGCAGTAGGAAGAGATTTGGGCATTGATGTGGATAAACAATTGAATCCAAACGGCGGCGCTATCGCATTAGGACATCCGGTAGGCGCTTCAGGCTGTCGTATTCTGGTTACCCTGCTTCATGAAATGGAAGCAAAGGATGCAAAGAAAGGTCTTGCCACTCTTTGTATCGGCGGCGGCATGGGCTGCTCTACTATCGTAGAAAGAGATTAATGATAAAAAATCACAATGACTGCCAGACATTTGTCTGGCAGCCCTTGTACGTCTATAAGGAAAGAAAGATAGGAGAAAAATCATGGAATTCATTTTATACGAACAAAAAGGTGCATATGCCATCGTAACAATCAATCGTGAAAAAGCATTGAATGCTTTAAATTCTACTGTACTGGAAGAGCTTGACAAGACGTTGGATGCTGTAAATTTAGAAGAAGTAAGATGTCTGATTTTAACAGGCGCAGGAGCAAAATCCTTTGTTGCAGGCGCTGATATCGGGGAAATGAGTTCCCTGACAAAAGCAGAAGGCGAAGCCTTTGGCAAAAAGGGAAATGATGTATTCCGCAAACTGGAAACCTTCCCTATTCCTGTGATTGCAGCGGTAAACGGCTTTGCTTTAGGCGGCGGCTGTGAGATTTCCATGAGCTGTGATATCCGTATCTGCTCTGAAAACGCGGTTTTCGGACAACCGGAAGTAGGACTTGGCATAACGCCGGGCTTTGGCGGAACACAGAGACTTGCACGTTTAGTCGGGGCAGGCATGGCAAAGCAGATGATTTATACAGCAAGAAATATCAAGGCTGACGAAGCTTACAGAATCGGTCTTGTTAATGCAGTGTATCCGCAGGAAGAGCTGATGGCGGCAGCAGAGAAGATGGCGGCAGGCATTGCAAAGAATGCTCCCATTGCTGTCCGCAACTGCAAGAAGGCAATTAACGAAGGCCTGGATGTGGACATGGATCAGGCAATCGTAATTGAAGAAAAGTTATTTGGCGACTGCTTTGAATCTTACGACCAGAAGGAAGGCATGGCTGCTTTCTTGGAAAAGAGAAAAGTAGAGGCTTTCTTAAACAAGTAATTTATGCACAAATAATATGTGAATATGGTAAGCGCAGGCATGAAGCATGCCTTAAATAATAAAAAATATTTCAGGAGGAACAAACATGAAAGTAGGTATTATTGGCGCCGGCACAATGGGTTCCGGTATCGCACAGGCTTTTGCTCAGACAGAAGGTTATGAAGTATACCTTTGCGACATCAATGAAGAATTTGCTGCAAACGGCAAGAACAAAATTGCAAAAGGCTTTGAAAAACGTATTGCAAAAGGAAAAATGGACCAGGCAGCAGCAGATGCAATTCTTGCAAAGATTACAACAGGTGTAAAGACCATCTGTACAGACTGCGATTTAGTAGTAGAGGCAGCATTAGAGGTAATGGACATTAAGAAACAGACATTTAAGGAGTTACAGGATATCTGTAAGCCGGAATGTATTTTTGCTACCAATACATCCTCTCTTTCCATTACAGAAATCGGTGCGGGACTTGACAGACCGGTTATCGGTATGCACTTCTTTAATCCGGCTCCTGTTATGAAGCTTGTGGAAGTAATCGCAGGGCTTAATACACCGGCAGATGTTGTAGAAAAAATCAAAACTATTTCCGAAGAAATCGGAAAGACTCCTGTTCAGGTGGAAGAAGCAGCAGGCTTTGTTGTAAACAGAATTTTGATTCCAATGATTAACGAAGCAATCGGCATTTATGCTGACGGCGTTGCAAGCGTGGAAGGCATTGACGCAGCTATGAAGCTTGGTGCCAACCATCCGATGGGACCTTTGGCATTAGGGGATTTGGTAGGTCTTGATATCGTTCTTGCCATTATGGAAGTATTACAGGCAGAAACAGGCGATTCAAAATATCGTCCTCATCCGCTTCTTAAGAAAATGGTTCGCGGCGGACAGCTTGGTCAGAAGACAGGAAAAGGCTTCTACGACTATAGCAAATAAAAATTAGCAGTTATAAAAATAATGGAGGAAACAAAAATGGATTTTACATTAAGTAAGAAACATGAAATGGCAAGAACTCTTTTCAGAGATTTTGCACAAAACGAAGTAAAACCACTTGCTCAGGATGTTGACGAAACAGAAACATTCCCAAGAGAAACCGTTGACAAAATGGCAAAATTAGGATTTTTAGGAATTCCTATTCCAAAGGAATACGGCGGACAGGGCTGTGATCCTTTAACGTACACAATGTGCGTGGAAGAGCTTTCAAAGGTATGCGGTACTACAGGCGTTATCGTATCCGCACATACTTCTCTTTGCTGCGACCCGATTCAGACATACGGTACAGAAGAGCAGAAGCAGAAATACTTAGTGCCTCTTGCAAAGGGCGAGAAATTAGGCGCTTTCGGTCTTACAGAGCCCGGAGCAGGTACAGACGCACAGGGACAGCAGACAAAGGCTGTTTTAGATGGTGATGAATGGGTGCTAAACGGCTCCAAGTGCTTTATTACAAATGGTAAGGAAGCAGATATTTATATTGTAATTGCCATTACCGGTATGGTTGAAAAACGCGGCAGAATGACAAAGGAAATCTCCGCATTTATCGTAGAAAAAGGAACACCGGGCTTCACCTTTGGTACAAAGGAAAAGAAAATGGGTATCCGTGGTTCATCCACCTATGAATTGATTTTTACAGACTGCCGTATTCCAAAGGAAAACCTGCTTGGTGCAAAGGGCAAGGGCTTTGGTATCGCAATGCATACTCTGGACGGCGGACGTATCGGTATTGCCGCACAGGCATTGGGACTGGCAGAAGGCGCTCTGGAAACAACCATTGAATATGTAAAGGAAAGAAAACAGTTCGGAAGAGCAATCGGCGCTTTCCAGAATACACAGTTCCAGCTTGCTGACATGGCTACAAGGGTAGAGGCTGCAAAGCTTCTTGTATACAAAGCAGCTATGGCAAAGGCTACACAGAAAACCTACAGCGTAGAAGCAGCACAGGCAAAACTGTACGCTGCAGAGGTTGCTATGGAAGTGACAACAAAGGCTGTTCAGTTACATGGCGGTTACGGTTATATCAGAGAATATGATGTAGAGCGTATGATGCGTGATGCTAAGATTACAGAAATCTACGAAGGAACTTCCGAAGTTCAGCGTATGGTTATTTCTGGAAGCTTATTAAAATAAGGAGGTACGAAAAACGTGAAGATCGTAGTATGTGTAAAACAGGTACCTGATACAAAGGGCGGAGTAAAATTCAACCCGGACGGTACGTTAGACAGAGGTGCAATGCTTACCATTATGAATCCTGATGACAAAGCAGGCTTAGAAGCAGCACTTAGATTAAAGGATCAATATGGCGCAGAGGTAACAGTACTTACAATGGGACTTCCAAAGGCAGAAGATGTGCTTCGTGAAGCTATGGCAATGGGCGCTGACAATGGAATTTTAGTAACAGACAGAGTATTGGGAGGCGCTGATACATGGGCAACCTCTACAACACTTGCAGGAGCTATCCGGAATTTAGAGTATGACCTGATTATTACAGGACGTCAGGCTATTGACGGCGATACCGCACAGGTAGGTCCACAGATTTCCGAACACCTGGGAATTCCGGTCATTTCCTACGCACAGGATATTAAGGTGGAAGGCGACAGCGTGATTGTAGAACGCCAATATGAAGACAGATATCATGTGGTTAAAGCAAAAATGCCATGTCTTGTAACCGCACTTGCAGAATTGAACGAGCCCCGTTACATGACTCCGGGCGGAATCTTTGATTCCTTAGAAAAAGAAATTACAGTCTGGGGAAGAGCAAACCTTGTGGATGTAGACGATTCCAATTTAGGTCTTGCAGGCTCACCAACCAAGATTGCAAAAGCTTCCGATAAGGTAAGAAAGGGAACCGGCGAAAAGGTAACACTTGATCCGGAGGAAGCAGTATCTTACCTGATGAATAAATTAACAGAGAAACATGTTATCTAATAAATAAAGGAAAAGTGGTGAAAAAAATGAATTTAGAAGAATATAAAGGTGTATATGTCTTTGCACAGCAGGTTGACAATCAATTGAGCAGCATTGCATTTGAATTGATTGGAAAAGGCAAGGACTTAGCAGCAGATTTAGGAACAGAGGTTACCGCAATCCTTGTAGGTTCCGGAGTCAAGGATTTGGCAGATGAGCTTGCAGCATACGGTGCCGACAAAGTAATCGTTGTAGATGACCCTGAATTAAAGGATTACAGAACAGAGCCTTACACACATGCAGTTGCTTCTGTTATAGAAAAATACAAACCGGAAATCGTGTTAGTAGGCGCTACCGCAATTGGCCGTGACTTAGGGCCAAGAGTTTCCGCAAGAGTAAAAACAGGTCTTACTGCTGACTGTACCGTACTGGAAATCGGCGACTTCCCGTTAAATCCAATTCCGGGCAAGGAGCAGAAGCACAATCAGTTATTAATGACCCGTCCTGCATTTGGCGGAAATACCATTGCTACCATCGCATGTCCTGATAACCGTCCTCAGATGGCAACCGTTCGTCCGGGCGTTATGCAGAAGCGTGAAAAAGTTGAAGGCGCAAAGGCAGTTGTGGAAGAATTCAATCCGGGCTTTACACCGGATAACAAATATGTTGAGATTCTGGATATTGTAAAATCTGTAGTGGACACAGTGGACATTATGGATGCCAAGATTCTCGTATCCGGCGGACGTGGCGTAGGAAGCCCTGAAAACTTTAAATTACTGGAGGATTTGGCAGACGCTGTCGGCGGAACCGTAAGCTGCTCCCGTGCAGTTGTGGATTCCGGCTGGAAGCCCCGTGACCTTCAGGTTGGACAGACCGGTAAGACCGTACGTCCTAACGTGTATTTTGCAATCGGTATTTCCGGAGCAATCCAGCACGTTGCAGGTATGGAAGAATCCGACATCATTATCGCCATCAATAAAGACGAAACAGCTCCTATCTTTGATGTAGCTGATTACGGTATTGTGGGTGATTTGAATAAGATTGTTCCTATGCTGACAGAGCAGATTAAAGCAGTTGTGAAGAAATAACAGATAAAATGGATAAGCCCTTTCTTCGGGAAAACGGGGAGAGGGCTTTTTTAGTGCGCCTGGCATGTAACAGTTCAGCCCTCAGCCTTCCCACACAGGAATCAGAATCGGCTGCAGGCAGAAAATGATTTCTAAAGGAGCCCTTATAAAAACGCCAGCGCTT
>CANCYR010000096.1 GCA_947382355.1 uncultured Lachnospiraceae bacterium
GGAGGAACCTATGAAGAAAACATTTCAACAATTAAACTTAAGCAATGCATTTTTAGAGGAATACGGAACCATTCCGGAGCATATCAGGAAAGCTGTAATGGTACAAGAGGATTTGACGGTGTTGAAAAGATGGCTGAAGCTTGCTGTAAGGGCCGGGTCCATGGAGCAGTTTGAGAAGGAAATGTAAGAAATTTTTCGTGAGAACCGGTATAATGCATACATAAAAATCTAAATGAAATACCAACATTCTATAGGTGCGGCCTGTGACCGTATCAGTCGGAATACAATTCGTAAATCATTCACAATTTATATTTGAAAAAGAGTGCAGGAAAAACTATCTATAAAAAGAATGGCAATTTGCTATAACAAATTTGTTATTGAATTGTTATAGCAAATTTGTTATAATATATTTAAGAAAAGGAAATACTATGTACGAAATTGAATTTTATGAAGATAAAAATGGAACATCTGAAATAGTGAACTTTATCAAAGAATTAAATATCAAAGCTGTCACAAGTAAAGAATGCCGAATTAATTTCAATAAAATAGTGGCATATATGGATATGCTTGAAGAATTGGGAACAAGGGTTGGTGAACCGGTGACAAAACATCTGGACGGTGAAATTTGGGAACTAAGACCGTTGAAAAACAGATTTCTTTATGCATATTATAAAGATAACAAGTTTATTATACTTCACCACTTTATTAAAAAGACACGTAAAACGCCAAGACATGAAATCGAACAGGCTAAAAGAAAGCTACAGGATTATTTAGAAAGGAATGAATAAGATGGCTTCATGGGAAGAATTGAAAAATAGTTTATCTATTAATCAGGAGGCGCAAAATGCTATTGAACTGGAAAAGGACCTGATTCGGACAATGATAGCTATTCGTGAGGAAAAGGGGCTCACGCAGTCCCAATTAGCAGAAATATGTAATGTCAAACAGCCTGTCATTGCGCGAATGGAATCTTCTGTTCATTCGCCTCAGATTGACAGTCTTTTGAAGATTTTAACTCCTCTGGGATATACTTTGCAAATTGTACCTATGGGTAAAAAACAATAATGCTTGTGAAATAGATACTATCCGGAAAAAGGGCAAAAAAGCAGTTGGCAATAAGGTAAAAAGAAGCATGGTGCAGATATTATTATTCTATTTATGCAGCCAAACGAACAACTCATCTGACAAATTTAGAATTAAAATTTCCGGTCAATGTAAAAATGAATTTCCGCTTGTGCATTTACTAAAAATCAGTTAATATAATTCTATAGATAAGTTTTTCCTGTACTTTGCACAGGAGGAACCTATGAAGAAAACATTTCAACAATTAAACTTAAGCAATGCATTTTTATTGGCGGTTGTATCGCTACACCTTTGAAGAAAGGTGCCTGGAATGGGATATGTGTCACAGCTTACTGAGGAATCTATCATAAGGCTGCATGAAAAAGTGACGGAGCTTAAGACATGGCGGAAACTGGAGGCGAGATATATGACTGTTGAGGAATGGATGAAGGACCGGGAAGCTAGAGTCAGGGAAGAGACGGAACAAGAAGTAAAACAAGAAGCCGTTTTTGACCTTTTAGAAGAATACGGAACCATTCCGGAGCATATCAGGGAAGTTGTATTGGCACAAAAGGACTTGACGGTGTTGAAAAGATGGCTGAAGCTTGCTGCAAGAGCCGGGTCCATGGAGCAGTTTGAGAAGGAAATGTAAGAAATTTTCCGTGAGAACCGGTATAATGCATACATAAAAATCTAAATGAAGTATCAACATTCTATTGGTGCGGCCTGTGACCGTATCAGTCGGAATACAATTCGTAAATCATTCACAATTTATATTTGAAAAAGAGTGCAGGAAAAACTATCTATAAAAAATGGCAATATTATTTAAGAGAAAAAATAGGAAAAGTTACTGTTTTTTTGATTTGTGCATCAATAAATATAGTATTAATATGACAAGATGATGTCATATTCGATATGCTATCATGTATTATTATAACAAAAAGGGAGCTGGTTTTATGAAGTATGAATGGAGAAAACAGGAAAAAGACATATATGGAATAAAAGGGGAGGCTTGTGTCATAGACGTGGCGCCGCAGAAGTTCATTACGATTACCGGATGTGGAAATCCAAACAACAGGGAATTTTCAGAAAAAGTCAGTGCATTATATACATTGTCTTATCAAATAAAAAAAGACTTTAAATCCCTTGCTTTAAAAACGAAACAGCAGGTAAACGATTATACAGTGTATCCTTTGGAGGGAATATGGTCAAAATTGCGGGAAACAGAAAAACTGGTGAAAGAAGAGCTACAATACAAAATAATGATAAGGCAGCCTGATTTTATTACATGGGAAATTGTTAAAGAGGCATTGGAAGCTGTGAAACAAAAAAAGCCAAACCGGTATTTTTCCAACATTTTTTCTGAAACCATACAGGATGGAAAATGTGTTCAAATATTGCATATAGGAGCATTTGACAATGAACCGGCAACCTTTGAAAAATTAGATGGGTTCTGTAGAGAAAATAATTTTAAGCGCATAGGCAGCGTTCATCGGGAAATTTATTTAAATAATGCAAACAGAGTGCCCAAAGAGAAGCTAAAAACAATTCTCAGGTACAAAGTATCCTCTATCGATTGAGTAACGGACAGATGGTCTTTTCATATATAGTGGGAGCAGCAGAGCATAAGAATATTGTATGTTCTGTCTGCTCCCATATTTGCTTTCATAACAGTTCAGATAACAATTTTATTATTTTTTCTTATTTTTGATTGACAAAAAAAATAAATAGCATATAATGAACATATGAACAATTGCTCATGTGTACTGATGTTTCCCTTTCTTTTTGGGAGCTTCTGACAGTGATGATGAAAAGCACGGAGGAAAAGTGGCTGAAAGCGCTGTACGGGAAAGAGTATGAAGAATATTGCAGACGAGTCAATCGCTGCATACCGTGGTTAACGAAGCATTAAAAGTATTAGATTTGATAAAACAGGATATTAGAAGGAGGAATTTCATGACAGAAGCAAAAAAAGAAAAAAGAAAAAAGGAAGCATTGGAAGACCAGAAGGAACTCTGTGAATGCATTCATGTACACGATGATATTGTAAAAAAGGTAAATCAAAAAATGCCGGATGAAGAGGAGCTGTACGATTTGGCAGACTTCTTTAAGGTGTTTGGAGATTCCACCCGGATTAAGATTTTATATGTGCTGCTGTGTTCTGAAATGTGTGTATGTGATATTGCCCAGATTCTGGGCATGACCCAGTCGGCAATTTCCCACCAGCTTAGAATGTTGAGGCAGATGGATTTAGTCCGCACAAGAAGGGAGGGAAAGACGGTATTCTATTCCCTGTCAGACGGGCATATTTCCAATATTTTAAGTCAGGGCATGGAGCATATTGAAGAATGAGACACATCTGTTCTCTGTTTCGGTCTGCACTAAACGAACATCCTCCCGAATGTTCAGCGCCGTCAAATTCAGCATATTAACAGACAGCAGATAGTAGAAGATGAGAAAATATAATAATCAAATATAAAGGAGAATATTATCATGAAAAAAACTTATATCTTAGAAGACTTAGACTGTGCACACTGTGCAGGAAAAATTGAAGAAGCAGTAGCTGCTCTGGAAGCGGTAGAAAAATGCAGCCTGAACTTCCTGACAAAGAAACTAGTAGTGGAAATGGAAGAAGGGAATGCAGACGGTATTACAAAAGAAGTGAAAAAAATTGTAAAGAAGATTGAGCCGGATGTAACGGTGGAAGAAAAATAGTATTCTAAAAGACAGGTTTCGATTATGTGGTAGGTGAGAATATGACGAAAAAACTTAAAAAAAGACTTCGCAATATTATTTTAGGTGCTATTATCTTTTTGTGTGCCATGGTGATACAACATTCAGCATCTGACATAAATGAGAATATTGTGCTGATTATATTTTTAATTCCCTATTTTATTATAGGGGGAGAAGTAGTAAAGAAGGCAGGAAAGAATATTGTAAACGGAAGGGTCTTGGACGAGAACTTTCTTATGATGATTGCCACAGTAGGGGCATTTCTTGTAGGAGAGTATGCGGAAGCGGTAGCAGTCATGCTCTTTTACCAGATTGGTGAATGGTTTCAGTCCTATGCGGTCAATAAATCCAGAAAGTCCATTGCCGACCTGATGGATATAAGACCGGATTATGCAAATGTGTTAAGGGATGGAAAAGAAACAGAGGTTGACCCGGAGGAAGTGCAGCCTGGTGAAACGATTGTGGTGAAGGCAGGAGAAAAAATCCCGCTTGACGGAATTGTCATAAAAGGAAATACTACAGTGGATACTATGGCGCTTACGGGTGAAAGCATTCCAAGGGATTTGCAGGAAGGAGAAGAGGTTGTAAGCGGCTGTATCAATCTTACCGGCATGATTCATGTGCGGGTAACAAAAGAATTCGGTCAGTCCACAGTGGCAAAAATATTGGATTTAGTGGAAAATGCCGGAAGCAAAAAGGCTGAGGCGGAAAACTTCATATCCAGATTTGCCAAATATTATACGCCTGCTATTGTTGTCTTAGCTCTTTTGCTTGCATTTTTACCTCCTTTACTGATAGATGGGAATTATTTAAAGTGGATTTACAGGGCGCTGTCATTTTTGGTTATATCCTGTCCCTGTGCATTAGTCATATCCATTCCTTTAAGCTTTTTTGGGGGCATAGGAGGCGCAAGCAGGGAAGGAATTTTAGTGAAGGGAAGCAATTATCTGGAGCTTTTGTCCAAGGCAGCTTTTGTAGTGATGGACAAAACCGGAACCCTTACGAAAGGAAGCTTTCAGGTAAAGGAAATTCATCCTGCAAAAGAAGCGGATATATCGGAAGAGAAGCTGTTGGAACTGGCGGCATATAGTGAAAGCTTTTCCAATCATCCCATATCCAGGTCATTAAAGGAAGCTTATTTTCAAAAAAGCAAAGAAGCGGAGTTTGAAAAAAACAGAATCGGAGAAACAAAGGAAATTTCCGGTTACGGCATGGAAGCCTGCATTGACGGTGATGTGATTTATGTCGGGAACAAAAAGCTTATGGAACAGCAGGACGTGAGCTGTGAACAGGTGGAAGCAGGCGGTACGGTCATTTATGTGGCAAAATATGGACAGTACCTTGGTTATCTGGTCATAGGGGATGAAATAAAATCAGACAGCAAAAAGGCAGTGGAAAAATTATACAAAGCAGGTGTCAGGGAGGTGGTCATGCTGACTGGAGACAGACAGACAGCCGCTTTGTCGGTGGCAGAAGAGCTGGGGATAAAAAAGGTCTTTTCAGAATTGCTTCCGGGTGATAAAGTAGAGAAAGTGGAAGAATTATTTGCCGAAAAAGGTGAAAAAGAAGCATTGGTTTTTGTAGGCGATGGCATTAACGATGCACCAGTGTTAGCAAGGGCTGACGTAGGGATTGCCATGGGAGGGCTTGGACAGGATGCGGCAATTGAAGCGGCGGATATTGTCATCATGACGGATGAACCAAGCAAAATTGCAAGAGCCATGGAAATTTCCAGAAAGACGCTGGCAATTGTAAGGGAGAATATTATTTTCGCCATTGGAGTGAAGGTAATTGTCCTGATTCTGGCGGCAGTGGGCATTGCCAGCATGTGGCTGGCCATCTTTGCTGATGTGGGCGTGGCATTTCTGGCTATTTTAAATGCCATGCGGACTTTATGCACAAAGCAGATAAAAAGGACTT
>CANCYR010000097.1 GCA_947382355.1 uncultured Lachnospiraceae bacterium
TGATAGATTTTGTCAGAGAGTGATTAACCACAAATTATATTATTGGTATAATGACGGATTGCCTAAAAAGCCTTTATTTATGCGGTTTATGGCTACTCTGAAAGATATTTTACCCCAATAAATACCCCATTTTTATATATTTAAAGCCCCTTTATGACTGCTGCCATGAGGGGCTTTGTGGTGACGCTCAATGCCTTAATTGGTATCGGGTGTTTTTCTGCTTTCAGGAAGTGACTTTTTATATTTTTCTGTATCAAAATCATATTCATACATAGGATAGTCCAAAAATATATCTTGCGCAGTTTCGAGTTTGGAACGTTCCCAATCTTGCAATATTTTTTTCTGTTCACTCCTTGGCAAAGAAGAAATGGAATCAATAATTTTTTGCCAATTTTCCAGTGTGTCATTTATAAAATATTCTACAAATGTTCGAAACTTTTTAACCACAATATAATTATCAAAATAAATTCCTGTAAAATCTTTGATTTCTCCATCATCTTCCCGTATCCTATGCTTTGTGAAAGAAAAATCTATAATTTTATGCAAATCAAAAATTGGCTTTAACACATCCGCTGCGGTGTTATCGTCATCATCATTATCTTGAGGTTCAATATCTCTTTGCAGTAACCTGTCAATGGAAATTCCTAAACATTCTGCTATCATTATTGCTTCATCTAATTTGATGCGTGCTTTGCAATTTCGCAAAAGAGAGAAGCGCCCCTGTTCAATGCCACAATCTGGAAACTTTTCACTTATTCTTTTTAGAATGTCTGCATCATTTTTTATTTTGTTTTCACGCATCCAGTTATCAAGTGTGTCAAATATCTTTTCATTGAGTTCTTTTTCAGTTGAATTTATTCTATTCATGTTAAACTCCTATATAAAATACTGTTTAGACATATAATTTATCTAAAACCCATGTTATATGTTGATTTAATATATTATAGCACTTGGATATACTTATATCAAGACGAAAAACAACATATTTTACAAAACAAAAACGAAAGGAGATAAACATAATGAATCTTGCAAAAAACAGAAATCAGAATGGGGAACTTATTACATTGCAGCAGGCTTGTGCAGAATCCAATTTAGGGAGCAGTACAGTGCGGCGGTTGGCTGATGAAGCCGGGGCGGTGCGTAAAATTGGAAAGAGTTACCGTATCAAGAAGTCGGTTTTCTTTGATTATCGAAACGGTATATGGGGCGTAATATGGCGAGCCGTGAGGAACTGCTGCAAGGCATCCATCCAAAAATGATACTGGATAAGGCTTTTTTCATGAAAGTGTACGGTTACGAAATATCTTTCCCCGGTTTTGCAGATGAAGCTATAAAAGCCCTGAATGATGCAGGGTGCAGCAGGGCAAGGGAATATTACAATAAAGCCGTATCGGAGTACGAGCAAAAGCATGATGAAGAAATGAAAGAAGTGGCGGCATGGTACAGAAAAGAGTGCGAGAAGCAATGGCAGAAAAAGCAGATTGGAGGTGAAGAAAAACGGAAATGGAGAATAATGCAGGACTTACACCAGAAGAACGACAGAGAGCTATTGGGCTTATTGCAGATGCTGAATTGAATAGAGAAAGACAAGGCTTTATTGGGGCAGTCAGTGGTGAGGGGATTTCGTATTCTTCTGATTTTGCCGATTTTGGGGATTTTGGAGAGTGTGCCGCAAATAAGCTACCATTGTTTAATCTTGACCTTTTACCCTGCAAAGCAAGAATATTTTCAAAATCTTTATGTGAAAGTCTGCAAGTAAACACTGGAATGGTTGCTCCTGCAGTTATGGCGATATCAGCATTAGGGATACAGAAAAAATATAATGTGCGCCCAACAGAAGATTGGGAGGAAACGGCAAACCTCTATATGGCTGTCATAGCGGAACCATCAGAGAGAAAAAGCCCTACCATGAATGTACTTATGCAGCCAGTATACGAGTATGAAGCAGAGGAAAATGAAAGGCTTGCCCCGGAGATTGCAACATATAAGGCAAAGAAAGAAGTCCTTGAAAACAGGATAAGGAACACTATAAACAGCTTATCAAAAAGCGGAAAGAAAAAGGGTGATGAAAAGTACCTTGATATGGGAGACTTAGATGCATTCCAGAATGAATTAAACCAACTGGAAGAGGTTGCCCCGGTCAGGCTTGCCGTGGATGATGTGACTATGGAAGTGCTTGGAAAGCTGTTGGAGCAGAACAAAGAGCGTATAGGGATAATGTCAACAGAGGGCGGCATATTCAATATCCTTGCCGGGCGATACAGTGACAAGACGGTTATTGATATTGTTTTGAAAGCATATTCCGGGGACAGGTTTTCACAGGACAGGCTTGGCAGGAAAGGGCAGACGCTTAACAGTCCCCTGATAACAATGCTGCTTTATGTGCAGCCTATCATAATCAAGGAAGTTATGGAGAACAGCGAATTTGTTGGGCGTGGATTGAATGCGAGATTTTTATACAGCATACCGCCGTCAACAATTGGGAAAAGGAGATATAGAGTAATGAAAATTCCTGATACGGAAAGAATGGAGTACATCGGCGTTATGAAGCGGCTTTTTGCAATACCCGTTCCAGACAAGCCAAAGATAATAGAACTGGACGAAGAAGCGGACAGGCTTGCAGAATCTTTCTTTTATGAGATTGAAAAAGAGATGGGGGATGCTTCACCAGAGTTTAAGGCATGGCTTGGAAAATTGCACGGTACTACTATGCGGATAGCACTTTCTTTACACTGTCTGGAATACATTGAGGAATCCGGGGAACACAAGATAAGCGGTGAAACAATGAAAAATGCCATAGAGATGGGGCGATACTTTAAGGCACACGCAGAAGCAGCCTATAACATTATGGGACTTATGGATTCGCCGGAGGTAAGGGATGCTAAATACCTGATGAAACGTATTGATTCTACGGGATTGGCGGAGATTAAATTGAGAGATTTACAGAAATTGTGTAAAGGCAGGACTGGCATGGAAATAAGGGAAGGCATGTTGCCCGGCATTAAATGTCTGATAGAGCATGGATATATTCGAGTAAACAAAGAACGATTAGGGGGACAAAATCCCCAAAAGGGCGGCAGACCATCAGAAATCATCTATGTTAATCCAGAATATATCAAGCAGAAGGAGCAGAAATGAAGTGGGAGAAACTGTATTTTCCTTGGGATTGGATGAGGAAATGGAATAGAACGGAATGGGAAGAGCGGACTAAATTATTTGATGATTTTGTAACGTATTTCGGTTTTGACCGGATGGCAAGGGCTGAAAGTGTCGGAAGTTATGAGCGGTTGCTTTATGGCAGGCATAGTTATAACAATGTGGCGAATAGCTGTTATTATCCGCATGGGTGGAAGGAGCCGGAGAACGTGCCGGAGCATGACCACGGCTTACTCTTTAAGAAAACCGGGACAAGCCAGATAGTGTATGTGAATCAGCCTTATGGATTTGACAGGGTGCGGCTTGAAGAATGGTGCAATGAGCGGAATTTGATTTACGTCATTTGTGATAAGAAATACAGCTTTTACTATCCGGACAATACGGATATGGTACTTGTAATGTCGAATGATACATACATTGAGTATTTTGACTTGCCGGATTGGCCGTTACGGTGGGATGTATCCACCAGGGACCGAATGAAATCAATTATTCCCATTTATGGGAAAGCAAAGGAGCGGACGCAATGAAAGAGAAATTGCAGATAGTACAGCAGATGGAAGAACTTGCAGGTAATATTAAAAGGATTGAGGAAAGTCTGGACGCAATCAGCAGGGAGGATGTGGAGTGTATTGATAATATCAGAATCCAGTACATTATACCCAATGAACGGAATTATTCTGGTAATGGAGTTAAAGCGATAATAAGGGATGTTGCGTTTCCTATTCCTGACGGAAAATTTGCTGATAAAATTATTGCCTGCATCCGGCAGACCTATGAGGAAAGCCTGAAAGAATGTTACAGCCTTATGGAAGAGTATGCGGACAAAATAAAGGACTCACCATGAGAGCTGCATTTCCACCTCAAATTAATGATAACCCTGCTGCCATATTGCTTTTATCCGGCAGCAGTCTTACAGCCGGAGAATGCCGCAAAATGCCACCTAAAAAAAGAGCCTGCCCATGCAGACAAGCCCCGAACGCCTATAACAATCATAAGATTGGAGGGCTTGAAATGTCAAGAAGAAAGCGCAGGAATGGTACAAACACAATGCAACGCCGGAGTTATGCGGAGTACGGCATTGAGCGGCAGCGGCTTGAAGAATTACAAAGCGGATGCAGAACCGGGATATATCCCCCTGAAATCCTGAAAGCGGCCTGCAGAGGGCTTGAAGCTATTTCGCCGTGGATTCTGCTATCTGTCAGACAGGGCAAGTCTTTTGACACCCTGGCGGTGCGGTGGGAACTGGGGGAGATAGAAAAGCCGCCATTTTGCAGGACTGATTTTTATTCTTGCAGGCGGCGGTTTTTCGCTAATCTGGATAAGGAACTGAAAGAAAGGGGCGCATAGCGTGAAGTCATACAAATTTGATATTGAGAGCATAAAGAAATTGACAAAACAAATGGTTGTTCTGATTGATACGAGGGAAAAGCGGAACGAACACATATTGTCATATTTCGATAAGCAAGGGATTACATACCGAAAAGAAAAACTGGATTTTGGGGATTATACTTTTCTGCTGCCCTCTGCCGCAACCGGGCAGGGAGATATATATTTCCATGATTCGATTGTGATTGAACGAAAAGCCAGTTTAGAAGAATTATCCGGCAATTTGGCACAGAAACGGCAGCAGTTTGAAGCGGAATTTTTGAAAGCCAGGAACGCCGGAGCGAAAATATATTTGATGGTTGAGGATATGGGCGGCTATTCCTCTATCATTTCCCACAAGTATAATACACAGCTTACGCCCCTTTCTTTTATGTCAAGCCTGAAAACGTGGGAGAGCCGTTTCGGATGCAATGTGCAGTTCATAGATAGCCAGTACAGCGGATATTTCATATACAGCACATTTTCCTATTTCTGCCGGGAGGTATTGAAATAGCCAGTGGCAGTAGGCCGCATTTGAAAAGAGGGTGCATCTATTCAGCGGCAGGGGCGCAGCGGAATTATCGGCAGGGGATATGTGGTTATTGTGTAACGTGGCGCAGTAACTACGGAAAGGAAAT
>CANCYR010000098.1 GCA_947382355.1 uncultured Lachnospiraceae bacterium
CTTTCTGCCTGCCGCCGGTTCGGATTTCCGGGCGGGATAGCTGCGGGCTGAACTGCCACGGCTTATCGGATTCTTTCCGGGAAGCCTACCTTTTTTTGTACCTTGCGCAATGTCTTTAAAGCATAATAATTGGCCTTTTCGCCGTTTTCCTTAATAACGCCGTCAATATATGCCTTATCCTGCAAAAGCTGTGCAAAACGGTCCTGAATGGGCTTTAGGACACTGACAACCGACTCTCCTACCGCCATCTTGAAATCTCCATAGCCCTTTCCGTCAAATTCCTTCTCCACCTCTTCCGGTGTCTTATTGGTGCAGGTGCTGTAAATATCAATCAGGTTCTTTACTCCCGGCTGTTCATCCCGATAGCGTACAGAAGCTTCTGAATCCGTCACTGCCCGTTTGCATTTTCGCATAATGGTATCGGGGTCATCCATCAGATAAATACTTCCATTTGGATTTTCATCGGACTTTGACATTTTCTTAGAAGGGTCCTGCAAGGACATGATTTTTGCTCCCTGTTTTCCCACATATGGCTCCGGCATGGTAAATACATCTCCATAAATACCGTTAAACCTTCCGGCAATGTCTCTTGTAATCTCCAAATGCTGCAGCTGGTCTTTTCCCACCGGAACAACGTCAGCCTGAAACAGCAGAATATCCGCCGCCATCAAAACAGGATATGTATAAAGCCCTGCATTGATATTGTCCGCATGCTTTGCAGACTTATCCTTAAACTGGGTCATGCGGTTCAATTCTCCCATATAAGTAAAACAGTTTAAAATCCATGCAAGCTCTGCATGTCCCGATACATGGGACTGGTAATAAATACAGTTCTTTTTCGGGTCCAATCCTGCCGCAATATAAAGGGTCAGCAGATTTCTTGCTCTTTTCCGAAGCTCTGCCGGGTCCTGACGGATAGTAATGGAATGCAGGTCCACTACGGAATAAAAGCATTCATATTCATCTGACAAGGTTACCCAGTTCTTTAAAGCCCCCAGATAATTGCCAAGTGTAAGATTTCCAGTTGCCTGCATGCCGCTAAAGAGTACTTTTTTATCATTGATCATGTTTTTTTCGTCCTTTCAAGTCATTAGGAAAAGTGTATCAAATTCATATCTGTTCGTCAAGAAAAGCCTGCCGAAACCAGCAGGCCCTTCAAAACACTATTTTATTGTTCCTGTATCTCACAGCCGCAGGTACCCCTTTGGAAATTGGAAGGAACTCTTCCAGCTTCCCCGCCCCTTGGCATATCAAACAATCCGTTGTCTTCTGTAAAACGTCTTGCCGGACCGCAGCCGCAGTCATCCTTTGGTGGTTTTGGCCTGTCACAACCGCAATCATCATCGTCTCTGTCATGTCTGTCATTGCAGCATCCATTGTTACCATTGTTGCACAGGCAAAGCAATACTAAAATCCATAAACAATTCATATCTTCAACTCCTTTATACCATAACATATGGAATATCATAGGAGTTGGTGCCTGTTTGATTTTAAATAATACTAAAAGCAGCAAATTTTTTACTTTTTTAATACCACCTTTTTTATATAGGCAAAGGTATAAGCTTCTCCCTTTTTAGAAAGCATTGTCAAAAGCTTTAACAAAAGCTTTCTTGTTTCCGGATGCATCATGGGCTCTCCTTTTCCGCTCTGAAAGTACATGAGTGGATGGGAATCCGTATATTTTTCTTTATTATAAGTTTTAGAAGCAGCAATCCGGTCCATGAACATTTCCACCACATACTTTTTCGGCATGGGGGCTGGCGCCATTCCACCCTCGATTGCTTTTGTGCTGTAATCAATCCAGTATTCATAATGGTGCCTGTTCCTGCCCTTATGATGGAGCCATGCGCTGGAGTAGCCGATTGCCTCCCTTTCCGCATTATTGGGACTTCTGTCTCCCTGATAATACTTTGCTCCCACTAAAAATTCTGTGGGGGAAAACTTGGACAGGTCATGAAGCAGCCCCTGCCTGTACAGGCCTACCCGGAAACAGCCTTCCCTTACAATTCTTTTATGGGTGGTAATGGTTTTTAAATGTCCTAAAATATTTTCTATCTTCATCTCACACTGCCCGCTTTCCTATTAGTACAAGTATGCTTCTTTCCGGAACCATAATTTTTGTCTGCTTTTTTGAAGGCATATGGGCTTCCGGAAAATATTCTCCCTTTTCGGATTCCGTGAGAATATACCATTTAAAGCCTGATGGAAGCTTTGGAAGGGCAAATTCCTGCTCCATCCAGTGCATATTATATGCAATATAAAAGAAATCATCATCCCTTCTTTTTTTCACCTTTGCGTACTTTCCGCAAAGCATCATGCCTAAATGCCTGTTATAATTTTCAAACTGTGGATACCATGCCATATTTCCATGATAAGATAAGTCCGGATATCCGCATGAAATATAATCCATGATTCGAAACTGCTCTTCCTTATGCAAAATAGGATGGTCTTTTCTTACCTGTATGAGAAACTTTACAAAATCCACCATTTCCTTGTTGGTCTCCGCCTGTTTCCAGTTCAGCCAGTTGATACGGTTATCCTGACAGTAAGGATTATTATTTCCTTCCCCGCTGTTTAAAAATTCATCTCCGCTTAAAAGCATAGGTGTTCCCTGTGCCAGAAACAGCATGAGCCATGCATTTCTTATTTGCTTTTTCCTAAGCTCCAACACCTGCTTTTTTCTGCTTTTTCCTTCTGCGCCGCAGTTCCAGCTATAATTATAATCGCTTCCATCCTTGTTATTTTCCCCGTTATCTTCATTGTGCTTTTTATCATAGCTGACCAGGTCATTTAAGGTAAAGCCCTGATAACAGGTAAGAAAATTCACCACGGAAGTCTTTGCCGGATTCTTCCGAAACAGCTCTGCTATTTTTGAGAGCATATCCCCGTCACCCTTTAAATATTTTCTTGCTTCATACATGAATTCTTCATGAAACAATGCCGTATTTTTAAATTCCGGCTTTTCCTCTTCCCGGTACAGACCGGATAAATCCATCCGTTCTCCAATCAGCTTGGTCTTTCCCAGAAGAGAATCCTTTGACAAAAGCTTCATGGGAATATCCTGACCCATCAGGTGAAACCCATCTATATGATATTCTCTCACCCAGAATTTAAGTACCTCGTACATATAGCTCCATGAAATGGAATCAGGAAAATAAATCTGCATAAGAACCTCTATGCCGTTTTTATGAAGCTCCCTGACCATGGTCTTGCATTCCTTTACAGGATCATCCGTATGGGCATAGGCAGCCTTTGGCGAAAAATAATTTCCCTCTGTAAATCCCCAGTAATTAATTTTATATTCCCATGTTGCATGTGCCTTATCCATATAAGGCGCAACCATTTCATCCATATGGGTATATCCGGCATTTTTAATAATCTCATCAAACTCATAAATAGGCATCAGTTCAATTCCGGTAATCCCCAGTTCTTTTAAATAGGGAATCTTTTCCATAATCCCGGTAAATGTGCCCTTTCCCTTAACTTTAGAAGAACTGTGCTTTGTAAAGCCTCTTACATGTAAGCTGTATAAGATACTGTCACAATAAGGAATATTCAAAGGCTTGTCCCCCTGCCAGCCAAACTCCTCCTTAATAACAGAATAGTACAACTCCTTTGAACTTCCCTGATAATCTCCCCATACTTCCCTGCCAAAAACCCTTTTTCCATAGGGATCCGGATGCCTTTCTTCATCCTTATAAAACTGATAGACGTATTTTTTAATATCAAGTCCTTCCACAAATATCGTATACAAATCCCCTGACAGGTACTTTCTGGAAAAGGGAATCTGAATCGCATTCTGGTTTTCTCCGTAAAGCAGCATGCCGCACTCTTTCCTCGCGGGAATGGAAATCGCAATATTGAATCCATCCGCATATGAAGTTACCCCAAGAGGATAGGGCTGCCCTGTTCTTATCCTGTAATTTATCACGTTTTATTTCTCCTGCCTTCATTCATAGCTGACATTAAATTATGCAAAATGACATAATATATTAACTCTTTTAATCAGCAAATAACAGTATAACATAGTTTTCCTTACCATACAATCTTCGGCAACACCTTATTTACTTCATCATGTATTACAATATCGGCCTTTTTATCGGTAAAATGTTCATGCTTGGTAACCAGCACCAGCTTGTTGCCGTTATAATATTTTAACGCATTCTTTACCATACTGTCATAAAGATTGGTTCCAAGTACAAGTAAAACATCTGCATACTGGCATACATTGGCACATCTGGTCATAACATCATTGCGCACCAGCTCCCCAAAAAGTCTCACTCCCGGTCTGATGGGGCTTTTGCATGCATCACAAACCGGCACTCCCGGACTGTTCTTTAAATACTCCGCATCAAAATGCCTGCCGCACTTGGTACACCAGTTTTCATGTATGTTCCCATATAGATTGATTACATTGGAAATACCTGCCCGTTCAGCAAGCCCATACATATTTCTTGTAACGCAGCCCTTTAACTTTCCCCAGTTGTCCAACTCCTTTATGGCATATAAACTCTGCCCTACCGTCAGCTCCAAAGAAAGCAGCTCCTGCTTGTAAAATTCAAAAAACTTTTCCTTCCTTGCGCTGTAGAAGCCTGTTGAGAATATTTCCTCCGGACTGTAATGATATTTATCTTCAATCCGGTAGCTTTCCCTTTCATGAAGAAAATTCACGCCGCCGCATTCCATGGCGACGCCGATTCCCAGCAGGCACACGATATTATTTGAATTATAAATCATCTGCTTTACTCTTGCTATTTTTTCTTCTTTGGACTGTAACATAAAATCACCTGCTTTCTCTCACTGACACGTACTTTAGTCCTATATATACATTTTAAAAAATTGTCTGATAATTGTCAATATCGCCCAGTCATTTTCTTGCGATTTCAGTAACAGTTCAGCCCTCTGCTTTCCTCCACAGGAATCAGAACCGGCGGCAGGCAGAAAGTGATTTCTAAAGGA
>CANCYR010000099.1 GCA_947382355.1 uncultured Lachnospiraceae bacterium
TTTGCGTTCAGATAAAGGCTAAAGAGCAGCCTTTATCTGCCCACAAAGTTTTATAGTTCCGCCCGCTACGTAACAGCCTATAAACTGATTTTTTCTATTCCGTCGGGGATTTTATTTTTGCTTTTTCAGTCAAAATATTCTGCATAATACGCCGAAAAGATAAGTCCAAAAACAGTGTATTCAGAATATCCTTTACCCTGTCATCATCAAGCGTGGCAAGCTGTTCTTTTGAAATATTCAGTTTTTCTCTGAGAAGATATTCAAAGTGGCTTCCCCATACAATGTTGCGGTGTCGGCGTTCCTTTTCCGTCATACCTTTTATCTGATTACGCAGTTTCATTTCCCTATGTTTTGCAATGGTAAGTTCAGCTTTTGTTTTCCTTAATTCTGCATCAATCGCATCCCTGCTCTTTAATTTATTTTCACTCATTTTCTCACTTCCCCTCTACCCTTAACGCTGTTAATAATGGATATAAATAACGGACATATAAAAGGGAGACACCCATATTCTGAATGTCCCCCGCCTGTGCTTAATCACACCCGTTTATTTTTCACTGTAATGCATATCAAATTTCCATGTAATAAACATGAGCCTCCGTACAAGCCTTTCAAAAAGTTCATTGTTAAATCTGCCATCCTCCATGCTTAATCTTGTCATGTATGGCTTAAGCAACCTTATAACCCCCTGCATAGCGTCATAATCGCCTAACACTGCTTTTTCCAATGTTTCATAGGTAATGCTGTTGTATTTATTTTCCATGACGCATTTCCTCCATCAGCAGCCGCAGCTTTTTTATGGCATTATTCCTCTGGTCACAAATGGTAGTTCTTCCTGTGCCATAGATTTCGCCAATCTCCCTGTCATTCAGACCGACAATGTAATACAGTAGCACAATCTGTAAATATTTGTCTGACAGTTCCCTTAACGCCTGTGCCAAATCACCGTCAACTATGCCGATTTCATATCCCATAACTGAAAAATAATCAGCATGGTATATGTCAAATATTTTTTCAAGCATACCTGACTGTTTGGGTGAAAGCATCTCAATATGCGTTTCACGCTCTGCCCTGTGTTTCTGTTCATTGTAATAATTTTTCTTTTCATACATCAAAGCTGTCCGGCAGAATAGTACAAACTGCCGCACTGTCTTATCTTCCTTATCCGTCATTGTCCTGACCTCCATTTCTAAAATTGACTGCATCTAAAGTGAAGTCAAGACGGGTGGAGAATGACAGTGTTTAATTGATTTGAAATGCAGAAAAGCGTTCATTGTTTTTCTTCCAATAAACGCTTTCCCGCCTTAACGCACTATAAATCTACTAAATCCTATACGCTATATCAGTCTAATGGTTTTTTCATCCATGACATCAAACCTCTAAGTTCAGCTCCAACCTTTTCAAGCTCATGCTCTGATTCAATCTGTTTTTTCGCATTGAAATAAGTTCTCCCTGCCTGATTCTCAAGAAGCCAGTCTTTTGCAAATTTTCCTTCCTGAACATCTTTGAGAATATTTTTCATGGCTTTCCTTGTTTCATCAGTGATAATCTTCTCACCGGTTATGTAGTCACCATACTCCGCAGTATCACTGACAGAATATCTCATCATTGTCAGACCGCCTCTATTGATAAGGTCAACAATCAGTTTCATTTCATGGCAGCATTCAAAATATGCCATTTCCGGTTGATAGCCAGCTTCAACCAACGTTTCAAATCCTGCTTTGATTAAAGCTGAAACACCACCGCAGAGTACAGCCTGCTCTCCAAAAAGATCTGTTTCCGTTTCCTCTTTGAATGAAGTTTCTATCACTCCGGCTCTTGCCCCGCCAATTCCAAGTGCATAGGCAAGTGCTGTTTCCCTTGCTTTTCCAGAAGCATCCTGATGAATTGCAATCAGACATGGAACTCCTTTTCCTTCTAAGAACTGACTCCTGACAGTATGACCGGGACCTTTCGGTGCAATTAAGAATACATCAACGAAAGGCGGTGGCACAATCAGACCATAATGTATTACAAACCCATGTGCAAATATTAAAGCCTTTCCCTCTGTAAGATTGGGTTCAATGGATTCTTTATACAATTTCGCCTGTTTTTCATCATTGACCAGCATCATAATAATATCTGCCTCTTTTGCGGCTTCTGCCGCCGTAACCACCGTCAAGCCTGCTTCTTCCGCTTTTGCCCAAGATTTGCTGCCCTGATACAGTCCGACAATAACATCTACTCCGCTTTCATGCAAATTAAGTGCATGAGCATGACCCTGACTGCCATAGCCTATGATTGCAACCTTTTTCCTGTCTAAAACCTGAAGGTTACAATCCTGTTCATGATAAATTTTTGCCATTGATATGACCTCCTATATATTGAATTTATTATAAATGGCAATCAAAATTTGTTTGATGCCACAATAAACATACGTCTTTTTTACTTCTTTATTTTTCTGACAAACTCCTGCATCATCTGTGTCATCCTGTCTTTATCTCCCTTGTTTTCGATAAGACGGTTAATTACCATATCATGCAGTATATAATCTTCCATCAGATAAATATGGCTCGAATCTTCTGTATAAAAGGCATCTTTATCTATTTCAGCAGAATATCCATATAACAATTTTTTACCATCTGCTGAAAGAATGAACCAATGCATATTTTCCGGCATATTATGTATTTTGCTGTTAAAATGCTTTTCGATTCCCTCTATTGGGTTTTTAATGTCATGACTGATTCCCAAAACATTACATCCACGTTCTTTACATTCTTCCAACTCAGGTAAAAGCAATTCGTACATCTGATTCCACATTGAAATAATGACATACTGATCCGCTTCATTTAAGAGCTGTCTGCAATAAGCAACTATATTTTCTTTCCCTTTTACCGTAAAAACATAAATATCCTGTTTATTTTCCTCTGCTTCTAAGTCCTGAAGATTGCTTTTTACTTCTTCATAATCGCTTTCCCATTCCTTTTTTATTTTCTCCAAAAATATTTTACTTGGTACAGGTGTATAAATTTTTACGTTTTCACTGCTTTCTTCCACCATAGCAAGTCCACGTTTTGTAATGGATTCCAAAACATCATAAATTCTTGCTCTTGGTATACCGGATTCCTTGCTTATTTTGTAAGCGTTTGACGTTCCAATTTTTAACAGACTTGCATAAGCCTTTGCTTCATATAGGTTTAATCCGAACTTTTGTAACTTATCAAGCATTGTATCTTTCATCTCAATATTTTCCCTTTCACTTACACTAATTTCTTAACAATAGTCAAATGCGCTCTGCAATCAGTTTTCCCATATCTTCCGTACCTACCTGTTTAACAGACTGATTCCTGTTCTTCTCTTGCGGCATTATATCAACTGTGCGATAACCTTCTGCTAAAACTTGTTTAACTGCCGTTTCAATCCTTCCTGCTTCTTCCTCTAAATTGAAAGAGTAACGAAGCATCATTGCCGCACTTAATATTGTTGCAATCGGATTTGCCACACCCTTTCCGGCAATATCCGGCGCAGCGCCACCACTTGGCTCATATAAACCAAATTTCGTATCATTCAAGCTCGCTGATGAGAGCATACCGATTGAACCTGTAATAGCACTTGCTTCATCTGATAAAATATCACCAAACATATTTTCGGTAAGAATGACATCAAACTGATTCGGATTTTTAACAAGTTGCATTGCACAATTATCTACAATCATATGTTCCAATGTTACTCCTGGATAGACCTCTGCAACTTCCTCAACAATTTTTCTCCACAGCCTTGAAGAATCCAATACATTTACTTTATCTACACTTGTCACTTTTTTACTGCGCTTCATCGCAATTTCAAACGCTTTAACTGCAATACGCCGTATTTCCTTTTCACTATATGACAAAGTATCTACCGCTGTAACTTCCCCTTTCACTTCCTGTGTTCGCCGCTCTCCGAAATATAAACCACCCGTTAATTCTCTTACAATTACCATGTCAAAGCCATTACCAATAATTTCTTTCTTAATCGGACACGCCTCCAGTAATTCTTCATAGAGGTATGCCGGTCTAAGATTTGCAAACAAGTTCAACGATTTCCTCAATTTGAGCAAGCCCGCCTCTGGTCTTAATTCCGGTGCAAGTTTATACCAAGGTGATGTTGCTGTGTTGCCACCAATTGACCCCAATAAAACTGCATCCGCTGCTTTTGCTATCTCAATTACTTCGTCAGTAAGAGGTTCTCCATATGTATCAATTGATACTCCACCCATCAAAACATCTTTATATGTGATGTTATGTCCAAACTTTTCGGCGGTTTTATTTAGAACTCTTTTCGCTTCTGCAATTATTTCAGGTCCTATGCCGTCGCCCGGTATACATACAATATTCAAATTCATTCCTGTTCTCCTCATTTAAACACTTTACATATTGCTAGCCCTTTAATAGTTACCACTTTAATGGTTACTATATCATTTCTATGTATGTTTGTCAAGAACTGCCCGTTTTTTCCAAAAAACTCTCCCAATATTGGAAACTTTTATACTTTGCCTTGTAACTCCCGTAGATGCCTAAGCTGTGCTTCGCTCATTATTCTTGGTTTCCCAATCTTGACAAGATTTTTGGGTAAAATATAGGTCTTGCTTACTTCCGTCCATGACTTTAAGCGGATTATATCCGGAAATTCTTTATGCAGCTTATCCATTTTCCGTATCCACACCGGATTTGCTGTGTAAACAGTTGCCTCGTCCTCATCGGCATTTAAATTGATGACAACCTCCTGCTCATATCTTGATAATTTCATTCCATACCCCTTTCTCCGGTTCCGAACCGGTTCCGAATTTATCTGACAGCACCCTGTCGGTGCCGAGTTTTTCTGCCCAAAATTGGGCGGTTTTATAAATCTGCTGTTCTCCCCTTGCTGTT
>CANCYR010000100.1 GCA_947382355.1 uncultured Lachnospiraceae bacterium
ACCGGAAATACCGAAGAAATAAAGCAGGAGCAAGAAGAAAATGCCAAAATCTACAAACAGTTTATGAGTGCAAAAGAAGCGG
This sequence comes from uncultured Lachnospiraceae bacterium, assembly GCA_947382355.1. Taxonomy (GTDB): domain Bacteria; phylum Bacillota; class Clostridia; order Lachnospirales; family Lachnospiraceae; genus RGIG3040. The sequence continues at coordinate 83 of CANCYR010000100.1, forward strand.
GCGATATAGATATGGCACATTCCGCCGTTAAAATGCTTGCAGAGAATTATAAGACAATGTTTGCGCTTGATAATGCAAGAAATATTCTGCTCGATTTGGCAAAAGAATATTTGCAGGGCGAAAAACTTGCAGAAGCAACCGATAGCCAGTTTGGGAAAGGCTGCTCTGAATATGTCGCTCATGCCATTCAGCATTATTATGGGGCATGACACACATAGCAAGACGAATTGATAACGAATTATTTACAACGGGCAGCGAAATCAGCACATTCTCCCGCTGCTCGTTGTATTTGACTAATGTTTCCCCATGTGGGAGAAGGGGGAAACATTTCTATGTCTTGCACAGATGCATACAAGGAACACATCATGTATACTTTTAACAATTTCTGTAGCCGCCTGTTCTTCTGCCTTCTTCATCATAAGTATAGGATGTGGTAGCTGGTGGACAGGCCCATGCCGGACGCCTCCTGTCTGTAGCCTCTGGATATGTCGCTGTTTTCCCGCAGGGTCATACCGGTAAGGCCCATGGTCCAGCCGTAGCCGAAGTCGCCGCAGGTCTTGTTGTTGGAGTTGTAGAATCTCTGCAGGTTCAGGGAGCCGGAGGGCAGCTTTGCCACCAGGTCGGTGAAGCCGATGTTCATGTTTCCCACTTTCAGCCGGGAATCCACGGTAAAGGCGAGGGCTGCGGTCTTCCGGTTGCCGGCTTTGTCTTCTGCCTCCACCACTACCTTGTATCTGCCGTTGGCAAGGGTGGTGGGGTCGATGGACGCAATGGCGGCGTCCTTTATTTCTTCGGTTCCGGTCTTTATGACTTTCCCGCTTTCCTCCCCTTCGGGGATGATGGTTACCCTGTATTCCTTCAGGGCGGTCTCGTCGCGGATGCTTCCTGTCAGGTTTGAAGCTTCCGTAAGGATGTAGTCGTCATCCTCTATCTATTTTTCTGTTTATATCTAATTTGTCTTTCATAGCCATCCAATATGACGCTACTAATATCTGCATTTCCTTTGCACTAATAATACAGCCTTGATTTTCTTATTATTTCAGTGCAGATAACCAATCACCTAATCTTTGGAATAATACCAAATATCTTCACCCCTTAATCTTAAAAAAGTAAGCGCTATGCTCATATTTAGATGAGGGCATGAGAGAGATGGAGAACCATCATTTTGCAGATAAAGCACAGGGGTATTACTTACAAATGAAGAATTATTTCCCAGATAAATAATTTCTCCAAACTTCTTCATATCATCTGTAAAATCCAATGTAATATTACTTACAATTTTACGTTTTCCTTCCTCATACTCCTCAACAATGGGTAAGAAATCTAAAGAATCAGCAATAGCTTTATCTGGAATTTCTTCCCCACACCAATCATATAACATCATTTTCGCCCATGAGCAATAATCTAATTCAGGTAATAATTCTGTAACAGGCTTCTTTATTACATTAACAACCCTTAATAATACAACCTTTTTATCTAATTCTTTTATCTTTTTATACAGCATACTGTAAAAAGGATCATCCGATTTGGTTGCCTCTCCAGGCTCATGAATAATATACGCAAGTAAATCTCCGATTTTTAAATTCGTTTTTTTCCTGTAATAAGCCGGACACTTAGGAAACTTCTTTTTTTTCTCATTAACTTCATTCAACAGTTTATCTTTAAATACGTTTAAAGTTTCTTTACGTTTTTGGTATATCTTTTCTCCACTTTCTTTCCAACGTTCTAAATATTCTCCATCATCTATACATCTAAGGGCATTTTCCTTCACTTCATCCAGCAATATTCCATTTTTCCATTGGTATAGAGCAATTCCCAGCCAAAACACATCCTCATCATCACTACCAAGATAATCCTTTGCAAAATAATCATATACCATTTGGTATGCTTCTTCTGGCGGTATACCATATCCTAATAAAATTTTATATTCTGCTAAAATATCAGTAGCTCCATCATCATCAAATATTCTTGTTGACCATGCTCCCATTTTATTCTCCTTTCCATCCTTTCCTTCTTACAAGGTTATCTAAGTTTTCATACGGTATCTTTAATAAAGAGGCTGCTCGTTCTATTTCATTATGAAAACCATCTATATTTTTTTGTGCGATTTCATATCTTGCATTATCCAGTGCACCAATCGTATATATACATATCAAAGATTGTTCTATAGTCCTTGCTTCTTCTTTAGTTTTTCCCGAAACCCAAACATACATGGTCCATGATACCCCATCTGTTTTTTTACGTTCATCTCTTTTATGTTCCGCTTCCCTTCGTGGTACATTATTTGTAATGCCAACATATCGCACTTTATTTCCATACATACTATCCCTAAGAATATAGACTGAATATCCTGGATATTTCTTTTCCTTATCAACTTCTTTTGCATTCTCCTTGACCATCCTTTGCACAGCCGTCATTTCCGAAGTCACCACAACACAGCATATCAAAGGAAACGCATTGTTCAGTATCTTGGCTGTCATCTGTCCCACAAGGCTGTCTGCTCCGTTTATGGCATCATCTACCACCATGCCGATAATGACGCCTGCCGAGATGGCAGAGACCGTCTCCACCACTGACAGCGCCCTTAACCGGAACAGCATGGACATGCCTGCATTCACCAGCGGCGAAGACATCATGCTGTTCAGCACTCCCATGATATCCATGGACACTGTCATGGAGGTAAGGTCTTTGTCATATCCTGTGGGGTCTGTATACATGACCGGGTTGGCTGCCACATACAGGTACTTATGCAGGCTCACCGGGTCATACAGGTTCCCCTGGTAGCTGTCCATGCTGATGAAAGTTCCCGTGGAGGGGTTCATGTATCTGGCTCGGAGGTAGTACAGCCCTGTGTTTGCATTATATTGCTCCCCTGTGTATAGGAAGTCGTTTTCCGTTTCCCCTTCTGCTGTGAGAAGGTTTCCGTATGCGTCGTAGGAGTAGCTGTCTGTTTTCCTGCCGTCTTCATCGTAAAGCCCCCTTACGCTTCCGTGTCCGTCATGGAGGTAGAAGCTGGTCTTTCCGCCCCTCTCCATGCTGATGCGTTCGTTTCCGTTCAGGGCATAGGAAGCTGTCACGTTCCCGTTTCCGTCTGTTTCCGCCGTTATCTGTGCAAGTCCTGAGCTTTCGTCAAGGATGTAATAAGTCCTTCCCCTGCCTTCCACCTGTCTGGAAATGCGGTTTCCGGCATAGTCGTAGGTGTAGGATTCCGTTGTTGTCCTGCCGTCTTTTTGTACGGTGGCCTTGAGTAGATGGTTCTCCTCATCATACTCATAGACAGCATTCTTCTTTCCGGACTGTCTTACAAGGTTCCCGTTGGCATCGTATTCATAGTTGGTGGTGCCCTCCGGGGATGTCTCGGCGGTGAGCTGGTTCAGCTCATTGTATGTGTAAGTGGTCTTTCCTTCCGTAAGCTCCACTTCACAGGCATCCCCTGTGGAAGCGGTGCTTCTGTTTTCTGCCAGCGCTCCTGCCTGCAGGCTGTCTGCCGAAGACAGCTTTTTGTTTACATCCGCTATTTTTGTGATGTCGCCTTTTATGGTGGTCTCTTTTGATGTGCGGCTGCCTGCCCTGTCATAGGTGTATTCATTGGTGAGGCTGCTGCCGCCGCATTCTATGGTCTCTTTTGTAAGGCGGTTCAGTTGGTCATACCGGTAGGATATCTCTGTGGCTGTGCCGTCTTCCGTGACTTCTGTTATTCCTGTCCTTTCACCTGCTTTTCCGAGCCTGTAGGTGTATTTTGCCAGCTGTCTGCCGTTTTTGTCTGTGAGGCATTCCTCCTTCAGCCTCTGGCATGGGTCATAGGCGTAGGTCAGTATGGTCCCGTTGGGGTAGCGGACTGCGCTGCGGTTTCCGAGGGAATCGTATTCGTAGACCGTTGCATTTCCGTTGTGGTCGATGACACGGGTCACCCTGTCAAGCAGGTCGTATTCGTAGGAGGTCTTCCCTGCCGGGGTTTCCACGGATGCGGTGCGTCCTGCCCTGTCATAAGTATAGGTTATGCAGCCGCCCTGTGCATCTGTTTTTTTCGTCAGTCTGCCGTACTGGTCGTATTCAAAACAGGTTTCCCCGTTTTCATCGGTTACTTTGCTGAGGCTGTCATCTTCATAGGAGTAGGCGGTGGTTTTCCCGCCTGTCTGTTTCTCCACGGGCCTGTCCATGGTGTCATAGGTATAGGCGGTCAGGTTTCCTGCATAGTCTTTATGGGAAATCAGGTTTCCTGTGGTGTCATACCGGTATTCCATCTTTCTTCCCCGGGGGCTGGTTACGGATAAGACGCGCCCTGCACCGTCATAGGTATATTTTGTGGCATGGCCGTTGGGGTCCGTCACGGCTGACAGGTTGCCGTTTTCGTCGTAGTCATAGCAGTAGCTGTTGCCGCAGGCATCCGTTACTTTTGTGAGGCGGTCGGCGCCGTCGTATTCATACTCTGTCCTGTTGCCATTGGCATCTGTCTGTGAAGTGGTCCGGTTCCTTGCATCGTATTCCGCCGTGACGCTGTTTCCGTCCGCATAGGTGGTCTTCAGTATGTTGCCGTTTCCGTCATAGGTATGGGAAAGTTCATTGCCTTCATTGTCCACGGTTTTTATAAGGCGTGCCGCTTCGTCATAGGTAAAGGTGGTCACTGCGCCGTATGGGTCGGTGATGGCGGTGTTTAGGTTGCGGGCATTGTAGGTGTATCTTGTCTCGCCACCGCCGGCGCCGGTCCGGCCGGTCAGGTTGCCTGCTCTGTCGTATGCGTAGCTTTCGCTGGTGCCGTCTGCATAGGTCTTCCTGACAAGGCGGTTCAGTTTGTCGTAG
>CANCYR010000101.1 GCA_947382355.1 uncultured Lachnospiraceae bacterium
CGTTTTTTACTGTTTTGGTTCGTTTTGTTTTCTGAATTTCTCTTTTAGAATTTCAAGGTTGCATTGCTGTTTGTTTGTCAAGGTGCTGTTGCTTGTCTGTCACAAGCGACTTGTATATACTATCATTTAGATTTGAGTATGTCAACACCTTTTTTCAAATTTTTTCAATTTTTTTCATTTTCTTTTCTTCACAAAAAAATTGCGAAGAAGGCAGGTGAAGATTCCCCGCTCTTCTTCGCAATTTCTATTTTGTTTTAGCAGTCTTTACATTAGACCATGCGGAATATATTTTCTTTCCATTTACCTTCTTATATACACGGACACGGACATAATATTTCTTCCCTGCCTTAAGCTTTTTTAAACTTTTGCTTGTGGTGGAAGCCGATTTAGTAACTGTTTTCTTCTTGGCAAAGGAACGGGATGTAGAATACTGCACCTCGTAGCCGTCCCCTTTCTGCTTGCTCCACTTCAATTTAATTGAGCGCTTTGCTCCTGTCGCTTTTCTAATCTTTGTTGCCTTTGGCTTTATTGTAAATGTCTTGGTAACCGTTCCGCTGTAATTGCTTTTAAACGTTATTGTTACAGTAGCCTTGCCGGGATATTTATTATTTTTATAAGAAACTGTATAATTAGCGCTGCTGATTGTTGATCCATTTGTATCTGTAACCGCTACTGCCGGTTTAATGCTTTTTCCGGTATATGTATAGCTTGTTTTCGCCAGATCTGCTTTGCTAATCCTGCATATGGTCTTCTGATTTTCCACTGTATTGCAGACACTGCACCTGCTATAAGAACTCCCATCTGCCATTGTAGTAGCCGGAGTTGTAATAATGCTGTAGGTATGAGGCTGAAGTCCTGAAACTGCAAAGTTTATGTCAAAGGCATATTTCTTCCACTCATCCGATTTAAATTCTACCCTGAGGGCATATTTTCCATTGGCCAAAATACTATACTGATTGTCAGCATTGGCGGTAACTTTAGCATTCTTACTTTTATTCCATACAGAAGAAGTATTATGAATGTCCCTTGGGCTGCTTTCGTCAGCCATCAGCATAGTAGAAACGGCCTCACCATTCACTTTAACATCAGCCTTTACCAAATCTATAGCACAATTGACCTTGTCTACATTTACAGATATGACTTTGGATACCGGCAATACATATCCGTATAGTGTGAGCTGTTCCCAGACACCGCCCCTTGAGTCAGCGTTATCAGCAGTAAGATAGTAGGTTCCCGCTTCCACATACCAATAAGTAATGCGGGAATTTTCTCCGGTTATGTTTTGGGAAAAAGGCGGAGCATCAATCTTTGAAGTAAGAGAAGCATTGGAATATAAATCTATGGTAGACCCCCATGTTCCATACTTCCATTTATGGAATTCATTAATTATAATATAACTTCTTTCCGGAACCTCGATCTTATATGTATGAGATTCTTTATCTGCACCTTCTAAAATACGGAGAAACATGCCTCTCTCTTCCACATTAAAATCTGTTTCTACATCCTTTGGCCTGCTAATCTTCATTAAAACTAAGCTTTTCGGATTGCTTTCCTCTGCATGTACACTTAAGGTAAAGCTTCCAAGCACGGCAACTGCCATGAGAATGCTGCATAAAAATGATAATGCTTTTCTTTTGAAATCAAAATCAAGAATACTCATATAAGTCTCCTCCTTCGTTTTGAATATAGGAACTATTGCTCTTGTAATGTAGCCGTATCAGTCATGTTTGCCGGCTGAAGCTTTGTTTCCACAGTATTCCCGCGATATCCAATAACCAAAGACATCTCCGGTACATTTTTCGCCTCTTCTTCCTTTACTTCTATTATAAGTACCGCAGTTCTGCTTTCTCCTGCAGGAATCATCGTATTGATAGCTGAAAGGTCGTCAGAAAGCATGGTATGCAATGCGTTCTTGGTTTCCAAGCCATATTTTATGCGAAAACGAACTCCGTCAGGAAGCTCATCACAGGCTGCTTTGGAAAGTATATCACAGGCTGCTTCTTCCGTACCGGTATTCGTAAGCAGAAATTTTGTCACTACCAGCTTGGCGCCCGGTGAAGCATTCATGGCAAAAGCAATGTCTGTATTATTTCCTTCAGTATAAGAGTCTACAACCTCATACCCCTGATAGTCCACTGAAACAGCTCCCAATTCCAAAAAGCTTCCAATATTTACAACGGCAGCCACTCCCGAAATTCCATCCTTTTCATCAGCTATTTCATTTTCCGAAACTGAATCCTTCTCTGGTTCAGCAGCTTCCTGTCCGGAAGGCTCTTTCTCTTCCGTTTTTTCTTCCGCTTCCTCTTCCGGCTCTTCTGAAGCAGCCGCTTCTTCCTCTACAAGTCTGGTGGTATAATTTTTATCATATTTTAATAATAGTCCCGCTGCATATTCAGCAACTATGGCACCCTGTTCTTCTGACATATCCGGTATGGCATTTCCACAACCGCTGACTGCCATTAACGCGGAAGCCATGCAACAAACAGCTATTGTTTTCTTTTTCATGCTCTCTCCTCACATTGTTTAGATTTTTCACTTTTCTTTTCCCCGATTTCATATTGCAGGGCCTTACATCATTTTACCACTATTCTGCTGCAAGTTCAAACCAAAATTCCACACCATTTTCATAATTAATGACCCCATATTCCTGATTCATAGATTCCATGATTGCTTTTACAATGGAAAGGCCGACTCCGCTGCCGCCATATTCCCTTGTACGCGCCTTGTCTACTTTATAAAATTTCCCCCATATCAAAGGCAGGGATTCTTCAGGAATAGGATTTCCCGTATTGAAGACTGTTGTCCGCACTTTGTCCGCCTGCCGCTGAATTTTAATATTAATCTTCTTTTCTCCCATAGCATAGTTCATGGCATTGGTAAAATAATTCATGAACACTTCTTCTACTTTAAACTCATCTCCCCATACATATACAGGTCCATCACATTGAAGCTCAACCTTCACACCATTTTGTTTCATAAGAATATCTGCCGATTGAATATAATTTTCAATCAGTTCATGCAAATCAAACCTCTCCATGGTAACCACATCATTTCCAAATTCTAACTGATTCAGAGTAAGGAGCTTCTTTACCATAATATTCATTTTGCCGGCCTCATCCATAATTACATCACAATAAAAATCCCGGCTGGAATCGTCCTCGTTGATTCCTATTTTTAAACCTTCTGCATATCCCATTATCAAAGCAATAGGCGTCTTTAATTCATGGGATACATTTGAAAGAAATTCTTTTCTCATTTCATCAATTTTTTCCTTTTGATGAATATCATTCTTCAGCTCATTGTTAGCAGTCTTTAACTCGGAAATGGTTTTTTCCAGCGTGTCGGACAACTGATTGATATGGTCCCCCAAAATACCAATTTCATTTTTGTCATTTCCTGAATATTTTGCTTCAAAATCCAGATTTTTCATTCTCTCCGATATTTTAGCCAGCTGCAGAATAGGTTTCGTCACCCTTCCTGCTATGGTCATAGTCACAAATGCACTGATTATCACCGCTCCAATTCCCACATATGCCAAAAACTGATTGGATATCTTTACACTGTCCCTGATGCTTTCCACCGAAGAACGCAGTAAAAACAAATTGCCGTTTTCCAGCACTCCCCACATTTCAATGTAATTACTGTTTGTTTCTTCATCAAAGCTTTTCTGAATGATAAATTTTTCCGTTTCTTCCAGAATCTTATCAGGCACATACATTCCCATAGCACTTTCCAGCAATTGGGTAATCATTCTTTTATAATCGTTTACAGAACTTAAAATCAGTTTTGATTCCGCATCCATCACAATAATGTTCATATTATAGGTAGCGCATATCTTTTGAAATTCATAATAAAAACCTTTTGAACTGAGAGTTCCTTTTTCAGCTGCATAGTTAATGCTGGCATAAGCATTTTTTAAATCCGCTTCTTTATTTTGTACATAATACTTTTCCAAAAAAATGCTATTAAGAAACCAGCACAATAAAATCGTGCCGGCCATAAGTCCAATAAATATAATTGCAAACTGCCTTTTTATGGAATACTTGTATTTCATTCTTCTACCTCAAATTTATAGCCCATGCCCCATATAGTCTTAATACAGTTTCCCTGTTCACCCATTTTACTTCTAAGCTTTTTCACATGAGTGTCAATGGTTCTGGCATCCCCAAAATAATCATAGTTCCAGACATGGTCTAAAATCTTTTCTCTGGACAATGCAATTCCCTTATTTTCCAGAAAATAAGTAAGAAGCTCAAATTCTTTATAGCTAAGCTCTACCTGCTTTTCCCCAATGGTAACGATATGGGCTGTTTTATCTATCGTAATCTGACCTACCTGCAATAACTCCTCAGCTGTGCCGCTTCCTGCTCTTCGAAGCACGGCTTCCACTCTTGCAACCAGTATCTTTGGGCTGAAGGGCTTTGTTATATATTCGTCCACACCGTATTGGAAACCCTTTAGCTCGTCCTGCTCATCCGCCTTT
>CANCYR010000102.1 GCA_947382355.1 uncultured Lachnospiraceae bacterium
TGGCGACGTAGAAACATTTTCTGCCTGCAGCCGGTTCTGATTCCTGTGTGGGAAGGCTGGGGGCTGAACTGTTACGGAACGGGACAACGCAGAAACCGGCGCTTACTCTTCTTTTCCCTCCACAGGTCTCCATGCTCTTCCAAACCCTGTATCCTTAAATAAAGCCACAAGGCCGGTAATCTGCTTTAATCGCAGAATCTCATCCTTATCCATTCCTAAATGCTTGGAAATCCACGCATCCGAACGCCCCAGTTCATGCAGCTCTTTTACGATGTTGCTCATAAGGTCTACATCATGGGTTCCTCTTGCCCGGTTATGGCGTATAGTGCTTGCCATCCTCTGGTCAATAGGCTTGTCAATTACAGAAACCGGCAGCAGTCCATTTTCTCTTTTATAAATATCCGGATGTTCCATCATAATCCGGTATCGGTGAAATCCGTCAACAATCACATACACATCCTGAGCCTTGGAATAATAGCACACAACCGGCATAGTATAGCCATCTGCCTTAATGCTTTCATAAAGCAGCTTCATTTCAGGCGGCGCCACTACATTAGGATTGTATGCATTGGCCTTTACTTTTTCAATGGGTACTGCAATCACGTTATAAACCGGACTTTTATACTCCATAATTCATCTCCTCAATGCTTTTGTATTTTTCTCTGATTAAATCAATTCGCTTTTTCTGCTCCTTATTCATGCCAAATCCCATAAATCGGCAGATATGGTCATTTTTCAATATGCAATAGCACATGCGCTTCCAACTGGGAACATCTTTCGTAGACTTTATATTATCTGTATCATCCGGAATCTTGCCTTTAAACACGATTCTGGATTTTTTATTCAACGTATAATTAGAAACACCATTCCTTTGAATCTCATAGCCCTTTTCCTGCAGCTCCTTTATGGTTTCCTCATCCAGTCCGCCTCCCGTATTATGCCAGAATTCAATGGAAGTATTGAATTTCTTTACATAATTATTCCGAAGCCTTGCGGGAAGGGTGTCTAACAAAAACCTGGTGTACGATTCCCATGTATGGCCTTCCGGCAGCGTAATGTTACGGTAGCCCATTGCCTTTGTTTTTGCATAAATACTTGCAAAATTGGCTCCCCGCACTCTTCCCACCAGTCTGACCCATATTTCCGGGTCGATGACACGGTAAAGATTTAAGGAATCCTTGGAATAATCATTAAAAGGGGAAGCAACCCGCATCTGCGTTACTCTGAGTCCCGCTTTATAATAAAGGTCATATAATCGGTTGTAATCATATTGAAATAGATAATGGGCATGCCATACATCATTTAAAGTCCAGTCATATAAAGGGGAAGCACACCATACATCCTTAAACTGATTGCTTATCCAGCATTTCCCTTTATAACCATATTTTCTATTCAGGAAACCGCTATATCTCTGTAATGATTCATCTGCACGCATTCCTAACAGGCATACGGTGCTCTTCCCGCCATGGGAAATCCGATACCATCTTCCAAACTGTTTTGCAAGATCTTCCTGATGCATTCGGTAACGGTATGTAGTAACCGGATTGTTTTCCATATTGATGACATATTCTTTTTGGGGCATGGGCCTGACCCAGCATTCCTCATTTGTATCATCCCATGGATACCAGTACATTTCATAGCTGCTTAAAGCTGTTCTGGTAGCCATTGGAAGACATACCCAATAAGGCTCCACATCATTTTTAATCCGTTCAAAGGTTCTTTCAATATATTCGGTAGTCACCGTATACTGGGCCTCAAAGTCCTGATGGAACACCCCTACTTTTTTGTCCGGATAGTATTTTTTTTGAAAATCCAAAACCAGCTCCAGCAAAAGTCCGCTGTCCTTTCCGCCTGAAAAGGAAACGTAAATATTGTCAAATTCCCGAAAGATAAATTTAAGCCGCTCCTGCACTACTTCGTATACATTCTGTTTCAGATATTCCCGCTTCATTAAAATCACTCCGTTTTAAATTTTCCATTTTTTTCCAGTTGTACTGTTATAAATTTAACATATTATAGAGTTGATTTCAACAAAGTTTGACAAAATAAAGAGGATGAAGAAGGTGGGATGACTGGCATAAAAAACGCAAAAACCGCCCTGTTTCCTGCCAGAAACGGGCGGCACTTTATGTTTGTTTTATCTTTCTATTAATGTGACTTTTTTCTTTCCGTACCATTTTGCCATGTAACGGTTTCGCCAGTCTTTAGGGTCGGTGGTGATATCATCAAAAAACAGCAGCCTTGGATTGGCAGTGGTTGCCATTATTTCCACCTTCTTTTCCGCAGTTGTTTTTAAAAGCGTTTCCCTCTCCAGACTTTGGACATGATAGAGCTGCGCTTCCTTTTCCCAGACGGATTTTACTGCGGATAAGGTAGTATAGCTGTTCCAGTCATCGGATAACACCATGAAAAACAAAAAGCCGGCTGTTATAAGGGTAAAGGGCAGCCATATATGGTCTTTGAAAAAAGCTTCTGCTTTCCTTACTGCTTCCAAAAGGCCTCCCTTTACTATTTTGTGTCTGATATATCCGGATACATAAATGAGGTCAAATAAAAGCATGATATAGTAAACAATTCTGTATATGTTCCTGCATCTTCCGGCTCCGGGAAAACCCAGTGCATAGCAGGTGGGCGCATACATTGCCGCAAACAGGCAATAGGCATAAATCACCGCAAGACCGGGCATGGGGAAGGAAAAGGATGTCTTTTTTACCATTCCTGCCACGAGAGGAAACAATAAAAGAAAGATACAGACAATGCTCAGTGTCATCCATATATTGCAACCTTCCACGGAATACCGAAAGGATAATCCGATTGCTTTTACAGGGCTCACATCTTCAAATTTATCTCCCCTGTTAAAGTTGCCGGGAGCCATGACAGAAATAAGAAAGCTGCACAAAAACGGGATAAGGGAAACTATCTGCCAGCCTGTATTTCTTCTTTTTTCCCTGTCTTTATATTGCAGCAGCAGGGAAACAAACAGAATGGAAAGAAACAAAAGCAGGTATAAAAAAGCAGTTACGTAATTTCCTCCCCCAATCAGAAAGCCAAGCGCCGCCCCGCCTGTTGTACACCATAATTTTTTCTTTGTGCCTGCTGCCAAAAGGATTTGCAGGCAAAGTGCCAGAAGAAGCATGGAAAACATAAAGATATAATGCACTCCTGCATTATAAAAGTAAAATGCCTGTACCGGCGCCTGAAGCCATTGGGTGCATAATAAAAGCATAATCAGGGTGACAATGCCTGCCTGATATTTTTCTGCATGGAGCAGTTTGGTTAACATAACGTGTCCAAAAATGTAAAAGCTTACAGCATATAATAAAATCAGGAAAACTGCTCCCAGCCCGTAATACTGCTCCCCAAACACGCCCGGCTGCAATGCCATAAGAAAAATAGAGACAAAGGTCCCCTGCCAGCTTTCATAAGAATCCGCCACCTGTTCCCCTGCAGCTTTTACCGTCTCCACAATGCTTTGGCTTTCCTGCCATGCCTTATGGGTTTTTAAGCCGTAGGAATAATCATCGGCGCTCATGTGGTTGTATTTGCTGATAAAGAGAAGGGGGATAAAGCTTAGGAGAACTGCTGCCAGCAGGATTCGGTATATGGTTTTGTATGTGATTTTATGTGTGGTTTTGTATGTGAGGGGGAATTTCAATTTGAAGTTTTCTTTTATTTTGTTCATGATAGTTTTCCTTGTTTTAAATATTTTGTAAGATTTAGCCATATAATAAAAGATAATTCTATAGACAAAATCCATTAATTTATATCCATATTATATAACAAAAGCCCCTGCAAATGGCACACTCATACCACTTTCAAGGGTTCTCATACTTAAAAATCGCCGCAAAGTTCACTTAAACATACATCTGTTTTGTAAACTTGCAATTCCCAAGCCTTTTTCTTACGCTTTCTCTGCACAACTACACTCTCAAATGCCTTCATCATGGCTGGTGACCATTCCTCACAATCCTCATCAAAATTAATAGGACTTTTTTGAGCCTCTTCAACTTTCCATATCCCAATATATCTATCCTCATCAACGCTATGCTAAAAATCAAACCTCTCGATATAATAAGGATCCGCAAACACATATGCTGCTGCTTCAAAAGAAATCTTATATTTCTCTATGTTTATAGCATTCTTATGTTCGTCCCACTCATATTTCACTTTTGACTATTCCCTCTTAGAATATTCTATGCTAACAGTATATCATCAAATAACAAGTATATCAATTGCATTTTCCCTAATGATTTCCTGCCCCATCCCACAGGAATCTTATGACTTTTTCTATATTTGCTGACTTTTCCTGAACCT
>CANCYR010000103.1 GCA_947382355.1 uncultured Lachnospiraceae bacterium
TTTGGGAGCAGATACAGGAGCGGGAGAAGATGGCAGCGGAAATTGCAGATGATATTTTCCCCTTAGATTTTCACATATATGAAATTAAGTGTCCTGAGAACTGCATGATGCAGATAGGGGTGGAAACTGTCTGGCAGGTGATAGACGGCTCATTCAGCGGGGATAAGAAAACCATGAAGATGAAAAGAGTGAATTTGAAGCGACGATTCTTTCATCGTAGAAAAATCGTAAGAAATTCCGTATAAAAAATTGAGATCTCTGTTGGATAGAACAAAAAAACAACACTCTTGTTTTTGATACAATATTCGTGTCAAAGCAAGAGTGCTTTTATTTTTGTATAAGGAGGAGTTATTGATATGAACCATAAAAATATGAAACACAGACGCAGAAAACAAAGACGTAATCGATATCTTTTGTTCACAGCAATTTTACTCTTGGCTGCAGTATCTGCAGGAGGCTTTTTATGGCACGGTTTTGGCAGCACAGCAAAAAAGGACAGTGTTATTGAAGAAGTGCCATTTACAACTACACATGATGGGATGCAGGCAAAGCAAACTTCTTATGGCGGCAAACAGCAGGAAATGGAAGAAAACCAAGGCAATACACAAAATGCAGGAACAGATGAAACGTGGAATTTAATGCTTGTCAACAAAGATAACCCGATTCCAGACAATTATCAGATAAATCTGGTGGAGGTAGAGGGCGGGGAGTGCGTAGATGAACGGATTTATGAACCTCTTATGGAGATGCTTAATGCAGCAAGGGAAGGAAACTGGGGCGAATTGCCGATGGTGGTATCTGGCTATCGGACGCAGGAAAAACAACAGAGTTTGTATGAAGAAAAGATTGCAAAGTTCAAAAAGGAAGGATATTCAGACAGTGAAGCCGTGAAGCAGGCAGAACAATGGGTTGCCGTGCCGGGTTACAGTGAACATCAGCTTGGCTTGGCAGTGGATATTAACGGGGCAACTTATGATGTTTATTTATGGTTGCAGGATAACAGCTATAAGTATGGCTTTATCTTCCGATACTCTGGCAGTAAGACGGATATTACTGGAACGGCAGAGGAAGTATGGCATTACAGATATGTAGGGAAAGAAGCGGCAAAAGAGATTTATGAAAGAGAAGTCTGCCTTGAAGAATATTTAGCTGAGAAACAAAAATAAGAACAAAATTATATCAAATGTAAAAGAAAAGTGCTGTTCAGTGTTTAATAATTTTCCAATAGTAAATATTGTGCGTCACAATAACATGAACTTAAAATCCTGCCAAATGAATAAATCAGCCTTATTCGTGGAAAAATAACCATTATTTTTTCACGGAGACAAGCATATGTATAATTTCTTTTATGGCTGGTATTTTAAATGTCAGTCTGATTCACAGACTTTAGCGGTAATACCTGCCGTTCACAGCACAAGGAACAAACGTACCTGTTCTATTCAGGTTATTACGGATGATGATGCATGGGCAGTTCCCTTTAGTGCAGATTCATTCAGGCGGTCAAGGAGGAATATTTCCATCGGAGAGAACCGGTTTGGTGAAAAAGGCATTCATCTGGCAATACACACACAGCAGCTGACCATTACCGGGAATTTAAAATTTGGACAGCTTTTTCCGTTAAAATATGATATTATGGGACCGTTTGCGTTAGTGCCCTTTATGGAATGCCGTCACAGCGTATGGAGCATGCGGAATGCGGTCACGGGAAATGTGTATGTAAATGGACAAAAGTATTCTTTTCAGAATGCATGGGGATATTGGGAAGGAGACCGGGGCCGCTCATTTCCGAAAGAGTATATATGGACACAATGCTGTTTTCCGGGCGGGTCTCTTATGCTGTCAGTGGCGGATATTCCCATGGCAGGCATTCATTTCACCGGTATTATAGGCGTTATATTATGGCGGGGGAAAGAGTACAGAATAGCTACCTATCTGGGAGCCAGAGTTGTTCAGATTGAAAACAAAATGGTCCGGATTATACAGGGCAGTCTGGAATTGGATGTCCGGCTGCTGGAAGCAGCTGCACGGTCTCTTAAGGCTCCTTCAAAGGGAAACATGGTAAGGACAATTCACGAAAGTGCATCCTGCCGGGCTTTTTATCGGTTTCGTAAAAAAGGTCATACCCTGTTTGAATTTGAAACAGACAGGGCTTCTTTTGAATTTGAATATTTTTCCTGATTGTGTGGTATAAAATTGCAGGGGAGCTTAGAACAATAAGAAAGCAGGTTTTTTATTGTCAAGACTCAAGTTATTTAGTCAGAATGGGGGTTCATCACAGTGGTTTGGTGAACCTTTCTTTTTGTGCGGGTAACGAGACGGGTATGTAAATGATTGATTGTACATATATACTACCTGTCATATAAAAAAACGTCAATACCCATTAATGATTAATAAGGATTAACCGATATATAAATTAACCATATAAAATTTAACGAAAGGAAAGAAGCAATATGGCAAAAGAAGAAATCACACCAAGCGAATGGCAGATTATGGAAGTCCTATGGTCATGCAAGGAACCTCTGCCATCCTCTCAGGTTTACAAAAGAATGCAGGGAAATGTGGATATGTCCCAGCGGATGGTGCGGGTGCTGATGAATCGCCTGAACCAGAAGGGGATTCTCGGTTACACAGTGGATGAGCGGGATTCAAGGGTTTACCATTATTATGCACAGAAGTCAAGGGAAGAATGCGTGAAGGAGAAAAGCAGGAAGTTTGTAGACAGCTATTTTTCCGGTAATGGGACAAATGCAATGGCGGCGCTGTTGCAGAGCTTTGCCCTGACAGATGAACAGATAAAAGAGCTGGAGGATATTCTGGAGAAAAGCAGAGACCAAGGCAGAGAATCCTCGGATAAAGAAGGTGGGACTTATGTCTGACTGGTCACGGGTTGGCAGTCTTTTGGATTTTAGCGCAGTGTATTACACCACCCAGCTTATGCGGTGTGCGCTTTTTTCCTTTGTGCTGACTGGGCTTGTAATGCTGTTGCGGAGGACATTTTTCCAAAAAAGGATTTTTTTAAGGGGGATGTTATGGTTATCATTCCTGCTCATTCCGTTTCTCGGAAGGCTGAAACTGTTTTATGAAAATACGGTTGTCTTAAATACAACATGGCGGCTCACATATGGGTCCATGAACTGGCTGTGGGCTGACCGCATTTATATGGCAGGCGTTTTTGCAGCTGCTATCTGTATATTTGGGAAACGGCTGCGCCTTTGGAGAACGGTTGCCGGGATGGAAACGGTTTCTTTGGATAATATCCGGATTAGCATTACTAATATGAATGTCACGCCATTTACAGCGGGACTGCTGAAACCAAAGATTGTTATTCCAAAAGTGATATTGGAAAGCTATGACGGGGATGAGTTAGGGGTTGTTATGCGGCATGAGCAGACCCATATCCGGTTAGGGCATTTATGGTTTGGTTTTGCATGGGATATCCTGCGGTGCCTTTTATGGGTGAATCCTTTCCTGACGATTTTTCAAAAACAGTTCCGGGCGGATATGGAGGACATCTGTGACAGGGTGTGCATACAAAACAGCGGGAGGGCAGCTTGTGAATACGGGCTTGTATTGCTGAAAACTCTGAGACTGCTGCGTTCCAGCCGGGAGGACATACCGCCTGCAACCGCTTATGCGGGGGAAAGGGATTTTGCGGAGATGAAAAGGAGGATGGGGGAAATTACCGGTTTCCGCCCATATGGGAAAAAGGTGTGTGCAGGTATGGCGGTCATAGCCTTTCTTGGGCTTGCAGCCATGTTGTTAGTGATACATACCCATTCCTATGCCCGGTGCAATGAAAGCAAAGATATTATGGTTGGAAATTATGACGGGGAAATTGAAATTATTTCCAATGATAGCGATAAATTGTGCCGGATGATTTCCTATGACGATAACTATGTTTATGTTGAACGGAAAGCCTTTGAAGAGTTTTTGGAGGAAAACAATGCGGACGGGGAAATATGGATTGTTTTTGGAGGGTTTTAT
>CANCYR010000104.1 GCA_947382355.1 uncultured Lachnospiraceae bacterium
ATTCCGGGGGCAATGAGAGCATTTGACAGAGCAATCCTTTTGCCCGCAGGGATAATTGGCGGTTGCGTAAGTGAGTGTTTGGCATAATCGTATAATCTTTGACTTTTTCTACTCTGAATACTGGCATAATAGAGCCGAAGTCCTCAGCTTTGAGGGTGTGTGGCTATGCGTCTTAGTGGTTGTATTTTGAGTATTTTTATTTACTGCAATCTTCCCGATTTGCTTCACCGAAACGCTGGAAGTGGACAATTTCTCTTGCACGAAGGAACTTTATCGGTTCACAAACGTCAGGATCATCTCTTACCAGACGGAGAATATTATCGTAAGTGGTGCGTGCCTTTTGCTCTGCGGCCATATCTTCCATCAAATCAGTTATAATATCTCCCTTGGACTGGAATTCACAGGAATTAAAAGGTATTCCTCCTGCCGCCTGGGGCCAGAGGGCGGCAGTGTGGTCGATATAGTAAGGAGCAAAACCGGATTTTTCGATTTCCTCCATGGAAAGATTTTTGGTTAGTTGATATACAATAGCTCCCACCATTTCAAAATGCCCAAGTTCTTCCGTACCGATATCTGTTAACAGATTTGCAACCTCCGGATAGGGCATTGTATAACGTTGGGACAGATAACGCATGGAAGCTCCCAGTTCACCGTCAGGACCGCCATACTGGCTGATAATGCACTGAGCCAGCTTTGCATTTGGCTTTTTTATATTTAAAGGATATTGTAATCTTTTTTCATAATTCCACATTTAATTGCAGCCTCCTTCCCATGGCAATGGCGTCATTGTCCATGACCATTCCGATTCATCCTCAGCATAACGAACTGCCAAAGGACTGTACTTGCTGGCATATTCCCGCATCATCTTATTTTTTACCCGGTTATACTGGGCAATGTACTGTACCGATTCCGTATCATAGGGGTGTGTATCCAGATATTCATTCAGTTCCACGATAGCAAAGTCTATCATGCTGATTTCGTATAGAAGCTTTTGCTGTTCCTTGCTCATCATGTTATACGCATCTCCTTCCCGTAAATGGTTTGTTCAGGATTGGAAAAAGAGTGCCTTCTTCAAAAGCTTTTTCCAGACATTCATAGGTTTCGTTGGTTTTTTGCCAGGGGACATAGGCCATTGCCACCGGAAAGTCATCGTAACGTTGTTTTTCATCAAACATACAATCTTTCATATAGATCCTTTCATAATTCTACTTATCCTTTCATATTAATATATGTGGAGGAATATTTATTTGCTACCGGTTTAAAAAAAAATGGAAATATTTCCTTTTTTTGGTAAAAAATTATGCTTTATATTATACAAAAAGAATATAGAGAAAAAATGAACCTCTTTCCATGCTCATGACAATAATAAGTAAAGGGCAGTCAGGACAGGGGTCCTTTTTTTCGGCAGAAGATGAGGGAGTAATTTTTTTAATCTGGCAGAATCAGACATGCTATTAAAAAATATGGAAAAAATATATATAGCTTTTGCCTGAATCTAACGGGTCAGAAAGCGGGGTCCCACGGCTTAAAAGGAACAAATGTTCCTAAAACTGTTGCAAAAAAAGAAAAAGAATGATACAATAAAACAAATGTTCGAGAAGAGAGATATATTATTCAATCAATTTTAAGCTGCGAGGTGTTCAGAATATATGAAAGACGTAGAATCTTCCTGCCATAAGCCCATAGTGCCAAATGAAATCTCAATCCGGGAAAATGCCCCCATATCCCTTATGCAAAAGCTTGAAATTCTTTCCGACAGCGCCAAATATGATGTGGCATGTACCAGCAGCGGAGTGGACCGGAAAGGGGATAAAACCGGAATCGGCAATACAATATCAGGAGGAATCTGCCATAGCTTTTCCGCAGACGGCAGATGTATTTCCTTATTAAAAGTGCTTTTTACCAATGAGTGTATTTATGATTGTAAATATTGCATTAACAGAAAGAGCAATGACGTGAAAAGAACCTCCTTTACCCCGCAGGAAATCTGCGACCTGACCATAGAGTTCTACCGGCGCAATTATATCGAAGGCTTATTTTTAAGCTCCGGCATACTTCACAATCCCAATTACACTTCGGAGTTGATTTATGAAGCATTATATAAGCTTCGGAATGAATATCACTTTCAGGGATATATTCATGTAAAGGCAATACCGGGAACAGACCCTGTATTAGTACAGAAACTGGGACTTCTGGCAGACCGTATGAGCGTTAATTTAGAACTGCCTACTGCAGAGGGGCTCAGGCAGCTTGCGCCCAATAAGCATAGAAAGAGCATTCTGACTCCCATGCGCCAGATACAAAACGGAATCGTTAGCAACAAAAACGAGCTGGTCCTTTATAAAAATACCCCCAGATTCGTTCCTGCAGGGCAGTCTACCCAGGTTATTGTAGGCGCAACGCCGGAGAGTGATTATGAGATAGTAACGGTTGCAGAAAATCTATATCAGAAATTTGACTTAAAGAGGGTCTTTTATTCTGCCTTTGTGAAGGTAAATGAAGACAAGTCCCTGCCTGCTCTTCCGGGAGGACCGCCTCTTTTAAGGGAGCACAGGCTGTATCAGGCTGACTGGCTTTTACGGTTTTACGGCTTTCAGGCAAAGGAGCTTTTAAGTGAGGAAAAGCCCAATTTCAATGTTTTGCTGGACCCCAAGTGCGACTGGGCATTAAGACATTTGGAGCTGTTTCCCGTTGAAATAAACAGAGCAGATTATCAAATGCTTTTGCGCATACCGGGCATCGGGGTAAAAAGCGCCGGGCGCATTATTCGTGCAAGAAGGAATACAAAGCTGACTTTTGAGCATTTAAGGAAGCTTGGAGTCGTCTTAAAAAGAGCCTTATATTTCATAACCTGCAACGGAAGAATGATGTACAATACAAAAATAGATGAAGACTATATTACAAGAAATCTGATTTCCGTAAAGGAAAAGCTGCCCATTGATACGGGCGGTATCACTTACAAACAGTTATCATTATTTGACGATAAATCCTTTATGGAAAATCAGGCAAAAACAGAAATAATAGAGCCTGAACGGATGAAAGCGCTTCAGGAAGAAATCATAAGAGTTTCGTGATTGTCTTTTTATAATGTTTAGGAGGCAGGAAATATGGGAACCGTTTTATTGTGTGAGGATTCCTTGGAAGGAATCTTTACTGGGATTTACAAGGCATACGAGCGGAAGGAAAATCATAAAGAATGCAAGGTACAGGCAGGGCAGGTGAATAATTATGAACTGTTTGCCCAATATGTGGAAGTAGGACCGGAGGATGAGCTTGCAAAAAAAGTAAGCCGGACCATATGCAGGGACCTTGGCATGGAAGCGTATCGGGCTGTTTGCCATGCGGCGGCAGCGGAAGAGGAGGATAAGGCGGATGCCATTTATCATACGGTGGTGGAAGGCTTGAAGCGGCATGGAAAAGGCAGCAATGGTTTTTGGCAGGCTGGCGGAGATATTATGGGAGATCTTACAAACCCGTATATAAGGAGGGTATTTGAGTTAAGCCGCAGCACGGATTTTGAAATTATGCGTATAAAACAGTTTCTCAGGTTCCGGGAACTGGAAAACGGAATTCTTTATGCAAAAATCGGGCCCAAATGCAATATATTATCATTTATAGCCCCTCATTTTGCCGACAGGCTTCCTTTGGAAAACTTTGTAATACATGATGATAAAAGACAGCTGTTTGTGCTGCATCCGGCAAATCAGGACTGGTTTATGGTAACCGGAGAGCATTACAACAAGGAAATTACGGAACGGTTTTCACAAAACGAAAAGCAGTATGAAGAGCTTTTCACTCACTTCTGCCATACCATTGCCATAAAGGAACGGAAGAATACAGCCTTGCAGAGGCAGATGCTTCCCATCCGGTTTCGGGAGTATATGGTGGAGTTTTGAAAGAAGCCGGGATTTGTAACAGTTCAGCCTGCGGGTTTTGGATTTGAGGACGTAGGAACTGGCAGAAC
>CANCYR010000105.1 GCA_947382355.1 uncultured Lachnospiraceae bacterium
GGGAACGGCAAAATTTTTTACACTTCTTTTACTTCTTTATCTCACATGAGCAAAATCACAGGGAATCAAGCAGGTCATGGCTAATTAGAGGTAATCAAAAGAGGAAAGGAAAGGCACAATCCAGGCGGAACCGGCGAAAACGTCAAGAAATATTTGTGAGTTTTTAATGAATGTTCTAAAGCTTGGAATATCTGAGTTTTAAGTAGGAATCTATCCTTTTTATGTTGCGCTTAGAGTACATCAAGAAAATATAAGAATTATATGATGAAATGTGTGTTGGTATTTTTTTTAATATATAGTATAATAGCATATGTGGTAACCTTGAAAGGAAATCATTCCTTATTCTATCAGGAACTTCAGGATTTATTTTCCATAGAGGAAATAGACAGTCTTAAAAAGAAATTGAGTTGTTATTTCAGGATTGAGGAAAAGAATCATAGCGGAATTACGATAAGGGAATATTACCAGACGGACGAAATCGGCTGGTATACAGAAAAAGATAAATGGAAAAGCCTGAAACGGATACGAAAAACGATTGTAAGGGATTGTCAAAATGAATTGTAAAAGATATTATTTTTATAATGAATTTATTTGAGGAAACTTTTTATGCGCTTATCCTGAATTCAAAGTTTAAACCATTGATATAAGTGCAGTAAATGCTACATAAAGCACATTTTTAATATACTGTGAGGTAAAAGATATGTTTTGTTCAAGATGTGGAAGCAAATTAATGAATAATGCACTTTTTTGTTCAAATTGTGGGGCAAAAGTTGGTGGTGATACCGATTTAACACAAAAAAGTCAAAGTGTAGTGAGTAAAGAACTAGATCGTGCTGCCTTAAGGATTTATTTAGGTGATGTATTAGCACTAGAGTGTATTGTAAACCAATTTTCTAAAAAAGCATCTAATCAAACGTATGAAATACAACGAATGATTAATAATAATTATTATCAGTTTTATGTTATAGATCCACACCTTCCTACAGGATTTTATTTTTTTTATGATGGCGAAATTTTTTATGTTTTGACTAAGGAAAATGGTTATGAGTTAGTCGGTTGGAAGGATAATGAAGTTATATGGACACCTGCAGAAAATATTTTACAAAATATAAATGAAAAATATATATGGGAGGATTTTAACTGTGTTCATTATTCGGGTTTTTTTGAATCAAAGAAACAGCGGAAAATACTTAAAGAACAATTTTTAAATAATTATGCTGACTTTAGCCAAAAAGCTCCTACAGAATATGAAAAAAATGTACATATTATATCTAAATTGAAAAAAGAAAATGAAATACTCTGTAAAGAATGGAATGAAGCCTATACCCTCTTGCAAGGATTATACCAGATTAATATAATTCCAGAATCATTCCGCCATAACTTATATGCAATTTTTTATCTTCATAGTTTTGTAACAACATCTAATTTATCATTTGAAACAGCATTGCTACATTATAATTTAGAAGAGATAAAAGCCAAATTAGATAAGGTCATAGAACAGCAACAAGAAATCATTATTAATCAAGCAAAGATGATTTCGCAAAATCAAACTATATGTGAGCAAAACCATCGACAATTAGAAAAGTTAGAGAAATTAGCTAATATTGAGAATAATACATATATCGCTGCTCAATATGCAGAAATTGCAGCTAAGAATGCGGAAGCTACTGCGTGGATTGGTCTTGCAAATTATATAGGGAAATAAAACAGTCTAAAGAAAATAATTGATTCGAGAGTACTTGCTGGTTTCGTTCGTGCAATTATAAGCAATAATTTATTAGATTGCCATAAATGTGGCAGGGTATATTAAGGATACTATGTCCAATGAAGCGTTGTTGGTTTTGGCAGAAGAGTATGCCAACTTGTGGTTCAGTTGGCAAGGCTGGTGGCTCAAAAACTATAAAAGCGGGAGAAGCCTTGGAAGAAGCCCTCTGCTTTGGCTGAATTGACGGATAGATGGAAAAGATTAAAGACAAAACCTATAAGAAGTATTTTTCTCTGCGTAGAGAGAATAGCTAATGGTCTGAGAAGAATAAGGCATTGGTGAAAAGGCTTGATGAACAGGGGCTTATGACTGATTCTGGCAGGAAGAAAATAGATGAGGCTAAGAAGAACAGCCAGTGGGATGCTCAAAACCCTTTGGCGATTATTACAGAGGAACAGATTGCCTGCCTATCCGCACTGTTAGAAGGGTACGAACCCACTTATGCGAATTTTCAAGTCATGTCCTCATCCGTAAAGAAAACTTATACACGGGCATACCTTGTTACAAAGACAGACGTTGGACGGAAAAGCGAATCACATGGATGGTGGACAGGCTCAACAGAAACCTAAAACCCATGTAATCAATTTGCAAGGAGTAACATCATGGAAGAATTAAAATCTATAATGGAGAAATTTGTTGCATCTGGGTGGGATTTAATCTCTGTTCCCGCACAACAATGGTTAGACGGGAAAGCTGATAAAAATTTTTTGGTATCGGCAATCAAACAAGCAGACAAAGAATGTGGAAGCTGCGGTTGCGAGTTAGACCCATTGTATAAAAGAGCATTGGAATTGATTTAACAATACTATCAATTTCTGTTTGTGCGCCCGAAAATTGAATCAGAACCACCCCAAATGCCGTTGCATGGACAAAACACAAGCAACGGCATTTCCTTATTTCCGTTTCATCCTGCTCAATGGGGAATCTTTATATGCCGGAGTTTTCTTCATGATATTTTTCATAACCGTGCGCTCCTGCTCCGACAGCTTCTCATACCGGATTTGCAGCTGCGTACACGTCAGGGCGGTGAAGACATCCAAATAGGAACCTGGAACGGTCAATGCTTTCTTTGCATCCTTGATTAAGTTCAGGGCATTGGAGCCGTCCGGCGCACTGTCCGTATCATCTTTGTGCGCTTCCCTTATGGCATGGAGGATAGCGTCCCAAGTCCGGTGCGTGACTTGGCAGAAATAATCTTCTTCCCGTACCTGCATGGCTTCCAATGTTTTTAAAGCGGTATCTTCCCCTGCCGGCTGGTATTCGGAAAGGACTTTCTCCCGCAGCACTTCCAGAAGGCCATTGAAATCATTGAAGTGGGATGTGGCGATGCCGTCCACATAAATCTCCGTGTCCGTCATCAGGGTAACAAAGTCCTCATGCGTGGCAATCTCACACAGCAGCCGGTTGTTGATGCGCCCGCTTTTTAGCAGCTTTACCATACTGTCGCTCAAATGCAGTTCCGTGTCTGGATGATCCCGGTTCTCTGCCAGGCAGAGAAGGTAGTCCGTTGACACGCCGTAAAGTTTTGCCAGCGCCACAAGGCTTTTGTGGCTGATTTCCTTAAATTCGTCATTCTCATAGCTTCCCAAAGCTGATTTGGAAATCCCTGTAGCTACCGCCAGTTCCTCTAATTTTAAATTCCGCTCCACTCTTAAATCCTTTAACCGCTCCTGAATTGTTATCCCCTGCTTCATGGCTCTTTGCTCCTTCCATGCGGCCTGCTTTTGCCGCCATCTTCATTGTACCACATATCTCTGCCGGGTGCATTTCCCTTTGATATTTCTTTTCAAAGGCACAGGATGAACTTTTGATTTGCCCGGATTTTCAGAAATACAAAATGCACATCTGATTTTATAATCGTCCGGCAGGAAGAATTTTCCACAATCGTGGAAATTTTCGGATTTTGCGCTTCATTCCTGATTCGTGGACATACGGCACAGGGTACAAAAATGGTCTATGATACAGGCAGTTCATCGATGGATTACTCCAATCGAATGACCGGCCTGTATGGGATATGCTCCCCGGCGATGTAGCGCAACG
>CANCYR010000106.1 GCA_947382355.1 uncultured Lachnospiraceae bacterium
CTTCTCGCTGCGCCGGGCATCCGTCAGCTGCGCTGACTCCTTCCTCTGGATGACCGTGTGCATAAATAAAAAGAACCGCCGTTACATACACCTATGTGCATATACCACGCGGTTCTCCCTGCCTATCCCCCGATTACCGCATAGCCAAATAAGACTTCCCATCCTACGGCCATGCGATTTTGCTGTTTCTATGCTAAAATCATGCTTCGACCGTACTATGAAAAATCTGCTGCACCAGAATAATCGACATAAATAGAACACTTTTATTATATAACATCTCATTGTCTCCTGTTTTACATTTTCCAGATAAAGTCCCAAGTTTTTGTCTGTTTATAAATTTTTATCAATAATAGCACACTATTTTTGAGAATGCAAGCATTTTTTATCAATACATGCATTGTCCAAATCCCCAAAAAATAGTTTTATTGATACTTCTTTATATTTTTCCCAGTGATGATACAAATTAAACTTCCGCCTGCCCCAAGCATCAGCATCATAAGTGCGGCGCCGGCTCCCTTGCCTGTGCCAAAGAAGAGTGTTTTTAGAATTGGTAAATCACCATATACCCTCATAAACGGTTCGCATATATTATTTACCATAAAACCACCCAAAAACAATCCGACTGGGATAGTAAAAAATTGAATGGAAAGATAGTGTACTTGTTCTTGCAAAAGAGGGGCTTATGTTCCTGAAGAAGACTCCGCTTATAATGGCGCTGATTTTATTTATGTCCGGTGTTAATCTGTTGGCTTCAGCTTTCGACGCAACATTACCCGGTTATGTGCTTCCAAATCCGAAAGGTGGTCATTTATTCCGGGAATTGTTACATCTTGTTCTGGTATTGCTATGGTTATTGGCAGTCTGATTGTTTCAGTTCTGCCAAAGCCAAAAGACAGCGTAAAAGCTATTTACCTGACAATGTTATTTTCGCAAGCCATTATATCTCCTTTCATGCTTTTACATTATTATTTCAAATGTTACAATAGCATCGTTCATCACTGCCACTAACATATATCTCATGTTTCGATACGTCTTCATACCCTGGCAAAGTCCCAATTGCGTTTCTTATAATGTACTTTCCCATTAAGTTATATGTATCTCCTTCTGATATCCTGCCATTTGACAGTTTACCGGTAATCCATCCTCGTCTCAATAACCCCAGCAGCCATTCCCTCTTTTGCATTATCAATTCTTTCGTTTTCTCATTATTTATATCAGTAAATGCCATAAGTAAATACGACATAGGTATGCCCTGCTGAATTGCCGCCTGTCCATTTCCAAAAGAAAGAAATACCGCTCCCAGTGGATTTAATAATTTATCCATCCATTCCGTGTCATCCGGATGTACTTTGGCAAGAAACCTTAACACACTAATTCCTGTTGCCAGGCACTCACCCTGTGTGCATGAATTTCCAAAACAAGAACCTTTCAGTCTCCGCAATGTATTTTTCACCATTTCATCAACAATTTGATTTTTAGGGGTAAACATATAAAGCAGCCTGATAATTTCCAGCTCATAATGATTTGCATAAAGGATATTTGTCTTCGGCAAATATCCCTGAATAAGCCGAAGCTTCTTGTTTCCATTATGCGGCGGAATATAGTAATTCGGGTATATATTGTCTGTTTCAGCATTTACCTTCATACGCCTTTTATATTTTGAGACTTCTTCCTTATCACATATTCCATTCAGTAAAATTGTTACAGCTTCCTCTTTTTCTCTATCTGGTATTTCTTCTCCAAATACTATTTTTCTGTTCATTTCCATAAGTATTTTATACTTTTCCATATGCGTAAACCTCCCTTCCGCAACAAATCCCTTATTTCCAATTAACACATTTAAACTTATTTTGTTTCTTGAATCAGGAAGTTCATTACCAATTGTCCTTCTTATATTCCTTCCCTAAATCATGGGTAAATACCGACTTATCATTCTGTAAGCTATAATTATTTTATCACCAAACCTATTAGCTGTCATCCTTTTATCGGCTAATTTACCCAGCAAAAACTCAACTGGCCGTCATTACCATTCACAGCCCTGTGCCGAAAACTTGATACAGTTTTCGTTTTTTTGTTGCAAGGGGCATCCGTGAACAGTTCGTTTTCCAGGCTGTATTCAGACCGATAGAATACGCAAAAAGCGGCGGGATGTTTCATCTCACCGCTCCTCCACTACCATATGAACATTGTCTCCGGCACCTTTTCCAAGCTGCCTGCGGATATCCTTGAGCATGCCTATAATGTAGCAGATATCTCCCTTGTCGTCTTTCACGCCCATGTTGACTATGCTTCCATCATACGCAATGCCGTCAAAAGCCGCATGCACTTTGACACGTCCCTTGCCAAATTCCTCGCGGATATTCCACGGAAAAATCACATAGGCTCCTCCTTTTTCCGGAATTTCATATATTACAGCATCATACTCATACTTTTTTCCCACAGCGCACCTCCATCCACGTTTGTTTATATTCTACCCTTCACACCATGCATAGTAACAACTTAACAAAATTTTATCTATTTATTATACTACCTCTCTGCTTCACTGTCGATTAAAATATACGCATAGCAACCGTTATGCCAAATCTTTTATCGCCCCAACGATTTCTCACTCTTCCATTTCTGCCTTTTCAAATTGTTCTGCTTTTCATACAGATTATTTTGTTTCCACAATATGAAATTTTTATTACGAATGTGCCATCATAGTTCCCTTGATTTGCCTTAAAATATCATTACCATTAGGTTGATTGGGAAATATTTTCTTAATTTCTTCCTTATTCTTCCTTTCAACTCTTCCACATTTTCCACAAACAATTGCCCCTCATTGCTCTGCACGTTCATATCATCCTTGTTGCCGATTTGAAAAATGACCTCATAAAATAATTTTTCCTGATTTCCCCGGCGTATCTTCTCATAGTAATCGTCAGTCTTTCGGTCACTCCGTTTCTGTTTTGCGTTGTAGCGTTCCAGTGCTTCATCAAAAAGATTGTGATAGACCTCTTTTATATCCGAGTGGCAAAATTCCACGTTATCCCGGCTACGTTCCTTATCTACATTCTTTGCGCTAAAGGCTCTCGTATTGTGATTGACTGAACCCTTCCCCATCATGCTGCTAATCGTCCTTTCCAATAGGCATATCCTCCACATTCTATATACTGATTTTACTGCGCCGAAAGGCGCAAGGCTTTGTTACTTTCCCGAAAGTAACGCAAA
>CANCYR010000107.1 GCA_947382355.1 uncultured Lachnospiraceae bacterium
TACGTTTAAAGTGCTATATTTTTTAATATTTGTAATACACCGCAAGCCATTGGGTCCGGTGTATTTTTTTGCGCATCATGGGCGCTCTGACGGGGTAATGCCTGTATGAAACGGATAGATTAAATGAATTTTTTCTTTTTTGGCAAATAGTCTGTATATGGACTACAATGAATATAGTACATGTACGGACTATTATAGAGAGGGATAAATATATGAATTTAAAATCTATGGAGCAAAGACAAGTTGAAGCAAGACAGTTTTTGGAAAAAAGGCGGGAAGGAGCAGGAAAATAAATGCGTGACATAAAAACTTTCTTTAAATATGTGATACCTTCTGTATTATCCTTTGCATTGTCAGGTATTTATACGATTGTAGATGGTTTCTTTGTTGGAAACAGTATTGGTGATATGAGACTTTCAGCCGTAAATATCGCTTATCCCATTGTGGCTGCCATGATGTCGGAATTATGCCTGTTTTTCTGGTTTCCGTGCCTTTTGTTGCCATTCTCCGTATTACCACAGCAAGCTTTTATGCAACGGAAAAAAGTACCTTTTCTTATATTCTGACCTTTATAGAACCGCTTTTTATGTTAGTGCTGATGCTTATTTTGCCGCCTTTGTATGGTGGGCAGATTATGATTTGGTGGAGTACGGTTTTTGCGAGGATTTTGTCTGCCTTTTTAGCTCTCATTTTAAAACAGTATGTGGATAAGCAGGAAATACAAAACTTAAAAAGAGACGCTGAAAACCGGCTTCAGGAAAAGATAGCGGCAGAATGATATTTGCAAAAAATGGGAATAATTTTCTTAAGCCATAAATAAAGGAGGGGAAAATAGTCAATGATTGAAGATGATACGATAAAGTTGCTGCGGGAATGTGATGCCGGCATTAAAATGGGTGTTGCATCCATTGATGATGTTTTGGATTATGTGCATGACGGGACACTCAGAAAGTGCCTTGCGGACTGCAAAGAGAAACATGATAAGCTGAAAGAGGAAATCCGGGTTCTTTTAGAAAAATACCATGATGACGGAAAAGAACCAAATTCCATGGCGAAAGGCATGTCATGGATGAAAACAAACGTGAAGCTGGTTATGGATGAATCCGATGAAACCATTGCCGATTTAATAACGGACGGCTGTAATATGGGGGTAAAGTCCCTTCATAAATATCTGAATCAATATAAAGCCGCTGACGAAAAAACCAAGGACATTGCAAAACGTTTGATAAATCTGGAAGAAAAGCTTGCCGTGGATATCCGTGGTTTTTTATAAAAATGGAAAACAGCCATTGAAATCCCAATCCATCCGGAGAGACGGGAATCAATGGCTGTTTTGTGTCAGAAGCGAAGCAAGGCCCACAATGGCAAGCGATTTAGAGGGCAGGTAATCCGGTTTTATTCTATTCTGTCTGCGTTGGAATCCCTTTTTCTATAATCCCAAAACCAAGCGGATAAGGTCCGGTATGCACTCCGATAGTGGCGCCAATCTGGTAAAGGGGAATTTCCTTTATATCATATCCATTATCCCGAAGCACAGAAAGCGTGTGGTCCCGGAAAGCAACGGCCTCCTCATGGTCATATCCGAATCCTACCGCCAGACTGAAGCATTCTATGCCAAGGCTGCTTTCTTTCAGATATTCCAACAAAAGAGCCAGAGCCTTCTGGGTCGTGCGCCGCCTGCCCCTGTCCATGCCGGAGGGAAAGATTTCCCCCTGCTTTAAGGTAATGACAGGGCGGATATCCAGAACGCTTCCGGCAATGGCAGCCACCTTTCCGATACGTCCCCCGTGTTTTAAATATTCCATGTTCCCGACGGTAAAGAAAATTCTGCCAGTGCTTTTGATTTCCTCCAGCCGCGCCACCGTGTCCTGATAGCTTGTACCGCTGTCCCGAAGATTTACGGCTTCCAGCACATACAGTCCCTGAAGGACGGTATTTACAGTGGCATCAATTACAGTTATTTCAGCTTCCGGACAGGTTTCCTGCACGATGGAACGGGCATTTAATGCCGACTGCATGGAGCCGCTGAACTTGGTTGTAATACAGATACAGATAACAGGCATACCTGCTTTGGCAAAAGGTAAAAATGCTTCCTCATAATCATGGACAGAAGGCATGGAGGATTTGGGATATACTCCTTTTTTGTCAACCATCTGCTGGTAAAAGTCCCTGATACCGATATCTACATTTTCTTTCATATAATGTTCATCATCAAAAGATACATAAAACGGCACTACAGTAATGTTTTTTTCCTGCACAAGCTCTATAGGAAGGTCACAGGAGCCGTCGCTGATAATATGGAATGCTTCGTTCATATCCAAAACCCTTTCGTTTACATAATATTTCAATGAAGGAACTGCCTGAAAAGGGCGGTTCTTATTGATACATAGAATACTACGTTTAAGTGAAAATAGCAATTGTTTCCATCTTTTCTTTCCCTTTCTTTCAACGGTTTCCTTTAACAGTTCAGGCAGGGGATTTCAAGGCAGGCATCCAACCAGGCTCCCCGCAAAGAATGATTTCTGGAGGAGCCCTTATAAAATCGCCAGTTCTTAGCGAGGTATTTTCGAGCTTAGAACTGCTGCGTTTTTATCAGAGCGAGAGCGTGGCGACGCAGAAACATTCTTTGCGGGGAGCCTGGTTGGACGCCTGCCTTGAAATCCCCTGCCTGAACTGCCGCCTTTTCTTTTATGCCGGAATATGTTATAAATGGAAGAGAACAGAAAAATTTTTGTGGCTGCATTTTACCCGGAATCATTCCGGATGAATAGGAGGAAAAGAAATGTCTATTGAAAGAGTAAGAGCATATTTTGAAGAATATGGAATCAAAGACCGTATTCTGGAATTTCAGGTGTCCAGCGCAACGGTGGAGTTAGCAGCGGCTGCCCTGCAGTGTGAGCCGGAAAGGATA